>JBCBKJ010000008.1:0-125744 GCA_038522085.1 Chloroflexota bacterium
AAAAAGAAGAAGCCGCAATTCAGGAATTAGAAAATAGGCTTCTCGACATTCCTTTGATGACTGTATCCATAGAAGTAGACTTACTTAGAGAAATTAAGGTGTTGAAGGCAATTCTCACAAATAAATTTCTCTTTTTACTCGATTCAGAAGCCAAATCCGTAATTAGTGATCGCTATGATCATGATCTATCAGAGCAAGAAAAAACATATTTACATCTGCTCATGCGTGTTTATGGTTTCACAAAAGTGAAGATAAGTGGGTACTATCTTTTTTGGATAGCAGGACAAACTACAGTAACTGTGGGCAATTTGAGACTCCTAAAGCGTCAGTGCGAAGAAATTCTTCAAGATGAGAGAATATCAATCTCGTATTTTGATCTGCTCTTTAAGTTGGCTAGTCTGCGCGACACCAAATTACCTGATGAGCAAGTAATTCGATTTGTTCTTCAAGCAAATGAAGTGATTGAAACGCTGGAAGATGAGTATTATCAAATTCGTTTTGAGGAGCTACGAGCAGCCCAGAAATATGCGTTTCGTGTATTATGGGAATCTAACCCCAATATTGATCAAGCTGGGAAGCCACTACATTCTGATGAAATTGCAAGAGGGATAAATTCACGCCTCGTTGCAGCAGGTAAACGTCGATTAACGAGAGCAACCATTGTTAATTCTATGACCCGTGAACCTGAGAGATTTGAAACTGTTGGAAAAAGTGGACTATGGGGGCTAGCACAGTGGGAGATTGAGAGCGCAGACGCAATTGCCCTGATGGTAAAGTGTTTT
This sequence comes from Chloroflexota bacterium, assembly GCA_038522085.1. Taxonomy (GTDB): domain Bacteria; phylum Chloroflexota; class Anaerolineae; order Aggregatilineales; family Phototrophicaceae; genus JAUZRW01. Next base: position 783 of record JBCBKJ010000008.1, read on the forward strand.
TATAAAATTAATCGTCCTGCATCAGCAAGCGAAATATATGAATGTGTTAAGTCGTCTCGTCCCGATATTCCACCCAATAGTATCTCTACGTATTTATCAGATCGGGACGAGTTTGTAAGAGTTGATCGTGGTATATATCAACCTAGAGAGTGGAAACTCAATGCTGAACAGAAAAAGAATCGTAAGCTACTTGTAGACAATAAAGATGTTTGGAGCTTGCAGGATTATGCTGATGCAATTGAGGATATTTTTAATCAAGCTAAACTCGTCGAAATGCCACTGTCCGAATTACGTGACCAACTAGTTCAAGTAAGCGGTAGAAGCGTTGGTAGAGTTGATGCCTTACTGCGAGAAATTCCTATAATAAGAACTGAGCATATTGAAAATGGTCCAAGTAAAAAGGCTATACTGCTAGAAGATTATCAACTTCCAGATCAAACAAGAACCTATTTACGACAACAATTACCAAAGGAAGTATTGAAAATACTTTCAGAAAAATCTTCACGTTCGATGCCTTTGGTTGATTTACGAGACATCATTACAGAGAAATATGGTTGCCCAGCACAGACATTTTATCGATATGTAAATGAAATGGAATCTGTTAGAAAAGATACTATCTCAGATGGGTCAATGATAATTTCACTGAAATCGGAAATAGGAAAAACCGAAGCTCCTGAGTCTAATGAAGTCGTATATGATGTTGCAATATCATATGCGGGTCAAGATGAGGGTTATGCTTCTAAGCTAGTCGCCTTACTTCGCAACCAAGATCTGAACGTATTCTTTGCTCCGCATCATCAAATGGTTCTTGCAGGCAGTTTTCTACCTGATCGTCTTCAACCGATTTATAGATATCAATCTCGTAAGTGTGTAATCATACTTTCTGAACATTATAATCGATCTAGATATACAAATTGGGAACGAAAAGCTGCTTTAGACCGAAAACTTGATGAAGAAGACTACATAATTCTAATCAAGCTAGATGATTCTAACTTACAAGGATGGCTCTCTGGTGACATATTTTATGACGGAAGAACTCAGGAAATGAATGATATTGTAGATATCATTGTACGTTCATTATATGACAACTGATTATAGTTGCAACGCATAATAGAACGTACCAATTTGCAATACACTATGTGGTTCTCTATGCCACTCCCATATCAATTCCAAATCAGCTGCTTGCTCAGGTAACAATGATATGGGCGACAGACTGCTAGCAGGCACATAAGGTCCAACAGGATTCGGAACATATCCCAATGCCAACTGAATGTCATCACCAGTGATATTCAGTGTCTCACTGCCACCGTTGTAAATTCGGAAACGGGTGGTCAATTGTCCGGGTTGGGTCATCACTGAGATAATTTGCACATCGACATCTGCAAACGGGCTATTCTGCTGGACAGGCATTGCAGGTGCAAAAATCGGTGGCAAATCAGGTAATGTCAGCCCAACCAACTCGCCATCACGCCCCAGTTCCTGCTCAGGCGGATAGGTCGCTGTAATCAGCGTGCGGGTCGCCGTCGGCAAACCTTCGTCATCCCGTTCACCAATCATCAGCAAAACAAGTCCCGGACTCACCTGACGAAAAATATCGGTGTCACTACGGCGTACCTGTGAACGTGCAGCAAATTCAAAGCGCAACATCGCGCCTGTATTCATCGTGACGGTGAAAATCGTGCCTTCATCCATATCCTCGAACCATTGGGCGTTGTCCTCTGAAAAAGGAATGCCCATTACGGGACGAACCGACATCCCATTGATGAACGAAGCAATATCAGGGTTTTCGTCATAATTCCACTCGGAGGCACGCACCGCGCGGCGTTGCACCACCCACACTCGCGGTGGACTGCCATCGGGCAAGGCAACCTGCAAACTCACTGGGTAGGCTACCGTGCGCTCATCGTCGCCATCGCGAATAATATCGTCTTGGACATCGAGCGCAAGGGGTGTGGGGGTAGGTGTCATCTGTGGCGTTATTGTTGGCTCAACGGCTGGTGTCAGTTCTGCGACCTCAACTGTGCTATCGTCGCCTGAACCACGAAATAAGAAGATACCCATTAGCAAGATAGCCATAACCACACCTACCCCAATCACGAGAGGAGAGAGTGTGCTGGCAACATTTTCGGTAGTCGAATGCTCAGTAATTGCGCCTTCATCATTCTTTGCCGCATCCTGCACCCGCGAAGGTGTCCGCGCCCAGCGCATCCCTACAGGCACAAGCGCAGAGTCTTCATACCGTTTGAGCAACTCAGCCGTCACCTGCGCTTCAAGCTGGTCTGAACCAAGCGCACCTGCATTACGTACTTCGCGTTCATAGGCTTGCCGATACACGCGTTGTCTATCTGTCGGGACAAGCTCCCAGAGCGCCTGCAATTCTGCTACGCTCATATTTTGTAGTTCATCAAGGGTGTAGAATGTCAGTTGCTCACTCATGGTCGCCTCCGATCACACTGCCAGAGCCACTCATAGCAGATTCGTCGTTCATCGCGCTGTCGTAGTTGTTGGTATCAGGTAGTTCAACTGTCACATCAATCGCAGGGTCAACCGTCACATCGACCTGCGGTTGTACGATAGCTAGAGGCATCATGCCCACCACCGTAATTTCATTGGGAAGTGTGCGCGCGGTGTGTTCGAGCCAGTTGACCTCATCTTCGGCGTCGTTGTAGGCATAACCACGCTCTGTTCGTAACTGCTCGGTCAGCCTGTCATGCGTTTCGGGCAGTAGCTGTCCCGACGGTGAGTCCTTGACCTCACGCACGACCTGTTCTGCCTGTTGCCCGGACAAGCCTAGTCGCAGTGCCTGATTGATATATAAGCCAAATTGGGGCAGGTTCTCGCGCACCGCAGGGCGACCATCGTCCATACCAGTCATCCCCATGACGTTTGCCATGCGCTCGGATGCCGTGAAGTAATCGAGTTCAGCTTCCGCACTGGTCTGCACCACATCGCCCATGACACTGGCAATATCCGCACTGCCTGTCAGTTGCAATTGCCCTGCCACCAGTTGCAGACGCGTAGCAGCAGCTTCAATTTGTCCTGCCGCTTGAGATAAGCCGTCTGCATCGCTCTGGGCATCATCTTCCAGTAGACCGCCCAGTGTCGAGTTGACGCCTGTGGAGGAGCGCATGACATCGCTGAGGTGTTGTTCCAGTTCCTCACCCTGCATTTCCGATTCATAACGCGTGCGGGGTGACTGTGGTGGTTCATCAGCAAAGGGCAATGGCTCATCAGGCGTGAAATAGCCTGTGCGTTGCGGACGCCGTGTAGCAACTATCGGCAACATCTCACCCTCTTCGGTTTCGATGTAGTCTGGGTCAATGGGATTACGTCGCGGTGCAGGTGCGCCGACAGGTACGACAAAGCGATCCAAGCCTTCCCCAATGGCAGGTACGAGCATCGGGCGATTCGTCATGCGTCCTTGTTCGGCATATTCAGCATTATCAGGATTACGGTCAGTCAACAACATCGTGCCGACCATCGGACCCGTCACCCGCCCAATCACAGGGACATTGCGGGCAATGGTACGTGTAATCGAGCCTTCAGTGAATTGTTCAGCAGCATCACCTAATGATGTACCCCGAATACTGGGCAGGTAAGCGAGGGTGCGTGCTGCACCACTCAAAGTCTGTGAGCTACCGAAGGAGATACCTGCCGCCTGAGATGCCGTTGCCCCATTGCGCAGTGCGCCCATCCCTGCCAGCAAATTCGCTTGCATCCCTACATATGCTCCCACAGCCGATGCCCCCACAGATGCTACTGACAGTGCCGCTTTACCGGGCGTTATCATCGTGCCACCGGTCGCTTGTCCCAGCGCCCCGAAGAGACGGTTAAAGCTATTCCACACCGCTTTCACGCCTGACCAGAGTGCAATCACCATGAAAATCAGTGCCACTAAGCCCATCCCTAGCACGACAGAACTGCTACCGGATGCTGTTCCCAGCAGGAAAAAAGATGTCACCAGAGATTGCACTAAGGCGAGAGCGATGGAGAGGACAATTAACTCAATCCATTGGTCAATGATGGAGCGGGCGATAACTTCCGTCTTCTTGAAGAAGGCAAAAAGAATGGCTATCGCGAAAGATAGAAAAGTAATGCCCTGCGCCACGGTAATGAGCAGGTAAATCAGTTGTTCCGCAACCCCGAAAATCACGAGCGGCCATGCGGTCAACAGGCGTCCCTGCACCGACGCGGCTAGGTTGAGGGACGCAGAGCGGTCTGGTGTATCCATGGTCGGGAAGAAGATCGGTCCCTGATAGACATTGAAGTAGGAATCCTCGAAGTACCATTCTTGCGGTACTGGACTGACGTAATCACCATTACTGGGATGATAGAAGTGCGGCGGACACTGAAAAGCATGTTGCGGATAAGCATAACCCATGACATCGACGCCATCGGCACGCAAATACGCCAGCGCCACATCCAAGCCATCGATGCCCCCGCCACCAGACGGCAAATAAGGACCCAGATAATCACAGACCGGATACAAGCCCAGATCAGTGGAGGTCACGTTAGAGAGCGAATCAAAGCCTGTGCCAAAATTGTTCTGCAATCCTAAGAGCGTGCTGGTATAGAATGCCTGTGCCGCACCGACCCAAAAATCGTTCATGCTCTGGTAGAGAACCGGTCCCGCCGAGAAAAACAGAGCGCCTGCGATGTACCACTGTAAGGCACTGCGCAGATTGACCACCTCTAACCGAATGAAGGATGCTAGCATGTAAGTGATACCCAGTACGAGCATTGCGATCATGAAAGAGAGGTTCATCGCCAGACTGAGACTGCTGTTGGTCTGCATGATGAGCGGCACGAAGGCATATTCAATCAGCCAGTTGTTCATCAGCTCAATGGTATGCCCCATGAGGATAATGCCCCGTAAAATGCTCCAGTGCATCCCTGCCAGACTGAGCAGGATGTTGTACCAGAAGGTATCGATCTGTACTTGCATTGCATCAATGATATCCACGCGTTCCTCCTAGAGGGCAACATCGCCCTGACAGTGCGGATTGGTCTGGTTGATCCACGTCATGATGGGACTGGCTGTGCCAAGCGTGGGATCGAGTTGGAAAGCAAATTGAAGATCTGTGCCAGCAGGGGTAATCGCCGCTAGATTGAACGTCCGCGATTGTTCTGCCCGTATTTGATACAGGTCGCTATCCACAGACATACCCACGCTTTCGCCCGCAGCGTGTGTTGACCCCCATGTGCCTTGCACACCGTCTACCATCCGTACATACATCTGCACGGCAGGGAAGATCTCATAGCTACTACGTCCGTTGTTAGTGACGGCGAGTTGCCAGCTAACGACCTGTTCATCGCCTCCGAGTGGGCTTATCTGCACATTCAGCAGATGCAAGCGCACCCGCAAATCGCTATTCGGCGTACCGATGTTGACGGCATCCCCTGCATAGAAATCTTGGGGTGGCACAATCGTGAACGGCGTTGGTTGTGGACGTGGCGTAGAGACTGGCGTGCCTGCCAGTGTGGTCGCGGTTGGTAACGGTACATCCGTCGGGCAGGTATACAAAGGCGTACCGATAAGGGGTGTGCCCGCACAAGCAATGGTGAGTATGATGAATAGCAGTAAATAGTATCTCATGGAATGATCCCCGGCTGATTGCCTGGTTCGAGTAGCAGTGTGAATTGATTGCTGGCACGTGTCGAGAGTGGTACATCCCAGACCTCCCCAAAATAGGGCGCGACGATCCGCAAATCAGACTCAGCAATCACCAGCAACTGCGCGTAACCATGCACATCCGTCACACTCTGCGCGATGACTTGATTGCTATCCACCGCGACAGCCCGTATCGGAATCCCCGAGACGCCCTCGGCAGGATCGACATCGCGGTTGCCATTTTCGTCGTAGGCGATGACCACTGAGACGCTTATCTCCGCAGGCGCAGGAGGTGTAGCAGTCGGCATGGTGGTTGCAGGGGCAGACACTAACTCGATGCTCTGTGCGGGACGGGGTGTGGCGACAGGCGTGTTGGTGACAGCGGGTGGTGGAATGATGAGCGTGTTGGCATCGGCACGAAATACCTGTATCGCATCTAGCCCGACGGTGATGGCTTCACTCTGCACATTACGCCGTCCGGTGGCACGAATCGTCAGCGTGTGTGAGCCACTGCCCACAAAATAGACCTGTGTTCCTGTAAATATGAGGTCAGGATGGTAGGCATCCACCGTATCTATGATCTGACCATCTACTACCACCTCGAAGATGCCCATATTGCGTGCCGCCACATAGCGCACCCGTAAGCCTTCCCCCTCAAACGGAAAGCTCACAGACCCCATACCCTCATAACGATGATATTGTCCCTCACTAGCAGAGATATTCTGGCGTGCTGTCCAGCGCACCGGACTGTATTGCACTGTCGGGTAATCTGACTCGAAGCTATACCAGCCCATAAACGGCGCGGCGGCATGGGTGGCATCTGGTAGTGGCTCAATGGGATTGGGGGGTGCAGGCAGTAAATTTGTGCCAACTGGAAACGGTGTGCTGGTTGGTTCGGTGTAGACACCGGGCATAACGGCTGTCACTTCTAATAACCGCACCGCTAGCGTGGGTGTCAGTGTAGGCAACAGTGTTTCAGTTGGTAAGGGTGTATTGGATGGCAATGTGGTTTGTGTGGGTAACGGGGTATTAGTCGCGGTGTGGACAGTCGTCGCTGTCTGCGTAGGTGTGGCAGATGGAAATATCATCTGTGTCAGTAATATCTGAGCTTCGACACGTTGAATCGGTAACACATCTAGCAAGAGTGCAAGCACCACTAACCACACAACCAGCGTCAGCGATATGAGGGTAACTAGTAAAGAAAAACGTGAGGGCATATGAGAATATCTCCATAGCGCGTGTTTACCCTTTCATGATGGCAAAGTGGGAATAGGTGAGGGCTGAAATTTTACGGTATTAGGTTAGTAAAATTCATTACGCTAGAAAGTTTAAATGGTTGATTCGATATATAATTGAAAAATACGCACATTGAAGCTAACAGAGGTCTGCTTGATGAGGACAACAGATATAGAAGTCTCCAACATCTACAAAGAATATAGTGATTTTTATAAGATTAGTGGTGGCTTGACTCTTGTCATTATTGGTATTTGGATTGGTTCTTTGGTGTTTACCGATGGCTATGCAACAAATGTGTATACTGAACTACTAGGAGTTGCTGCGACTATTGCCGTCCTTGATCAGATATCACAATGGCGTGATAGACAACAGCTCAAGAAACGGCTCTTTAGAGAAGCAAAGGGTCAGTCAAATGAGATTGCAAAAACAGCAATAGACTGGATGCGTGATGAAGGATGGCTACTTCTACAGCATCGAACACCACTTCTCAGAGATCGTGATCTAAGCCACGCACAATTAGCTGGCACAAATTTGATTGAGGCTAATCTCTCAGACAGTACACTGATTCATACTAATCTGCAAAATTCTTATATGCAGAAGGCGAATTTAGCTAATGCGAGTATGCAGTTCGTATATTTGTTTAGGGCTTATGCCAATCTAACTAACTTTAGCAATGCCAGTTTGTTTGGAGCTGATTTGCATGGAACGGAATTGTGGAGCGCAAAATTCATCAACTGCGATCTCCAGTTCAGTAATCTTGCGGAAGCAAAAATGCAAAAAGCTAATTTATCAGGTTCGAATCTTAAAAATGCGTTTTTGCATCGAGCTAACCTAGAAGACATTATATTTGACGAGGAGACAATACTTCCAAATGGAGATACATGGTATCCCGAGTATGATCTAGAAATGTTTACAAATCCACATCATCCTCAGTTCTGGAAACCTCCTTATCTCAACGCAGATTGGGACATTCAATCACTTAACGGTGATCGTATCCCTATTTGGATAGATTATTTGCGGAATGATTTGGGATATGATTAAACATAGATTCAAATCAGGGATAGATAAAACCTTCAGCTGCCGCGACAGATATCAGGTGTTCGTTGGTCTCGGCATTGAAGCGTTTGCGCAGTTTCTGCCGTATATGATATACGCGCCGTGTCTCTATATCTAGCGACTCCGCAATCTCACAGGTGCGGTGTCCGCGGGCGAGCATCTGTAAGATATGGCGAGCTTCACGGTCTAAATGCCAGTCTCTCTGTGGGGATTGCATGGCAACCAGATACTCAGCATTCGCAGTATGAGATAAGTATTTACGGTCACGTAGCACCGTATCGACAGCAAGTGTCAGGCAATCGCAGAGGTCGTCGCTCTTGTACAGATAGCCATTTGCACCAGCATGAAAGAGGTCACGGATGAGTAAGCCATCTGCCAGTGAGCCTAGGACGATGATCTTAGATGTCGGAACGAGCTTCCGCAGTTGCTCAATCCCGCTCAATATATCCATATTGTAAAGCCACTCGCCCAGCAGAATTACATCCGGGCATTGCTCGGTGATTGTTGTCAGTAACTCATCCATCGAACGAGCTGTCCCCACCACCTCAAAGCGGTGATCTTCCTGCAAGGTCGTCTGTATCCCGCAGATAGTCAGGTCAGCATCATCAGCGATCAAAATACGAATTGCCATGTCTTCCTCCTGTAACAGCTTATACGCTCCAGCGTATCCGAATTGGCACGGCAGACGGAAGGGAATTTGCGACAGAAATGGCGGTAATTTCGGCAATCTGTCTGTAAAATTTCAACCTGCCAGTACAAGCTCAATGCGTTCAAGTCTTGCCAGTAGCACGTCCCGTTCCTCAATTAACTGACTCAACTGCATCTCGTATTGCTGTTTCAGATAAGCATTCTCGCGTTGCAGGTGTTGCACTTTCATCCTCGGATCGTTCGTACGTTCTTCAGGATACACACTGTACACGAATTGATGGCTGACAGGCTTCAGTACAACCCCGCGTGACATGCCCGACATGCGTCTTAAATAACCCTGCTCTGCTAATTTGTTGAGGTTGTAAACAACAACAGAGGTGGATGGAATCCCAACGGCATTACCTATTTCGCGCACACTGGGTGTGAAGCCTCTGTGTTGCTGACAGTAGTAAATATAGAGTAGAATGCGTCCCTGACGATTACTCAAGTCCTGTGGTACGCACTCGATGGGAAGTGGTGTGTCGAACATCATACCTTCTCTCCATTCATGCATCATCCAATAGCCCCTTTTGTCTGGCAGCATCCACAATCATTTCATTCGTCTGTACACCCAGCGCCTCGCGTAATTTCTCCCGTGAACGATAAACCGTACGATCCGAGGTGTGCAGGTGATAAGCAATCTCCTGTACATTCAATTCAGCCGCCATCAGATGCAAAACTGCAATGTCGCGTCTGTTGAGACCGCTCAGTGACACCATCTCATTGTTGAGTAATAGCTCCGAAACCTCCGGTGACAAGTACACTGTTCCTCGCTGCAAAGCACTCAAAACAGACGGCAAAGAGTTTTCCATATTATCCTCTTTATAAATGAAGCCTTTTGCCCCTTGTTTGATAATGCTACGGATATAGGGAACCATCAAGCGTTCGCTCAGTAGAATGACCAGCAGTTTCGGATGTGCTTGTAGTAACTGCTCGATGGTGGCTTCAATATCATTGAAGTATGGGTCATCATCCAGCAAGGCAATCGAGATATCTTGTGGCTCAGGCTGATCGAGAAAATCTGTCACTGTTTCAAAAGGGAGAAGACAGTTAGGTGGAATCCCATTTCTGCCAAATAAGGTTTGTATGCCGCTACGCGTGATGCTGTTAGCAACAATGATGGCTACTCGTTTCATGTAGTTATGTCCTTGTATTATTAAAAGCAATTATCTTACCATTTTATAGAACAAATGGTCGGATTAATTGTATTACAAAATTAAAACTTATCAATTTGTATCAAGTAGCAATCGCGTTAGGCTTCCGTTTCTGACAATATTTGTCAATTTTCGCCAAAAAGTTGGCGAACTTCGCCACATTTCTGTCGCATTTCGCCAGACTTTTGCATCCAAATATTGTATCCTGTAACAGTGAACATCGGTTCTAAAGGAGATGACGATGCAGAATTCAAGACAGATATGGTCTGCCACACGACGCGCATACATTCGTCGTGTCAATCATCAGCGCCGTGTACGATTTCAGACGAAAGCGAGCAGATAATCATGACACTACCCTCTGTATCCGCTTATGGCGATCATGTGCTGGTCAGTCAGAATGTATCCTCGAGTTCGATGATAGGATTCCTGATAGCACAACTCAGGCAGCCAGCTGTGAAGGATATAAAGAGCTTGCTTAGTATCTTGAGATATGAAGCAGCGAAAAACGACGCTAGTCACTTAGTATGTCAGGAGGCGTCGCCGATTGATAACGCCTTTTGGGAAGGACGTTACGTATAGCTATTTGCACGCGTGTGATCTTATGAGTGGACTTCAAAATTCGTTGAGTTTACGAAATGAATGGGAGCGTTATGGCTAGGAAAAAGAAAATAAAAGATATCACACCCAAAGACATGCTTAACCGTGTTCTGGCAGTTGCTGAGTTATTATCTAGGTCTGAGGGTAGTCAGAATCAGACCGCTACGCATGCTGCAAAGCAACGAAAAACACAGAATACCTGATTTGATGTATCGTAGGTAAAAGGCAAAATTAAGTAGGGTAAGCATGGCACGTCGTAGGCGCAAGAAGAATGAGATAACACCATCACCGGGATGGGCGATTTATCTTCGTACCAGTGATGAAGAAGCTCAGAATCCCGAGACATCTCAGGCGCGTCAACGCTTTTTGATTGAAAAGGCGGTTCTTGAGCGCTCTGACTTGCCTGTTATTGATGAGTATATCGATGTGCTAACTGGACGAACGCCTTATCGTACTCATTATCAACGGATGTTAGAGGATGCACGTGAGGGTAAGTTCTCTCATGTCATCGTTGAGCGGGCAGATCGTTTTGGTCGCAATGATACAGAGGCACTTCGCGCAATTGATGAACTAGATGAGCTTGGTGTAGCTGTGCGATTTGCTAATCAACCTGATCTTGATCCGATGTCACCTGATGATCGGGTCATCGTTGCATTATCCTTTACACTCGCTCGTCGTGAAAGCATGATGATAAGTTTAAGAATCAAAGGAGCCATTGATGCCAAGCGCCAAGATGGTGGCTACATTGGTCGTCCACCAGACGGATATATCAGCGTTGAAGACAAACAGCCCCATCGTAAATCTTATGCTCGCAGAACCCATCACATCGAACTCTGTCCTGAGCGTAGTCCTATTTGGCGGTTGGCATGGGATTTGCTTTTGGGAGATAAGCTGACGCTTGCTGAAATTTGCGAGGAACTTCACACACGTGGTCATCGCTATCGTAGTGGACGACCCTTCATTGAAGTAAAAGCAACGGGACAACGCAAAGCTAATTGCAATACGATGTCGCATATCTTCCACAACTGGTCGTATGCAGGTTGGATTGTCAATGAGGAAAAAGGGATTGCTCCAAAAACACTTCGAGGGAATTGGGAAGCACTCATCTCAACGGAGGAGTTTGAGCGTGGTCTAGCCATTCTCAGAAGACGTTCCAACCGCAGACACGCTAAACGTAAGCACGACTACTTATTGAGTGGCTTAATCTATCTAACAGCAGATAAAACAGATCCTACTAAAGAAGGCAAGAAGCTCTATAGACTTACGGGTTCAACGTCTAATACGCACCGTTCAGGTGGAGGAACAGCACATTATCGCTTGGAATGTCATCCTATTCATTTCTTATGTGGTGAGGTTGAAAAGCAGTTAGCCAATCACTTGAGGCTCGTGCAGGTAGATGTTGAAGTTATTCCTCTTATCCGCGATTACTACATCAATGAAGTTGCTGATAAGCTCGGACGGTTACGTCCAGACGAACGTGCTGATATTGAACGTACCTTGAAGCAAATTGATGAGGAAGAAGCGCGTGTGTTGCGCGTTTACGCGGGTGGAATGCTCACTGAGGAAAACTGGAAAAATATGTGGGCGGAATGGCAGGACAAACGAAATAAACTGCGTGCAAATCTAGATTTACTGGAGCAGAAATGTGAAAGCTACATTGACGATCTAGACAACGCGCTTACACTAATCACAAAATTGGGTATACTGTATGAAACACTTTCGCGCAGTAATCAGAAAGAACTGTTGCGAAACGTGATCGAGAGAGTCGTTGTCAATCCTGATGGCGAGATTGCTCGTGTAGATTTATTACCACCATTTGCATACTTACGAGACATTAGCGATATTGTCTCTGGTGGTGAGGAAAATCTGGAGAACCTCATTAAAACACAAACAGGCGACACTGTTATCACCTGTTCGAGTCAAGTCCTAGAAAGTACCCCCGATAGGAATCGAACCTACGCACCTGGTACCGGAAACCAGTGCTCTATCCACTGAGCTACGGGGGCTAATAAATTAACTTTATCAGAAGCACTCATCAGGTACAAGTGAGAGTTGATTCCGTCCGCCTACGGCTTTGTTCACATTGCACGAAGGCATTTATCACTTTTAGACTAAGTTATGAAAATGCGATAATTATGTCTTTACGACATGCGATACTATAGCTAACATCGAAAGTATGATAAATAACACACGCAATATCATAACAACTGCAAAGAAGGTAAAGAAGACCAACCACCTGTAAAGCTGTGGGCGTTTTCGCTTTCTTGAAAGTAGATTGAAAAAGACTTCGAGAATCCGCCTATTAGGTGGATTTTTTGTTTTGGAAGTCTGTATAAGTAACCGGAGTGACTTATGCTAATGCAAATCGCACACTTGGATAGCAAGAAGGCATACAAGAAGACCCAACTGGAATTTTGTCATTCCGGGTAGTTTGTGTTGCGTATTGTGAACAGCGAGCCACCACCCTGAATGACAGGATGGTGGCTTTTTTGTTGTCCTATGAAAACGAATGAATGAACCTTTAGGAGAAACTAAGATGAACACCTTATGCCCAGCATGCGAAGCAGATGTCGCTGTCCCTAGCGATGCTATGCAAAACGAATTGATTGCATGCCCTGATTGTGGGAGTGAATTGGAGATTATTAGCTTAGAACCACTCGAACTCGATTTCGCGCCAGAAGTAGAAGAAGATTGGGGCGAATGATGCGCATTGGTTTACTAGTAACACACGTTCGCGCAGAAGAAAAAGCACTAATTCAAGCATTTCAGGCACAAGGAACTGACCCTGATGTGCTACTGGATAGAGATTTGAACTTCGATTTAACGTGGGGCAGTGAGCAACTTGCTCCATCAGGTATCGCGTGGTGCGATTACGATGTAATTGTCGAACGCTGTGTGAGTACCTCGCGCGGATTGTATGCGCTGGCAATCCTCAACGACTGGGGAGTACGAACATACAACAGCTATGAAACAGCTTCAATTTGTGCGGACAAAGTACGGACATCCTTAGCACTCGCAAGCGCCAATGTGCCACAACCGCAAGCACGCGTCACTTTCACGACAGAGAGTGCGTTAAATGCTATGGATACTATTGGCTACCCAGCCGTGCTGAAACCTGCAACGGGTTCCTGGGGGCGTTTACTCGCTCGTTTAACTGACCGTGATAGTGCCGAAACCATCCTCGAACACCGTCACACACTCGGCAATTACGTCCATCATACCCATTACATCCAAGCCTATGTGAATAAACCACAGCGCGACATCCGCGCCTTTGTGCTAGGAGACCGTACCTTGTGCGCAATTTATCGTGAATCTGAGCATTGGATTACCAATACAGCGCGGGGTGGTGAAGCGAGTAATTGTCCCGTCACTGTTGAAATGGATGATTTGTGTCGGCAAGCGGTACAGGCAGTCGGTGGTGGCATTCTAGCAATTGATTTACTGGAAGATGTTGATGGGCGTTTGCTGGTGAACGAAATCAATCACACAATGGAATTTCGCAATAGTAGCCGTCCTACTGGCATTGATATTGCGTCTGAGGTTGCCCATCACATTCTACAATCTGTGAGTGTGCAAGCATGATAAATGTTGGGATTGTCGGCGGGAGTGGTTTTGCAGGGGGTGAATTATTGCGTCTCTTGCATAGCCATCCTGAAGCACAGGTGACACAGATTACCAGCCGTTCGCATGCAGGGCGCTATGTTCACACAGTGCATCCCAATATGCGTGGTGCATCACGTTTGCAGTTCATTCATCCTGATGCGCTAGAAGCGTGTGATGTGTTGTTCCTCGCTGTCCCACACGGACATTCAGCTAATCACATTCAGCACTATGCTGACCTCGCAGGGCGTATCATCGACCTATCAGCAGATTTCCGGCTAGATACACCAGAAGCCTACCAGCAATGGTACGGTCAGCCCCACCCTGCGCCCGATTGGTTGCCACGTTTTGTATATGGCTTGCCTGAATATCGCCGCGATGACTTGAGAGATACACGCTATGCAACGGGTGTGGGATGTAATGCAACAACACTCAATCTTGCGCTTGCTCCACTCATTGAAACAGGCTGGGTCGATAACATTTTTGCGGAACTCAAAGTCGGGTCGTCAGAAGGCGGGAATAGTGCGAATGACGGTTCGCATCACCCCATACGTTCAGGGGCTGTGCGGACGTATGCGGCGACGGGTCATCGGCACATGGCAGAGACACAACTGATTATGGGTTCAGATGTCCCATTACGCTTCTCAGTGACTGCTATAGAGATGATACGGGGTGTGCATCTACTAGCACATGTTGCCCTCAATGAGCAAAAACAAGAGCGTGATTTTTGGCGGCTATATCGTGAGGCATATGGTGATGAGCCATTTATACGATTAGTTGCCAGCAAAACAGGTTTACATCGCTTACCAGAACCGCGTGTAGTTGCGGGGACAAATTACTGTGACATTGGTTTTCAACTCAGCGATGATGGTCAGCATGTCGTCATCATTGCAGCACTTGATAACCTCGTCAAAGGGGCAGCAGGAAGTGCTGTGCAGAGTATGAACTTGATGTGTGGCTTTGACGAATGTGCAGGACTCAGTTTTCCTGGCATGTATCCATAAATAGCAAATATTAACGAGAGAGGACACAGCAATATGGCGATACAAACACGAGAAGTATTGGTCGTAAAATTAGGAGGTGGCGCAGGTTTAGATTTACCACGCGCATGCCAAGATTTAGCCCGTTTATCAACCGAGTATGCGTTAGTTGTGGTGCATGGCGTGAGCGCCCGCATGAACCAGATGTGCCGTGATTTAGATGTGCCGATTCGTACAATTCAATCGCCGAGTGGGCATAGTTCACGCTACACCGACCCACGCACCCGTGACATTTTTGTGAGTGCATCCCGCGAGATGAACCGCGAAACGCAAAACTGGCTGGAAAGCTATGGTGTAAGTGCGATCAGTATGGCATCCGACGATGATGTGGTGGTGCATGGTGAGCGCAAACGGGCTATCCGTGCTGTGCTAGATGGGCGGGTGCGGATTATCCGTGATGATTATAGTGGCAGTATCAATCATGTGGATGTATCGCCTATTCATGAGCAACTTTTGCTGGGTAATGTGCCTGTCGTGCCACCGATGGCGATGAGCGACGATGGCTTGCTGAACGTCGATGGAGACCGTGCCGCCGCGGCTATCGCGGGTGTATTGGGCGCAGAGTCACTGGTAATTTTGAGCAACGTACAAGGCTTGTACCGTGATTTTGAGGATAAAGATTCGCTCGTAGAAGATGTACCAATGAGTCAGATTGATAGTGCAATGGATTGGGCAGAGGGGCGCATGAAACGCAAAGTTTTAGGCGCACATGAAGCCTTAAACGATGGCGTGCAACGGGTCATCATCGGGGATGGACGCTTGTCTGACCCTGTAACACAAGCATTGAACGGCGTCGGCACAACTTTCACACGATAACCATGGAGTTACTAACTAGCACTATGACAACCATTCACGAACGTAGCATCACTGATATTGAAGACGCACATACATCCGGCACGTATCCAAAACGTCCTTTGGCGTTGGTACGTGGTACAGGCTGTACAGCATACGATGACGCGGGTAATGCCTATCTTGATGCCACCAGTGGGCAAGGTGTGGCACTGTTGGGACATAGTCATCCAGCCGTAGCGAATGCCATTGCGGAACAGGCACAAACGCTCATCACCTGCCCTGAGATTTTCTACAATGACCGTCGTGCCGATGTGTATGACGCACTGACGAGTGTGCTTCCGGCAGAATTAGACCGTTTCTTTTTGTGTAATAGTGGCGCAGAGGCAATGGAAGGCGCATTGAAAGTTGCCCGTTTGCTGACCAAGCGCACACAGATTGTCGCGGCAAAACGTGGGTTTCATGGGCGAACATTAGGCGCACTCTCGCTGACTTGGAATCCAAAATATCGTAAACCTTTCTCTGCATGGCAACCGGATGTAACACATATCAGCTATGATGATATTGAAGATGCAGACGCACATATCACTGATGAAACAGCGGCAGTTGTTGTAGAAGCTGTACAGGGTGAAGGAGGCGTACATCCCGCAAGTATTGAATATCTACAAGCGTTACGGCATATCACAGAAGAACGTGGTGCGATGCTAATTGTAGATGAAATACAGACAGGTTTCGGGCGGACAGGTCGCTGGTTTGCGTTTGAGCATGGCGATATCGTGCCAGATGTGATTACGATGGCAAAAGGCATTGCAGGTGGTATGCCAATGGGCGCAGTCGCTTGGCGCGGTGAACACGGTCAGTTGCCCAATGGCTCGCACGGCAGTACATTCGGTGGGAATCCGCTGGCATGTGCGGCGGCGGTGGCAAGCATCACAACTTTGCGTGATGAGAATTTGCCCCAGCAAGCCGCAGAAAAAGGTGCTTGGTTACGTGAACAGCTGGAAGCCCTTAAATTAGACTCTGTGCGTGAGGTACGCGGGCGGGGTTTGATTATCGGTCTAGAACTGAAAAGCCGTGTAACGCCTGTTCTCAAAGCATTGCAGGATAGAGGTATTCTTGCGCTTCCGGCTGGTGGAACTGTTCTGCGCTTATTGCCACCGCTAATTATCAGCTATGACGAGATGCAACAGATTGTAGATGCTATTGCTGAGGTGCTTGCATGACACAAGCAATCAGCACACAAGATGCAGAGCATTTACTAGAAGACTTAGTCAGTATCGAAAGTCCCTCTAGCCATGAGCAACATGCTGTAGACGCACTCGTCACATGGATGAATGCACATGGCTACGACGACGCCTATATAGATGAAGTTGGCAACGCCATTGGCATTATCAGTAGTGGCTCACGCGATATTGTGCTGTTAGGGCATATTGATACGTTTGCGGGCAACCCACCTGTTAGGCGTGAGGGGCGCTTACTGTATGGTCGTGGGTCAGTAGATGCAAAGGGGTCGCTGTGTACATTTGCTGTCTCAGCGGCACAGGCAAACATCCCCGACGATGTGCGACTGATAGTCATTGGTGCAGTTGGCGAGGAAGCAGGTAGCGAAGGCGCACGGTATCTTGTAAATCAATTTTCGCCAGACTGCTGTCTTATTGGTGAACCAAGTCAATGGGATAGAATCACGCTAGGTTATAAAGGGCGCTTGATACTCGATTATCGCTGGCAGGGAGCGATGGCACATAGCGCGGGTCAAACAATGACCGCACCAGAACATGCCGTTGCCTATTGGCGACACGTTCAACAATATGTGACAAACTACAATGGCAATGAAAACCGTATTTTTGGGCAACTCGATGCGACGCTCCAAGAAATTAATAGTGGGCAAGATGGCGCGTTTGGTTGGGCAAGTGCCGTAATTGGCTTTCGATTGCCACCGAATTGTGACCCGTGTGAATTAGCAAAGGCACTCGATTGTAGTGATGGTGAGGCAGTGACGATTACGGCACACGGGCATGAGACAGCACATGTAGGCGCACGCGATAGTGTACTCAGCCGAGCGTTACGGGGTGCGATTCGTGCAGAAAGCGGCAGTCCGCGTTTTGTACATAAGACAGGTACATCAGATATGAATGTGGTTGCCCCGATTTGGAGATGTCCGATTGCGGCATATGGTCCTGGAGACTCTACACTTGACCATACACCGCAAGAACATATTGATTTAGATGATTACCTGCGTGCTATTCGCGTGTTGACAAACGCGATTGCCCGTTTTTAAAGTGGTTTTGCCTTCAGATGTTCGTCCCAGTAGTGATTGGTCTTCGCTACTACAGTGACGACATTCTTAATCTCTTTTTCGAGGCGGAAATCTGCACCAGCCGGGAAGTAGAGAATATTTTTCTCACGACGCACCGTGATATTTTCAACTACGATGGCACGCAATAACCAGAGTGCCATCTCTTCACTATCACAGACAATGCCTATCCAGCCGGGTTTGTCAGCACGTTTTATCTCTAAACCTGTGACCATTTTCAGACCACGTTCCAGTTCTTGAAGCACTTTTTCGTATGCTTCTGGATTCTCTTCAATTTTTGCGGGGTCGCCTGGTTCGAGCAATGAACCACGATGTGGTGGTCCACCTGCTAGTGCAAGGTCACAGAAATCTGTCCAGATCTCGTCCCATGCCGCATTGCCATCAGGGTCATATTTGAGTCCGGCTGCACCCATCGGTGCGGCAGATGGTACTTGGTTCTGATAGCGTGGAGGCAAAATACTTGCCGCCAAATTTGCGCCCATGTTCAATGCAACACCATTACTATCGCTATCACTTGATGTTTTAGTGACATAATCAGGCTGTATATGAACAACCACCTCACCCATTGCGGCGATAGAATCATGCAGAGAGGCTTGTATTTTATTAGCGATACTGTGTGATTCTACGAGTGAGTAGGTACTATCCACAGTTGCAGTAATCTCTACAAAGAGACGATGTCCAACCCAATGCACACGCAACTTCACAATTTCTTGAACACCCTCAACCGTTTCCGCAAAGTGTTCGATGCGATTGGTAATAGCAGGTTCAACACCATCCATCATGCGGAGGAAGACTTTTTTCGTTGCTTGCCATGAAATACCAACAATCGTAATACCAATCAGAACACCGATAATGGGGTCAAGAATTGGAACATTGATCCATGCACCAAACGCAGCGACAAGGACTGCAAGCGAGGTCACACCATCAATACGAGCATGCTGTCCGTCAGCAATCATAGCGTCTGAACCAATACGCTTTCCAACGCGAATTTGTAGACTTGCGACAGCTTCATTACCGATAAAGCCAACAACAGCCGCCAATGCCACCAAACCAAGATTTTCGATCTCGAAGGGGCTGAAGAAACGACCAATCGACTCGTACATAATGTGCGCGGCGCTGATAATAATAGACAACACAATGAAAATACCTGCGATGTCTTCAGCACGTCCAAAACCGTATGTAAAGCGACGGGTAGCAACGCGCCGTGCAAGATAGAAGGCAATCAGTAGGGGGATTGAGTTCGCAGCATCCACAAAATTATGGGTGGTATCACCAAGTAACGCGACGCTGTTGCTATAGAAATAGATGATAGCTTGGAAAACAGTTGTAACCCAAAGCAAACCGAGCGATACCCAAAGCGTGATAATACCAATATTGTTATCGCGCACGGCTGGGTCAATAATGACGCTATCTGTTTCACCATGATCATGTGCAAAACCGGGCAAATGAAGCGCCGAGCCAATCCAGCCGATGATGCCATCTTGATGCTGATGACCGCTGGTATATCCAGCTCTGGTTTCCGGCGTAGAAATATCAGACACAAGTAACTCCTGTAATTCTTATCTGATGGTTGATTTTATATCGTGAGTAAGCGCACTAGGAAATATACCCCGATGAGTCCGATGATAATACCAGAAACGCGCAAAATAGTTGTTCCTCGTTCTTGGCGCAAAGCAATGAAGCCTATCAACGCACCGATAACATGTAAACCAGCCGTAGATATCATGAATCCAACCACATAAGCAACCAACGTAACATCCGTTAGTTCAACATCGAGTGCCTCGCCATGTGCATAGCCGTGTACAATACCGAATAGCCCAACAGCTACCAGTGCTAGACCTTCTGGAATGTTGTTATCAAGCGCCATAGCAAGCCCGATTACAATCACGGAGATAGCAACACCATATTCGATGATGGGCGTACTACCACCAGCGACGCCAGCAAAGCCCCCTACACCCATCAGCAAAACAAAGGCGAGTGGCACTGTCCAGATAGCGCGCCCCCCGATTTGGGCGCTAAGAAGTCCAACCGCAATCATAGCGAGGAGGTGTGTGGGTCCAAGTAAGGGATGAAGGAATCCTTCTATGACACCCGCATTACCGGGCAAAACATGTGCAAGCAAGGTGATGTCAAACAATGAAATGGGCATAAAGCAACTTTCGTGAATCATCTACAGTGAAAGATAAAACGCTATCTACCTTTCATGACAATTCACAGTTCATCGGATGTACACTTATGAACATCCCTTGCATATGCCATAGATTGCCATGTGGTCGATACGTGCGTCGAATTGGTAGGTTTCTTGTATCCTATCGCGCAGATTATCAAACAGGTCATCATCAATATCAATGGTCTGATTGCATTTGAGGCATATAAGGTGATGATGTGGCTCACCGTCGATGAGTTGATAGACGGTTCCACTCTCACCAACATCTGTTTGCGAAACAAAGCCCAAATCTTTAAGCCACTGTAGAATACGGTAAATCGTTGGTTCAGGCAGGCTATCTTCTGCATGACGTTCTTCTATATGAGCGCGGACATCGCCAATAGTCATGTGCGCCCCCGATTCGCTCAGTACTTCGATGACAAAACGACGTTGTAATGTCATGCGTTCGCCAAGATGCCGAAGAGATTGAACCACGCGCTCAGAGGTATTCATAGGAATCTGCTTTTTCTTTGTAGTGGATCTTGCGTCTTGTATACTTGCTTCTCAATTATACTTTCGGTGTTTCAGGCATGTCTTTATGTGCATCAACAGGATGATAGTGTGGTGGGTCATCGCTATTGGTATGAATATGTGCTTGTAGGGAGTGCGGTTTCTCTAAACCATGCGCTTCCATTAATTCTACATCGCTCATAATGTCTTTAGGATCGCCTTGTGTGATGATTTTGCCACCGTCTAGCAATATCACGCGGTCACAGACTTCCAAAACCATTTCGAGGTCATGCGATGCGAGAATAAGCGTGTGTGGTGCATCTTGCAAGAACTGAATCAAGCGACGACGCGCCCGCATATCGAGATTAGCATCGGGTTCATCATAGAGAACAAGCCCAGGTTGCATTGCCAATACGCTGGCAATTGCTACCATGCGTTTTTCGCCACCAGATAAATGATGGGGTGTGCGGTCTGCGAGGTGCATTGTACCAGTGAGTGTCAGGGCTTCTTCCACCCGTTGCCCAATTTCATCTTCGTTCATGCCGAGGTTAGCGGGTCCAAATGCAATATCTTCGCGCACGGTTGGCGAAAATAACTGGTCATCTGAGTTCTGGAACACCAAGCCAATCGACGGGTTAAATTGTCCCGGAACAATCGCATCTCCATAAATATTTACAGCGCCTTGTGACGGTTTGATGATGCCACTGGTCGATAAGAAAACAGAAGTCTTGCCTGCCCCATTAGGACCTATCAAGCCGACACGTTCGCCATGTTTGACGGTGAAGCTCACCCCATTGAGAATTGCTGGACGATTGGGATAGGCGAAATGAATATCGTTGACTTCCAGCGCAGTTGCGCCTGATTGATAACGGCTTGTACTCTGCATAACTTTTTCCTTATCTGTGACGCTTGCACCATAACCACGTAAGCGCATGGCTTTGTAGATGCGTTCGGCTTGTTCGTAACTGCGGATGAGCAAACTGCCCATCAAACGTGCAATCTGTGTGGCGCTGTTCATATCGAATTTCTTCATCGAGAAGCCACGCATGGTCATTGCCCGTTGCATCCGTGTGAGAGAATCAGCAATTTCAAAGATATATCGCACGGTGAGCATCATCATATCTGCGATGAGCGAGGGAATCCCTAATGAGCGCAATGTGATGACGGTCTCTAAGAAAGGCGATGTCCCAAAAATGACTAACGAAATAGTCAGAATACAAATAAAACGGCTGACCACGAGAAACATGTAGGTCACGCCTTCTGCCTGTATGCTGAGGAAACCCAACCGGAATATCTCTGTCTCGCCTGTGAACAACGGCAGGATGACGATTAATGACCCCAAAAAGATGCCTGGATAGCGCAAGCGCGAGAGCAAAAATGTGAATGGCAAACGCGAAATCGCAAATACAATGACTGTCGCCACGAGCATGATTGGCACAAGACGCAAATCTTGCACAAGCGAAAAGGCGATAATCAGCACAAATAGGCTGACGAATTTAATACGCGGATTCCAGCGATGTATCGGTGAATCGAGGTGAGCGTATTGATCAATGTGTAAGTGCATTGGAATCCACCATATCTGGGCGTACACGCAATAAGAAGGAAATGATGAGCATCGTAAAGATACCTTCAATGATGGTCAGTGGCAAATGCGCGAGGGCAAGCGTCGCAATAGCGGCACGTTCAGTAGCGACATCAATATAGGTTGGGATGCTCGTAATCAAAATCACGAATGCAATCAGCACAGCTAAACCTAACCCAACTGCCCCGCCCATGAAAGCAAAGATATTCGTAGAGAGCGGTGATTTGAACTTGAAGCGCGTGCGCAACATGAAAATCTGGTAGCCAATAAGCGCCGGAATCCCCATCATAGTCGCGTTGATGCCGAGTGTGGTCAATCCGCCATGCTGGAACATAACAGCCTGCAAGAATAGACCAACTAAAATCGCTGGTACGGCATACCATCCCAATACAACACCCAGCAAGCCATTCAAGATGAGATGCACACTCGTTGGCGGAATCGGAATATGAATCGAAGATGCCACGAAAAAGGTTGCCGTTAAAAGCGCAGCTTTCGGAACATTTTCGGTAGGGTCAATATTTTGTTTGTTGATTTGCCGGAGTGAGAATGCCGTCAGCGCACCGGCGGCAACGTAGCCCCCTATGACTGCTTCAGGTGTGAGAATGCCGTCTGGAATGTGCATAATTGTATCCTTCGCGTATGCGTGTGTTGCTTATGCTTTGCTTTTGCCCCGTGAAAAATAAAGTGCTGTACCGATGAGTCCCCAAATGACACTGCCTATCATAACCGCTTGTTGGAGTGGTGTCAGCCCATCTGTGATACCTCCACCAGAGCTTGACGACACAATCGTGGATGGAGCTTCTGTATTATCTGTGTTTGTATCAGCGTCAGCTAGTGTTTCTGCTTCGGTACTTTCACCCGTATTGAATGTTACTACATCACCTTCTACAGTGAAATCGCTTGTCCCACTGATAGTAACCTCTGTACCATCCGAAAGTGTTACCGTTGTCGTATCCTCAGCATCTGTTTCAGCAGGCACGGCAGAAGGGTCTGGCATCATATCAGCCGTGATTTCGATGTTCACTAAGCCACCGTGTCCGGCTTTGCGCACCTGAACATCCCAGAAGCCTTCAATTTCGTAATCTGGCATGAAGGTATACGAGCCATTTTCATCTGCAACGCCGACTTGCCAAGGATTGATGAGGTCGTTGGGTGCAAAAATAACAACTTGCCCGTCATTGAGGGCTTCGCCTGTGTCAAATTCTGCGGTGACAGTAACTTCGCCTGTCACATTATCAATAGTATGTGAAATGCGTACGCCATGCGCTAGAACAGGCACGGCGTACAACATCACGATACTCACTACGCTTAATATAGTTGCGAGTTTTCTCATGTAGCTTAAATGCTCCTATGCGTTTTTATTGCAATGACGCTTCGTGGCAGTGACCTTCACCTACGTGACCCAATGAAGGCAGTACATTAACGAAGGTCACATACTCTTCTTCTGTCAGGCTCATTTCGAGGTCAGCGAGTGTGACATCGAGTACGCCATCGCTTGCCAATGGTGCAAGCATATCGAAACCTGGGGCTTCTGCGTTGAGTGAATCATCGAGTGGTGTTTCTGCATCGCCAAAGATATGGTCGAAGTGGAACGTCAACTCAACATCGCCCATTGCACCTGCTTCTACGATACCTTTACGTTCGTCACCAACAAATGCGCCACAGGTATAGGCAAAAATTTCTTCAATTTTCACGAGAAATTCAACAGTTTCACCATCTTTGGAGGCTGTCCCATCCATCACAACGGTGAAACCTTCGTATTCACCTTCGGTAGCTGGTGTCATCATCCATGTGACAGCATTATAAAAGCCTGCGGGTGCATCTTCATAAGTATCAATCAGAATGGTATCTGCGTCTGCATCGCCTTCTGCAAGGTCAATGAAACGTTGGTCTGCTAAACCGACCATCACATCGCTACGTACCAATTCCCCTGCAAATGGGTCATATGGTGGTGTTGTTTGGTGTGCGCGAATAGCAGACACCGATACATAAACGTGTTCAAAATCAATTTGCCAACCGTCTTTAGAGACAAAGCCCTGACGTACAAAATCTTCACCGTTCGCACGGAACTCTAGTGTTCCGGTTTCCATTTCGTCCTGCGCGAATGTAACAGACAGCCCTAAGACGAAGATGAGAATGAGTAGAAGAACTTTTCGCATATGGTAGTATCCTTTTGAGTAGTTCAAATTTATACAAATTACTTACAAGTAGCAAGTGTTGCACATGTAAATTATTACATCAAGCCATGTGGACAGTTCTTAAGCTAATCATTATACTTTCCTCGCGTTAGATAAGCCGACTTTATGAAACCACAACGAAACCAATACACAATAGTGTCAAAGAGCATGTATTTCCTATGACAATGACAGATAACAGCAATAAGAATGATTCGATTGAAGTCCGTTTAGAGCCTTGGATAGACCGTGCTGAATATATTATCGGGCTGACCATTATTATTATGGCGTGGAGCGCCGGCTGGGTTGATTTGTTCGCGTTCGAGAGCTTCTCAACGCAGGTATTCGGGCGCTACTCGTATTCATTATTTGCCTTCCTCGTTGTCTTCACATTGATGTTTGGGTTTTGGTTATGGCTCATTATTTCAATTAAGGCATTAGATGGGCTACGAAGTTTCCTCGCATTTATGCAACGCTCTCCCCTGTTAGTGCTAGTGGTGTACATCGGTGTTTTTGGCATCCTGTATTCCATGACGATTGTAAAATACTGGTCGAACTTCACACTCATGCAGGGCATGATACTTACGATTATGCTTGTATTCACGGTATTTCTGTTATTCACAAATATGGGTGAAGCACAAATATGGCGTAAGGTTATATGGGGCATTTTAGGCGTGTTCCTGCTTATTGAAGGCGGAATGCACGCGCTGGCATCACTAGGGACATTACCAGTAGAAAACACGACAGGCATGTATCAGTCCTATGGGCGTGTATACACAACAGGCGAACAGTCTGTGTATGCTACAACGAATCGCTATGGCTGGTATTATCCTGAGTTTGTCATAGACGATGAAAATTACAACATTGTCCTGAATGGTGATACCTTCATACGGGGCTTGGAAGTCGGCTATGATGACTTATTGGGTACGCAATTACAAGCACAATTTGAGGGTGACGAAACACAAATCATGCCCATGGGTCAGCCAGGTTTTGGGGCAAATACTTACCTGAGTACAGAATTTTATGGTTTCATCTGGGAAACGATGCAAGCTGATGAGATGGTAATTTTTGTGCATCTGGCAAATGATTTTCAGGTTGAGGAAGGGTCGCTAGGTGAGCGTCCTTCTTATGATATAAGAGATGATGGTATCACGATACTGCATCCTGACGATGATATTTTCCAGCATGTGATTCATCACGTTATATTTGAAGGGCATCAACCGCTCATATTAATTGAGGTTATCATGAGTCACTCGTTCGTTGTGACGATGATTGAAGATGCGATTGCCAGTACGAGACCGGACTTAGCTCCTTATGAATTGCACGCCCCCGTAAATGATTGGGAGCGTGAGCGTGTACCGCAGTATACGGTTGCTATGCCAATTGAATCACGCACCGAGGATATGCCTTTCGGTACAGGCACTTTCTTGTTTGAGGTGGATGGTAGCGAGCGTGCAGATGAAAGCTATAAAATCTTGTTTGACCAAATAGCGATTTTGCGGGCAAGGCTAGAGGAACAAGGGATTTCAATACGTGTCGTGACGATTCCATTTTTCCCAGAAGCCTTCTATGAAACGCAATCAGGTACGAATTGGGGTACAGAACTAGATGCCACTTACGATATTTTGTTACCAGAAGTACGCCTGACTGAGTATGCTAATGATGCTGGTATTCCGATTCTGGCGATGGGTGAATACATGTTTGAGACAGGTATGGATGTGAGTGATATTCAAGCCCTGTTCTTTGAAAATGGTAGTGGTGCATTCACCCCAGCCGGACATGCTTATTTTGCTGAGGCAGTATTTGGCTGTTTCTATGCAGAGATAACATCCGAAGCGACTGCTTGCTATTCAGACGATTGATGAGTGCGCCGATGATGAATTTGCATTTTACGGATGAGCAACAAGCCTTATGGGATAATATTGTTGCATTTGTTGGTACATCGCTGGATTTAGAAAACACGGTTGAAGCCGATAAACAAGGTGTTTTCAGCCACGAGAATTGGCGAGCGATTGCACAAAAAGGCATTCTTGGCTACTCTTTTGAAACTGCCTACGGTGGCACAGATTATGATATGGTCACGTCGATGGTGGCAACCGAAGCCTTGGGCTATGCGTGCCACGATAACGGTTTGCTACTCGCGGTCAACGGACAGATGTGGTCAGTACAATCGACATTGAGTCAATTTGCAAATGATGAGCAAAAAGAACGCTATCTCAAACCACTCATTGAAGGCACAAAATTTGGCGCACACGGAGTAACAGAACCAGATTATGGGTCGCATGTTTTTGGGATGCAAACTCATGCTGAAAAAGTCAATGGCGGCTATGTGCTGAATGGCAAAAAAGCCTATGTTGGGCTTGCGCCAATAGCGGATGTAATTCTTGTTTACGCGACGACTAATCCTGATTTAGGGTCATGGGGTATCACTGCATTTATAGTGGATGGTGACAGTGAAGGCATTCAAGCCAGTGCGCCAGCAGAAACAATGGGACTACGTACAACCGTCTTGGGCAGCATCATGTTTGAGAATGTCTTCGTGCCAGAAGAGAATATTTTAGGCAAAGTCGGTGCAGGTGCGAGCATATTCAACAAGAGTGTCGAGCGCGAACGGTGTCTCGGCTTTGGTAGCCACGTTGGAGCGATGCGTCGGCAATTAGAGGCGACAATTGCCTATGCAAAAGGACGTAAACAAGGCGACCAACCAATCAGCAAGTATCAAGCAGTATCACACAAAATTGCCGATATGCGCGTGCGTTTGGAGACATCACGCTTATTGCTGTATCAGTGTGCATCGCTGATAGATACAAATCAGCCGATTACTATGGCATCCGCGATAGCCAAATTGACTATCAGCGAAAATTTTGTTGCGAATAGTATGAACGCTTTGCGGATACACGGTGCGTATGGCTATCTCTCGGAAAGCGAAGTCGAACGGGATTTACGCGATTCGCTGGGTGGTATTATTTACGTCGGCACATCGGATATTCAACGAAACATCATTGCAGGTCTACTGGAGTTATAAATATGGAATTTTTGCTACACAAAGGCATGGACGTAACCGCAGAGCTTTTCCCAGATAAGCCTGTGATGCGTTATTTAGACACGCAGTTGACCTATTCAGAGCTATCACAACGTAGCAATCAACTTGCAAATTTCTTGGAAGAACGTGGCTCACAACGTCGTGACCGCCTCGGCATTTTTCTCAATAAGAGCCTCGAAACATCTATCGCCGTATATGGCATTATGAAATCCGGCGGGGCGTTTATTCCGCTTGACCCCCAATCACCAAAATCACGCTTGCTGGATATTATCCGCAAGACAGGCATGAAGTGTGTGATTAGCCAGCCGGATAAGAAGAAAATCCTTGCGCAGGTTGCAGAAGAAGAGTCGCCGCTGGAATACGTCATCGGTATTGATACAGATGATGATATTGGCGTGCCGACCTACTCATGGGATGATGTCGCGCAATTTCCTGATAATACGATGCCTGATTTGCATTTGATTCAAGATGACCTCGCTTATATTTTGTTCACGTCAGGGTCTACTGGCGCACCCAAAGGTATGATGCACACACATGCAACAGGCATGAGTTATGTGCATATGTCTACTGATTTGTACGATGTGCGTCCTGATGATGTGTTAGGCAATCATTCGCCCCTACATTTTGATATGTCTACCTTCGAGTATCTAACGGGTCCTAATATCGGGACAACGACGATAGTTGTGCCAGAATCATACACGCTGTTCCCTGCCAATTTAACGCAGTTGATGCAAGATGAGCGTATGACATTCTGGTACAGTGTGCCATTTGCGCTAATTCAGATTGTATTGCGTGGCGTACTAGAAAAACGTGATTTGTCGAGCTTCCGCTGGATTATGTACGGTGGCGAACCCTTCCCACCGAATTATTTAGCCGAGTTGATGAAGCATCTACCCAATGCACAAATCAGCAATGTATATGGTCCAGCCGAGACGAACCAAGTCAGCTATTATACGATTCCTGACCCTGACACATGGGTTGACCCCGAAGCGAATATGCCAATCGGGACATTTGTACCGAATCTTGAGGGCTTGGTACTAGACGACGATGATTCGATTGTTGAAGACGGTGAAGTTGGCGAGTTAGTCGTTCGCACACCACGCATGACCAAAGGCTATTGGGGACGTCCCGATTTGAATGCACGGGTTTTCTTCCGGCGCGAAATTATGCCTGATTTTGAGGAAGTATACTATCGCACTGGCGACCTAGTAAAATTGCGTGATGATGGTCTGTACGATTTCTTGGGTCGCAAAGACCATCAAGTGAAAGTGCGCGGGTATCGTGTTGAATTGCTAGAAGTTGAAAATGCGATGGCAAGCCACGATGCCGTTGAAGAAGGTGCAGCGTATGCACTCAAAAATGACGATGGTAGCGATTATATCGAAGTTGCTGTGATTGTCGCTAAAGAAGCTACGCTGACAGTAGATGAGTTAATTGCACACATGAATGACCGTCTGCCCCATTACGCTGTGCCTAGCAAGGTGAAGTTCATGGATAGCTTCCCGCGCACCGGCTCGGATAAAGTAGACCGCCGAGGTTTACAAGCAATGGCAATGGAAGAAAAGAACAATTCGTAAGCACATTTAGCAATACAGAGGAAAAACAACTGTGGAAGCACAAGCAAAGCTGAAACAATTCATCGAAGACGAATTGCTCATTGGGCGCGATGTTGACCTTGAATATGATGACAATTTGCTCATTAGTGGCTTGGTCAACTCATTGGCGATTATGCGCTTGGTGAGTTTTGCAGAAGAACTTTACGAAGTAGAGATACCAGCCGAAGAAATCACTATCGAGAACTTCATCAGCATTAGTGCGATGAACACCTATCTGCAAACGCTCAAAAACTAAACCATACCCCTATGACTAGCTCAATTCCATACGACACAAGCAATCTGACCAATGCACAGCAACTTATGTGGATTGGTCAGCAGTTGCAACCTGATGTACCGCTTTACAATATGATGCAGACCTTTATCATACATGGCAATATAGATGTTGATGTCTTTACACAAGCGTTTGAAACCTTGGTCGCACAGTCAGAGAACATGCGCCTATCTATCGAAGTCATAAATGACATTCCGATAGGACGTACCGATAGCACGAGCAAAAACGTCGTAGCGTTTTATGACTTTACCCAAGAAAGCGACCCGCAAAGCCATTTTGACAACTGGTTGGATATACGACGCGGTCTGCGCTTTGATTTATCAGGTCAACTATATGATTGTGCTTTGATAAAGCTAGGTGATGCACACTTTGTATGGTACTTGGCAATGCACCATATCATCACAGACGCAACGGCTTTTAAGCTGATATTTGAGCAAGTCAGTGATTATTACCTACGCCTCAAAGAGGGTGAATCGCTTAACTTAGCAGGCGAGGCATTACCACAGCATGCCGACTACAAAACGTATGAACAACTAGTTATCGAGAGCAAATCTCATGCAAAAGCGCGAGCATACTGGCAACAGCAGTTAGCGCATGAAGTCGAGCCAATTCGCTTTTATGCTCCTCAAGATGCCACTGATAAAACAGCATCTGTGCGCGTCAATGTACCGCTTGCTGATACCACGTGTGAAGCACTCGTAAACTACATTGAGAATGCACCTATCCGCAGTTTCAGCAAAGATTTGATAACCGCAAATGTATTTGCTAGTTTGTTATTTTCGTATTTATATCGCATCAGTGGGCATAATAACCTGCGTTTGGGTATGCCATTAGCAAATCGAAGCACACCACAGTTTACACAGACGATAGGCGCGTTCATTGAAGTGTTATCACTGACATTAGATATTGCTGATGATGATAGCTTTGAAGATGTATTGCGCAAAGTCAACAAGGTAAATCTGAAAACACTCCAGCATTTATTGCCAGCCGTGAGTAGTGCTGAACACACGCATGCTTATGATGTGGTGATGAATTTCATCCCCTTGCATTTTAGTGATTTCGCGGAAATGCCAACTGAGGTTGCATGGGTACATTGCGGGCATGGTGACGCCAATCATAAACTCAATGTGCAGATTTATGATATGAATAACACGGGGCATTATCAATTTTTCTTCGATTTCAACACGGATATATTCAATGCAGATGACCGTGCGCGTGCAATGACACATTTTGAAGCTGTCATTGAACAATGTATCGCTTCGCCACAAATCCCGCTATCAGACATTGATTTACTGACATCCGCCGAAAAAGAGGCTTTCTTAGGCGCTTTCAATGCGACAGATACACCTTATCAAGCAGATGCAACAATTGTTGACCTATTTGAAGCACAAGTTGCAAAAACACCGACTGCTATTACTGTCGTTGATAGCGAACGGCAACTCACCTACGCTGAATTGAACGGCAAAGCAAATGCTCTAGCACATGAGTTACAGTCGGTTGGTATTCGTACAGAGACATTTGTACCTGTTTGTATGCACCATAGCATTGACCTCGTAGTGGCTCTGTGGGGCATTCTAAAAGCAGGCGGCGTCTATGTTCCGCTTGACCCACAATATCCGACAGAACGTATGCAATATATTCTGGATGATATAGGTGATGTGCCGCTGATTATCACCGATGCCGAGCTTGAGGAGCAATTCACTGACATTGGCACAAAAACACGTATTGTTGATGCCGATAGTGTATCACTGCTAGATGACTTCACACATGATGTAACCCCTCAATCACTGGCTTATGTAATTTACACATCTGGGTCTACAGGCAATCCAAAAGGCGTGTTAGTAGAACATGATGGGCTAAGTAATTATGTTCAATGGGCAAGCAAACATTATGTACCAGATACTGCCGCTACATTTGCGCTGTACTCGTCGTTGGCGTTTGATTTGACTGTTACCTCTATCTACGTGCCTTTGGTGACGGGGGGTAGTATTCGTGTGTATTACGATGCTGAAAACACAGGCACAGTCATTCGGGATATTTTCATCGACGCCGCCGTTGATGTTGTGAAGCTGACACCATCACATTTAGAACTCGTGCGCGATTTAGATTTATCCGCTACACGCATCAAACGTTTGATTGTAGGTGGGGAAGATTTCAAAGTATCGCTGGCAAGGGCAATACATGATACTAGTGCCGGAAATATCGTACTTTTCAACGAGTATGGTCCAACTGAGGCGACAGTTGCTTGCATGTTGCACCAGTTCGATGCAAAAGGTGATACACAGGAATCCGTGCCAATTGGGACACCTGCTGACAATATGCGCGTTTATGTGCTGGACAAGCATCTGAAACCTGTGCCAACGGGCATAGTCGGCGAAATGTATTTGTCGGGCGTAGGGGTAGCGCGTGCATATCTCAATCGTGACGTATTGAGCGCAGAACGCTTTTTGCCTGACCCCTTCGACAGCACACGACACATGTATAAATCTGGTGATTTGGCACGCTGGTTGCCGGATGGCACACTCACATTTCTGGGGCGTGCAGATAGACAGGTGAAATTACGCGGGTATCGCATTGAACTCGGTGAAATTGAAGGACAACTCCATTCTATTTCAGGCGTGGAATCCGCGACGGTGGTAGTGCGGACTGAGCAACTTATTGGCTACTACGTGGCTGATGAGGCTATCACGGCTGAGATAGTAACATCGTATTTGAGTGAGCGCCTCCCCTCTTATATGATACCGACGCATGTGGTGCGCTTGGATGCAATGCCTCTGACAATCAACGGGAAAGTTGATTACGATGCCCTGCCAGATATTGTTTCAGGGAATGTAGATGGACATTCTGCTTACGTTGCACCCGAAAATGATGTGCAAGCAACGGTAGCGCATATCTGGCAAACAATTTTGCAGATTGAGCAAATTGGCATTCACAGTAATTTCTTCGATATTGGTGGACACTCCTTACCAGCGATTCGCGTTACCGGACGCATCAATGCTTATTTTGATATTGATATGCCACTAAAAACCTTCTTCACCAATCCAACCATTGCCGGTCAAGCAGATGCTATTGAACGCATTGTAAAAACAGAAATTGACGCGCTCAGTGATGACGAGGTTTTTCGTTTGCTGGAGGCAATAGACTATGGCGGATAACACGCAGACCATTACCATCGAGGAGGCACGGCGCAAACTACTTGAATATCGGTTACAGGGTAAATCTCTCAATCAAGCCTCTGCTCTCAAGGCAATTCCACCTGTACCAGACGATGTAGACCCGCCAACTACCTACGGTCAGCAAGGGATGTGGCTGATACAGCAATCTCAGCCGGATGCTGTACCATACAATTCAGCGAACATTATGCGCCTTGAAGGCATGCTGTATACAGATGTATTCAAGCGTGCTGTACAGATAGTCATTGAGCGCCACGCTGTCTTTCGGACGAATTTCGTGCTGGCAGGTGACGCGATTGTGCAAAGCGTCCGTGATAGTATCGAGGATATTGTTTCTGTAGAGACGATTACCCCCGCGCAACGTGACGATGCCATAGCACGGTATATCGACACGCCGTTTGATTTGGCGAATGATGTGTTACTACGTGTCGGCATTTTACGAGAAAGCGAACAAGCCTATACGATTGTCATTTGTGCGCATCACATTATTGTGGATAATTGGTCGCTGACTGTATTGTTATGGCAAGAGATTAGCGATAGCTACCAAACCTTGATAACCAACCAACCGATGGATTTGCCAACTATCGAAGCACAGTATGCTGATTATACCTATTGGCAACGACAAAAAGAATCTACAGAGGCATATCAGAAACAACTTGCGTACTGGCAAAATCAGCTTGCAGATGCCCCTCCTCTGTTGCAGTTACCCACAGATAGACCACGCCCAGCGAAACAACAATACGATGGCGAAGTCGTTTACATGTATTTGGATGAGGCACTATCTGCACAGATACACACACTAAGCCGTGATGCCAAAAGCACGCTGTTTGTCACTTTGCTGAGTGCGTACTATGTGTTGCTCAGTCGCTACACCGCACAAGATGATATTAGCGTGGGTACATCGGTAGATATGCGCACACATCCACAACTAGAGAATACGATTGGCTATTTCTTGAATACGGTGGTTCTGCGCGAAAATATAAAGCCTGAGCTATCTTTTGGTTCATTACTAACAAAAGTGCGCGATACAACACTGTCTGCCTTTGCGAATCAAAATGTGGAATTTGAGCAAGTCGTCGAAAAATTAGGTATCGGACGCAATAGTGGGTTCAATCCGCTATTTCAGACGATGTTTGTGATGTGGAACGAAACTTCCTCTGCGCCAAAGATACCGACCTTCACTATGACACCCCAACAAGTACATCCTAGTGCATCGAAGTTTGATATATCTTTTTATGCACAGCCGGAGCGCGATGGGCGCATTTTGGTAGCCATTGAATATGCGACCCACTTATTCGATAAGGCAACCATAAAACGCATGCAGGGGCATTATAAGACGATTTTGCGCTCTGTGGTCGCTGAACCAGAGACAGCTATTAAAGATATTCGCTTGTTGACACATGCAGAAAATCAACTGCTGTTAGAGACATGGACAGACACAGCCCAAGATTATCCACGCGAAAAACTTGTACATGACCTTATTGCTGAAAACCCAGCCGACGCTATCGCAGTATGGGACGAAAGCGGTCAATTGGCATACGGGGAGTTGAACGCACGCGCCAATCAGATTGCGCATCACTTAGTTACATTGGGTATCACAGCTGGTACACCCATTGGCATTTGTCTCGAACGTAGCCATGAGATGCTAATTAGCATTGTAGCGATACTAAAAGCGGGGGGTGCCTATGTACCCATTGACCCTTCTTATCCGCAGGAACGCATCGAAACCATTGTTGCAGATGCAGGTATCAACATCATTTTGACGCAATCGCACTTGGAAACAACATTGGCTGACCGCGCACAACATACTATCACGATTGATGATAGCGAGGCGTTCGCTGATTACCCGACAACGCTACCTGATACAGAGGCAACACCCGACACGCTAGCGTATATCATTTACACAAGTGGTTCGACAGGCAAGCCTAAAGGGGTACGCATCACACATCGTAACCTCGTGCATTCAACAACAGCGCGTGAAAGTGTGTATCCACTTCAAGTAGAGCGATTTTTGTTGTTGTCGTCATTTGCCTTTGATAGTTCGCTGGTTGGCATCTTCTGGACATTATGCGGAGGTGGAACGCTCTGTTTGCCACCACAAGATGCTGAAAAAGATGTCACACGGATTGCCGAATTGATTGCACAGTACAGCATTACGCATTTGTTGGCATTGCCGTCTTTGTATCAAATCTTGCTTGAATTTGCCGATGATAATCAACTCGCGTCGTTGAATACCGTTATGGTTGCTGGCGAAGCCTGCCCGATTGCACTGGTGCGGACACATTACGAGCTTTTGCCGGATGCCACGCTCTGGAACGAATATGGTCCGACAGAAGGCACAGTTTGGTCAAGTGTGTGGGAAGTGCCAGCCGACACCGACAAAATGCTTATCGGAAAAGCCATTCCCAATATGCAAACCTATATTTTGGATAGCCAGCAAGTGCCTGTGCCTGTCGGGGTATATGGGGAGGTGTACATCGGCGGTGAAGGTATCGCACAGGGCTATCACGAGCGTCCCGATTTGACTGCCGAGCGTTTTATTGGCAATCCCTTTGGTACAGGACGTTTATATCGTACAGGGGATATTGCACGGTATCTTACAGATGGCAATATTGAATTTGCTGGACGCGATGACAATCAGGTGAAAATTAGCGGATACCGTATTGAGCTAGGTGAAGTGGAGAATGCGTTCTCACGCTTAGATGCTGTTCAACATGTTGTGGTCGTCGTGCGTGAGATAGCAGGTCAAAAACGCTTGGTCGCCTTTGTATCGACGACAGAAACTGCAACTAGTGATGATATTCGTCAGCAAGTGCGCCCGACCTTGCCTGCTTACATGATTCCCACACATATTGAAATTCTTGACGCCTTGCCACGTAATCCGAATGGTAAACTTGACCGCAAAGCATTAGAAACATATCCGATTGCACGTGCTGATAACGCACCTGTATCCGCAAAAGCAACCAACGATGTTGAAAAGCAACTACTGACTATCTGGCAAGAATTGTTGGGAGCTACTGTGCCGAGTGTCGATGCTGATTTCTTTGAATTAGGGGGCTATTCCCTACTAGCAATTCGGATGTTTGCGCGCATCAAGCAAGCATTTGATGTGGAGTTACCCATTTCACTGATTATGGAATCACCTACTATTCGCGGTCTGGCAGAGACAATTGCACAAGATGGCATCGGCGAGAAAACACTTTTCACGCTGGTAGTTGAAGGCGATAAACCGCCGTTGTATTGCTTGCAAGTGAACAAATTTGGCTTGATTCATTACCAGACATTAGCACAACAATTGAATGCGAATCGTCCCGTGATTGGCTTGGGTTTGCCAGATGCTCTCGATACGGCGGAAACAACTATCGAGGAAGTTGCCGAACATAATGCAAGAACGATACTTGCCCATCAAACCGAAGCGCCATTTTACATTGCTGGACTGTCTGTTGCTGGGCTGGTCGCTTATGAAACAGCACGCAAATTAAAGTCAGACGGTCATGAGGTATATGTCATCTTATTTGACACACAAGGACCCGATTATCCAACACGCATTGCGCCAATGGATGCAATCAGGAAACGTGCTGGCATCATGTGGCATCAATTAACGACGTGGGATGGAACAGCACGCGATGAACTCATCGGCTATTGGCGCTGGCTATTGGCATATCGACTGGGGTATCAGGTACAGAAACGCAGTAATTGGGTACGCGCAAAACTCGGTTTGCCTGTGGTGACATCAGATGACCAAGAATTTAGGAATGCCATTGATAGCGATGCTATCCAAGCACAGATAGATGCCTATTTTGCAGGCAATCGCGCTGATGACATACCGATTTTGCTCTATCGCAGTCATTTGCAACCCATCACCAGCGAACCAGAGTGGGCGCTTGGCTGGGATAAATTTGTGCCAGAAAATCATATTGATGTGCATCATGTGGGGGCGCCACATACAGATTTACTGAAATCGCAGTATATCAATCAAATTGTGACGCATTTGCGCGATTGGCTTACTGAGAAAGACAGCTCACACAAGCAAAAATAAGCGCAATGGACGTTGTTTGCCATGATAGGCAATCGCACCCATAAATTGCTCGTTTATGTCGATATGATGCAAGTGCCATTTCAGCCTGTGCATATTGCTGAGACGCGGGTCAATGCGTGTGACGCGTGCTGGCTGGTATGATTTCAGCGTCACATCAAAAGCATCCAACGGGACACTTAATCCGCGTCCATCTGCTTTAATAAAAGACTCTTTTCGTGTCCAGCAGCGATAAAATGCACCGACTTGTTCAGCAGACGAGAGGCTAAAAAGTGCAGTCTGCTCTGCTGGTGAAAAATGATGTTTCGCAACTGTCATGAGGTCGGGCAGAGGCTTTATAGCTTCAATATCCACACCTATATCTTGCTTACATATTGCAATTAAAACGCGTTCTTCTGAGTGCGATAAATTGAAGAAAATACGCTCTGTATCGAGATAAGGTTTATTATATTCACTATACGAAAACGAAAGCATATTCGGTTCACGCTGGAGATAGTTACCAAGCAAGTATCGTAAAATACCCCTGCGGACAGTACCGCGTGCGCGTAGTTGGGGGGTGTAATAGCGTTGAACACGCTCTTTTTCTCCTACACTCAGCATAGGATACAAGCTATCAACAACACTTTTTGGCTGGTCGTGTGTAAATTGCCAGATGTGAATGCTGTCATCAAGCGGCGGTCTGGTATGTACAGATTGCCAATATTCTGTATCAGTATCTGTAATGGGTTGCCATACAAGGGGCAATTGCATCGTGTTATCACCTACTAAACGAAATGAGCTATCCACTTCATATGTTTTGTACATCATGTTAGCATATGCCAGCGCAAGTAAGATAAGGAGTATGTAATACGTGCAACGCTGGATATGGATGTGCCTATTCATTTTATGTGCATGTGGTGGCACAGGCGAGGATATTATCGAAATTGATTATGAAGGCGACCTCGTTGCGTATGCAACAGAAGCATCGCAAATACGCGAGGATATTGTTATCAGCCGTACTGATATTGCGTCTACAGTGGAAGCGGGCAATGCTCAAACATCACAATTTGAGCGTTACAATGACTTGTTACGCAGTACGGTTGTTGTTGCTATTCCGCCAACATCCGATGCGCGTATTGTAGCGAATGATACGATTGGCGCGCTCCCCGTTGAAGTATATGATTTGTCTGATGGCGAGATGCGCTTTGTGCAGATTGGTCCGGCTGGAGAAATTAATGATGAAAATTGCTTCATCGCCAAACAACAGTTTTTCAGAACGGATTCAGTTGCTGTATTCATGACAGCAGTCGCGCTTAATTTGCGTGCAGGTACAACAGTTAGTGCTGAGTGGCGCTATGGTGGGGAGCTTGTATATTCTAATTCATGGGTCGCACCACAATCCGTACCCTATCAGTGTGTTTCCTTAACAATGCGCCCATCTGATGCTGAGTTTGCGACAGGGAATTGGACGGTCACGCTGTTTGTAAATGGCAACCCTGACGAACCCAAGTCCTTCACCATTTTCAGCAACTAGCGGAGGTGAACAGTAGATGGAGATTTCGACATAGGCATGTTAGTATTGCGCGTTGATTGAGGCTGTTAGAAAGCGAAATTGTGGGTAGATTGCTGCGGTATTTCATTTTATTAGTGCTATGTTGCGTGAGTGCGAGCATTAGCTTGGCGCAAGATGACGATACATCCTTACCCGATGAGGGGAATATCGTCGTGGTGACGAGTGCCTTCGTGCGCAGTGGTCCCGGTGATAATTTTGCATCGGTAGGCGCTGTCTTTGAGGGTGATTTAGTCACACCATTAAATATCAGCAGTGATGGGTCTTGGGTACTCATTATCTACAGTCGGCGTACCGCATGGATACAACGCTCACTTGTCCGCTGGGAAAACAACGAACTCATTTCGCGCTTGCCTGTTTTGCCCGCTAATATCACCCCGACGCCCCGCTTTGCCATTACCAGCACACCATTTGTACCGACACTAACCCCAGAGGGAAACTTTGTTGATGTACAGGGGGCAAGTAGTGTCTATGTACGTGGGGGTCCGGGACGTGGCTATTTGCGCCTAGGGCAATTGCTACCGGGTGATACTGTTGAACCTGTTTCACGCAATGAAGATACAACGTGGATTTTGATTCGCTTCACTAACGAGCCACTTACAGATGCCTTCGGCTGGGTCGCTACCGACCTTATTTTCTGGGAAGATATTGAGGCACTAGCAGAATTGCCGATTATCGAGCTAGATAACCTCACACCAACGGCTGTCGTCAACACACCAACAACAACGCCACGCTTTCCTGATGCTGAGTCGATAGCATCGGCGGGTGATACTCAAGCAACAGCGCGTCCGACCAATACCCGAACGGCACAAAATACTGACGCTCCGACGGCTATTGTCATCAATTCGCCAACAGCGACTGCGACCACTGAACCATCACCAACAGAGACAAATACGCTAACAGCAACCGTAACGGCTTCGTCAACACCAACAGCAACCTCTACAAATACAGCGACGGCAACCAATACAGCGACATCGACGGCGACGAGTTCAGCGACAGCTACAGTAGAAACTACAGAAGAAATCGAAGTTGTCGAAGCTGTTGGTATCGCCAGTAACACGCCTGTCCCAGTGACGAATACACCGACAGCAACACATACAGCAACCAATACAGCAACAGTTACCCCAACGGCGACGCCTACAGCAACAGCTACCGTCACGCCCACAGATATTTTTGCTGTGCAAGGGACAACCATTGCGCTGGAAGCAACACAACTTGCTGATACGCCATCGTCTGATATACCCGATTTAGAAGCTATCGCCAATGAACCAGCTGAGATTGTGCGTCTGTTACAAGCTATTCCTATCGAGGCGTTTGTCGGAGGCGGGTTGCTGATTGCAGTATTGATTTATATCTGGTTCTATTTCCAAGGCTTGGTCGCTGCTGGACGTTACAGCGACGGCTTCGTAATTGATACCTGTCCTGTTTGCCGACGAGGTGAACTCAGCGTGGAGAAACGTCCTCTGCGCATTATGGGGATTCCAGGGGTGCGTCATACTGTACGCTGTGATGAATGTCGCTCAATTTTGCGTGAGACAGGCACACGACGCTGGCGATATGCCGTAGACCGCTTAGAAGATTTACGCATGTACAATCAGTTCAATGGGCGTGAAGTAACCGATAACGACCTCATCCGCCTAGATAAATCTCCCCTGACTAGCAGTAGTGGTCGCACTTCGCCAACATTTGTAGGAGTAGACGACAACAGCGATGATAGTTAAAGCAAACAGTGGAATAAGCGTGTATGCTCATTCCACTTTTTACTTATGGGGCGCAGACACAGCTACGACCCTAGGATGCCTCTTAGCAGGCGATTAGTTTTCGTACATGCGATAGTTATAGGTGAGATTACCACCAGCCGTTGCGCTAACAATCTCTAGCACACCTAATTTTTGCCCATCGTCGGTGCGAATGCCAATTAACATCCCAGCCGTGATATTTGGAATGCCAACATTTTGTAGATTCGCGTTGAAAATAGCATCACGATGTACATTGGTAAACACATTGAAATTCGTCAGTTGTACGAGTTCAGTTGCCCCAAGAGGCACTAAACCGCCCCCGCCCCACTGAATATCATTTGTGCCACCATCCAGTGTTGCTACACCCGTTTCGTTGAGTGTCGTTGCGCCTGTTGCGGGTGCA
Source organism: Chloroflexota bacterium (assembly GCA_038522085.1). Taxonomy (GTDB): domain Bacteria; phylum Chloroflexota; class Anaerolineae; order Aggregatilineales; family Phototrophicaceae; genus JAUZRW01. Next base: position 41,109 of record JBCBKJ010000008.1, read on the forward strand.
GTCGTCAGTAGAGGGTCATCTGCTACATAGTTAAAGATGAATGACGAGTTATTGGCTTCTCCTGCTGTGCCTTCTGCCACTTGGTTATTGAGGTCAGCGATGATAGACACCCGTTGTAAGCCTGTATCACCTGAGAGTGTACCCGTAAGCGTTATGGTAGTTGATGTACCCGCATTCAAGCCTGTTAGGTTCTGCGCGGAGAAAATTTCACCAGGTTCAAACGAGGCGGCAACCGCAAAGGGACCCGCATTCACACTGCCTTGATTATTAACCGTGACCGTTACTGTAAAGGGCGTGCCGATAATAACACGCTGAGGCGTTGCGGCTGTGATGACAATATCAGCCACAGGGGGCGCTGTCGGTGTTGGTGTAACAGGCAACGGTGTTGAAGTTGGTGGTGGTGTTGGCGTTGGCGGTGCAGCGATGACTGGTATCGTATTTTCGTCACCAAATAAGTCGAGAATACCTCTCGAAAGCCACCCTTGCGTGCCTCTAAAATTGATAACAACCCATGTTAAATCAATATTCGCGCCAATGACCTCTGCAGAATCACCCTCCTGCAATTGACCAAGAATATCATAATTCAAGCCAGGACCTGTACGCACATTTTGTACAGGGCGATTGATGACGATAAAGACACCATCAGGTGTTGCGGTAGCTGTTGGCATGAGGGGCGTTGCTGTCACATCTACGAAAATGGGTTCATTGAGTTCGACAGGGTTTGCACCATCGTAACGGGCAACCGCGACAGGTGCGCCAAATTCACCTAATTGCGTCACGACTGTTTGCGCACTAAATTCGCCGCGTGCCAAGGTCGCAGGTGTCAAATCACCTTGTACCCCTTCGTAGCTTTGTATTGCTAGCAGATTGTTCTGTAGGCTACCTGCTTGTCCAATAGCTTCGCGCAGTAGGTAGATACCATCATATGCGGCTGCATCCAGCGATGTGGGAACTTCACCATAGGCACTAAGATAAGCATAAGTGAAAGCGAGGCTATTAGGTTCACCATAGGTATAAGACCATGTATTCGCGCCAATAACGCCTTCTAACAAGCTCTCTTGCACATTATCACGGAATCCCTCTTCACGCGCCTGGTTGTAGACAAAACGTCCACCCCAATCATCTTCGCGCAAAAGCGTATATAGGTCAGCCACTTGTTCAGGTGGTCCATATGTCACGACGTATTCTGTCTGTGCGCCAGCAATTTCGAGTGCAATATCTTCAAGTGTGATTTCATCAGAGAGAAGGTACTCGTTGGAGGGTGTCAGACCGAGATTCGTAGCAGCGCGACGGAAGCTAATCACGCCAACGGTACTCGCAAGGTCAAGTTGAACGGTTGCCGTTGTGCTGGCGTTTAACTCGTTGACCAAGTAATCTGCTAATGCCCGTCCTATGAGTGCCTCTTGTGAGCGCAAACGCATGATGAGGTCGGTTGCATCGTTAGCGAGAATCGTATCGTCGGTTGCTGTGGTCAAAATCGGTACACCCAGTTGGGTGAGTGCATCGCGGTTGCCAAGCACAGTTTCTGAGTCGGCTGGACCAATCACAGCAATGACACTCGCCGCTTCGATATTCGCAAGTGCGAAGTCCATATCTTCTGGTGATTGGACAACGAGTTGTAGCTGAAATGTCGTCCCATCTGCACCGACAACACCGCCGGAATCGTTTATCTCTTGTACAGCAAGTTGTGCGCCGCGTGTCAAAGCGCCATCTACTTCATCTAGAACACCAATTCTGAACACAGGCAAGACTTGTGCCGTCGTGACGTTGAGCGTGATAATCGCTGTTGTAAGCGCAATCATCACCAAGAAAAGTTTACGCCAATGTGTGCGTACCATCGTGTATCACCCCTATCTACAATAATGAGTATTGCAATAAGTATAACACTTTCGCGTGCAAACAGGCACAACGCCTACCCAACGATAGTCATCATTAGCGCATATGGCTTGATTTTCGATGCGTCCCTGACTATACTCAGTAACCACAATCTTCCATGCTCACATCTCTGTAGGACAATATTATTGTATGATGCAACGCGAGCGGGTAACCGAGGATATTTTAGTATTTACTAGTGATTTATATGTACAAGTTACAGCTAGTGTCGTTATTACAAGTGAGGGTGTCGTTGTTATAGATAGTCTGCTCTATCCAGAGGAGACACAGCAAATGATACAATTCATCACCGAGCGCGTGAAACAACCTGTGCGTTATGTGATTAATACCCATCATCATGCTGACCACACAACCGGCACGTCTTTATTCAAAGCTGAACATGTCATCGCACACAAACATTGCCGTGATATTTTAGATTCACGCGGGCGCGAGAGCCTGTTACGGCTACAAGAAAGTTCGCCTGATATGGCGGATTTAGAGTTGGTATTGCCTGACATCGTATTTGAAGACTATATGTCATTCAAATTAGGCGAAAAGACATTCCACTTAGAGCATTCGCCTGGACACAGCGATGATTCCATCACAGTATGGCTGGAAGAGGATAATGTTCTCTTTGCAGCAGATACGGTGATGTCTTTACCATATTTTGTAGATGGCAATTTTGAGGCGTTTCTGGAATCACTCGGACGTTTACAAGATAGGCATTTTGAGAGCATTATTCAGGGACATGGCGAGGTAATCTTGCGTGGTGAAGTGCAAAAGAAGATAGCGAGCGATATTTCTTATCTAGAGAAATTACGAATTGCTGTCGATAAAGCACTTGCATCGTCTAATGACCCTGAAAAAGTCAAGAAAGCACTTGGCTCTATCAAAGTGGGTGCATGTGGAAAAAGCCATATTTTGCTCAATGGTGACGTGACGACCCTACATCATTATAACGTGCTGGCGTTGGGCGATGAGCGCAGTCAACACATGTTGATGCCCACAAAATAGTTCGTCAATTAAGTAGACAGTAGTTAGAAGGAAAATCAAGATGGCAGAAGATGTAACTTATTTAACCCCTGAGGGTAAAGAAGAACTCGAACAAAAGCTGAAGTTACTTCAGGAGGTAGAGCGCCCTGCCCTCGCCCAGAAATTGAAAGATGCTGTTGCGATGGGTGATCTGAAAGAGAACGCAGATTACCATGATACACGCGAAAAAATGAGCAAGATGGACGGTGACATTGACCGCTATCAGTACATTTTGCGCCATGCACAAATCATCGAAAACACAGGCAACAGCGATGCAGTGCATATTGGCTCGACAGTCACGATTCTAATGAAAGAAGATGGCTTCGACGCAGAGGAAGAAGTCTATACCATCGTCGGCGCGGCAGAAGCGAACCCGCGTGAAGGCAAAATCTCGCAGAGAAGCCCAATTGGTGAAGCCTTGCTTAATCGTCGTGTTGGGGATAAAGTAAAAGTAAAAACCCCTGATGGCAAAATCAAAATTGAGATTCTCAACATCGAGTGAGCTATCTCACATATAATCACTAACAAAAACGCCCTGCTTATCAACAAGGCGTTTTTTATTCCTACAGTCAAAGCGATTTAGCGCCCACCGAGCGGGGTGAAATCACCTGTTCCGCCAAATGGGTCGTCATCATCGTCATCATCTGGCATGAGCGGTGGGGGTTGTAGGGGTTGCATCGTGCCAAATTGCCCACTACCACTGGATGGTAGTGGCGGTGGCGCACTGAAATTACCCTGTCCCATACCGGATGAACCCGATGGTGGCGCAGGCGGTGGGTCAAACTGAATACCATCATACGTAGACATGTCTGGTAAGCCACTGCTACCCGTGGTCGCACCCGATGGTGGCGCAGGCGGTGGGTCAAACTGAATGTCATCATATACCGACATATCCGGCGCACCCGATGGTGCTGGTGACGGTGCTGGCATAGTTGGGACGGGTGCTGGCGCAGATGGCATAGGTGGTGTACTACCTGCCGTTGCCTCATCTTTGTTCCATGCACGCATCTGTAAGTTAAACTTATCAAAGTTGCCACTAGCATCAAAATTCACACTGGCGAATTTTGCTTGCAAGCGGAGTTTGTCGGTATCAATCGTCAGTGATTTACTAGGTTCAGCAACAATAATGTCGGTTGCAGGATTATCCACATCAGCTTCAATGCGACTGCGCACGGATGGGTCACTGTTTGCTGATGGTGTCACGAATACTTTAGCGATATTGCGTGAGCTGAACATATCAAACAGCCAGATTTCGATTGCCGATGGTGTCGGGTCAACCGCTTCTGCAATAACTGCCCCACTTTGCCCCAAGAAATCACCTGCTTCAGTTTCGATTTCATAGGATTCATCGAAGCTACGTCCCGTTTGGAAGATAGCGAGTTGAGTCATAATCGGCTCGCCTAAGTCGGAATCGCTGGCTTGTGCCGCGAGTTCTTCACGCAGACGGCGTTGTTCTTGCTGAATCTTGAGTTCGTCGCGGGCTTTTTGTGCGCGGGCGGCTTCTTCGGGGTCTGTCGCCTCACGAATGCGCTGTAGAATAGGCGCAACGATGTTGTCATATATCAAGAAGCGCCACAATAGAATAAGTACCACAGTGATAACAACCACTAAAATAAGTGGCAAGATGACGACATTCAGCAAATTAATCAAAATACTTGGGCGAGTAATTTCTTGCGCTGTGCCTTCTGCCGTGTCGATGTCAGCTGGGAGCTTAGTGAGCAGTGTTTGTAGTGCTTGCTGGTCAGAGGGATTAAGTTCACCACTGGCAATAAGCGCCTCTATCTGTGCGCGAGGATTCGGAATCGCCTGCGCAAGCGCAATTGCCGTTTCATCACCATAAACACTACCAGAATTGGATGCTACTGCGACCATCTGTAACCACTGATTTTGTGCGCCTTCGTTGAGGCGATTCGGGTTGGCATCTACAAAAACGATAGAAGCTGCCGTGTATGCCCATATCAGACCGAAGAACATACCGATGATTGCCATCGTGTAGACGACACCTTCCGGCATACGTGGTTTGAGAACAATTTTATAAAGCCCATTGTAGTTATCTATGATGGTTTGTCGAATACCGTCTATAAACCCACCACCACCATCATCTTGCTTCTTTTGTTCCTGCGCGGGAGGTGCCGGCACAGCTTGTCCGCTCTGATCGGGAGGCGTATTTTGACCGGGCATTTGCATGAGCGTAAAAGCCTTTCCTTGAAAAATGAATAACACACAACACTTGTTAACAGGTGTGTGAGACTGTAAGCAATTTATACACTAGGAGTATATATCCACACGGGTCTTATCGCAAAGGATTGTATCTTAATGAAAGCTAAAATAGGGTGCTTTGATAGCACCCTATGAGGAAAGTACTAGCTAGTTTTAGTGAGGACTTCATTTTCTTCTTCGTCTTCGCCCTCAGTATCGCCATCATCTGAAGCATTCGGATTCTTTGGTAGCTTCCACGTAGAATATTCACACTCTGGATAGCGTGAGCATCCATAGAAAGTGCGCCCACGACGGGTTTTCTTGACGACGAGTTCGCCTTCGTGTTCTTCACCACAATCTGGGCATGTCATACCAACATATTCGACATATTGCTCGGTATGGCGACATTCTGGGTAATTCTCACAGCCAATGAATTTGCCATAGCGTCCATAACGGATGACGAGTTCACCTTCGTTACAGGTGGTGCAAATACGCCCAATCTTCTCTTCTTGCTTGACCGTTGGCATATTGGCACGGGCATTTTCAAGACGGTTCTCGAAGGGTGTGTAGAAACTGCGCAACATCGGACGCCATTCACCATCACTTTCGGCGATGTCGTCTAGCTCACCTTCCATCTTAGCAGTAAATTCGTATTGCATTTCGTCAGAGAAATACTCCACGAGCAATTCACTGACAATTTTACCTACATCAGTTGGCACAAGGCGTTTTGCCTCTTTGTTCACATAATCGCGGTCTTGAATGACTGCGACAGTGGGCGCGTAGGTACTCGGACGCCCAATACCGTATTCTTCCAGCGCCTTGACCAAACTCGCTTCGGTGTAACGCGGTGGTGGTTGCGTGAAATGCTGTTGAGGGAGCAGTTTTAGTAAGCGCAATAATTCGCCATCTTCCATAATGGGGAACATACGCCCTTCATCACTCTCAGTAGTATCATCTTCGTCTTTGCTATCTTCATAGACAGCCAAGAAACCCATGAAGTTGATACGGCTACCAGATGAACGGAACAGATATGGCATGTTGTCGTCATTCAGACCCGCATCAATTTCAACGCGGATGGTATCGTAAATGGCATTGCTCATCTGGCTGGCGACAAAGCGCAACCAAATTAGTTCATAAAGACGATAATCGTCACGTTTTAGCACGCCTTTGAGTGAATCCGGTGTGCGCATCACTTTTGTTGGACGAATTGCCTCATGCGCTTCTTGTGCGCCTTTGGATTTCGTCTTATAGGTCGGTGCTTTCTTCGGCATAAATTCATCGCCGTAGGTTTTGCCAATGTAATCACGCGCTTCCTGTTGCGCGGCTGGGCTGATGTTCAAGCTATCAGTACGCATATACGTAATCAGACCCGATGTTTCACCACTAGGCAATTGCACACCTTCGTACAATTTCTGCGCGGCACGCATAGTACGACGCGCATTGAAGCCTAAACGACGCGATGCCTCTTGTTGTAGCGAACTCGTTGTAAACGGTGCAGATGGTTTACGACGCCGTTTGCCTCGCTTGATACTGCTGATTTTGTAGATGCTCTGTTCAAGTGTCTGAACATGGGGCGTCATTTCTTCTTCGCTGCCAATTTCAAAGTTCTCGCCCTCAATTTTGGCAAGTTTCGCGGTGAATGTCTGCATATCCGCGCCGTTTTCCGGTTGCTTGCTCAGTTCTGCTTCCAATGACCAATATTCAACTGGATTGAACGCCTCAATTTCACGTTCGCGGTCAACAACCATGCGTAGCGCGATACTCTGGACACGTCCCGCCGACAAGCGATTGCGTACCTTGTCCCAAAGCAATTCGGTGATGTTATAGCCCACTAATCTATCGAGAATACGGCGTGCTTGTTGGGCATTAACAAGGCTCATGTCAATTTCACGCGGGTGATTGAACGCCTCTTTAACCGCATCCTTGGTAATTTCGTGGAAGACAACGCGCTTCGCATCATCGTCAATATCGGCGGCTGCCATCAAATGCCACGCAATCGCCTCACCTTCGCGGTCAGGGTCAGTTGCGAGATACACTTCATCAGCATCTTCGACAGCGGCTTTAATCTCTTTGACGACATCACGCTTTTTATTCGGTACACGATATTTTGGCTCAAAGTCATTTTCGACATCAACAGACAATTGCGTCACGAGTAAATCGCGCACATGCCCTTTAGATGCCATAACAGTGTATCCCTTGCCAAGATACGTGCCGATACTCTTTGCCTTTGCTGGCGATTCGACAATCACGAGCTTGCCAACATTGCGTTTACGGCGTTTCGATTTTTTCTTTTTAGATTTGCTCTTCTTACGTTTCGGTGACGCAACCACTTTCGGTTTTGGCACATCAGCATGGGCATCAGTTTCACCCATGCGGAACATACCCGTCCCGCAAACAGGACATTCGCCGCGTGTGCCAGGGGTGCCTGTTTTGGTGTAGGTTGCTTCGGGATTTGACATCTCCCGTTTATCTTTGCACTTTACGCAATAGGCTTGCACAGTGCTGTCACTCATGCTTGCTCCTCAAATAATGATGGACTGCAGTTCGGACTACAGGTAGTCTTTCATTTCATTTTCGCGCAGGTAATTCACAATTTGCTTGACATCTTGGGCGCGGTCTTTATGACAAATCATCAAGACATCATCTGTTTCTACCACTATGATGTTATCGACACCGATTGCCACTGTCAATTTGTCAGAGTAGAGCAAAGCGTCTTCAGCATCAAGGATAATACGTTTGTCATCACCATTTTTGCCACAATTTCCGAAGCGGTCTTGGTCAAGAATATCATATAGTGATGCCCATGTACCGACATCACTCCAGCCAATATCGACAGGGATGACGACCATGTTGCGTGCGCCTTCCATAATCGCATAATCAATCGACACGCGGGGCATCGCTTCCCAAATTTCGCCTAGCGTCGCCTCAAAACTAGGAGTATCGACAGACGGTTGTAAGCGTTGCAACAGCGTGTACATATCAGGACGTTGGCGTTCAAATTCACTCATGGCAGTGGATACTTGCCAGATGAACATACCACTATTCCAACTGTAACGCCCGGATGCGACAAATTGGGTGGCTCTTACAAGATTAGGCTTTTCTGTGAATCTTTCAGACTTGGCAAAATCAAAGCCATTGGCAGTGCCGATGATGTCGCCTTGTTCAATATAACCGAAACCTGTTGATGGAAATGCAGGAGAGATACCAAGCGTTACAATGCGTTGCTCTTGTGCAAGCTCGTATGCTGCTTCTAAGACATCTCGAAAAACATCAATCTTACTAATATGATGGTCTGCCGTAAGCATTGCCACCGTTGCATCGGGAATACGTTTCTGAATAATCGTCAGCGCCAAACCAACTGCGGCGGCGTTATTGCGTGCCGATGGTTCAGTGATGAAATTCTCTGCTGGTACTTGCGGACACTCTTGTTGCAAGTCTTCTGCATAATCAGCCGTCGTCGCTACATAAACCCTTTCCGGCGGGAAAAGTGGCATCAGACGTTCAACACTCACTTTAAACATAGAGTGGTTTGTCACTAATGGCAACATCTGTTTGGGTTTTTCTTTGCGACTGAGAGGCCAGAGGCGCGTCCCACCGCCACCAGCAAGAATCAGCGCAACATAATTTTCCATCTTTTGCATTCACTCCCTCATTCTCGGATTAGCGCGTGTGGCAATATTGCATAGCTCCTACCATTTGTGCAAGCCCCTTTAACTCTAGGATGGCAAGCGTGGAGGAAACTTCAGCAGTCGACAAACCTGTCTGTCGGATGATGTCGTCAATGTGTAAAGGTTCCATATCCAGTATAGAAAGTACCTTTTCTTCGTTAGTAGATGCAGGCGCAAGTGTCTCTGTTTGCTCTTGCACAACTTGATTTGAATAGGCGACATTGAGTTCATCCAGCACATCACTGGCACGCGCAACGAGCTTCGCTCCTTGTTGGATGAGTCGATTACATCCTGCACCCACACGATTGAAAATATTCGCTGGTACAGCAAATACCTCACGCCCTTGTTCGAGTGCAAAATCAGCCGTAATGAGTGACCCACTTTCTTTGGGAGCTTCTGCCACGAGTACTCCCAGCGACAAACCACTGACCAGCCGATTCCGCCGCGGGAAGTTTTTTCCTGATGGCGGCGTACCGAGTGGAAATTCACTGATGAGCGCCCCGTTTTCTGCAATTTGGTCTGCGAGCCTATCATGCTCACGCGGGTAAATAACATCAATACCACACCCAAATACCGCAATGGTGCGCCCTTGTGCATCAAGTGCGCCTCTATGAGCCGCAGCATCAACGCCTTGTGCCATGCCAGAAACAATCGTCACATCCTGTGATGCCAACCAGTAACCCATTCGATTTGCCACGTCCAAGCCATAACGTGTGGCTCGACGTGTGCCTACAATGCTCAACGCCAGTCGGTCTGTTGGTAACAACTCACCGCGCACATAGAGCATTGGGGGTGGGTCGGAAATATGCCGTAGGCTCTCTGGATAGTCGGAATCTGCCCATGTGACAACATGCGCTCCAACAGCATGAACTTTCTCTAGTTCAGCATCCAAATCAATTTTAAGCCTTTGCTGGAGCAGAGATGCCTCAGCAGAAGGTGGTAAACCGACTTGTTTTATCGCGTCATCTGGGGCATGCCATGCATCGCGGGCTGTACCAAACGTGCTGACCAAATGCTGAATACGCACCGCACCTAAATGCGGTATCATACTCAGTCCGATCCAATATTTCTGATTCGTCAAAAGGGATTCGCCTGATTCACAATTGAAAACACAATAACAGCATTTTCTTTCGCTTGTCAAGCAGAGGTACGTTACGATTTGTCGGGTAATAAACCTTCTGGCAGACGCATTGTGATTTTTTGCGCCTCAAAATCAACGTCTACAAGTGTCTCTTCATGGGAAGGCACAAGGACTTCGCCATAGGTTGTCCCACGCACAACATAAACATCATTTGCGCCTGTTTCAATCACATCTTTAACTTTACCCAGTTGGATGCCCGCTTCTGTTTCGACTGCCATGCCGATGAGTTGGTAAAGATAAAATTCATCGTCTTCTAATGGGACAGCATTTTCCATGTCTATCATGACAAACTGCCCACGCAAGGTTTCAGCAACATTTCTATCGGTGACATCCACGAGTGTGAGGAGGAGATATTGCTTGTGAAAACGGGCTGCTTTGACTGTGTAAGGTTCAGGGCTATCATCTTCTGGCGAACTACCTAGAAACACGGTGTCAATATCATCCGTGATGAAGCGTTCAGGATAGTTCGTGAGAATTTTCATGCGCAATTCACCACGAATGCCATGTGGTCGCAGTATTTCGCCAAGTGTGAGATAGTCAGGTTGTGGGATTGGTTTTGCCATAGGTTATTGAGTAAGTCGCTATCTAATCAATTTCAAGGATAATGCGTCCACGTCCGCGACGCGGGTCAGATGCACGCAATAATGCACGAATCGCGTTTGCTACACGTCCGCCTTTGCCAATGACGCGCCCCATATCGTCCGGCGCAACTGACAAATGCACGATGATATTGCGTCCTTTTTTCTGTTTGGTGATTTCTATTTTTTCAACGTCGTTCACTAGATTTTCTGCGATATAGCGAACGGTATTTTCTTCCATTTTCATGAGATTGTTTTGCTTCCTACAAAATATTTTTCGTCTTGCTTATATTATAAACAATCACCGGATGTACACAACAAGGTCATGTCATCCGGTGCAATGGTAATCTTAGGGTGAAGACTATTCAGCGTCTTCGTCTGTGGTTTCTTCCTCGTCCTCGTCTGCTGCTTCAGCTTCGGCGGCTGCCGCTTCTGCTGCCGCTGCTTCTTCAGCAGCCAGACGTGCAGCTTCGCGGGCTTTGATTTTACTTTCACCGTCGGCTGGTGCTGGGAACTGGGTGCGTGGGTCTGGCAAGTCTGCGCGGTTTTCGTCCGCTTCTTTTACCAGTGCTTCCATATCTTCGCCTGCTTTGAGGCGAGCGAAACGTTCCAGTGTACCCAGACGTTTCAGGATGCGATTCACAGCGTCACTTGGTTGTGCGCCAACGCTCAACCAGTACAAGGCACGTTCTTCATCAATCGATTCGGTTGATGGACGTGTACGTGGGTTATAGAACCCAATATTTTCGATGGATTTGCTATCGCGTGCGTTACGTTTATCTGTTACCACAATGCGATATGAGGGTTGCTTTTTCGAGCCAACCCGCGTCAGGCGAATACGAACCATATTCTTCGTTGCTCCTTCAGTTGGTATATGCTTTATCTGTTTTTCGAGAGTGGACAAGCATTATAAACCAAAGTTACCCAAATCCCCTAGACCTGGTATGTTAGGAAGTTTACCTTTTCGTAAACCATCCATCATTTTTTCCATCTGACGGTACTGCTTGATAACGTCATTGACATCACGCACCTGTACACCACTACCCTGTGCGATGCGTTTACGACGGCTGGCATTGAGAATCTTGTAATTATTACGTTCCTCAATGGTCATTGAATTGATGATGGCTTCCACCATCTTGAGGCGACCTTCAATTTCTTGGTCATTTACTTGTCCCTGCATGCGAAGTTTACTGAAACCTGGCATCATATCAAAGACTTTACCAATGGGACCCATTTTCTTGATTTTCTGGAGTTGTTCCAAGAAATCTTGCAAGGTGAACTGATTGTTCAGCATCTTCTCTTGCAGTTTTATCGCTTCTTCTTCTTCATAGAGACTTTCTGCTTGCTCCATGAGGGTCAGCACATCGCCCATACCCAAAATGCGGTCAGCGATACGGTCTGGATGGAAGCGTTCAAAGGTATTGCTACTGATTTTTTCGCCTGTACCAATGAATTTAATTGGTACGCCTGTCACAGCACGCATCGAAAGTGCCGCACCACCACGCGCATCACCATCGACCTTTGTCAGTACAAGCCCTGTGATACCAACACGGTTATTAAAACCTTCTGCGATGTTGACCGCTTCCTGACCTGTCATGGCATCTGCAACGAGAAGCACTTCGGCTGGGTTAGTGCGCGATTTAATCTCTTCAAGCTCGCTCATGAGCGTATCATCAATTTGCAGACGACCCGCCGTATCGACAATCACAACATCGGCATTTGCCTTGCGGGCTTCTGCCATACCACGCTTGACGATGTCTTCTGGTTTTGCGGAAACACCCTCTTCGTAATAATCAATGCCAATTTGCTTGGCAAGCGTTACGAGTTGGTCAACAGCCGCCGGACGATAGGTATCTGCCGCAATCAAGAACGGTTTACGATTTTGCTCACCGCGCAAAAAGAGCGATAATTTAGCTGCGCTAGTCGTTTTACCCGACCCTTGCAGACCAACCATCATGATGACGTGTGGTTTTTGACTGCGCGAAAAATCAAGGTTGCCAGGTTCACCAAGCGTTTCAATGAGTTCTTCATGCACAATTTTGAGAACCTCTTGTGCAGGAGTACGTGTTTTGTGGATTTCTGCACCAGCCGCTTTCTCGCGGGCGCTCTTCACAAAGTCCTTGACGATAGGGAGCGCGACATCCGCTTCTAGGAGTGCCATACGCACAGCACGCATCGCATCTTTTACGTCATCTTCAGTGACGCGCTTCCCCTGTCCTAAGCTATCGAAAGCATCATTTAGTCGTTGGCTGAGACTCTCAAACATTGCCATTGGTTATTTTCCTTGGGTAACACTTGTGTATTAAAAAACGGGTTTGGGAGCAAATCACTATCATTTTTTACAGTGACCCCCTAACTATTAGGGTATAGTACATCATGGACACAATCTATAATAGGTGTGTAAGAAAGTTAGACGAAAGGGTTTGGTGTGGTATCAATCAATACAGTGATACCGTTTGCTATCACCTTATTCGGTGGCATTTTGGCGGCAGGCGCAGTGTATATCGTTGCCCAACTGTTCTTAGGTGGCATGTCAGATGTCGGCGGATTTGATGCAGATGGGTTTGATGCCGATTCTGGCGAAGGTGAAGCAGTCGGCATTAGCTTGAATGTCATTGCAGCATTTTGTGTTGGTGTGGGGTCAATGGGCTTGGTCGCATCGCTCAATGACTGGTCGGTTCTGTTGACCATTTTGACCAGCTTGCTATTTGGTTTATTGATGGGACGCTTTTTCCAAGTTGCATTCAGCTATGTGTTACGCCAACAACACAGCGGACTCATCCAAGATGATGCGTTGGTTGGTACTATTGCCCGTGTCACTGTGGACACCCCAGCCGGAAAACTCGGTGAGGCATTACTGGAAGAACCAGAACGTATGAAATATCCAATTCGACACATTGACGATACACCTTTAGCAAAGGGTGATGAAGTCATTGTTGTCAAAGTGGAGGGTGGACGTTTGCATGTTCGTAAGCGATAAGCACAATTTTTAACGTGTAATTTAGTGATTTAAGAGAGGACAAAACTATGAGTGGCGCATTATTGATTGGTGGTGCAATCGCACTCGTCGTCATTTTCTTAGTGGTGCTGGTGAGCCGTTATTATCACCAAGTACCCCCTAGTGAAGTGATGGTGGTTTTCGGTGGTGGTGGCACACAATATGTAACCGATGGCGGTGTATTAGTTGTACCTGTTATCCAGACATTTAAACGGCTGGACTTACGTATTATCACAATAAAGACAGAAAAAGATGAGGTATATACGCTCAGTGGTGTGCCAATTCGTTTGGATTGGGTATCACAGGTACAAGTAGACAGCACAGATTCGGGTGTACGCACCGCAGCAAAAGCCTTTTTGGATAAAACACCGGATGAAATTAAGCAAATCATTGAAGAGACATTGAGTGCTAATTTCCGTGCGATTGTGGGTCAAATGACTGTTGAAGCAATTCACCGTGACCGCGATGAATTTGTCCAACGGGTGCAAGACCTCGCCAGTGATGATGTCGCGGCGATGGGCGTCAAAATCATCTCGATGGGTATTGAGGAAATCACGGATGAACAAGGCTATCTCGAAGCGATGGCGGCACCTCAAATTGCGGCAGTCAAGCGGGATGCACGGATTGCAGAAGCCGAAGCAGACCGTGAAGCGCGTGTGAAAGCGGCGGATGCAGGCTTAGTAGCTGAACAAGCAGAGGTCGATGCACAACGTGAAATTCTAGCACAGCGCGAAGCCTTAGAACTGCGCGAGGTACAAGTTAAGCGTCAAGTAGGCATGAGTCAAGCAGAATCTGACCGCGAAGTGCAAAAGCAACGCGCTCTTGCTGTGGAGCAACAACAGGAAGCGGAAGTCCTCGTACCAGCCCGTGCAAAACGCGAAGCAACTGAAATCGAAGCCGAAGCCGAACGCAAACGGATTGAAATTGAAGCTGAGGCGAAGGCGAACGCTACAGAGCGCACTGCGGCGGCAAATGCGGAGGCTACCGAGAAAAAAGGTAAAGCAGATGCGGCGGCGTTACGTGCTCAGAAAGAAGCTGAAGCGGCGGGTGAACGCGCCAAATTACTCGCAGAAGCTGAGGGTCGGCGCGAAATTGCGGCGGCAAGTGCGGCAGAGGGCGAAATCAACTTGCGTCAGTTTGTCATTGAGCAAGTAACCCAAGCGGACATCCAGAAAGTCCAAGCCATTGCCAATGCTTTAGCAGGACTCGGCAACAACGTGAGAATCGTGCAATTCGCGGGTGGCGAAAATGGCAATAGCCACACAGGCAACACGCTCATGGATATGCTGATGAACATCCCTGAGTTGAGCGAAGTTTTCATGGCGAAAACCGAAGCCCTCAGCGGCGAAGATTTTGAGCAAACCCTGATGAAAGCATCGCAATTGTTCAATACCTTACGCACGATGCAATCCGACGCGCCACAACTGGTAGATTATAGTAACGAAGCAGACGACGAAGAGCCTCCACTACCTCCAGAAATTGAAGAGATCAGTGGTGAAAACGGTGTAGCCTCTTCCTAAATCGCCTACACGCAAGCAGTTTGTAAATATGAAAGACCCTGTTGACATCAGGGTCTTTTTTACAGGTAATGAAAAAAACATTCTGTAAGCTGGTTTTAATCTCCGAATAGATAGTGTGTCATGCGTGGCACGAAATCCACTAACTGCGCAAAGCCCTCTGCAAATTCACCTGCATCATTTCCAATAATCAACGTTGGCACATCATTTTCAGTGTGCTTACCATGATTCATCGCTTCCATATTGCCGTGGTCACTCGTGATAATGATTAAGCCTTCGTCATCTTGCCATGTATCTAACACCCCTGCCATCACTTGGTCGAACGTTTCCATGAGGCTAACAGCTTGCTCTAATGTACCACGATGCCCGACATAATCTGTCATCCAGTGTGAGTGCATCGCAAAGTGATACTGCCGGCTGATTTCGACGAGTTTTTGCCCAGCAGTGTAGGGGTCATAATAGGGAATATCATCAATCTTGAGATGGTCACGCCAAGGATAGCCTGTGTACTCAGGCGTGAGTGCGTACCCTTGTTTCACATCCTCTTTTGTGAAGAGATTTTGCCCTGATGCGATAGCGGCATATTGCACACTCGATGGCAGGCGTTTGCCACTGTTGATGCCCCGTAATCGTTGGGGCGGATAGGCACTAATGAGCGCGGCATCTGCGGCGTTGTCGCGGGCAGTGATGAAGAAATTTGTCTCATCTAGCAATTCGCGGATGGGCGCATTCGGGAGCGGTCCATAATGACGACCCAGCATTTCCGGCACATTTTGTCCCGTGAGGATGACCGCTTGTGATGAGCCACTCTGGGGGCGTCCCTCGACACCTAAGCGCGGGTCAGTCGGCACGAACACGGCGCGTTCATTCGTTTGTCTTGTCGTCGTTTCCAGCCAGCGATGTCCATTTGTCAGTGCAGTGAGTGTTGGCATCTCTGCAACTGAAAACGGATTATGCTCGTCATCATCCACGCCTAAACCAATACCATCCACAAAGAGCAGTAGAATGTGTTTCTCGTGGGCAGGGAGCAACGCACTCATAAGAACGGATTATTCTGGCGCTCGAAGCCGATTGTGGTCTGGCGCATGTGTCCAGGAAGCACCGTCACATCATCACCCAGTGGGAACAATTGCTCACGGATAGATTGGAGCAAGCGTTCATGATTACCACCCGGTAAATCAGTGCGACCAATACTGCTGAAAAAGAGCGTATCCCCACTGAAAACCATCTTTCGTGATGGCATGTAGAAACTTAAATGCCCGTCTGCGTGTCCGGGTGTGTAGAGTGTTTTCAATTTGATGCTACCAAGTTCAATGGTTTCGGATTCACTTTTCAGTAGTCTATCCGGTGTCGCGGCGACTGGAAATTCGCCTAAGCCGAATCGCCTACCCTGCTGTGGTAAATTTTCCAACATCGATACACAGTCTTCATGAATCCAGAACGGCGCGTTCGTCAGGTTTTTGAGTTCTTTACTCGCCAACACATGGTCAAAATGAGCATGTGTGGCAAGGATGAGCTTGATTGTCCAACCCGCATCATCGGCTGTCTTTTTGAGCAAGGGTGCGTCGGCAACAGGGTCAATGAGAATCGCCTCTTTCGTCTCTAAATCACCTATGAGATAGCTATTCGTCGCTACCATGCCGAGCGTCATCATTTTAATTTCTGTGGTCATATGATGCCTATATGTTTGTACAATGCGTTTATCAGATGGTTTCGAGTTTGGCTTTATTACGTCGTAGAAGCAAGCGTATCATATCTTTGACTTCATCCATGCCCAGTAAAAGCGTAGAAATCAAGAAGACTGCCCCGCCAACGGCAACCTGCACACTTAGCTGTGCAATCGTGTAAAGCAGACGGTCTTGCAAGCCAAGCATCGCAAAGACTTCCGCAACAGCCACCACAGCAAAGCCCATCACGATACTGGCAACAATTGTTTTACCTGTGGTGATGAGGATACTCTTCTCATTGAAGCCATTCCAACGGCGACGACGCAGAACAATAAGCACCAATACTTGAAAAGCGATACCTAATGAATTACTGAGCGCCAGCCACATCACATTTTCTGTGGGTGGACTTTCATTCGTGAGGATACCTGTCAGCCACAGCGCCAAAATGACATTGATAGCCGCCCCAGCGAGCGATGCGTAGAGTGGCGTCCATGTATCTCTATCCGCATAGAAACTGCGTGCTAGGACCTCTAGCATACTATAGACGATGATCCCTAAAGTGAATGCGCTCAGGGTTGTGTATACCAATTGTGTGGCGCTAGCGTCGAATGCACCCCGTTCAAGCAGAGATAGTAACGGTTGCCCGACCAGTATCAAGCCCAACGCTGAGGGTAAACTCAAGATGAGTATGAACTTGAGTGCGCCAGAGAGTGCATTACGTTTGCCGAAATCGTCTTTCACTTCACTGAGGGCGGCGAGCGTGGGGAAAATGACAATCCCCATCGCCGTACCAATGAGTGTCTGCGGAATTTGCATCAAGCGCCAACCCCAATCAAAGGCTGATACGCTCCCTTCACCGAGACGTGATGCAATATTGGTCATGAAGATGAAATTGAACTGGAAAACGAACAAGCCAATAACACGCGGTAGCATGAGCCGGAAAACTTCCCAGAGCATCGGGTCACGAATACCAAATTCAGGAAACCATTTTGCCCCATTACGGATGAGTCCGGGAACCTGGATGAGTAAGTGTCCGAGTGCGCCTAAAACCGTGCCGATAGCAACACCGTAAACACCGAATGGCTCTAGCAAGAATACGACACCGAACAGAATCCCCAAATCGTACATGATAGGCGCGACGGCTGGTAACAAAAATTGATTATGGCTATGCAGAATACTACTGAAAATACCACTCACAGAAAAAATAATCGTGCCAAGAAGCAACATCCGCATCATGACGACGGTCTGCTCAAAAGTTTGCGGATTTTCCACAAAACCAGGCGCAATGACATTGGCAACGAGCCATGGCGTAAACATATAAACAACGGCACTGATGATTAAGGCAACTGTAAATACGACGTTGACAAGACGACTCGCAAGCCGATACCCATCGACTTTATCTCCCCGTGCAAGAAAACCACTGAAAACAGGTATGAACGCAAAGCCTAACGCGCCACCTGAAATTAAATCTACGATAGTGGCAGGAACGCGGTTAGCCGTCACATAAGCATCCCATTCGGGTCCTAAGCCAAAAAATTGCGCAATGATAACGGTCTGCCCCAAGCTGATGGCTTTCGCAATCGCAAACAGCGCCATAAGCATGAGCGTTGACCGCGCAATGTTGTTCATCCGTTTTTGTTTTTCTTCGGAATCGTCCGGTGGGGGTGTGGTGTCGATAGTCGTCATAGCTCATCCCATTCGTTAAAAACGGTGAATGACGCTCAGGCATCATCCACCGTTGATAGACACAATTGTTTACGTATTATTGCAATTCAGCGAGGGCGGTTTGTGCCGCTTCAAAATTCGGGTTATAGCGCAGTGCTTGACGCAGGTCAGCGATTGCTTCAGAGGTTGCGCCTTGTCCAGCATATGCCATTCCGCGCCAATAGTAGCTCTCTTCGAGTTCCGACGCTAAGTTGAGGTTGCTATTCGCAAAAGCAATCACATCGCTATAGCGCCCTGTATTGTAATATGCCTCAAACAAGCCAAATTGATACCACAAGATGCGCCAAGGCAATGTGTTAATGGAGATAGCACGGTCAAAAGCAGCACTCGCTTCTTCGTAACGTCCCATAGCCGCCCATGATGAGCCGAGATTATGCCATGCGTAGGCATCGTCTATATTGGCGTTTGCTTCAGCTTGGGCAGTTTCGGCTGCGATGAGCAGGGCTTGGTCTTCGTCCCAATAATCACCGAGAATATTGCGAAGTTGCGTCTCTTGCTCATCAGAGTAGACAACAATGAAGGTGCGATTGAAATGTCGCCATGTGCTATCGAGTTCAGCGTATTCTTGCAAGATACCCGAACCATTAACGCCATTACCTAAGAAACTATCGTAAGCATAAAAGCCGTTGCTACCATCATCATAGGCAACGAGTGCTTGATAGTGTCCTGTCCATTCGTAGCCCTCAAAATACATACCACGCTCAACAATGACGGGAAAGCCACCCGCGATGAGTGCTTGCAAGAGGTCAACTGTGCCACCTACACGATAAATCGCATTCACGCCTGTCTGCTCGTTGACATAATCAACCAACTCTTGTGGACTGACATTTTTATCCTCACGGTTGGGGCGCAAAAAGGATTTGGCATAATCTTGGTCTTCTTGCCAACCAAAGTAGCTGAGTGCAGTGGTGATAGTCGCTGGACCACAGTTGTTCCATGTTTGTCGCGCCCAACTAAACCCCGTGTTGCGATGCGAGGCAGGCAAATTTAGAAAAGCTGTGTTCGCGGAAACGACTTGTGAATTTGTTCCAGCATTCGCGTCAGACGGTAGCGGGGTATTGGTTGGTAAAGGCGTATTCGTAGGCAGAGGCGTGTTGGTCGGCAAAGGGGTATTCGTCGGCAAGGCAGTGCTTTCTGCGCTGGCTGGCTCACTAGCTGTATCTGGTTCGCTAGTTGCCACGGTAATGGGTGTCTGTAACAAGTCTAGCGGATTGATGCCCCCTGCTTGCGACGCATCAACTGTTGGGAGTACCCCACCCTCCGGCGTTGGGTTGCGTTGTAAAAACACATCCATGAATGGCGCATTGTTGATGACACGCACTTGCTGTCCGGCAGTGAGTACATTATTGAATGCCCAAATGCCAGAGAAGAACCCGATGACAATCAACATAAAGAGAATCATCACGCCCCATAACAAGAATGCTGGCGGACCCTCTGTGCGGTTCGCACTGACGGGCTTCATTTTTGGTTCCGTTTTATCTTGCGGAAAGGTCATTGGTCTAATCCTGTACTGAATATTGGTAGACAGTATAGCGATACTGTCCGTTGTTTTACAGCAAAAATCTTACACGTAGGTTAGGCGTATATGGTGTATCATGCTCAGTGTGCCATAAATCATAATTCATGAAAATGCGTGAGTGCCAGCGTTTAGCATTCGTTCACCCTACGCGAACACACGGACTTTGCTATAATCCGCGCTCGGCATTGTTTCTGGAGATAGTCCCATATGCGTAAATATCAGAATCAAATTTTACTCGGAATCATCGGTGCATTGGCAATTTATATCGGTCTGCTCCTCTTTGCAGATAGCCAAGGGCGCTTGGAAACAGACGGCATCATAGAACAAATTCAATCATTTCCGCTATGGCTGATTGTACCGCTTATTTTCTGTCAGCTAATGGTGATTGCATTCCGCTTTTTGGAATGGCATTACTACTTGGGCGTGATTGAAGCACGTCACCGTATTAGTGTAGCGAACAGCCTGATTATCTTCGTTGCCTCCTTCACGATGGTGGTTAGTCCAGGTAAAGCTGCTGAACTGCTCAAATCTGTTTTGCTGAAAATCCAGACAACAGAAAAAGCAAGCGACGATGACGAAAAAGGCAAAGCGGGTGTACCAGTCGCCCGAAGTGCGCCGATTGTGATTGCAGAACGTGTTGTTGATGGCATTGCAGTCTTATTATTGATGACAGCGACGCTGATTATCGCGGGGGATAACCTCAATTTAGGCACATATGCCGGTATTGATTATGCCGTACTGAGTCGCACCCTAATTTTCTCGTCTACAGCAATCATCCTGACAGGATTAATCGTCATTCAGATTAAGCCACTCGCGTATTTTTTCCTGAATTTGCTAGAGAAAATCCCCGTTCTAAATCGTCTGCATCAACCACTCACAGATTTTTATGAAAGCAGCCGTGAAGTTTTTGCCCTGCATCATGTGTTGCTCATGTCGATGGTTGGCGTCGGCGTTTATATATCTAGTGCGGCGGGCTTTGTGATTGTACTCTACGGCTTCGGCTTAGAAATCACAGGGCAGTTAATCTTGCAAGCATTATTTATCGTCGGTGTATCATCCGCTATCGGGGCATTGAGCTTTGTCCCCAACGGCGCAGGCGTGACTGAAATATCGAATACGGGCATGTTGCTGGCATTGGTCGCGCCCATTCAGCCGATGGTCACATTGCCACTCGCGGCAGCAGCAGCACTCATACAAGGCTTTTTCCACAAGTGGTTCAGAGTATTGGCAGGCTTGCTAGTCGCGTTTTTGTTTCGCAACCGTTTGTTTGGCGAAGATTTAGAAGCCGAACTCGCCAACGCGGATGCTGAAAAAGACAGTGTAGCTATCTCAGCTACGGCTTAATTACTCCTGCGATGCCGTCGCGTCTACAGTGCTTTCGAGAATCAGTCCGCCAATGCGTGCGGCTTCACTGGCATCGTCGGTATTCTCTAGCACAACCGCAATGGCAATGCCTCGATTTTCGGCAACGGTGGTGAAGCCAATGAACCATGCTTGCGTTTCATCACCAGAAACAGCCAATGCAGTATGTCCACCAATCGTTATGCTCGCGCTAGAAGCAAGCACAGAAGCACTATCGTCTATTTCGACATTACTCAACATCAATTGGCGTAGACGACGGGCGGCTGTTGCTGTCATGAGGGGCTGGGTTGGCAAATCCGCATCAACCGTAATCCACGCATTTTCAGGTGCTTCTGGCAGACGATAGGCATTCAGCGCGAATGGTTGTGGCGCATTGCCCGCATTGATGACCGCAGAGGCAACAGTCGCCATATTAAGCGGGTTAATCGTCAAGTCACCTTGCCCTACCAAATCTTCTACTAGTGAAAGCGTCGGTTGATTGGCATCAACGGTTGGGGTGCTTTCGGGCGTGGCTTCTTCTGTTGCAGACGACGAAATTTTATCGGTTGTTTCCGGCTCTACGATGAAACCTGCAAGCGTCGGTTGGGCATCTAAACGAAAAGCACTTACGATATTTTGCAATGAAGTCGGATTGATGTCATTTGCCAGTAGCGAAAATGGCACCGGACAACCATAGGCATAAGCCTGACTATACGTTAAATCCGGCTGGGGTGGCTCAACAGCACAGGTGAGCGTGCGGTCATCAATCATCAATGGGCGATTCGCATCGGCTGTCAATACATCGAAAGGCTGATCCGTGAGAATACCTGCAACCATGAGCGGTGTTTGTAGCATGCCACCGGGTTGATATTGCCCTTGTAGAGCGCGATTGAAGAATAAATCGCCTTCTTGGACAATCAAATTATCCCATTCAGCATCAAGTGTATTCGGGTCGTAAGTCGGCAAACTCATCATCCCTAGCACTGCCCCATCCGGTACACTCAATACCACGACTGCCCCTGTACGTCCTGAGAGCGCATCAGCGATAGCCTCCTGTACGTCAAGGTCAAGCGTAAGGCGAACATCTGCACCCTGTGCTGGCAAGTGCAAGACATTTTGTTCAATGATCGTTGCCAGTGGGTCAGAATCTACTTCACCACGCAGATAATCGTTATAGGCGGCTTCTGCACCTGCAACCCCATAACGAAAGCTGAAATAGCCTACGATACTATTCATCGCTTCGTGCGGATACTGGCGCACTGTTTGCTCATCTACAAGAACGGATTCTGCTAAAACGTGATTATCGGCATCGTAGATACTCCCACGCTGAATCGCAATTTCTGCTTCGACAAGACGCGGGTTATCATCACGGAGCAAAATAGAATCTGCCCCAACGACTGCCCAGTAACTTGCCGAGCCAACGATAGCAAAAAACGCTAATAACAAGCCAAACATGAGCCGATTAATCTCGCGTGTGAAAGCCACTTAGCGTACCTCAGCCGATAAACGTAAGAGTAGACCAATGATGATAAAACTCGCTAGAAGTGAACTGCCTCCATAGCTCATAAATGGCAAAGTGACGCCTGTCAGTGGCAATAGCTTTAATACCCCACCCATGATGAGTAGACTTTGAATGCCGATGAGCATACTCAAGCCGAGCGCAAGCAAACTATAAAAGGGACGGGATTCATGCTTAACGGCAATACGCATCCCTCGCATGACGATAATTGCCATTGTCGCAATCATCACGGCAACGCCTAACAAGCCATATTCTTCTGCAAGGGCTGAGAAAATAAAATCAGAATGCACCACAGGAATATAGGTCGGTGAACCTTGCCCGATACCTTGTCCAAAAATACCCCCTGCTCCGAACGCCATCAAACTCTGGACAATCTGGTAAGCGCGTCCATCGGCTTCTAGCCAAGGATTGAGCCAAATATCCACACGCAACTCAACCACAGCGAATAGGTTATAGGCGACAAATCCCGCTACAGCTAATAAGCCCGCTCCACCCAGCAGAATACTCACTTGCCCGCTAGCGACATACAGCAACACCAAAAAAACAGCGAAAAATAACGCCGCCGTCCCTAAATCCCGTTGCCAGACAACGAGTAAAATACTCAAGCCCCACATCAACAAGATAGGACCCAAAATACGAGGCGATAGCCATGCGCGTTGATAACCCATGCCCTGTGCTTTGAGCTTAGATTGCGTACGCATCGCCGGAAATTGTTCTGAGAGATAACTCGCTAAGAAAATTACTAGAATGACTTTGAGTGCCTCTGATGGTTGAAAAAAGACATTTCCGAAACCAAGCCACAATTCCGGCGCACCCGCCAAACCAGACGGATTCTGTCCGAGAACAATGGTACTCACGAGCAAGACAATCCCCGTAATCAGCACCAAATAGCGATACGCACGTAACCAGCGCAAAATCTGTGGGATACGCACGACTACAAGCATCGCGGCGACAGAAATCAGCAACCAAATCGTTTGCCTATCCGAAAAATTGGGTGCGAGACGGTCTATCAGTACGAGTCCCCATCCGCTGAGAAACATCACCAACGGAAATAGCACAGGGTCACGTAGCGGCAAGAGACGGTCAAGCACCCATGAACCACCTACCGCACACACTATCCACACAGCAAGATGCCACCAAAGGGCAGTATCGGTAATATCTTGCAATGCCAGCGCCACGAAATTGACCAACACAAACGCCCCTGTCAGCCAGAGGAGTTTACGCTCAGTATTCGTGACGATGGTATGTTGGTCTAACGGAATACGATTTTCAGCCATGTATATTTATCTCAAGCATAATCTACAAACTCAACACCCGCTTCACGACATGATAGAGACGCTCTTTTGCACTCTCAGCAATCATGTTGCGATTCGTCGTCAATGCCATTTGCAGAGCCATATGCGAGGATGTTTCGGTATCTAGGTCAATCGTATCCAGTAAGGCAACTAAGGCTTTTTTGATGATTTCGACATTCGCATTCACGACTTTTCCTACTTGTTCAGCCGTAACTGGTTCTTCGTCTTCGTGCCAAGAATCAAAATCGGTGACATGAGCAATCGAGGCATATGCCATCTCTGCTTCGCGTGCCAAAAAACATTCCGGCGCAGCAGTCATGCCGATGAGGTCGCAGCCCCATGCACGGAACATATGGCTTTCTGCACGGGTCGCAAAACGGGGACCATCTTCAATGAGAAATGTCCCACCATCATGCACAGTTGCATCAACCGAATTGAGCGCAGCAATTAGTTGCTCACGCAAATAAGCATCAAAGGGATCAGCGACAGAGACATGGGCAATCAACCCTTCTTCGTTGAAAAAAGAGCGTTCGCGGATGCCAATGTTGTAATCAATAATTTGGTCAGGTACGGCAAGATGCCCAGGTGCTATGTGTTCACGGAGACTACCGCACGCATTCGCAGAGACAATGAACCGCACGCCGATAGATTTCAGTGCATACATATTCGCCCTCTGAGGGACAAGTGCCGGACTGAGGACGTGTCCTGTGCCGTGTCGTGCCAAAAACGCTATCCGCGTGCCTTTGAGCGTGCCAACCATGATAGGATTGCTGGGTTTGCCGAACGGGGTATCAATATCGAGCGTGCTAACATCGCTAATATCCGGCAGATTGTATAAGCCAGTGCCACCGATGACCGCTAGCTTGATGGGGTCTGTCATTGAAACTTACTCCTGAGAATGAATGCAAATTAAAATTGAAATCCTTGTAAATGATGAGGATTTGTAGGAAGAAAGCGCAGACATTATATAATCGGCTTGCTAACTCGCACAATAATAGCATTCATCAGAGGATAAACGTATGTTTGGCAAAATGCAGTATCCGAAAGCAAAACGTGTCGATGTGATAGATGACTTTTTCGGCAAAGAGGTCGCTGACCCCTATCGTTGGCTAGAAGATGCCGATGCAGAAGAAACCGTGGAATGGACACAGGAACAACATGATTTTGCATTCGAGCTACTTTCGACGATGCCAGGGCGTGAGGCATTCCGTTCACGTTTAACAGAAGTATGGGACTATCCCAAGTATGGCATTCCACGCCAACGGGGTGAGCGACTGTTTTTTACGAAAAATGATGGTTTGCAAGCACAGCCGACGCTCTATGTACAAGATGGCGATGCTGAACCGCGTGTTCTGCTTGACCCCAACACCCTCAGCGATGATGGCACGGTGGCGATGGTCGATTGGCAACCCACTGATGATGGCAAATACCTGATGTACGCCGTAT
Source organism: Chloroflexota bacterium (assembly GCA_038522085.1). GTDB lineage: Bacteria > Chloroflexota > Anaerolineae > Aggregatilineales > Phototrophicaceae > JAUZRW01. Next base: position 66,626 of record JBCBKJ010000008.1, read on the forward strand.
CAGAGAGTGGGCTCGATTGGCGGACGTTCAAAATTCGGGACGTAGATACAGGCGAAGATTTATCAGACGTACTCGAAAATATCAAATTCTCGTCTGCGGCATGGCGACGCGATAAGTCTGGTTTTTACTACTCGCGCTTCCCTGAAGGCACACACGATGAAGGCGAAGATAATCAGAAAGTCTCGCACAATTTATTCTTTCACACACTCGGCACAGAGCAATCCGAAGACCGTTTAGTATACAAACATCCCGATTTAGAAGGCGTCAATTTTTGGTCGTATGTCAGTCATGATGACCGCTTTTTGTTCGTGCATGTGACAGGTGATTCATTTGTGTTCAATCGCCTGTACTATAGTGACATCACGCGAGATGATACCCAGTTCGTTCGCTTATTTGATGAGCTTGATGCCAGTTATGGCGTGGTACATGTAGATGGTGACATCTTCTATATTTTGACCACAAAAGATGCGCCAAACAAACGCTTGATGGCACTCGATATTAACCAACCTGATAATTGGCAAGAAGTTATTCCAGAAAGTGAAAATGTTATCAATGGCGTTGCCTTTGCCAATGACCAGTTCATCATCACCTATATGCAAGATGCCCATCATATTGTAAAAATCTTTGCTAAAGATGGTACGTATATCCGTGATATAGAATTGCCAACCATCGGCTCTACCGGATTCAGTGCCGGCTGGGGTAGCTCGCCTACCGATACAAGCATCTTCATTCCGTTCATGTCGTATTTGCAACCCCTGAGCATCCTAAAGTACGACTTAGAGTCTAACGAGATGACAACCGTTTTTGATACCTCTGTACCGACATTTGATGTGGATGCCTACGAAACAAAACAAGTCTTTTTTGAATCCAAAGACGGTACACGCGTGCCGATGTTCATTACAGCGAAAAAAGGCATCGAGCTAAATGGTGATAACCCAACGATTCTCTATGGCTACGGTGGCTATGACATCAGCTTGACTCCTGGATATGCGTCTCATCTACCTGTGTGGCTCGAAAATGGTGGTGTTTATGCTGTGGCAAATATTCGCGGGGGTGGTGAATACGGCGAATCTTGGCATTTGGATGGCATGCTCGATAAAAAGCAAAACACGTTTGATGATTTCATCGCGGCGGCAGAATGGCTCATCGACAATGGCTATACATCCAGCGAAAAACTCGCTATTGAAGGCGGTAGTAACGGCGGTCTGCTAGTGGCTGCTTGCATGGTGCAACGCCCTGACCTCTACGGCGCGATATTGTGCCATGTCCCTGTGATTGATATGTTGCGCTTTCAGCATTTCACTGCCGGACGCTATTGGACATCTGAATATGGCGATGCCAATAGCACCGAAGATCATTTCGACTTTTTGATGCAGTATTCGCCCCTACACAATATCGAAGCGGGTGTGGATTACCCGCCCCTACTCATCATGACCGCTGACCATGATGACCGTGTTGTACCTATGCACTCAAAGAAATTCGCGGCGGCACTACAAAACGCCGATACAGAAGCTGAAGATAGTAACAATGTCATCTTGCTACGCATCGACACCAAAGCCGGACATGGTATGGGCAAACCAACCGCAAAAATGATTGACCAGCGTGTAGACATTTTCGCCTTTTTAAATGCCCTCTTTGAGATGGGCGTGAAATAGCTAAAAAGTCGTGCGGGTCGCGCCACCATCAACGGCGAGTGCTGTCCCGTTGATGAATCCAGCGGCGGGTGAACACAAAAAGACTGCCGCATTCGCAAATTCCATAGCATCTCCAAGTCGCTTAATCGGGATAGATTGGGCGGCTTTTTCGCGTTCGGTTGCGGGGTCAGTATTATTTTTATCTGCGCGAGCTTGCATCAGCTTATCGACCCGCGCTGTTTCCGTGACGCCAGGCAAAATGCTATTGAAGCGAATATTCTCTGCACCAAGTTCGAGCGAGAGCGTTTTGGTGAGTCCGACAACAGCCGGACGAATCGTATTGGACAGTGTGAGATTTTCGACAGGCTGTTTAGCGGCAATCGAGACAACTGCCAACACCGCCGCCCGTGATGATTGCTTGAGATGCGGCAAAGCAGGCTTAATGAGATTCACAGCACTGAGCAAAGTGAGGTCAGTAGCACTGCGCCAATCCTCATAATCGAACTGTTCAAACGTGCCTGCAGGGGGTCCACCTGCGTTGGTGATGAGAATATCCAATCCACCGAGCATAGACACCGCATTATCTACTACTTTTTTTGCAGATTCAGGATCAGATACATCAGCGGCATAAGTGAAAACCGCATTACCTGTTGCCGAGTTGATTTCACGCGCTGTTGCTTGCAATTTATCAAGGCTACGGCTGTTGATGACGACAATTGCCCCTTCTTGGCTGAACACTTTGGCTGTTGCCGCACCTAAGCCTCCACTCGCCGCCGTGACTAGCACTCTCGCCCCACGCAGACCCAAATCCATAGCACAATCTCCCATATCTGAAACGAAATAAGAACGAGTATACCATTTTCTAGGGATGTAAAATACAAATGGACTTAGGCATCCAGCGTAATTTTGAAGTGACTATTACCGATGCTGATGATGTCTTCATCGGTGATGATGATAGGCGAGGAAACGCGGTCTCCGTTGAGGAGTGTACCATTACGACTACTGCGGTCTTCTAGCCACCAACGCCCCTCTTTGAGGCTTACCAGCGCATGTTCGCCACTGGCAAAATCATCTTGAATGACGATACTGTTGGTGGGCGAACGACCAATGCTAGTTAGCGGGCGTAACGGAAACGTATCACCTGTAGGGGCGAGCATATTATCAACTTCGATATGCTTGGCAAGCGTGCCATAGGTGCGCCGTGTAATTTCGACTTGGGCGGCGGCACTACGATAATCACGCCACAGCACAACAAAAAACGCACCCAAAATCAGCATCAAAATGATACCAGAGAGCAAGCGTAACCCAAATAATATCAGTGCCATATCCACAGGTTTACTCTACTCCACCGGTTCGAGGGTTTGCGTCGTGTGATGTGTACCACCTTCAACGACATAAGTGATATTAGTCGAGCCAATCGTGATGACATCGCCTGACTGAAGTTGATGTTCTGTCACAGGCACATTGTTGACGAGCGTGCCACCACGGCTATTTACATCAAAGAGTGTATATGTCCCAAATCGTAAGCGCAATTGCACATGATGCCGAGAGCAATAGGAGTCATCTAATACAAGATGATTATCCGCACTGCGCCCAATGTTGAGCAAGGGTTCTGTCAGGGTGATTACCCGCGTACCGTTATTGATGATAAGTTGAGGCTTACGAGGTACTTTAGTTTGCTTTGCAGGGATGGGTTGCATTTTTTGCGTGCTGGCATCCGCATCAACCGTGTGTTTTGCATGCACCTGTACATCCGCCACATCAAGGTCATCATCTGAGACAAAATCGACAACAGGTTCAGCCGCCAAGCGATAGCCGGATTGCATCACCAAATCGACAATATGGCTTGATAACGTCGTCTTGAGTTGTGGGAGTGTTGGCTCTAGCTGTTTGGCAATAGATGGATGCATCACAATCGTGTAAGCATCCGGCGCAAGCGGACGTTTATCTGCGTCAGGCATAAAGCGCAAGGCATTTTCCATGCTACGCGCAACTTGCATAGCAAGGTCATGGGCGCTGACGCGCTTACGAAATAGATTCGTGAATGCCCCTTCCACGAGTTTTTCTAAACGGGCTTCGAGTTTTGCAATGTGTTTTTCATTCATAGTTGCATTATAGACGAGAGCCTTACTCACTGACAATGAACGAGTTATAGCGTTGGGTGAACGTCACTATCTGTTAAGAATTGAGAAACAAAAAAGCGAGTACATTATTGAATGCACTCGCCTGTATTTAAAATCACTAGCTAGTTTTAGCCATCAAGGAAATCTGTCCAGTTTTCGTTGATGGTCACATTACCAGCATCTTCGGCTGTTTCGCGTTGTCCTTCCAACCAGTTACCAAAACGTGATTGTTGAATTTGTGATTCAACTTGATCAGTCACTTCGCGTTCTTCACGCGCATTGACCTGAATGATATGGAAACCAAATTCGGATTCCACAGGGTCAAGTACCACGCCGATTTCTGCATCACGCACCGCATTGGCGAATGGTTCAACATACAAATCAATTGGTTGCCAACCTAGTTCACCACCACGTTGCCCAGAACCCGTGTCTGTCGATTGCGCACGCGCAAGCAAAGCGAAGGATTCACCTTCTTGCAATGCGGTGATGACAGCAGTTGCTTCTTCTTCTGTTTCTACGAGAATATGACGCACGTTGGCGTAGATTGCCATTTCGATGTCACCCGCAATCGCATCAGCAACCGCCGTGCGGATAGCTTCGCGTTCCCAGAAGTTTTCGAGTGTACCGCGATTCACTTCCCCTTGAAGCACGTTATCTTCAAAGAAGCCAACCGACTCTTCGTAATTTTCAAAGGCTTCGGTTTGGCTGGTAGTCGGTGTTGGTGGAATTTCCACTGTACCAGTTACTTCTGCTTCTGCTGTCGCTTCGGCAGTCATTTCAGGCGTTGCTTCTGGGTCAGGTGTGTTGGTTGGCACAACCGTTGGTGTGTTCGTTGGCAATGGTGTTGGGCTTGGTGTTGGCGATACCAACGGCGTCGGGCTGACAGTTGGCGTCAGCGTGGCGGTTGCTGGCACACCGATGAGCGCAACCTCTGTTGTATCAAAGCTAAAGAAATTTTGTTGTGCGAACTCAACATCAGCATCTTCCAACGACAGTCCAAGTGCTTCAAATTCTTGTGCGATGAGCAAGTCATCAACCATATCATCAATGACACGATTACCAAGAATATCAACTGAACTCAGTTCATTTTGCCAACGAGTCAGTTGGGGGTCATTCTGTGCTAATTGTTGCACATCGACACCAAACGCAGCGGCTTGCTGTTGCAATTGGTTGATACGTGCTTGGTAATTTTGTAAGGTCAGTGTTTGCTCAAATGCTACACGCTGACGAAACTCGCCGACGGTAATGCGTTCACCATTAACGGTTGCAACAGGCAGTTGAGGCACAATAGCGAGGTCGTAAATCAACACGCTGGCAATGATGATGACCACGAGCGCGACAATACCAGCCGTCCCACGTTGGATGAGGCGGTTAAGTGCTTCTTCGCGTTCAGCGCGTGATTGCGGATTACCTAAAAAGTTATCTATAAAACCGGAGTTTTCTGGCGTATCGTCGCTCTTGCGATTTTTACGCGGCATCCCCGTTGTTTGACGTCTTCTAGCCATAAAACAGCTCCTACATTTTCGAACAACTCGATATATTACTAACAGTGTCTCATATCAAAACGATGTCATGATACCAATATCGCCACGATGGGTCGATACAAAATCAGAGCATAGTCAGGTCACTATGCTCATCAAGAATTGTTATAGGGGTGTTTGCTTAGTCCGATGTATTGATGAACGGAAGCAGTGCCAGAATACGAGCGCGTTTGACTTCGCGTGCCAATTCACGTTGGCAACGAGCGCAATTACCTGTCTGGCGACGTGGTTTAATCTTGCCAACTTCGTTGACGAAACGTTCCAATACTTCGACATCTTTGTAGTCGAAGCATTTTCCTTCTGGACAATATTCTGAACGGCGTCCACGTCCGCGACGACGTGGGCGAGGTCTACGGTTTCCCATGTTGTTTTCTCCTAGTTAGCGTACTAAAACGCATAATCATCTGTTGAATTGTCATCATCAGTGACAGGTGGCTGTGCCGTTCTATCACCGAGCATAATCATTTCATTGGCAACGAGTTCGGTACGGAAGTGCTTTTTACCACTCTCATCTTCCCAACCGCGTGTTTGCAAGCGTCCTTCAATGTAAACTTGCTGTCCTTTACTAAGATAGGTATTGCATATTTCAGCAAGATTGCCCCACGCTACCACATTGAACCATTCAGTTTCTTCGTGTCGTTCCCCTTCAGCAGATGTCCATGTTCTCGATGTGGCGACACTAAAACTTGTCACCGGACGCCCACTGGGGGTGTAGCGCATTTCGGGGTCACGCCCCACGTTACCAATAATCATTACTTTGTTTAATCCGCGTCCCATAATAAACCTTCCCTCAAGGTGTATAGAAAACTATACCATTAAGTATTCCGGTTTATTATAACGCAGACAGCGTTTTTATTCGTCCGATTCGGCAGTTTCTTCTGCTTCTTCAGTGACTTCTTCTACTGGCTCTTCAGTAGCGGTGATTTCTTCTACAATAGAGGTTTCCTCTTCTACAAACGCCACTTCATCTTCGCGGATGACGAGGTAACGCAATACACCATCATAGAGACGCATATTCGTCTCGAAGTCTGGCACATGCTCAGATTTCATGTTGGCATAGAAGAAAATGTAATTACCGTCACGTTGTCCATCAATTTCGTAAGCGAGGCGACGACGTCCAAAGCGGGTACGGTCAATGCGGGTAACTGACCCCGGCTCATCAACGCCTTCGGTGCTGTTTTCGATCCAAGTGGTCACTTGGTCGATAGCTGTTTGGGTTTCCTCGTCTGGCATGACGCGAAACACCACAGGAATCTCGTAAGATCTAATCATAGGGGTTGTATCTCCTTCCCATGAATATAGCCCCACTTTACACTAGCATGCCGTATGGGGCGGAAAGTTGTTGGTTAATGCGCTGATTATCAGCGACGTTGTAGTTTAGAGTATCGGACAGCTTTATTCAACAGTTGATTCGCTAGATTCTGTCACTTGCGCACGTTGCAGTACCAAACGCGAACTCGCTAACGCCAACGCCACAATCAACCAGAACCATGTGATAGAGGCTTGGAAATCCAGCCGGAAAAAATATAAATCGGCAACGGCATTGATGAGGGCTGTTACCAGTGCGACATTGAATCCCAAATGAATAGAATCTAATTCGGGGTCGCGCTGAGAAGAGCGCCAGCCTTTCCACGCATAGAGCAAAACACTCCCCATCGCTACTAAGAAAATGACAACGCCCGTTAAACCAATTTGATTCGCCATGATGAGGTACATATTGGCAACATCAGTGTAGACGTCATTAGTGGGCGTGCCAGTGAACCCGATACCCACAAACGGATACTGCTGAATAAGATTAAGCGAATCTGTCCATTCCCCAATGCGCATCTGCGTGGCAAGGTCTTCCCCTCTGAATGCTTGAAAAATGCGGTCAATATAGAACTGTGTCTGTGGCAAAAACAAGAAAATAATGCCTAAAACAGACAAATACGGAATATATTTACGATAACGCAAGAGAACAATCAAGCCGATGCCCCCACCAAACGCCAGCGCCGACGCCCGCGAGTTACTCAGAAAAAGTGCTAATGCGACAACACCCAAAACAATAAAGGTCAGCCAGCGATATTTGAGAACGGGTTTCTGTGCGAATAACTGTGGTGCAATCATGACTGCCCCAGCCGCCAACAAGCCACCTAACGAGTTAGGGTCAATCCATGTACCGATAGCACGTTCGCCTAAATCGGGTGTCGCTTCGATGTAGCGAATGACGAAGCCACCCGGATAGCCAATGCGCGTCAAAATATTGAGCAATTGATTAGCTGTCTCGTCATTGAGAACGTATAGTCCAACGGCAATGATGCCCTGTGCGCCCAGCAATGCCATCACTAGCAAAACCAATCGGCGTAAGGTGCGCGTATCACTCAGTAAATCGACCAGCACAAATGCCATGCTGATACTCAACAGCGTCTCGGCAAATTGGCGAAGTGTGGTAGCAGATGGACTGCCATAACGCATCCCGAGTACAAAGGCGAATATCAGCCACATGAGATACAGCGCAATAAAAATGTGAGGCGAAACAAGCGTCAGATTACGCCGTACCCCTGTTACCCACTGCACAATATAGACAAATACGAATGCCGCCAATGTTAAATCGAGCAAAGTCGGTGTGATACCAATATCAACGGGAAACGTCCCAAAGGGTACCAGAATCATGACTGCCATCGTGCCATAGAGCGCGGGTGTGACGTCAGTCAGGATGTAGAGTGCGCCCAATACACCTACAACAATCGCCGCTGTGAAAAGTGGACCGAGTGTCGCCAGTGATAAGCCAACTAAGCCACCGATAATGCCGATACACAAGCCGACCATGATTGCCAGTAAGCGATTATCCAGCGAGACAATCCACGCTTTGAATGTTGCAACGCTGGTTGTTTGTGTGTTGACCATTAGCTTGCCCTTTCATCCTGAGTGACACTATCGGCTGGTATCCGACGACGCAGTAGCCCATAAACAACGGTTAGCCCGATAATGCTCCATGTGAGGATACTCATCCCTGCGCCGATGTAATAAATGCGAGGCGCAAACGTGAAAATCACCTCATGTTCGCCAGCCGGAATTTCGACTGCGGAAAGGCTACCATAGGCACGCAATATATCAACCTGCTCACCGTTGAGCGTAGCCTTCCAGCCGGGATAATCCACAAGTGCGAGTGACAAAATCGCATTTTCGGGCGTATCGACAGAGACAACAATACGTTCTGGTGCAAACTCCGTAATCGTCGCAGAGGCATCATCCGGCGCACTATCCGGCAAAGCAAGCGATGGCTCAGTTTGCAAGATGATAGTTTCGCGGGTTTGAAAATTGGGGTTAAGCAAAAGTTCGCGGGCATGACCATCACTACCAACGACTGCAATATCATACACGAGATGCGCAAATGGACGCGGGTCACGCAGTTCATGGACAAATACCTGCCCCATGCTATCTGTCCCTGTACTGATGACATCTGTTTCGACACTACCGAATGCCTCTTGTCCGCTGTACACATAACGCACCGCAAATATTTCCCATGCTTGCGGGTTATTCGTGTAATCACGATAGACAATTTGCCAAGTACTATCCAAAAATAGCGGACTGATACCACGCATATCCATCTGCCCGTAGAGACTACCATAATTCGCCTCTAAGCCACGAAAGCCATCCACACGGTAAAGTTGCATAGGTGCATCATCGAATACAGATTGAACAGTCGGCGGTGGATTGAATGCGAGTTGTTCGGAGGCTGGTATAGAATCATAATTCGTCTCCGCATCCATATTAACACTGAATAGCTCAAAGACAATCAGCGCAACGAGCAATGGCAAAACATAAGGATGAGACTGTGTGATTTGCCAGCGAACAAGTGCATAGATGGCAACCATCACCATACTACTCAACGCGGCTGTACCAACCAACGCACCAAAGCCATCACCGATATTGCCCCACCAGCCAACATATATGAGCAAAGTCAAGCCAACGATTAGCGCGAGTAAACCATTCATAAAGTACGTGAGTGTCGTCGTTTTTTGTTCTGATGACCAACTCGCTAGCACACTTGTCCCGATGCCTGCGAGAATCGCCAGACTATTCATCACAATGAACGCGGCACGTTCCTGTCCACGAAAGAACCGCAAGCCCGGTAGCGGGTTATAGAGGCCATAATAAAAGGCTGAGTTTGCGCCAAAACTGAGCAATAAGCCAAACAATGCCAGAACCAACCAGAAACGACTATCACGCCAGCGGAAACGTCCGGCAATAAAAATCAAAATCAGTGCAGGGATACCCACATATAAAGGCGAAAAGGCACTCACCGAACCCGGAAAAATGAACTGGGCAATATCCTGAAATGGAAATCCGTTGCCCTTCGCATCAACGCCAAGATTGCTGCGGACTGTCAGCGTTAGATATTGAATACCTGGTAAAAATGTGACTGCCGTTGCACCCAACGTCACGATGCCCATGAGGGATATCCCACCGAGAAATGCTATCCAGCGGTGTGCTATGTCTCCTATAAACACACGATAGCCAAGCCAAGCGACTAACACATATGTCGCAAACCAACTTGTCTGTGGATGCCCTGCTAGCCACGACAAGCCAAGTGCGCCACCTGCAAAAATCAACCACTGCCAGCGTACCTTGTCGTTTTCGGTTGCTATCAATACGCACCAACACGCGAGGGGCAACCAGATAGCGGCTTCTAGTAGCGCAAGCTGTAACGGGGGATAGCCAGAGATAAAGCCCCCATACGATGCAACAATCGCCGCAACCAATGCGCCCCATATTGATTTTGTTAGCCGATGCACAAATAGATACATCAGCAATGAGAGTGCCAGCACATGCGCAATCGCTTCTAGTTGGAGCAGATAATAACTCATACCCCCTGTTTGCGTGCCGATAGCGAGGGTCAGCAAACGTGGTGGATAAAAGACAGCCGCTTGCGTATCCGCAATGAAAGGCATCCCGCCGTTGTTATACGGATTCCACAGGGGAATTTCCCCATCTGCAAAACGCTCATACTGATAAGCGGCAAAGGCTACAAATTGCCCTGAGAAATCACCCTGTTTGAACGATGCTTGGTCAGCCGTGATAGGTGTTAGAACACGCCAGAAAAATAGCATCCACAGTACAAATAACAGCGCAACCGCACGCATATGATGGGATTTGAGTATGCTCATGCGTTGACTTTCTCCGCAATGACGCTCTCAAAAAATGCGAGTGTCTCATCAACGATGCGTTCCCAATCGAAATGCGGATGGAGGGCTGTAATCGCCTCACTCAGTTGTTTACACTTTTCTGGTGATTTTTGTAGAGACTGAATCGCCGCCGCGAGTGTATTTGGTTTTTCTGGCGTGATGAGGAGCATATTATCTGGCGTAAATTCGGGGATAGGCACGGTGGGTTTCGTCGTGATGATAGGACAGCCTTGCTGAATCGCCGCCATCAAGCTCCCACGCCGGAAAGACGCGCCATCGCGGTATGGCAACGCAACCACATCACTCGCTTGTAAATAAGAGGCGACCTCTGTTTCGGTGACGTAGCCCGTCCAGATAACGCAGTCATAAATAGCGAGCGAGGCAATCAGTTGGTCAATCTCTTGCGCATAGGGATGGTTTGTGGGGTCGGCTGTGCCAGTGCGTCCGCCTATCATGAGTAATTTAATGCGTTTATCCGGCAACATAGCAATCGCTTTTAAGAGGGTATCTATGCCTTTGCTATGATTGAGGAAGCCAAAATGCCCGACTACAAAATCATCGTCATTTAGCCCCATCCGCGCACGATACGCCCGTGTATCAACATCTGACTGGTACGGAATATTGCTACCAATTGGCAACTGTACGTGATGCAGATTAGCAACACGGGTAGTATCCTCATGATTCGTGACAATAACCCCTGCCGAACTTTTCGCAAGGTGCATCACAATCCAATCGCGCAAGAATCCAGCTTTCGGGAACAGATACGGAAAGCGTAAATCATGAAAGGTCGTCACGAGTGGCACAGATAGCCGACGTGCCAAAAAATGAATCCAAGGCGACATCTCATACGCGGCAGTCTGGAATTGCAAATTCACAATATTAAGGTGATTTTCGATAGTCCATTGGTTGATTTCAGCGAGGGTCTGCCATGTCCATTTGGTGACATGATTTTCAACGGGGATTTGAGAATGTTGTTTTTGGGCGTTGCTGTTGCTAAATACATGCACAGCGGACACGTCATCATTCTCTAGCATGTGTTGGGCGACGATGTGCGTATATGCACCTACTCCGCCTCTGAGTGGTGGATATTCGCCGGTGACAATTCCTATACGCATCAGTTACCTTTGAGTCCGCTACGAACAACTTTCCAATAGGTCTGTACCCGTTCACGACGCATTTCCCGCTTGTGTCCGAGCGCCCCTTTAGCAGATTCAATTGCTATTTGCCACAGATAACTCACCAGCAAAAACAGACGCAGTAGCGTTGCAAAACCTGTCCCGTGATGCTTACGGAAATAGCGCACTTTGCTCTCTTGAAACCAGATATGCTTATGTGCGCCAACTTGTTCACTGCTTTTGCCCCCATGATGGATAATTTGTGCTGTACCAAGATATGTCGCGTTCCACCCTGCATCCCGCGCCCGTTTGCACCAGTCCATCTCCTCAGAATACATGACATAACCTTCATCAAGTCCACCAATGTCTGCATAGACCTCACGGCGTGCTATCAAGGCTGACCCCTGTACCCAATCAACAGGTATTACGGCATCATCCGGCATATTGGCAATGGTGTAATGGTCAAGTATAGATTGAGGCGCTAAGGGTTGTAGCCATGTGCTTTCAAAGAAGGCAAGTTGTTTGGTCGGAAAATGACGCCGTGATGACTGCGTTGTGCCATCCGTATTGAGCGTGTGAGGTCCAACGATACCTACGGCTGGATGGTCACCCAAATAAGCAACCATCTGTGGAATAGCATCGTTAAGCACTTCGGTATCAGGATTGAGCAAGAACAAATAGCGTCCGCGTGCTACCTCTAATCCGATATTGTTACCCCGTGTGAAGCCGACATTCTCTGTCTGCGCTAGCAATGTCACCTGCGGATACTGCTCTGCTATCACACGCACAGTATCGTCTGTGCTGGCAGAATCGACAACGATAATTTCAACTGTCATGTGGTCAGTTAATGGCATATCGTCATCATCCGAGACAGCGTTAACAGGTGATGCCAGAATCGTATCCAAGCATTGAGTCAGTAGATCACAGACGTTCCAACTCACAATAATGATAGACACATCCACGGTTGAATTTGAGTTTACGGTCATAGAAATTCACAGTATTTGGCAAATGCGAGAGCAGTTTACCATCATTTTACAAATAGACAGAGTTTTGATTACATCTATCCCGCATCATAGGGTTAATGAACACGAAAAATAAAGCATAACGCTAAGGAGCTAAACATGAAAATCAAAGCAAGCATCACTATTCTCGTCATTGCTATTATGGCAGTATTCGCAGGTGTCGTCAGCGCACAAGAAGATGATACGACAAGCACAGACCGTCCCAATCGTCCCCATGCCCTGCGCGTCATCGGTGCGGATGTGCTGGGGGTGGTATCAGAGGCGACAGGCTTAAGTAATGTTGAAATTCTACAGCAAGTGCGCGACGGCTCAACATTAGCAGAGGTCATTGCCACTACCGATGCTGACCTAGACACAGTTATCGAAGATGTGACAACCGCTCTCACGGAACGTATTGAAACCGCACTTGCCGAAGACCGCATCACCCAAGAACGAGCAGATGAAATGCTCGAAAATTTACCAACATTGGTGGATACCACTTTTAACACCGTCCCTGATTTTGAAAATCGTCGGGGTCGTGGTGATGGCATCCGCAACCGTGCTGGCAACCTGACGCAACTCATCGTTTTTGATGCTGTTATGGAAGCTACCAACCTCAGCTTGCTCGATCTTATGACCGCATTAGGTGAAGAGGGTACAACACTCGCGGACATCGTCACTGAAAATGGCGCAGACGTAGACACCGTTATCAGCGACGTTATCGCTACTATCACCGAAGAAGTGAATATCCGTGTCGAAGATGGCACGCTGACACAAGAACAAGCCGATAATCTACTCGAAAATCTTGAAGAACGCCTGATAGAACGTTTCAATGGGGAACTACGCATTCAAGGTTTCGGTGGTGAGCGCGGACGTGGGCGTAGCAATCGCTAAAATAACGTCACCATAGTGAGTATCTCAACAGGTCGTCGGCTGGCGACCTGTTTTTGTGTCTGCGGATGTTAAGGGTATGTACCATAAATGGGGATTAAAATGAGCATATAACACACACAGCACTGAGGATTCCCACATATGGCAGACACACACGCAACAGATATAAACATCAACAAGTTATCTGCGGATGATTTTAAAGCACTGGATAACATCATCAGTGAGCGCGTCGAAGATGGCACAACCCCTGCTGTTGCGCTGGCTATTTTTCAGCGCGATACGCCACTATTAAACGCGGCGTGGGGTTCACTTGCCCCCGATGAACACACGCAAGCGACACAAACTAGCACGCTATTTGACCTCGCATCATTGACAAAACTCTACACAACTATCGCATTTTTATCGTTGGTGAGCGAAGAAAAACTCTATCTGCATACGCCTGTCGTCAATGTGATACCTGAATTCGGGAAGATCAACCCACGTCCGATGGGTGGTGGACAAGACCCGCATAGCAAAGAGCTTTTTCCTGTAAACGAGGATTTTGCAGGACAATCCGTTGATGTGGCACTCGTCAATTGCTTTCACTTGCTGACGCACACATCGGGGTTACCTGCTTGGCGCGATGTGTACACCGTTGCCGATGCACCCGTTGAACCACCAGCGGATGACCCACTCACACAATCAGAACGCTGGTCGAAGGCAATCGAACGGCTAGTTTCCTATGATTTCATTGCCCCACCCGAACACGCCGTTATCTATAGCGATATTGGTTTGATGTTGCTAGGCGAAATTGTCCGGCGTACACACGACGAAAATGGCACGCTGGAAGATGCTATCAAGGCGCGGGTGCTAGGGGATCGTTTCCCAAACACGCTGTTCAATCCACTGAGAAAGGGTTTTACACAAGAGCAAATCGCCCCTACCGAACAAGATACAACGTGGCGTCAGCGTAGGGTACATGGCGAAGTTCACGACGAAAACGCGCACGGTGTCGGAGGCATCGCCGGACATGCTGGCTTGTTCTCGACAGCGATGGAAGTTGCCCTGCTTGGCAATATTTGGCTGAACCATAGTGAGCGTATGCTACGCATTGACCCCGAACTGGCTGGTGCATCCGTTGAACTACAAGCACAGACAGGCGCAGATAGACGAGGCTTAGGCTGGATGCTCAAATCTGCTGAAAATTCGTCGGCTGGGGATTATTTGAGCGCATCTAGCTACGGGCATACCGGTTTCACAGGAACATCACTCTGGATTGACCCTGACAACAAATTATCTATTGCCCTGCTGACGAACCGTGTTTACAACGGACGCGAGCACATCGGCATTCATGCACTCAGACGTGCTGTTCACGATGCGATTGGTAAAGCACTCACGTAATTTATGCCACGGGCGGAATCTTGAAGAGTCGTTCAGCATTGGCTGTCGTATGCTGAGCGATTTCTTCTAATGTAGTCTGATGCAATGCTGCCAATCTATCGGCAATGAATGGGATATAGGCAGGGCTATTGCGCTTGCCACGATGGGGTTCAGGTGTCAGATACGGACCATCTGTTTCGACCAGTATACGGTCAAGAGGCATCTGCACAGCGACACGGCGCAAGCTATCTGCGTTTTTGTAGGTAATGGGTCCACTGAAGCCCAAGTAGAAGCCAATTTCTAAAGCTCTTTCAGCAATCTCAAGCGGCGCGGAAAACGAATGCAACACCCCTGCGCGGTCTTTCAAGGATTCTGGCAGTGTGGTTGCCCAACTTTCGAGAATCGCTATCACATCGTCACTTGCTTCCCGATTATGAATGATGACAGGCAATTCACGCTCGGTGGCAAGCTCGAGTTGTTTCTCAAAGGCGACTTTCTGCTTCTCTGGTGGTACGGTATCCCAATGATAATCCAGCCCAATTTCACCAATAGAGACAACATGCTCATTGTGCGAGAGTTCAGCAATCGTCTGTAGCGTCTCATGTGTGAAATCACCTGTACTATTCGGATGCACACCCACGCCAACCGTGATATTGTCGTAAGTATCAGCCAGTGCCAGCGCACTTTTTGACGTGCCAACATCGACTGATGGAATCAGAATCCGCGTTACGCCTGCTCTTTCGGCAGATTTAACAACTTTCTCGCGGTCTTTATCGTATTGTTCAAGATTGAGATGGCAGTGCGAATCTATCAGCGGTGTTTGGTCAGCCATAGTGTTGTTGTGTTCTCCTGTGTGAATCTATATACGAGCGATTGAGCCAAAAAGAGCGTTACCGTTGCGGATAACGCTCTCTCGATGGCTATGTCTGTTTATACGACGTTGTCTGGGTCGTCTTTCAAACGTTGCAAATCCGCTTCAACCATAATTTGTATCATTTGCTCAAAGGATACTTCTGGTTTCCAGCCAAGTTCCGCTTGCGCTTTTGAGGAATCCCCCACCAGCAAATCAACCTCAGCCGGACGCATGAAGCGTGGGTCTTGCACGTAATAATCTTCCCAGTTAAGGTCAACACATGCAAAGGCAACTTCCAGCAAGCGTTTTACAGAATGTGTTTCGCCTGTGGAAATCACATAATCATCTGGTTTATCTTGTTGGAGCATCAACCACATTGCTTTTACATAATCCGGCGCATAGCCCCAATCACGTTGCGCATCAAGATTACCCATATGCAATTTATCTGCCATGCCAAGTGCGATTTTTGCGGCATTGTAAGTCACTTTGCGCGTCACAAATTCTAAGCCACGTCGCGGGGATTCATGATTGAACAGAATCCCACTGACTGCGAACATATCGTAGCTTTCACGATAGTTAACTGTAATCCAATGTCCATACACTTTGGCGACACCATACGGACTACGAGGCCAAAACGGGGTATCTTCTTTTTGAATTTTAGCTTGTACCTTCCCGAACATCTCACTACTGGATGCCTGATAAAAACGTGTATCAGGTTTTACGGTGTGGATAGCTTCTAGCATGCGTGTCACCCCAAGCGCGGTTACATCACCTGTGAATGCGGGTTGATTCCATGAAGTCGGCACGAAACTCTGTGCCGCGAGGTTATACACTTCGTCCGGCTGAATGTCTGCAATGGCGCGATTGAGGCTAGTTTGGTCGCCCAAATCGCCTTGAATGAGGTGAATATCGTCTTGAATGTGACGAATGCGTTCGTAGCGAACAGTGCTTGTGCGGCGCACCATGCCGTATACATCGTAGCCCTCAGAGAGCAAAAATTCAGCGAGATACGAACCATCTTGTCCGGTCACGCCTGTGATAAGTGCTTTTTTTGCCATATGGTCATTTACTCCTGGTTGTTGGTTGGACACGAGCGCGACAATCATCCAGTAAATCACGCAAGGTCTGTTCAAATTCAATGCTTGGTTGCCAGCCTGTCAGTTCTCGTAGGCGGCTATTATCGCCCTGTACAATCGGAACGTCTACAGGACGGAATTTTGCGGGGTCTATTTCTACACGAATTTTGGCATCTGTAAAGCGCAATAAAGTATCGAGCAGAAATTGTACGCTAAACGCCCGATTCGACGCAACATTATACGCTTGCCCTGCTTCACCTTTTTCTGCCAGTAAGGCATACGCCCGCACAACATCGCGCACATCAGTAAAATCGCGCTCTGCTTCTAAATTACCCACTCGCATCACAGGGTCTTGCGTACCTGCTTCGATACGTGCGATTTGGAGTGCGAAATCGGGCGCAACAAAGGATTCTTGTTGACCGGGACCTGTATGGTTAAAAGGACGCACCCGCACAACAGGCAATTTGTAGCTCAAGAAATATTGTAAGCCCATCAAATCTTGGGTTGCTTTGCTCAGCGCATACGGATTACTTGGTTGTAATTCAGCCGTTTCATCGACGGGCATACTGTCAGGGTCGGTTGCCCCACCGCAATAAATTTCGCCTGAACTGATGCTGAGGATACGCGGCTTGATACCAAGCTCTAAACAGGCTTCAAAGATATTAAGCTGAATCCGCACGTTGATTTCATGGGTTTGCCAGAGGGCTTTAAGCGCCTTGCTCGGTGACGACTGTCCAGCGAGATGATAAATCAGATCTGGTTGGGTATCTCGTAGCAGAGACAGGGTTGCATCATAATCCAGCAAATCAACCGTGTGGTAGGTCACAAACGGTAGGCGTTGTGCATGTGGATTATACGCTGTGCCAAAGAGCGTTTGAGTAGCTTGTGTTGAGTGTAGATGCTGCAACAAGTGCGGTCCAACAAAACCACCTGCTCCAGTGACTAAGACGCGCACTAGCTTGTGTCCTTTCGTGTTTTACACTTGAAAACTCGGATATGGGCGAAAAACCATCACCCGCAGAATTATATCGAATCGCGCAAGTCGGTCTAGGGGAAATGAAAATGCTCCATGACAAGACACGCCACAGAGCATTTTTGGGTTGTAGAGCGAAAAGACTTTAGTTGCCAATCGTTTCGTCTACAGGAATTTCGGTAATGTCTTCAATGAACGCACCGTTGAAAGTGACACTCACAAATTGCGATGAAATCCAACCAACTTCACCCTCGAACGTGACCTGCAACCATTCAGCGTCTGCTGTGCGGGCTTCGACAATCAAGAATGTACCACTCGGAATCTGTACAATCACTTCACTGTCTACATTTGGTGTGCGGCGCAAGTTGAGATTCGCATCCGCATCCAAGATGACCTCTGCCACGTAAGCATCGACTTGTGGGTCTGGCGTTGCCACAGTAACAGGTGCGGCACCAGCCGTCACTTGCCCGATGGCATCTTCTGTCGATTCTTCGATGAGATTTAGCAAAATCAAGTCTTCAAGCGATTCATTTTCGCCGTTGAGTTGGTAGTTGATGAAACCTGTACTCACCCAACCGGTGATAACACCACCACTATCTGGTGCATACGATATGAATGCCCAGTCTGCATCAGCAAGTACGCTCTCGACAGGAAGCAAGCCAAGTAATTCAACCCGTGTCCCAAGAGGCAATTGTGCAAGCACTTCGCTGGCGGCATCAGGATTACGGCGTACATTGAGATTTGCATCCGAGTTGATGTTAATCACCGTTGCCGTCACAAGGTCTTCTTGTTCGCTTGGTGGTGTCACATCCGTGTTGAGTGTTTCACCTGGAATATTACCAGCAACTGTTTCAAGGTCACGCAAGCGCACGAAGCCTTCATCGTCAGTAATGATGAGGAATTGGCTGAGTGTCCATGCGATAACAGACCCACCATCTGGCGTGTTGTAAGTCACGTTCACCCATGTTTCGGATGGGTCAAGGTCTGCGTTTTCATCTTCCAGCAGTGTTACAGGGTCAACAAAATCTTCAGCTTCTGGTGGCGGGTCTTGCCCTTCGACCAATGCCACTGGAATCCCTTCACGCCCATTGATAATCAGGCTTGCACCAGATGGCGCTTGTGCCAGCACAAGTGCATCCGAACTTGGGAATTGGCGCAAATTAAGGTTCGCACTTGGGTCAAGCGCAACTTCACCTGTGATAACCTCTGGTGGCGCTTCTGTTGGTGGTGGCAATGCTACTGGCTGGGTTGGCGCGGCAGTTGCTTCTTCAGCCACCGTCTCTTCTTCTGGGCTGGTATCACCTGTATCGGTTGTTTCGCTGGTATCTGTCGTCGTTGTTGTAGCCAGCGTCACATCACCTGCACCAGGCGCACTTTCGAGTGTGCGTGCAAGTGCGGTTGGGATAACAAACAAGCTCGGCGCACCGAAGCTAGAACCATCTAAAACGATGATGTTGTAGTATGTACCACCGTAGAAAACGGTATTTCCAGCATTGAGTGTGGCTTCATCATCACCAAGTTCTAGCGTAAACGAGAGTTCACTCACAATTGGATCGTTAGCCGTTGCATCAGACGCATCACCTACTTCAATTTCATCAGCAAAGGTCGTGCCATCTGCTGATTCGACGGTGACGGTTGCACCATCAATGGTGTTCAACACAGTTGCGACGGCTGTTGTCTCATCTACATCAGTGATGTCATCTTCAAAATCATTGATTTCAATATCACCATCTTCGAGATAGGCTGCAATCGTCTGTGCCGCACCTGCTTCAACCTCGATTTCAATATCGCCAAGTTCATCACCGCTTTCAGCATCGACAAACACAACTTCGTGTTCGCCTTCTGGCAGAGCGATATGTTCAGTTGGGGTTTCTGGGGTAAAGGCTGGAATAATCAGCGTGTCATTGATGATAACATCTACCGCAGGACCACCAACGATACCGTGTACAAAGCGCACGAAGCCTGTATCTTCGGCTGGTGCTGTTGCCGCAGATAGTAAGAGCGCACGCGGATTACTAGCTGTGCCGTACACAACAGCCATGTAAGACGTATTACTGGTCAAAGCCAAAGAAACATCATCAAGAATTACATCGCCAGACGCCACTGCTGCAACATCAACAACATAATTCTGTGATGGCACATCAAATTCGCCAAATTTAACACCATAGCTGATTTCTGGCGCAAGTGGCGTACCCTCTTCTTGCGTTGCACCAAATAAATCAATCGGCTCGGCAAGCGCCACACCCACATCAGGACCACCTGCAATGGCATGGACAATCGCCAAACGTGCAACACCAAAGTTGCTCGTGGTGACATTATCTATGAACGCATCGAATTGAGGGCTAGCAGGATTGGAAGCGATGAAAGTTGTCGCAGACCCGCCACTCACAGAAATAGCTTGTTCCCATAAGGCAGTTTGCAAGCCTGCCGCCGTTGCCGTTACAACATGGTCGCCGGCTGGTACAGAAATATAAGTAGTCGCTTCGCTATAGGCAATATTACGCGCAGTGAGCGTTCCGTTGACGTAAACATCAATCGGCACTGCATCTGGAATAACATGGACAAAACGTACTGATGCGCTGTCCTGTGCGCTAAAACTGCTGACGCCTAGCAGAAGCAAAAGAAGCGCCACCACACTTTTTGTCACTATAGATGTCAGTCGGGTCATCTGAGTCTCCTTGACTTGTTGCGATTACAAAACGAAGGACGAGGTTTTATGCCTCGCCCCACTGTATACATCCGATTATAACAAATCGGGTCTAGCTTTAAGTACCTTCTTCCCACTGGTTGAGGTACGCTTCTTGCTCTTCGGTGAGTGTGTCGATGCCAACACCCATTGCTTCGAGCTTGAGGCGTGCAATTTCTGCGTCAACTTCTTGTGGAATCGTGTATACCTTTTTGCCGAGGGAATCAGCGTTGTTGAGCATGTATTCGGCGCCAAGTGCTTGGTTAGCGAAGCTCATGTCCATCACGCTGGCTGGATGCCCTTCTGCAGCGGCGAGGTTAATCAAGCGACCTTCGCCAAGTACATAGAGTGGCTTACCATCGAGGTTATATTTTTCTACGAATGGGCGTACCAATTCTGGTTCGCCTTCTGAGCGTTCGCCGAGTGCTTTCAGGTTCAGCTCAACGTTGAAGTGACCACTGTTAGAAATGATAGCGCCACCCTTCATGGCTTCCATGTGGTGAATATCAATCACGTTGATGTCACCTGTAGAAGTCACGAAAACATCACCCAAAGGTGCAGCTTCCATCATCGGCATCACACGGAAACCGTCCATGACAGCTTCGAGTGCTTTAAGTGGGTCAATTTCAGTCACGATAACATTTGCGCCCATACCGCGTGCGCGACTGGCGATACCACGACTGCACCAACCGTAACCACCAACGACAACAGTACGTCCTGCCAACAAGATGTTAGTCGCACGGATGATACCATCAATCGTGCTTTGTCCTGTGCCATAACGGTTGTCGAAAAGGTGCTTGGTCATGCTGTCGTTGATAGCAACAACAGGAAATTCCAGCGCACCATCTTTCGCCATTGCTTTCAGACGAATCACACCGGTAGTTGTTTCCTCTGTACCACCGACGATATTTTCGAGCAGGTCACGGCGATTTTTGTGAATTTCACTCACGAGATCAGCACCATCGTCCATTGTAATTGCTGGAGCATGGTCGAGTGCTGCTTCGAGGTGATTGTAGTAGGTTTCGTCGTCTTCGCCTTTGATAGCGTAGACAGGAATTTCGTCATGTACGACGAGTGATGCTGCAACATCATCTTGGGTCGAAAGCGGGTTGGATGCCGCGAGTACCACATCTGCGCCACCTGCTTGCAGGGTACGCATCAGGTTCGCTGTTTCGGTGGTGACGTGTAAGCATGCAGAAATTTTCACGCCTTTGAGCGGTTGTTCTTTTTCAAAACGTTCTTTAATCGCACGTAAAACAGGCATTTCGCGTTCTGCCCATTCGATGCGGTAACGTCCACCCGTCGCTAAGCTCGGGTCTTTAATATCGTTATTTGTTACAAGTTCTGACATTGTTTCTCCAAATGGATGTTAAAATTTGACGAACGGCGACATTCTAACATAGCATAGGCGCAATGTCGCCACCGTTTTTATGATGCACTATAAGAGTAATGTCAATAGCACTTTTATAGCTATGAAGAAATGAGGATAGAATGCGCCCAATTATTGGTATCACAACCAGCGGACGAACAGATAGTTTTGTTGAATCTGCGTACTACAAAGATTTTTATACGACCCCGAGTTTATATGTGGATGCTGTGGAACGTGCAGGCGGGATCGCAATATTATTACCCCCAACCAAACCAGATAGTATGAACATCACAAAAATATTGAGCCTTATTGATGGCATAATCATTTCGGGAGGCGGTGATATTGACCCCCAACACTATGGCGGAAATACCGACCATGAACACGTCGCCCGTATTGACCGCGAACGTGATGTCTTTGAATTGGCACTTGTCAAAGCACTAGCAGACAGCCGCGAAAAAGACCAGCCAATGCTGTGTGTGTGTCGCGGTATGCAGGTTCTAAATGTAGCGATGGGTGGCACAATGACCGAACATATTCCTGATATTCAACCAGATGACATGCACCGTGCAGACAATGGTTTTTGGGCAACACATGATATTGATGTTGATGGCGATTCTGCACTAGCAACTATCATGGACGCGAATACCGTAAACACATATTCGGGACATCACCAAGCCGTGAAAACAATCGGAAACGGTTTGCGCGTTGTAGCAACAGCAGCCGATGGCATTATTGAAGGCTTAGAATTAGAAACCCACCCTTGGGCAATCGGTGTGCAATGGCATCCCGAAAAATCTGCTGCAGAAGATACAACTCAGCAAAAATTATTCGATGCACTGGTAGCACAGGCATCCCTGCGTCCGCCATTTTGACAACGACGAAAACAAACCAAATTCTCATTTTAAAAACGAGCATATGACCCACATCAATAAATGATAATCGTCTACAATCAACATAGATTGCACTTTACCAATATCAAAAAATCGTTAGTTTTTCCAAACCAACTTTTTAGTTTTTTTGCGTATTTGCGGTATAGCGCAAATAAATAGCAAAATGCACCTGTTTGCGTTCCTTTGACGAAGACTATGCAAATCTAACGTGTGCGTGCTATACTCGCCTCACTATGCTAACGTGATGTAAAAATGTCCTGAGTAGGAGTTTCTAGTATGGATGTCATAATGCAAATTGCGTCGATTGTTGTGTCGATTTTATTGATTGTATTGATTTTGCTCCAAGTAAAAGGTGGCGCACTCGGTAACTTGCTGGGTAGCGATGGCGGTGGTGGTGGTTTCACCCATACCCGTCGTGGTCTGGAGAAAACCCTGTTTCAGATTACTGTCTATCTGTGCATTGTTTTCATGGCGATTTCATTGTTCTCTGTGGTACTCTCCGGCTAAACACCCACCTATTACCCTCCGATGATTACAGGTGTTTTGCAGATTTGCAAAGCACCTTTCTATTATGTACCTGACTTATGATTATCTCTGTGCAAAGAAAGTGAGTTCGTGATGCTACGTGGATTCCGGTGGCAGGCATTAGCATTGGTTATTTCAGTGGTGTTATTCGGCGTAGTCGTGAGTTTCCGTTTTTTAGGGGGCGAGGCAACACCTGATACCATCGCAGAGGCGACAAGTGAATCTGCCAGCCCGACGCCATCCCCCGCACCAACACTCACCCCTGCACCGACCTTTACCCCTCAGCCGACAACCGTTGATAGCGTTGCTGTACCAGAAGATACCATTACGACCTTTACCGAAGGCGTTGTTGGCAGTGTACAAAGACTAAACCCACTTTTGATTTCATCGCAAGTAGAGCGCGACATTACCTCGCTGATATTTCAGGGCTTGGTCGGTATCAATGAATTTGGTGAACCCGAACCCGAACTGGCATCGGATTGGGCGTTCTCCCGCGATGGGTACGAGATGGTCGTATTATTACGGCAGGATATTCTGTGGCAAGATGGTACACCGTTTGATGTAGAAGATGTGCTTTATACGTATAGTCTACTCGCTAGTCCAGACTTTCCTGTACCAGAAGTTCGTGCTTTCTGGCAAACCGTTGAAATCCAACGCTTAGGGAATTTTGCTTTGCGTTTTCGTTTAGCACAGCCCCTTGCCAGTTTCCCAACCCGTCTCACAATGGGGATTCTGCCACAACACGCACTTGTTGGAACAACGGCATCAGGGTTACTTGAACATCCTTTCAATTTGACACCGATTGGCACAGGCGCTTATCAGCTAGAAGGTTTGCGCTCTGTGAATGGTCAGCAGATTGACGCAGTAGATTTACGAGTTGCACCAACTTTCCGGCAACGTCCAGAAGGCACGGCTGGGTATCTAATGGAGCGTATGCGTTTCCGTGTATTCACTAGTTACGAGCTTGCTGTGAATGCCTTTGTTGCAGGTGACATTGATGGTTTGGCAAGTCGCTCTGCATCTGACCGCGAAACCTTACTCCGTTTAGGCAATGCAACGTTGTTCACACAAATTGAGCCGACAGTTGGCATGCTCATTTTCAATTGGGATGAAGGCGAAACGACACGCTTTTTCTCTGATTCGCGGGTACGCTCTGGCTTACAACGCAGTCTAAATCGACGTTTCCCTGTCGATACGATTTTGTTCAACCGCGCTGTGGTAGCCGATAGTCCGCTCAGACCGTTTTTTTGGGCATATAACAGTACCTTCAGCTATCCAGAGACAGATCCTGCACGGGCGATTGAATTGTTTGATAGTGCCAATATCGTCTTACCAGAAGATACTGATTTCGGTGATGTGCGCTACCAATTTGCTATTTTAGTTATTGATACCCCTGCAATGGTTGGTCTAGCACAGAATATCGCCAGCCAATGGTCAGGGTTTGAGCTAGGTGTGAGTGTAGAAGCGGTTGCGCCAGATGTGTATCAAGAACGGCTTGCTAATGGTGACTTTGACACCGCGATTGTTGAGTATCAATTAGGGGCTGACCCTGATGTATTCGCTTACTGGCATCCTGACCAATATCCAGATGGCTTGAACTACGGTGGCGTCAATGACACGCGCATCAGCGAAGCACTCGAACGTGGACGCCAGACGACAGCCAATTTATCTCGTGTACAAATATATCGTGATTTTCAGGTGCAGTTTGCCAACCAAGCCATTGCAATTCCCCTGTACTACCCGCTATATACCTATGCGGTGACGCAAGATTTGGCAGGGATGCAACTTGGTTTTATTAGCTCGCCGGAAGACCGTTTCCGTACATTGGCAGAGTGGCAAATTACAACGCCTTGAAAAAGCTAAACAAAAAAGGAGACACGCCAATTCGTGTCTCCTTGAGTATCATCTAATACTACTCATTTACTGGAAGGCGCTGAAATTCGTCGTACCGCTACAGTTTTCACCGCCAGATTGGAAGCTGATGATGATTGCCCCACCAAATGAGGTTGCTGATACGGGTGTCACAATGACAGTCACGAAAATGCCGTCTACCGTCACCTGCCCGGAGTATGACCCATTGTTGAATGTCAAGAGTGCGCCATCAAATACCATCTGTGTTGAAGATGCTGATACGCTGACAGTGAATGTCAATGAAGTCCAGACATCAGCCGATGGAATCGGGACATTGGATGTCGTGACACAAGATGCGTTCGTGAATTCAGCTAGTGAGACGGTATACGTACCAGAGTTCGGAACAACACCAGTGTTAGATTGTCCGGCTGGTTGCGACGAAGTACCCGTACTACCTGTACTACCTGTACTACCTGTACTACCCGAGTTTCCTGTATCACTCGTGTCGGTACTCGTGCCTACAGTGCCTGTATTGCTGCTAGAAGTTGACGAACTACCCGTGCCTGTCAGCGATGCGGGTTGTCCGCTAGATGTTATAACAGGTGGCGCGTCGGTATCTTCAATTTCATCGCAATCGCCTACTGACTCAACAGAACTAGCAGCGACCCACACTTCATTGACAGGGCGACCTGGCGCAGCTTCATCTTTATCTAGCTGATACCAAACTTCACCAGCATCATTTTCGTTACGACCTGTAACGGTGTACTGGACATCCGCATCTAGAAATGTAATGGCAGTACGTCCACTATCAGGACCCACATGCACACGTGCGGTGTCTGAGCTATCTGTGCTAACAAAACACGGCTCTAAGTCTTCTTCTGGAACAAGGACAGCATCAATAACATGGATAACACCATTAGCGGCGATAATATCAACGGCTGTCACAGTAACCGTCTCATTGAGGACGATAACATCATCTTCAAGCATGACGCTAACTGTTTGTTCAGTCAGCATTTCGATTTCGGTATCATCGTCAAATTCTTCGGAGGTCAGCACCATTTCACTAACATGGTACGATAGCACTTCTATTAAAGCATCAATGTCTTCTAGTAGGTCTTCAAGGTCTGCCTCATCATCCGAGAGCAAATTTTGGAATGCCTCATCTGTCGGTGCAAATACCATAAATTCTGCATCGGGGTCTGCGAAAGTGTCTGTCAGGTCGGTTACTTCCAAGAGTTGAAGCAAAACTGTAAATTCAGCTTCGTCAGCTTCTGCACTTTCAGCAACAATCTCGGCTATGGTTAGTTCATCCTGTGCAACTGCTGTACCTGAAAATACCAATAAAACACTTAATACAAGCGATACCAACTTTACAATGTGTTTCGTCATTTTATTCCTTCATGTGTCCGTTGTTAAGTAAGATTACACTATCTTATCATACTATTCAGATACTGTATGAAGGATGAAGATTTTAATTTTCTTAACTAAGACTCATCGACATTAGGGCGCACTTGTACCATCAATTGGGATAAGTGGTGGCGCGTCACCGAGTTCTAGTGCTGTGCAATCGCCGTCTGTTAACACTTCTTGGGAAGATACCCATGCTTCCTCGATTAGACGTCCAGGTGCGGCTTCATCTTTATCGAGTTCATACCAGATAACGCCTCTATCATCGACACTATACGATAGTACACTGTATTCAATATCTAAGTCCAAAAAGGTGATACCAGTGCGATTGTTGCCGGGACCAACCCGTACATCGGCTTGTTCCTCAAATTCTATGTAGACAACACATTCACCATCACCGTTATTAGGCAATACAATGTCATCATCTACAGGTGTGGCTGTCGCTGATATTGTAGGCAGAGGTGTCGGCGTCGCAGTATTTGTATCCGTTCCATCTGGTGCTGGCGTCGCAGATGATTCATTATCGTCTATGTCTGTTGCTTCTGCTGTCTCAGTTGGTAAAAATACAGGAGCAGTATCCACAGCGTTTCGCGGACGAATGAGTACCGCATCAATGGCATAAATAAGACCGTTTTCGGCTATCAGTGGCATATCGGGTAGCGTAGCATCATCATTCAAGTTTATCGTCTCATCATCCACTGTGATGACAATCGGCTGGTTAATAAAAGTATTGATTTCCAAGCCATCAACCAACGCATCACGCAGTAGTGGATCATCCGTTAGATGGTAGCCAAGCAAAGACGCAACACGGTTAGGATTTTGCTGAAGTGTTTCTAAATCTGTTCCGGCTGTTTCAAAGTAGATTTCAAATGCACTATCAGTTGGTGCAAAAACCATCCATAGTAAATTCGTATCGTTAAGGCGATCCACAAGGTCGATAGTATCGAGTAAGTCTAGAAGAATCGTAAACTCTGGCTCATCTGCTTCGGTTTCTTGAAGAATAATATCCGCCACAGACACCTCATCTTGTGCTTGTGGGCTGATAATAAAAACGATCAGTAGACTACTGATGATTAGGGTTAACACAAATGTGGAACGTGACATTGACTGCCCTTCTAGGTTTAGAAAGTAAAACACATACTATCTAAAATATATCGTATTGGTACGATTAAACCTATAAAGCGATGAGCAATCGCACAGTAAACAGAGGCATAGCGTAGTCTCAAGTTGCGAGGGGAATTAAGCATGGTACAATGCAAGCATCATTGCATACTTTATTATCAGGATAGGAGATTCCGATGTCTGTCGCAAACATACTGAGTCAAGCAGACATCTTCGATGAAATGACGCAAACACAGTTAGAGTTAGTGAGTTCAATTTGTGATGAACGCCATTACCAAGCTGAAGATGTCATTTTCGAGGAAAACACAGTCGGTAACGAGATGTACGTCATTGCAGACGGCGAAGTTGATATTCGTGTTGACCCTGCGCTATTAGGTGACGACAATCAGCAAGGCGCATTCACAATTGCTACATTCCGTCGGGGACAAGTTTTTGGCGAAGTTTCGCTTGTGGATGAGGGTTTACGCAGTGCCAGCGCAACATGTACACAGAATGATACACACCTAGTCGTTATTCCGCGTGAGCGTTTGATGTTACTGTGCGACCAGTATCCTACATTGGGCTACAAACTCATGCGCAACTTGGCAGCTGACCTCGCTATGAAAATCCGCCATACGGATTTGCAGGTACGTGAACAACTCACATGGTCGCAAAACGAAGACGATAGCTAATTCTTCGTGACGAGGTAGCATACAAAATAGACCCCTCATGATTGAGAGGTCTATTTTTGATTCAGTCAAAAAGGTTAGTGATCCCTTTCCAGATACGATTGATGGGGTTGCGGCGGCGCTGTTCGGCACGCGCCAGTTTGAGCTTTTGCTCGGCTTCCCACCGCTTGTATTTGTCGAGATCGTTCTGCGATTTACGCTCCAGTTGTGAAATGACCGTGCTGAGTTCGTCGTCGCTCATCTCGTTTAGTTTCATCAGGCTAAACACTATCACTCACTGATGAGGCGCAGGAATTTGCGTTTGCCGACTTGCACAACAACTGGCAAGCTATCTGGTGTAATTTCCTGACCAACATCGTCAATTTTCTCACCATCCAGTCGGATACCATCATTCTTAGCAAGATCTTTTGCTTCACGCCCACTACTAACTAGGTCATTGTCACGTAAAACATCAATGAGACGTTTGGTTTCTGATAACACTTTTTCAGGGATGTCTTCGGGAATACCATCGCCATCGCTACGGAAGGTTTCGTCCCAACGTTTTTGAGCGCCTTCTGCACCGTCTTTCCCATGAAAAATTGTCACAATTTCACGCGAGAGATTCATTTTCGCATCGTTTGGATGCAAATCACCAGATGTTATACCGTCTGTCAGTTCCTTGAGTTGGTTGTCTTGCCAGCCGAGAACAAGTTTATGAAAGAGTTCCATCGCTTCATCAGGCAAGCTCATTACTTTACCGTACATATCCCAAGGTTCACTGAGCAATGGAATATGATTGCCTGTACTCTTACTCATCTTGGCAGAGCCATCTGTGCCTGGCAAAGATGCACCCATTATGACCGCAATCTGTGGTTTCTGACCGAGTGCGGATTGCAATTTACGTCCTGCAACCAAGATATTGAATAATTGGTCTTGTCCACCAACTTGTACATCTGCTTCTTGGGCGACTGCATCATAGGCTTGCATCAGTGCATAGAAAAACTCGTGCAGGTAAATAGGTGCGTTCTCATCCATGCGTTTAGCAAAATTTTCACGCACTAAGAATTGCTGGACAGTGAAATTACTTGCTAGCCGGATGATGTCTGCAAAGTCGAGTGGAGAGAGCCATTCGTTGTTACGCCGGACACGGGTTTTTTCTGGGTCGAGAATTTTGAATGCTTGCTCCTCGTAGGTCCGTGCATTTTCTTCGACTTGTTCGGCTGTTAGTTGGTCACGGGCTTTCACTTTATCGGATGGGTCGCCAATTAAACTCGTGAATATACCAATCAAGAAAGTGACATCATGCCCGAAATCTTGGAACTGACGCAGTTTGCGCATGGTGATGGTATGCCCAAGATGTAAGTCAGCCGTGCGAGGATCGTAACCACAATAGACGCGCAGGGGACGCCCTTCTTTTTCTGCTTCAATTAGGCGTTCACGCAGGTCGTTGGTCATGTTCTGTTTTGTTTGGGGGTCGCCGTATGCTGTACCAGACATCAATACAGCTACTTGTTCGTCAATGGTTACCATTGCATCCTCTCATTATTGATTACTAAAATGACTAAATTAAGTTTCAAACGGAGCAAAGTATAGCACGTTGACAAGCACTTGTTCAGGTTTGAGAAAAACCGTTATAATCACGCTGATTTTTGTGCTATACTAAATCCGTATTGAACCTTTGTGACCCATTATAAACTTAATATGTAATGGGTCAATATTCACATTGTAGAAACTCAATCAGATAGGGACACGATTTCATGAAACAAATGACCAGTGCCGAAGCACGGCAGGCTTTCCTCGATTTTTACGAAGAGATGGGGCATCAACCCGTCGCATCATCGTCGCTGGTGCCAGCGAATGACCCTACCCTACTATTTACAAATGCGGGCATGGTACAGTTTAAAGATGTCTTTTTAGGCTTAGATAAGCGCGATTACACACGGGCAACGACCTCGCAGAAAGTCATGCGCGTCAGTGGTAAACATAGCGACCTTGAAAATGTCGGTCCATCTAAACGGCATCACACATTTTTTGAGATGCTGGGTAATTTCAGCTTTGGTGATTATTTCAAGAAAGATGCGATTCGCTTTGCTTACGATTTGCTGACCAAAGTCTATGAACTACCCGCAGACCGTCTTGTATATACTGTCTATGAAAATGATGATGAAGCCTACAATATTTGGGTCAACGATATTGGTATTGACCCAAAGCGTGTGGCACGCATGGGTCCTGATACGAATTTCTGGCAGATGGCAGATACAGGTCCTTGTGGTCCAACAAGCGAGATTCACTGGGATAAGACGCCAGAAGACGGTGAAGATAACATTGTCCCGTTACTCCAAGAAGAAGATGACCGATTCTTGGAAATCTGGAATCTGGTTTTCATGCAGTTTAACCGCACAGAAGCAGACCCCGACCATACTGGTAAATTTGATGACCCACTCCCTGCACCGGGCGTTGATACAGGTATGGGGTTAGAACGTATCGTCAGTGTGATGCAAGAAGTCGATAACAATTACAATACCGATGTCTTTTTGCCTGTTTTTGAAGCTACTCAAGCTCTAACAGGCGATAGTGACGAAGAACGCGATACGAATATTGTGCCATATCGTGTGATTGCTGACCATTTACGGGCGGCTGTCTTCTTGATTGCTGATGGCGTATTGCCGGGTGCGAAGGGACGCGATTCTGTTTGTCGGTTGGTGATTCGGCGGGCAGCACGGTTCGGGAGCAAGCTCGGTTTCACTGAGCCATTTTTGCATGAGATTGCACAATCCGTCATTGATAGTATGGGCGATTATTACACCGATTTGGTTGACAAAGCCGACGCTATCAAGCGTACGATTCGCCTCGAAGAAGAGCGTTTTGCTCGCACGATGGAGCGTGGTCTGAATGAACTGGATGCGATGCTTGATGCGCTAGAAGACGGTGGCGAACTCGGTGGCGCAGATGCTTTTTACCTCAAAGCGACACTCGGCTTACCCATTCAAGTCACAAAAGACATTGCTGAAGAACGTGGTTTCACAGTTGATATGGCTGGCTTTGAAAAAGCATCCGAAGAACACTCACTCGTCAGTGGGGGTGGGCAAGCAATGGGTGAAATTGACTCGGCTGAGGTCTATAAAGCAATATTGGATGACCTTATCGCCCAAAACATGCTCCTCAAGAGTGGCGTTGAATATAACCCCTATGAAGAAACCAGCGCACAAACACAGATAGTTGCCATGTTACAAGATGGGCAACCTATAGAAAGTGCTATCATCGGTGACAAAGTAGAAGTTGTACTGACAAACACACATTTCTATGTGGAGGCAGGTGGTCAGGTTAGTGATACCGGTGTCATTGAAGGTGATGATTGGGTTATCGAAGTTGAAGGCATGAAAAAGCCGATTGGCAACTTGATTGTGCATGTTGGTGAAGTCGTAGAAGGCAAGCCAACGGTTGGCAATGATGCCACGGCAACTATCGATTTAGCCCGTCGTATGCGTATCAAACGCCATCATACCGGCACACATCTCTTGCACGCGGCGTTACGCAACACACTTGGGTCGCATGTTCAACAGCGGGGTTCATTAGTTGCGCCAGACCGTCTGCGTTTCGATTTCTCGCATAATGAAAAAGTGACCGCTGATGAGATGAAACAGATTGAGCGCGAAATCAACAACATCATTTTGCAGAATTATCCGGTTTACGACGAGACAAAATCGCTGGATAAAGCGAAAGCTGAAGGAGCTACAGCACTCTTCGGTGAAAAATATGGTGAGACTGTGCGAACAGTCATCATTGATAATGGTGATGCTCGTTACAGTTACGAATTATGCGGTGGTACACATACCAGCGAGACAGGCGAAATTGGCGCGTTTGTCTTCACCAATGAGGGTAGTGTTAGCTCCGGTGTACGGCGTGTAGAGGCGCTCACAGGTGATGCAGCAATTGCGTATATCCAAGACCAAATGGATTTGCTCCATGTTGTTGCAGGTCGCTTAGGCACAACCCCAGCAAATGCCTTAGACCGTATTGATGCCCTTGAAAATGATATGAAAGCCAGCCAGAAAGAAGTCGATGCACTTCAACGGAAATTGGCAAAGTATCAATTTGATGAGATGGTCGAAAATATGGAGACTATCAACGGCAAACGGGCGTTGATAGCACAGTTGGATGGTGTGCCAAACGATACCATGCGCGAGATGGCAGATTGGTTTCGCAATAAGGTAAGCGAAAACGGCGTGCTGGTTCTAGGTAGTGATATTGACGGACGTCCACTACTGCTAGTGAGTGTGACAGAAGACCTCGTTAAGCAAGGCGTAAAAGCAGGTGACCTCATCCGCCCTGTAGCACAGGTTGTTGGTGGTGGCGGTGGTGGTCGCCCGAATATGGCACAAGCTGGGGGAAAAGACAGTAGTAAACTCCCGCAAGCACTTGATAAAGCACGCGCTTTGCTTGCTGAATAGCAATTAAAAATGGGTCTGTTATGATAGGTATTCATAACAGGCTCATTTACAGCGTTGATTCGTCGCAGATGTATTCGCGCACGAACTACAAATCAGCGATAATGACACCAACTTTGCTATAAGATACCAGATTGCAAACAAGCCATCTATACGATGGATAAACGTGAAAACCTAATCATCATGACATCACAAGACCAACTAACATACGTTCAACTTGAACCCAACGAAGACATACCCTCTGTACGAGATCGTTTGTCTTTTCTTCGTGGGCAACAGGTACTCATCATATGGCCTGAAGAAGGCACAGCCCTTACGCGCAAGCTTGACCTTGTGTTGGTTCAACGCGAAGCACGGCGACGCTTGTTACAGGTTGCGTTTGTCACCCATGATGAGATGGTGATTATCCATGCAGAAGAACTCGGCATCAGCACATATGAGACAATTGGCGCGGCAGAAAAAGCACGTTGGAAACGTGGGCGCACGCGGGTATTCGTGCAACGACATCATAAACCGGATGACGTTGCTCCTGACGAGCTGATGCCCGTTGCCAGTCGTGTGCGGCGCACACGTAAGCGATTGCCTTGGTTTTTACGGATTCCGATGCGAGTCGGCGTTGTGGGTATAGTGATTGCCGTGCTGATGGGAACACTTTACGTCACTGTTCCGTCTGCAACTGTGACCATTGCAATGGAACAGGAACTCATCAGCGTCGATACGACTATCACGGCTGACCCCAATGCGCTCGATATTGATGTGGAAAATCGGGTCATTCCAGCTACGCGCTACGAAGCAACCGTATCGACAGTTCAACAGGTGACGACAAGTGGCTCGGAAGAAGGCATCAGCACCGCCGCCACAGGTTTTGTTTCGTTCAGTAACCAGACTGATAGCACAATCGACGTGCCAGTTGGCACACAAGTGAGTACCGGTGAACCAAACCCAATTATTTTTGAGACGACAGCGATTACGACTGTGCCTGCAAATTCGACTGTGGATAATGTGCCTATTGAAGCAAGCACAGATTATCTCGGTTCAATTGGTAATGTCAACGCCAGTACGATTGACACTGTGTTGGGTGATTTGAGCGATGACCTCGCCGTGAGCAATACGCTGGCAACCACGGGTGGTAACAACAATGATTTTAGCACGGTCACTGCCGATGATATGGATAGAGCGATGGGTGCAGCAAGGCAGTATCTGCAAGTGCTGGCATTCACGGAGATAGAAGCCGAACTCAACGATAATCAGACGATTATTATTGAATCGCTACGCATTCCTGACGAATTGCAGCGTGATGATTGGATAACGTACAGTCACACGATGGGCGATACAACTGATTTACTTAGTTTAGACATTCGCGTGATTGTTGAAGCGTTGGTTATTGATGACAGATTTGCGCAACAGATTGTGTTTGCACAGGTATCCGCAAATAAGCCAGATGATATGAATCTTAACCCCGAGAGTTTTCTGTATCGGCGGGGACCTGTTGTATCGACGGACGAAGAGAATCGCACGACCTTTCAGGCATTTGGGGAAGGCATCGCCAGCGCCCAACTTAACACCTTTGCTTTACAAAGTGACCTCACCGGACGCTCAATTGAGGAAGCGCAACGCTTGATTGCGGCAATTGTCGATATTGCGCCTAACTCGCAGCCACAAATAGAGATATTCCCGAATAATTTCGGCTTCATGCCGTTGTTACCCGTGCGCATTGATATTGAAGTTGAAGGCACAGATTCGTGATTGGGCGGCTGTTAGGCATTGACCATGGGATTGCACGCATCGGCATCGCAGTGAGTGACCCTCTTGGCATCACAGCGACTGAGTTACGAGTAATCGAACGGGCATCAAAAGCAGAAGATTTTGCGCTATTGAATCAGATTGCGAAGCGCGAAAATGTAGTCGGTATTATAGTCGGGATTCCATACAACGAAGCACCAGAGGGCGTACATACACAAGCAGATACGGTCAGGTTGTGGATTGAGCGTTTTAGTACAACTACGGCGTTACCAATTGTGGAATGGGACGAGCAATTATCCAGTGAAGACGCGAAAGAGCTTGCCAAAAGACAGGGACGCCATGTGCGCGACCCCATTGATGACCTTGCCGCACGCGTTATCCTGCAAAGTTATATCAACGCTGTAAATGACGGTTTAGCAACGCCTCCCCCACGTCCATAGGATAGCCTCATACTCTCGTGTATACTCGTCACTATCATTCAACATCATAGGGACTTATATTGTGTTGCGATTAGCAAAAATAATTATCTTGCTAGGCTTTATCATGCTGTTCATTGGCGTGGTCGCTGGTGGTTTCTTATTCATTGTTTCTGGTGGAGAGCCGATTGATTATGTACGGACTGCTGTTTTGCGCTGGCAATTAGCTGGGCGTGAAGATGAACTGGCACAACCAGCCAGCAGTGATATAAGCGAACAAATTTTTGAAATTCCCCTTGGCACAGCCCCATTCACGATTGCTAATAATTTGCAAATGTCTGGTTTGATTACGGATGCAGAATTATTCGTGCTATATGCGCAAGTCGAAGGCT
Source organism: Chloroflexota bacterium (assembly GCA_038522085.1). Classification (GTDB taxonomy): domain Bacteria; phylum Chloroflexota; class Anaerolineae; order Aggregatilineales; family Phototrophicaceae; genus JAUZRW01. Next base: position 101,856 of record JBCBKJ010000008.1, read on the forward strand.
ATGATAGAGAATTTGAAGCAGGGACGTATTTCCTGAGTCCGAGTTTGACGATTCCACAAATTGCACAGATGCTGACGGATTCTAGCAATAGTGCTATCACATTTCGGGTGGTCGAAGGCTGGCGAATAGAAGAAATTGCCGATGCGATTGACCAAAATCCACGTTTTAGCTTTACAGGTAACGACTTTCTGGCGCTGGTTGGGAGAGGCGCACAATTTGACCAAGAAATTGCTAACATGCTCGGCATTCCGAATGGATCGTCATTAGAAGGTTTCATGTTTCCTGATACCTATGTGTTATCCGCGAATGTGACAGCAAGCGAACTCGTGAACACACTTGTGAGTGAATTTGTGTCACGTACAGGTGAGCAGATGCGGTTGGATGCTGGCGCAGATGGCTACACAATGTACGATATTGTAACGATTGCTTCGATTGTGGAGCGTGAATCAGTATGGAATGACGAAAATGTGTTGATTGCGAGTGTTTATCGGAATCGGTTAGATATTGATATGCTGTTACAAGCTGACCCTACCGTGCAATACGGACTCGATAATTCACGTGGGCGCTATTGGGCAAATATTACTGTTGCGGATTATCAGGGGGTAAATTCACCCTACAACACGTATATTTATAGCGGATTACCACCGGGACCAATTGCAAATCCAAGTTTATCTGCGATACGTGCGTCGGTGTATCCAGCGTCTTCAAATTACATTTTCTTCCGTGCGCGATGTGATGGCTCGAATCGCCATAATTTTGCCGTGACCTTTGATGAGCATCTTGCCAATGCGTGCTAGAGTATTCGTTTTGCTCCTTGCTGTATGGTCATTAGCAGGGTGCGCTGTGTGGCGTGCGCCTGAAATGCCTACGATTGCCCTTGTCGCACCCTTTGAAGGGCAATTCCGTGAAATAGGTTACGAGGCGTTGTACGCTGTGCGGCTGGGGATTGCAGATGCTAATGCAGAGGTACGTTTGCTTGCAATTGATGATGGTGGTACGGATGAACTAGCAGCGGCACGAATAGAGGCACTGAGAAATGATGCGTCGATTGCAGGCGTTATTGCGCTAGGTGTACATGCCAGTTCGGAGCCAGCGCAGGAAGAACTCAATGAGTTACCAATGATAATTGCTGGTTACTGGGATACTGAGCCACTAGCGAACTCAACCGTGATTCTAGCAAATAGCACCTTAGCTGAGGAAACGCTTACTTTTGAAAATATCATGGCAGATAAAGATGCTGATGTCGGCAGTGATATTTTCGGGCTGAGTGTTATGCCAGCTTTAATAAATAACGACGAATTAACTATCTTGAGTAGTGGTCAATTAGCAACAGACACATTCAGAGAACGCTACTTAGCAAGTGATATGTTTGTGCCTGAACCACGTCACATAGCAACACTCGTCTATGATGCGACAGGTGTTTTATTGACAGCACTACAAGAAGATATACCACTCAGCACTGTTACATATGCTGGGCTGAGTGGCGAGATTATGTTCAGGGATGGCTATTGGCAAGATGCACCTGTGTATCGGTATCGGTTTGGTAACGATGGTACACTCGTACTGAGCGACGATTAATCACAAACGTCCGTCAATGGTGCCGTAGAATAGTGGCAGTGCGTCAACAGCGTCGCTTGAGAATGCGAGTGCGTTGTTGATATGTGCCTGTGCTTGCTGAAGTGTTTCATCACTATTGGCGTGTATACGCACAAGTGCATCTCCTACAGATACTTTATCGCCAACGTTGACAAGCACTTCTACGCCAACGGCTAAGTCGATTTTATCTTCTTTTTTAGCACGCCCAGCCCCTAATGCAAGTGCAGACCGTGCAATATCATCAGCAGCGACCTGTGTAATATAACCATCTTCACTAGCGGATACTGTTTCAATGATGCTTGCTTGTTGCATGCGCAAGGGGTCATCAACGGTTTGTGGGTCGCCATCTTGTGCTTCAATGAGTAATTTGAACTTATCAACAGCAGTACCATCGGTCAGTGACTGTAAGAGCTGCTGGCGTACAGCAGTAATGTCTGTCCATTTTTGACCACGCCCAGCAAGTTGTACCATGTAGCTCGCTACTTCTAAACAATGTTCTTGCAAATCGGCAGGTCCTTCACCTTTGAGTGTTTCGATTGCTTCTTTGACTTCCAGCGCATTACCAACAGCACATCCCAACGGCTGGTTCATATCTGAGAGTAGAGCAACTGTATCGCGTCCAGCGTCTGTACCAATATCAACCATAATTTCTGCTAGTTCACGCGCTGACTGGACATCTTTCATGAATGCGCCACGTCCACTTTTGACATCGAGGACGATACCCCGCGCCCCAGCCGCGAGTTTCTTGCTCATGATACTGGCGGCGATAAGGGGCAAACTTGGCACCGTTGCGGTGACATCTCGCAAAGCATAGAGTTTACCATCGGCAGGCGCGAGTTCGCCTGTTTGTCCGGCGAGTACAATTTTTATCTCCTGTGTTTGACGCCGAAACTCGGTGTCAGATAGATTGACATTATAGCCTTTGATTGCCTCTAGCTTATCGAGTGTGCCACCCGAAAAACCTAAGCCGCGACCACTCATTTTGGCAATTGGGACACCCATTGTAGAAACCATCGGTAGAACAATCAACGAGGTTTTATCGCCTACCCCACCAGATGAATGTTTATCAACGGCATAATCGGTGATGTCTGATAAATCCAGCATTTCGCCAGAATGAGCCATCGCAAGTGTAAGCGCGACGGTTTCTTCACGGGTCATACCCTGAAAATATATTGCCATCAGTAAAGCTGACGCTTGGTAATCAGGAATGTCGCCAGCGGTGTAACCTTCAATGAAAAAATCTATTTCTTTCGTGGACAAGGCTTGCCCGTCCCGTTTCTTCTCGATAATATCGACTGTACGCATTATTTATTGTCCTATTGTGTGGGTGAATCCATGTTACTAATCATACTGTGGATGGTCGGTTTTTCTCTACTGCATAGTTTGATGGCGGATAGGCGCTTCAAAAGATCGCTGGATAGTGTCTTTTCGGAGCGTTTCCGGTTGGGATGGTATCGCCTATTTTATAATGCTATATCGGTCATCACTTTAGCACCCATATTCATCTATTCTGCGCTCAATGCAGAAGCGATTTATAGCATATCTGGCATTGGCGCATTTGTTATGATGAGTATACAACTTGTTGGGCTGATTGGGGCGACGTTATCTATCATCCAGATAGATTGGTTACGCTTTGCTGGTTTTCGGCAAGCATGGGCATATTTGAAAGACCAGCCGTTGCCTCTAAACAGCGAACCCCTGACGACAACGGGTTTGTATGCTTACATGCGTCACCCGCTATACTTCTTCAGCCTCTTGCTGTTATGGTTTACACCTACGATGACTACAACGGGGTTGGCTTTCAATATTGGTGCAACAGCGTATTTCGTGCTGGGGTCGATTGTCGAAGAACGGCGTATGGTACAGGCATTTGGGAAAGATTATGTAGCATATCAGAAACAAGTGTCTTGGATGATCCCTTTTTTGCCACGCTTTACATCTTCATGACAACTTGGAAAGAAAGTATTAATATTCAAGGATTATCTTGTAAACTGGGATTGATATTTTAGTTTACAAGGGTAAAGAAAAATGAAAAAGAAAAATCAACAAGGAATTATTGTTGGTGGTATCATCGCTGCAGTCGTGGTGGTATTCATCGGTGTTTTGTTTCTCGCACGCCCGAATGTTACCAGCTTTGATTACGAAGGTATCCCCGCTGACCGCACAGAAGATGGTGCTTTCATTTTAGGCGACCCCAGCGCACCGATTACAATTGTTGCATGGGAAGATTTCTTGTGTAGCCACTGCCAAGATTACCAACCAGAACTCAAACGCTTCTTTGAAGAATACGTTGAAACGGGACAAGCACGCTTTGAATTCCGCATGTTGCCAATCAGCAATCAATCACAATTTGTCTTCCAGCTTGTGGAATGTGCGGCAATTGTACAAGATGACCCAGCTGCCTTCTGGCCTGCACATGATACGATGTTCGCTATGACCACAACGGGTACATTTGATGGCGCTGATTTCGCACGTGAAATTGGTGTGCCATACAGCGAATTACTCGATTGCACAGAAGAAGCGAATCAATGGCAAGCTGACCAAGCTGCCTCAAATGTAGGTGCGCTTGCTGGACAAATTACGGGTACACCAGCAGTTGGTTGGCGTTTGAACGGTGGTCCTGTACGTTTGGACATCATTAGTCGACGACCGAATACACAACAAATTGGTGAACTGATTACACTCTTTAGTAGCCAGACAATCAATCAATAAGTGCCATTTTGAATTGAATACCGATGCCGTCTCTATGCAGACGGCATTTTTTGTTTAGAGCGCATCGCATTTGCTACAATCAAGCTATAGATTTCAGACAAAACGAATATAAGGATATAGAAATGACCCAGCCAGCTTTTTATGCACCAGAAAAAGTGGGGACGCTGTATACACCGGATACAAATGTGGCTATTGCTGCCGGAAATGCCGTTGATGTAGCGCCTGCCAACGAAGATAACACACGCACGGCTCTCTTGCTGATTGATGCTCAGGTAGATTTCATTCATGAAGATGGCGCGTTGTATGTGCCAGGTGCTATTAAGGATACGCGACGCACCATTGAGTGGATATTCAATAATATTGGTAGTATCACGAAAATTTACGGCTCACTCGATAGTCATCTGCCGAATCAGATTTTTTCACCTTCTTGGTGGGTTGATGAAAATGGCAATCATCCGCATCCGTTTACGGTTATCTCGCATGCGGAAACGGCAAGTGGCAAATGGAAAGCTCTGTACGAGTCTGAATGGTCAATTGAGTATACCGAACGTCTGGAAGAAACAGCGAAGAAGCAATTGATGATATGGCCTTATCATACGTTGATTGGCACGCCCGGACACAGCATCACGCCCACATTGTACGAGGCAATTGCGTATCATGGTGCGGCACGCAAAACCCAACCATCATTTGCGATGAAGGGAACTGTGCCAACGACAGAGCATTACAGCTTGTTCGAGCCAGAAGTCAAACCAGATGATTTGGATGACCCGTTGAACACAAATTTGCTAGAAGAACTTGGGTCATATGACAGAATTTATGTCGCGGGGCAAGCAAAGAGCCATTGCGTGCTGGAATCCGTCACGTCAATGATGCGCTATTTTGAGCAGCAACCAGAGGTCATCAGCAAAATTCATGTACTAGAAGATGCGATGTCATCTGTTGCGAACCCTGAAATAGACTTTGAGCAGATTGCGGTAGATGTGCTGACCAAATTTGCCGAAAATGGGTTGAATCTGACCAGCACAGCCGACACCAGCCTTTAAATCACGCTGTCCAAAATGTCTCTGGCAGGTCAAGCGGGTTTTGTGGGTACTTGCCTGTCAGAGTATCTGCAAATTCCAGCAGAGGCACATAATTCGCGTATACAGGCGTATCATCTGCTGATGCTTCCGAAAATTGCCATTCTGCGATTTCGCGTACTTGGAGTTGTCCTTGCCGATGTTTAAGGCTCACTATGAAGGGTAAGCGACGGTGTAATTGATACACCATATGTTCGGACTGTGTGCTATCTGCCATACGAGCGAGCATGCCGAGTGCGCTTTGCAGGCGCTTGGTGACAGTTGTGCCACGAAATGACCAAATCTGACGCGGGGTATCGTCGTTTGAGAGTAATGGGGCAATCATGGCAGGTTCATCTGTGCGAACTTCATCTAACACAATGAGGTCAGGGTTTTCTTCTAGCGCATTACGAATTTGTGTCCCAAATGTCACACCTTCTTCATCACCGACACGCCATTGCACGACACGGCGCTCTGCATTCTCAGGTAATGTCAACTCACCTGTACGCTCGACTGTGATGATATTCAAGGCTGGTAATTGTGTCAAGAGTATCGAAAGCAGTGTTGTCTTGCCTGATTCTGTATCGCCAACGATGAGTAAGCCATGTTCCGATTGAATAATCGCTTGTAAAAGCGTCGCTGATTTTTCGTTGATGATACCCGCCGATGCCCAATCATCAAATGTCGGCGCTTCTGTGGGATGTAAACGAATATCGGCTGCCATTTCTGCCACGAGTGGCGGTGCTGCGAGGCTAAGAGATGCACGTCGTTCGCCAATATCTAAACCAACCTCGATAATCGAAATATCGTCACGTAATTCTGCTCCTGCACGACGTACCATCCGCTTGAGCATACGTTGCATATGCGCGAGTGTTTCAAAGATGGGATCAATTGTTTCTAGTTCTCTGCCAATTCCACGCCGAACACTCATTTGTTGTGCGCCTTCAAGCGTAATCGTTGTGATGGTCGGGTCATGTAGATAATCATCTAATGGACCGTAGCCAAAGATTTCTGCATAGGATGCTCTCATGATGTACGCTTGCTCTTTTGGACTAAGGCGCACGGATTCCACACCAAAAATATAATCTGCGACATCGCGCACGAGTTTACGGCGTTCGACATCTGAGACAATCGCTTTTGCGGCATCAGAATCGCCCTCACCATGTTCAATAGCAAATTCTTCAACAATGCGCTCAACCAATCCTTGTAACGAAACCATACGTCCACGACGCGAGGCAATGAACTGAGGTTCTTTTCCTTCTTGGTCGCTGTTTTTATCTGGCTCACTGATAGGCTGTGGAGGTACGCCGTTGGCATCATGTGGCATGGAAGATCCTTATCTATTTTCTTTGTCTTAAAGTAGACACATTATATGCTATACTACCGTGTCTTTTGAAATGTTAGCAGAAATAGCGAGTACACTATGCAAGATATTGTCGTAACAGGCTCGATAGCCTACGATTATTTGATGCGCTTTCCGGGCAGTTTCCAAGAGCATATTGTGAGCGATGCGCTGGAACAAGTGAGCCTGAGCTTCTTAGTTGAAGATATGACCAAGCACTGGGGTGGCGTTGCCGCGAATATTGCGTTCAACATGGCAAAACTGGGTTCAGAACCTCGTCTAATGGGTACAGTTGGGCGCGATTTTGGGGATTATGAACGCTGGTTGCAGGATGTTGGTGTCAATACGAGTACCGTACAAAAACATGATGATGTGTTCACGGCGTCTTTTTTCTGTAATACCGACCTCGAAAATAACCAGATTGCGTCTTTTTATAGCGGCGCGATGGCGAAGGCGAAGGATTACTTGCTGGCAGATATGCCGGGCAATACCGCGCCAGATTTGGTTATTGTTTCGCCCAATGACCCTACCGCCATGACGCGCTTGACGGATGAATGTCGTGAACGTAATTTGCGGTTTGTATATGACCCCAGCCAGCAAATCGCCCGTATGGATGGCGAAACGCTTCAACATGATATGCAAGGTGCGTACTTGATGGTTATCAATCAGTACGAATCGAATATGGTCATGAAGAAAACGGGCATGTCGATGGACGACTTGCGCGAGGCAATTGATTTGCTGGTTATCACACATGGTAAAGATGGCTCTGAAATTTACTCGAATGGTGATATTATCAGTGTGCCATCATTTGAACCCACTGACATTGTAGACCCAACGGGTGCGGGTGATGCGTATCGTGCAGGCTTCATCGTTGGCTTATCGAAAAACCTTTCACTGGAGCTATGTGGTGCGGTAGGGGCGCTGTGTGCGACCTATGCGCTGGAACATAATGGTCCACAGGGGAAGACTTATGATGCCTCATCTTTCGTCGAGCGTTTCCGTCAGAATTATGACGATGATGGCGCGTTGGACGTGTTGCTTTCCTGACAGTTGGTGAGCATAAAATCAAAAAAGGGCATGTCCAAAACGGACTGCCCTTTTTATTTTGCGTGCTTGGCTTGCTACCTTACTGGTCGGATGTTAAATCACCATCGAGGATGTAGTCAATAGCTGCTTCCAATTGCGGGTCGGGGTCACCATCAACAAAGTTAAGTTCATCGAGTTCGACGATGATGTCTGGTGTGACGCCTACGTCATGAATCCAGAGCCGGCTTGGCAGTAGGTAACGGGCAATCGTAATGCGCAGTGCGCCGTTGTTGCTGAGTGGTTGGAGTGTCTGGACTGTGCCTTTACCAAAGCTGACTTCACCAATGAGGGTTGCCACGCCTTGATCGCGCATCGCGCCGGAAACCAACTCGGATGCACTTGCGCTGTTTTCGTTGATGAGTACGACAATTGGCACTTCGATACCTGCGTAGCTACCATTTGCCTCAAAGGTTTGTTCGCTACCATCTGCGAAAGATTCGTACAGGATAACGCCATCATCAATGAACACGCTTGCCATGTCAATTGCTGTAGAGAGCAAACCACCTGGATTATTACGCAGATCAAAGATTAGACCGTCACGTTGGTCAATTTCAACAGCTTCAAGAGCATCGTTGAATTGTTCAACCGAGCGTTCATTAAATTCTGCCATGCTGATATAGGCGATATTGGAATCTTCAAAGACTTCGTATTCGACATTTGGCACTTCAAAGCGTACACGGGTAATTTCGAGCGTTACTTCTTCACCATCACGCAAGAATGTTACGTTGACGGTTGTGCCAGCTTCACCACGCACTAAGAGCGCGAGTTCTGTCTGGTCCATGCCGAGTACATCTGTGCCGTCTACATCAGCAAAGACATCACCCGGCAGAACACCAGCTGCTTCTGCCCCTGTACCTTCTAGCACTTGCCGTACTTCAACGTTATCATCGTCATTGGTGAAAATGACGACACCAATGCCTTCAATGTCACCTGATAGGTCGCTACTGAACATGTTGAAGGCTTCTGCATCGAGATAGCCACTGTAGGGGTCGCCTAAAGAATCGACCATACCTTCAATTGCGCCATCAATAAGCGTATCTATTTCGACATTATCGGTGTCTACATAGCGAGCTTGAATTGTTTCAAAGACTTCGTAGAGAGGCGCGAAGGCTTCATCGGTATCACCTATTGCAAAGTTATCTTGGGCAAAGGTGATACCAGGTGTTATCCCGCCGACAGCGAAGCCAGCGAGGAAAATGGCAACAAGCAGTAAACCTGTTGAAAATTTTTCGTGATGTTTGCGCAGGAATTCCATTAAGTTCTCCATTTATCATTATGTAGATGCTGTACCATTATATCGTATCATGAAATTATAATGCAGTTGTGAATATAGGATAACGATTTACCTATGCAGAAGGTAGCTATCAGACGGTTATTTATCGGTTTATTTACTGGTTACGCACTATGCAATGAAAGCACAACACCTCTTTATGAGGCATGTTTGCGTGCAATGTCCGATAATGATGAAGGTGACACATCTGTACCAGTAGATGACATCTGTTTATGGGTTAAGTGGCTAATAAAAGGTTTTTTGTCGGACGAAAGAACACTTTATAGTATTACAAACACCCTACAGGATGCGGATTCCAGACGGACTTCTTTAGTAGCACTCGCCTATATCGGGTATCTAGTATCTCAAGATCGCCCCTTAGATTCTTACTTCACAGCAGTGTGGGAACAATGTGCAGGACATAATTTTACTTTTGACCAAACGTGGCGAAAAATAGGACATGTTTTAGGTTGGGGAAGCGTCAGACATAGCTTGCAACACATTGGCACAGATACTCAGCCATCTGTCATCATCACACAAATGATGTTCTGTATTTTACGCTCTGATGATAACCTAGACTCGCTTCTCACCACAGCAAAGCATAGTGTTGCCCCATCAGTTGTAGCATCTCTTACACTAGGTATACTTTATACAAAACAGGCATTTGAAATCCCTGACCAATTTACAAGGCTCAGTGAGAAAGATATTTCCTATATAACACACCTCGCAGACAAATTTTCATCAGACAGCGAAAAATCTTTATGACTTATTTGTATGTCTTACGCCTCAAACATTTGTACTTTTTGCCTAGTAGACAGATAATTGCGTAACATTCTCTATTACGCAGGAAAAGTCTATGTTTCACAATTTAACACACCGACTAACGAATCCCACAGCACGTACACATACATTGAATGCAATGATGAGCGGATTGGCTATCGGTTTTTTACAAATAATGATTGCTTTTTCACTGAGTAGTCTACTATTTTCGGGACAACTAGCGCCTTATCTATCACATGGTATTGGCATGTTCTTGATCGGAACACTCGTGGGAACTATCCTCGCTGCGATATTTTCTGGTACGCAACAGCTTTTCCCAGCAATGCAAAGTTCTCTTGTTCTCATTTTGGTTGGTATAACCAGCACGCTGACAATTGCCCCGAACTTTGGCTTACTCCCGACTACGATTGTCCTTATCAGTCTAACAGCGTTACTAACCGGTGTTATTTTTTATCTTTTCGGAAGCCACCAGCTAATCCAGTTCATTCGTTATGTCCCCTATCCAGTTATTGGTGGGTTTCTCGCTGGAAACGGCTTGTTATTGATACAGGGTGCGTTGCTTCAGGGCATGCCTCCGAATCTATCATGGATTGCGTGGTTACAAGGTGATGGTTTAATCATTTGGCTTCCTAGCTTACTAATCGGTATAGCACTGGTTTATGGTGCGTATCGCAATCAGCATTACGCTGTGATGCCTGTAATTGTCATTTTAAGTGTCGGTATCATTCATGGGCTGTTGCTATCACAGGGCATTAGTACAGAGACAGCAACACAAATGGGTATCTTAGTCGGTGATTTATCCGCTATCACTTGGCAATTACCTTTCTTAGTGGATTTCTCACAAGTGGATTGGTCAGCAATTGGTACTCATTGGGTGCAATTACTAAGCATCGCTTTTGTGGGTTTGATACATATGTCTCTTAATTTGAGTAGTTTAGAAGTGATAAAACAAGAGAATTTTAATATGGAAGCTAAATCTCGTGTGAACGGATTTATGAATATTGCTAGTGGGTTATTGGGGGGGAATGTTCTTTTCTATTCAGCATCTTTATCGACCTTGAACCATCGGTTGGGTACAAAAAGCCGATTATCTTATCTGGTATCTATTGGTTTAGTTGCGTCTGTTTTGTTTCTGGGTACATCTATTTTAAGCCTTGTACCCGTATCCGTATTAGGCGGTTTGCTTATTTTTCTTGGCGTACAGTTCCTTCAAACGTGGGTCATTAACGGCTGGAAACGTTTTACACGTCCAGAATACGGTGTTGTTTTGCTGATTATGGTAACAGTTGCTTTTGTTGGTATCTTAGAGGGGTTCATCTTGGGTATCATTATGATGGTAATTGTATTTGTGGGTATGTATACGCGCATTAGTATCATTTATCGTGCAACATCTGGAGCAAGTTTGCGGAGTACAATTGAGCATACTCCCCATTATGCAACTATTCTAGAATCATTACGCAATCAGATTTACGTGATTGAGTTAACTGGTTTCCTATTTTTTGGTACAGGGAATAGCATCGTCACTGCGATAGAGAACCGCCTTGCAGATGGGGATGTTTTTCGCTATTTACTCATCGACTTTCGTCGGGTACGCGGAATGGATTCGTCCGCCCTGCTCAGTTTAAATAAGGTGATGTTGATGGCAGACCAGCATGATTTCGATGTTTATATTTGTGACCTAGCAAACAATGAACGTGCTATCAGCATTATTCAAGGTGTGAATCATAGCGATCACTTGGTTTTCGCAGATACACTGGACAGCGCATTGGGTGCGTGTGAGACGATTTTGTTAGAAGTCTCTGGCGCTACTCAAGCTCATATTCCGACTGCAATGCGCCAGCAACTAGTTGACCTAGGTATGAGCAAAGAAAATGCTAAAGCTCTCTCCAAATATATGACGCGCGAAGTCCATAAACCGCAAGAAACGATCATTCAGCAAGGAGATAATGCTGATTGTGTTTATCTGTTAGAAATTGGTCAGGTATCTATTTTTGTTGATTCTTTGGATATTGATAGTGATCCAGATGTACATATTGGATTACGTACTATGAGGTTCGGTACTATCATTGGAGAAGTGGGTTTTGTTTTGAAACAGAAACGCTCTGCAACTATCATTACAGATACGGATTGCATTATTTGGTCACTAACACATAATGATTTAGAGCGATTGCGCGAGGAGAATCCTCAACTTGGTTTCAGCTTTGAGAATGTTCTCTTACGTATTCTTGCCAAACGGCTAACGACTAATAATCAACTTATTCAGGTGTTGCGTTGATGACAATAGAAGATTTGCGCGCTCAGTGCTTGTGTATGACAGGTGTATATGAAGATTTCCCGTTCGGTGAGGAAGTTGCCGTATTCAAAGTGAAGAACAAGATGTTCGCTTATGTGCCGTTGGACAACGACCCGCCAACGATCACGATGAAATGCGACCCAGTAGAAGCTGTCCAATTGCGTAAGCAGTATGCCTCTGTTCAGCCAGGGTATCATATGAACAAGAAACACTGGAATACTATCACTGTAGATGGCGAGCTAGACGAGGTACACATCAGAGAGTTAATCGAAGATGCTTATATTTTGGTGCGCAAGAAACTACGCAAGTCAGACCGTCTTGAACTCGAAGAACTCGACAACACACCAGACTGAACTACCCTCAAAATTATGATTCTGATACACTACTTACTACTCTTTTGAGCTTGTGTAGGAGCAATTACGACGATGCGTTATGTCCTTATTTTACTCATTGGCATTATTTTGACAGCTTGTGGTTCAACTACAAGCTCCCCAACTGAGACTGTCGAAGCCTATTTACAAGCAAAAATCAGTGCCGATGCTGATACGGTTAGCAACCTCATTTGTAGCGAACTAGAATCTACTGTCGAGAATGAAGTTGCTTCATTTTCGAGCGTAGAAGCACGGATTGATGACCTCGCGTGTACGTCAAATACGGATGATACAGTTGTATCTTGTGACGGGACGATTGTCGGGACATATGGTATAGAAGAACGCAGTTTTCCACTCATGAGTTATAACGTGGTTCAGGAAGATGGCGAATGGCGCTGGTGTGGCGTAGCAGGCGAATGATGCGCTTTTTCAACCGCGAGAATGTGTATGCAGTTGTTTTGTGCTTGTTAGCAATCATCCTCATGATTGTGACAAGTGACAGTGCGCCGAGTTTTATCTATCAGGGTTTCTGATTTTGGGTCTGACCTTAAGCACACTCGCGGTATTCATCTGCATTGCTATCTTGAATGCGCTTGTTATCCCCCGTAAATGGCGCGAGTGGGTGTTGTTTGTACTGAGTGTTGTATTTGTGTACAGCCTCCAGCCGGATATTTTCGTGCGCTGGCTCGACTTCACTTTTCCGACATTCACGCTTGGTCTGATTATACTCTGCTGGTATGTAACGCGGTCTTCTGAGCAAATGTTTACACAAGAAGACCGTATTTCTATTGCTATCGCAGCCGTTTTAATAGTGGCTTTAGCTTTATTCAGATACATCCCAGTAGAGTATGATTGGTTGCTCGCTTCGCGTCCGCCTCCCTTGTGGCTGGTACTTAGTCTGCTCGGAATGTTTGGCGTACTGATGAGTGTTTCACATCGGAAACGTAGTGTTTTAGCAATTTTGTTGATTGGCATTATCACTATTTTTGTAGTCCTCAAGACAGAATTTTTTGCTACGGCAGTCAGCGCCTCGATACGTGGTTTTTTCTCTCAGGATGTGTCGCAAGCACAGGCAATTGATTTGAATTGGCTTGGATTTTCGTATGTGGCATTTCGGCTGTTACATATGATTCGAGATAGACAGGTAGGGGTTCTACCAGAGATTCGACTACGCGATGCTGTTACCTATGTTGCATTTTTCCCTAGTTTTACCGCGGGTCCTATTGACCGTATTGAACGTTTCCAAGAGGATTTACGCCCTGGCAAGGAAATTGACTATGCGAAGCAATTTACTACAGGCTTGACGCGCATTGCGGTGGGGGTCGCTAAGAAGTTCATCATTGCAGATACGCTTGCATTGGGTATGTCGCTCAATGCGATTACAGCGACACAAGCAGATAGTAGTATCGGCATGTGGATATTATTGTATGGCTATGCGTTGCGCCTGTATTTTGATTTCAGTGGTTACAGTGATATTGCCATTGGGGTTGGGATGCTATTTGGGATTAATCTACCCGAAAATTTTGCCCGCCCGTACACGCGCACTAGTATCACGGCTTTCTGGCAAAGTTGGCATATTACACTCAGTGATTGGGTGCGGACGTATATTTTTTCCCCCCTTTCACGATGGCTACTGAAACGTCGTCCGAAGCCTTCACCCATGTTGATTGTGCTTACAACACAGGTGACAACCATGCTGATTATTGGCTTATGGCATGGCGTAACGATTAACTTTTTTGTGTGGGGCTTGTGGCATGGTATCGGCTTGTTCGTCCATAAACAGTACACTGACCGTACACGCAAATTTTATCGTGAGTTGAAAACCCAGCCGTTACGTCAACGATGTGCTGATTTCGTCGCGTGGTTACTGACATTTCACTTTGTTGTACTGAGTTGGGTATGGTTCGTGATACCGGACTTCGATAGTGCAATGGCTATATTTGCTATCGTATTTGGGATGGGCTGAGAATGCGTCATAAAGAACAATGGGCTTGGGTTGAGGAGGCATCGGCATCATGGGGCTTTTTAGTGCGCGTTATTATCAAAGCATGTGTATTATTTGCACTGTGTAATCTGATATTTGCGCTTGTGTATCCGATGGCATGGTTGGGTCAGTGGTCATTGTATGGCATTCTTTATCCAGCACGTGACCGTTTGCCATACACAGATGCGCCGAGTGTGGCGATACAAGCAGAAGCAAATAATCTTACGCTCAGCAATTTGCCTGCGATGGTTGCTTCTCATAATGTATCACAATCTTCAGATGATGAATTTCGTGTCTTTGTGATTGGTGATAGTAGCGTATGGGGATTTTTGCTCACTAGTGAGCAAACTTTCACAGGGCAACTTAACAACGCTGAGATACGTTATGAGCAACAAGACGTAGTTGCTTATAACTTGGGCTATCCGACGCAATCATTGCTCAAGGATATACTGATATTGGATGCAGTCATGGGATATGAGCCTGATATGATTATCTGGTTTGTAACACTCGATAGTTTTGCGCTTGGTAATCAGTTAGAAACGCCTTTGGTTCAAGAAAATCCTTTGGCAGTTGAACGGCTCACTGCTGAATACAATCTCACATCCGTTAATTTAGCAGATACTCGTTTTGTACGTGTTACATTCTGGGAACAAACGCTCATCGGGCAACGGCAAGTATTGGCTGAACTTTTACATTTACAGACATTTGGGGTTGGCTGGTCAGCGACAGGGATTGACCATCGCATTCCTGACACATTCCCAAGTAATCAGGTTGACTTATCAGATTCTATTAGCTGGGCACAATTTGAGTCTCCAACAACATTCATAACGACTGATTTAGCGTTTGATATTTTTGAAGCAGGAGTTCGTATTTCAGGCAATACACCTTTAGTTGTCGTCAATGAACCGATGTTTATCAGTGACGGCGATAATAGTGATGTGCGTTATAACAGCCTGTATCCGCAGTGGGCATATGATGCGTATCGTGTGTTACTAGATGAGCAAGCACGCGACGCTAAATGGCAGTACATTGACCTATGGGATGCGATTGCTCCAAGCGAATTTACGGATTCTCCGGTACATTTAACGCCATCAGGTACGACACAAGTAGTAGACATTTTGACACCTATTTTGTTTGAGATACAGGAGTAACCGAATGGATGAATCCATAGTACATGAGAAAATACGTCGCTATATTGTGCGCGAACTCATACGCGATGATGGTTACGATTTGATGGATGATGAGAGTATCATCCGCGATGGTTTGATGGATAGTTTTGCTTTAGCTGAGTTGGGCGTATTTGTTGAAGAAGAATTTGATGTATATATCCCTGATGTTGATTTAACAGTAGAAAAGATGGATACCCTCGATTTAATTGTTGAACGTGTGATGCGCGATATTTAAGATGTTAACCCTCAGCAATAGAGAGCAATATGGCACGTTGTTAGATAGTGCTACTTTACATGGTCATGATGATGATACAGTCCTGACATTTATTGGGACTACACATGCACCACAAACAATAAGCAGACAGCTATTCAAACAACGTAGCGCGGACTATGCGCAGACACTCGCCAATGCTGGTATCACGCCATCGGATGTTGTGATTATTGCGCACGAGAGCATTTTAGAAAGCATGTTCGTTTTCTGGGGTGCGCTTTGTCTGGGGGCGATTCCGTCTATGTTTCCGACCTTGACCGAGAAACTAGACCCAGCCGTGTATCAGCAACAGTTAGCAAATCTCATCCGTACATCAGGCGCACGGGCTATTATTACCCACAACGATTTTGCCTCTACATTTGAACCTTATACTGACTGCCCCATTATTAGAGAAACAGTATCAACTGGTGTCGCTGTCGTTACACCAACATCCCCGAGCGCAAGCGATATTGCCTTTTTGCAACACTCCAGCGGGACAACCGGATTGCAAAAAGGCGTTGCACTGTCACACGAGGCTGTGTTGAATCAGTTGGCATCTTACAGCGAGGCAATTGATTTACAGCCTGATGATGTGATTGTAAGTTGGTTGCCTTTGTATCATGACATGGGCTTGATTGCTGGGTTTCTGCTCCCATTGGTGCAAGGTATACCGCTTGTGTTGATGTCCCCGTTTGACTGGGTTGCGCACCCTGCACTATTGCTACAAACCTTGCACGACTATCGTGGGACGTTATGTTGGTTACCTAATTTTGCGTATAACCACATGGCGCGACGCATCCGCAAAAGAGATATAGGTGATTTATCTCTGGCGCATGTACGGGCGTTTATCAATTGCTCTGAGCCTGTACAAGCAAAAAGCCACGCGCTGTTTGCGGAGCGTTTTTCAAAACATGGGATTCGCCCAAATCAGTTGGCTGTGAGTTACGCTATGGCAGAAAACACATTCGCCGTAACACAAACAGCTATCGGCGACGTACCAACTGTAGATTCTATTGATGCGAACATCCTACAATCACAGCAACAAGCAGTGGCAACGACTGATGGTATGTTATATGTATCTTGTGGTAAACCTATTGCACATACCCAAGTCCGTGTTTTAGATAGTGATGGTAATGAATTAGGAGCGCGTCTGGTTGGCGAATTAGTGATTAAGAGTGATTGCATGCTGACGGGGTATCATAATCGCCATGACTTGCAAGCATTCACGGATGACGGCTGGTACTTCACAGGGGACATGGGCTATATGTCAAATGGTGAAGTGTACATCGTCGGGCGCAAAAAAGACCTGATTATCAACGCAGGTAAAAATGTTTATCCACAAGATATTGAAGCCATAGTGAACACAATTACAGGCGTCCATGCAGGACGCTGTGTTGTGTTTGGTGTGCATGATGAGCGGGATGGAACAGAATTAATTGCTGTTCTGGTCGAAAGAGCTATCGGCAGTGAGGTAGACGATAAAGATATAAAACGCGCAATTCGTCGGGTTATCGCTCAGCAGACGACTGTCAGTGCGCAGTATGTGGATATTGTGCCGGGTGGTTGGCTGGTGAAAACATCGAGTGGCAAAATTGCGCGGGATGCTAATCGGGATAAGTGGTTACAATCGCGCTCAACATAGAAATGGATACTAATACTATCGCCTGTTTATTTGAACGATGTGTAACACATTTTCACTGTCATCATATGCAACGATATCACCATCTGGATGCCACCAAAGATTTTGAAGTTCTGCACCTGGCAAATCATATGTGATTTCTGGTTCATTTAGAAACATCAATGTTGGTTGATCTCTATAAAATATCACAGATAGCCCTGTTGGGCTGATATAATATACACATGCCTCCGTCGGTATTGCTAACTCTCGAAGCACATCTCCTGTTGTAAGGTCATACTGAACAGTGTTTTGGCATAGCGTTGCGAGCGTAAAAAAACTGCCGTCTAGACTTCTATGTAAAAAATAGTCTCTTGGTACTAAGCGAAGTACCTCTTGCCCTGTTGATGTATTAAAGACATGAAATTCTTCCGACAAGCCAAGCATTCTATCCAAGCTAATGGCTTGTAGCCAATTCGCTTCCCAGTCAAGAATGGTTATGGGAGCCGTAAAATCATCCCAAGACTGAACAATATCGCCCGTTGTTGCATCCCACAGCCGCAAACGCGTGTAATCATAAGCCCCAGCAATATGATTACTTTCTGCATGCCAAATAAGTGTGCTGGTAACGTTATAAATATCGACTGTATTATTAGTTGGAATATGCCACAGTGTCGTTTGGTTATCGTAGGACTGGATTGATACATATGTGCTATCTGGATGCCACACAACGCTACTAATCTGTGACGTGAACAAGATAGAGCGTAATTTGGTTTCACCTGTGCTTACATTCATGGTAGCTATGGTAGACTCATCTGGTTGGTAGAGAAAATATTCTCCATTTGGACTGAACACTGCTGGTATCAAAGTTGTTGTCGCCGATAGTATTACTTCGCCTGATTCTATGTCCCAGAGTGTTAGTGGTGTTTCATTATCACCTTCAAGACCCCAATTTTCACTTGGATGCCATATGGCAGGTGATTGTAATTCTAAAATAGTCTGTGCCTGTGCTGACAAAATCAAAGTTGGCACATCATCAAATGTACTCGACAACATCAAATAAGCATCTTGTGGACCCCAGTACATCCGTCGCCGTGCTGTATCATTTATGGTTATTGCGCCCGTTTGTTGCCCCCTATTGTCATATACGATGATGTCGTTAGATTCACTATCGGCGGTTTGGACTTTATCAATTGCCAAATAATCCCGATTAGCTGACCACTGTACCGTTGAGATACGCCATGGTAAATCAATTTCCAGAATTGTCGTTTGTGCTTTGATTGGCAGATACACTAGTATTAGCATGAAAAGCAACAAAAACCGCTTCATGGCAGAATCTCCAGTATCAAGAGGTCGATTGAATAAGGCTCAAATAATTGACATGAGAGCGCAATTTTATTTTCATGAATGTCAATACCTCGAATAGCATCGCAGTCTGTTTGATACTCGGTCAATAAATCGCCACTGTCACTATCCCAAATAGATAATACGCCTTCTGATGTTCCTGTAAGCCATGGTTGCGTCGGATGCCAAGCGATATGACCGTCGAGCTCCGGGATAAATAGCACAGTTTCATCTGCTGTAATATCTCGAATCTGAGTTTGAGAAGCTATGCGGTTGCTATCAGATGCCCATGCAAGATTACTATTTGTCCAGAATGTAAATATGCGTTCACCTGTTGTAGCATCGAAAATACTGCCATAGTCGTTATCCCAGCCATTTGCTGTGGCAACGAATCTACCGTCTGGACTCCATTCTGCGTCATACACAAAACCCCATGTCGAAAGCAGGAGAGGATTATCGAGGTCGTCAATATCCAAAACAACACCCGCGCCAATAAAAATACGATTTTCTGTCGGATGCCAAACCATGGGTGAAGAAGCAGATGATTGGGTCGTAAGAATAATCTCTCCACTAAGGCGGTCACGTATGATGATATTTTCGTTGAAACCACTACTTGCAAGATAGCGACTGTCAGCACTTAGGGAAACGTGTTGTACAGTACTTTCGTGTGTATAGCTTTCTACAACTTCACCTGTCATTACATGGTACAAGTTGACATTCTGCTCATTACCTGCCGCGACGAGTTGACCATCTGTACTAAAGTCTATTTGCTCAAAACCTGTTCCATATAGAGTAGTAGTTCGTTCAATATATAACATGTATTGTATGGTTGGTACTCCATTGGATTGTGCAAGCACCGTTGTTATCCATAAGAACACAACTAATATTACTATGTATCGTTGCATTTTCACTGTACAGGCACTCCTAAACTATTTTTATCTTTATCATAGTTGATAGTAAGCAAATGCACACTCTTATAATAATGATAAATAAAAACAGCCCTCTAAGCAGAGAGCTGTTTGTAGACATTGACTTCTATTCAAGCCTCAGACATCTAGGTTTTTGACGAGTTTAGCATTTGTCTGAATGAAGCGTTTGCGAGGTGGCACACTGCTCCCCATCAGCATATCAAAAACGCGGTCTGCTTCGGCGGCGTCTTCGATTGTGACTTGTAAGAGTGTCCGGTTTTCGGGATCCATTGTCGTTTCCCACAGTTGTTCGGGGTTCATTTCACCCAGACCTTTATAGCGTTGTGGGGTCACTTTCTTGCCATCGTATTTCTTGATGGCTTCTTCTAGGATTTGTGCATCGTTCATACCAGCACGCGGGTAAATGTACTCAGAATCACGCCCTGCCTTCAATTGATAGATAGGTGGTTGTGCAATGTATAAATGCCCTTCTTGGATGAGTGGTTGCATGTGACGGAAGAAGAAGGTCAGCAACAGTGTCCGAATGTGGCTACCATCAACATCAGCATCTGTCATGATGATGACACGTCCATAACGCAACTTATCAGTCGTGAAATCTTCGTGGATACCTGTCCCTAACGCTGAAATCAGTGCTTTGATTTCGTTGTTATCGAGAATACGATCCAAGCGTGCGCGTTCGGTATTCAGAATCTTACCACGTAGGGGCAAAATCGCCTGAAAATGACGGTCACGACCCTGCTTGGCGCTATTGTGTACAAAAACACCACTCGCCAGTGCGAAGTTATGCGTATGTGGCACTTCGATATCATACACATCCATTGTTTCAGAGACTTTTTCGATTTTCACAACACGATGATTATAGTTTGTGACTGCTTCTTGTGCTTTGGTTGCATCACCCTCAAAGTATCGGTCACAGAAGGTATCAAAGCGTAGTAAGCTCTTATCGCGTGTTTCAATACGGTGTTGACGATATGCCTCTACGTCTAGGATGCCCTGCTGTAGCTCAACTTCTTTGAGTGCGGCAATTGTTTTGCTATAGTAGGTTTTGTGCAATGTTTTACGACGTTTTTCGCGGAAGTCTGGTGTCCATTGTTCTTTCGTTTTCTCACGACGCCACTCCAGCAATGCTTCATCTTCCCACTGTTCAATAGCTTTTTGTGACAATGCTTCACGCGCTTCTGGATTTTCCGCAAAATAGGTACTGACACGTTCAGCTTGTAAACGGCGATTTTCTTCATCTGCCCAATATCCTCGTTGCGCTTCATCTAATTGACGATGATTTAAGAGACGGTATTCAGGATTCGTGTCGTAAAATTCACGCCATTTCTGCGCCATATATGCCTTGTAATTATCATCTTCCCATTGTTTTTTAGCTTGGGCAGATAACAAGGCGCGTGTTTCCGGTTGTTGCATGTGTTCGCTCATTTGCTGACGGAATTTGTCAGTTTTTCTCAGGCGACGGCATTTTTCGATAACTTCTGGACGATGAAGTGTACGGCTCACATGTTTGCGATGTAATGCTAAATGAGCTTCTGGTGACATACGACGTAAGTTGGTTGGATTATTATTGAGCTTGTTGAAGTCAATATGATGACAATGTGTGCCATCTTTTTCAGCGTATACACCCTGCCAACGGTTATACCAGTCCGCCACCATATGCGTAAATAACCATGAATCTGAGCGTGGCGACCATACCATTTCGTAGCCATCTATGGTGATATTCTTCTCTGTCATATCAGAGTATTTGCGATACAACGGCATGATTGAATCATCAGATTTCAGGTCTTGTGCTTGTTGATATGTACCGTCACGCAACATGAAACGGTGGTCAGGTGTGCAGGTAATCTGCTCACCATTATCCAACGTCAAGCGGATGACGGTTGTATTGCGTTTTGTGATGCGCGGATGCAAGGCTTTTTCTACGCCTATTGTGCCATCTTTACGAATCGTATAAACGAAATGTTCTTTACCAGCCGCTTGCTCTTGAACTAACTGTTCAAAGGTAATCTCACGACCATCTACGAGTGCTACTTTGGTATCACCTGAGAAGCAACCCCCTGCACTATCGCCCTCGACGATGTAGATTTCAGCATTATCGCCGTGCTGACTGCAATCTGCTAATTTACCTGGCAGAGTCGTACTTTCGAGCAAGCTGGGTCCGCCACGTACCAAATCACGAGCTTTTTTAGCAGCTTCACGCGCACGCTTACTAGTCATACATTTGTCGATGATTTTGCGTGCTTCACGCGAGTTGAGTTCCATGAACTCTTGCAATGCCTCGCTAACGACCTGCGATACTGCGCCCTGTACCTCTGTATTAAGCAACTTGACCTTCGTCTGACTCTCAAATTGTGGGTCAGGGTGTTTGACACTAACAATTGCTGTTAAGCCTTCCAGTGTATCATTACCACTAAAGTTAGAATCACGGTCTTTGAGCGCACCGATTTTGCGGGCGTGGCGATTGATGACACTCGTAATTGCGGAGCGCATACCTGTGATGTGTGTACCACCATCAGGTGTGTTAATCGTGTTGGTGAATGCCAATTCCGTTGTTGTGGAGGCATCACTGTATTGCATGGCAATTTCTACACCGACGCTGTATGGCTTACCTGATTTTCTGTCTTCAAACTCAATATCACGCTCTGAATAGACAACATCATGGATAGGCGAACGATTGCGATTGAGGTATTTTACGAACGAAGCAATCCCACCATCGAAGTAATAGGTTATCTCTTTACCGAAAGGCTTCACACGTTCATCACGTAGAGAGAGTGTCACTTTACCTGTGACAAATGCCATTTCGCGGAAGCGTGTTGCGAGTGTTTGATAGTTGAATTTGTTTTCATCCATGATATTAAAGTCAGGGATAAAGCGAATAGATGTACCTGTTGGTTCACCCTCTTCGAGCTTACGAATTTTTTCGACGCCAGACTGTGGAATACCTTCTGCGTAACGTTGTTCCCACACATGCCCTTCACGGTAAATGGTCGCAACCAGTTCACCAGCGAGCGCGTTCACAGCTGATACACCTACACCGTGCAAACCACCACTGACTTTGTAAGCATCATTATCGAACTTACCACCTGCACCGATAACAGTCATGACGACTTCTAAAGCAGATTTACCAGATGAGTGCATGCCAACTGGAATACCCGCACCGTTATCAGAAATGGTCACGGATTGGTCATCATGCAAGGTAATCGTGATATGGTCACACCGACCAGCCAATGCCTCATCAATGGAGTTATCCACAACTTCGTAAATTAGGTGATGCAGTGCGCGGCTGTCTGTCCCGCCGACATACATACCAGGTCTGCGTCGCACATGCTCACGCGGGTCTAGCGCGGTAATATTCTCCGCACCATAATTGGAATTATCTGAAGATACGTTTCTGGGTTTTGAAGCCATGCGCGGTCCTCGTTCAAGATTGGTTATCAATTGTTTGCCACTTATGAGACGAAATTCACGTCAGATTCTACAGAGGAATTTACAGGTAGAAGTGCGTGCTTGTCTTCTTTAATTATATATCACTATAGGCACAAATACAATAGAAGCACGCTGTAGATTGCCCAGATTTAGCACTTTCGTTCTACCGAGACGAGCTATTTCTAACATGTCTAATTGACCTGAACTCTGGATAATGATTTGTTTATTTATCAGCATGCTAAATCAGCAACCTTGAGCTGGTTAGCCATCAGTTAGTCTGCCTGTCAGCAAAAGCGGTGAGTTCTTACTGAAAAGCTAAAACGCTATCCATAAACTACTTATGATGTCGAAAAACACATTTTAGATTATTCATAACTGAGGTTTTTTAGGTTTACAGATAGCTTATGTGCAAAGGCGATTCTCTTTGCTTTTGGGCAATTTTAACAGTTTATTTCGTGTCTATGATTGCTTCTCTACGTTGCCATCTAGGCGGTTTCACGCTATACTATAGATACGAATTATGCATCAGTAGCTCACATCAGTGATCTTTTTTGTGTGATGTTCTATCTCAATAGGAGATAGTTGAATATCATACAAAATTGTTGTCGCTTGTGTGGACAGATGGCAAATTTTCGTACCTATAGTATAGCGTGAAACCGCCTAG
>JBCBKJ010000009.1:0-124991 GCA_038522085.1 Chloroflexota bacterium
TGTAATGTTATATAGCTATATAACATTACAGACATTACAGTAATTCGCACAAAATAAGGGTAATCAGCACGATTACCCTTTTGTTTTATTACAGTTTGCTATCCGTTAGCAGATTTTATGCTTCTTCCGCTTCCTCTTCAATTTCTGCTAATTGAATGTGCAAGTCAGCAAGTTGTCCGGGTTCGGGGGCTGAGGGCGCACCTGCCATTGCATCCGCGCCTGTTTGGGTTTTCGGGAAGGCAATCACCTCGCGGATGTTCGGTTCACCTGCCAGCAATGCACATACGCGATCTAAGCCCCACGCAATACCACCATGTGGTGGCACGCCGTACTCGAATGCTTCCAGAATATGCCCGAATTGATCCATCGCATGTTCCATTGTTTGACCGATAAGCGGGAAAATTTTCTTCTGGTATTCGCGGTCATGAATACGGATGCTACCACCAGCGACTTCATGTCCGTTACAAACCATGTCGTATTGGCTACCGCGTGTTTCACCGGGTTTATCTTCAATCATATGGGCGTCTTCTGGTAGTGGCATCGTAAACATATGCTGTGAGGGATCCCAGCGTTTTTCGTCTTCGTTCCACATGAACATCGGGAAATCAATCACCCAGCAGAAAGCGAGTTGTGTCGGGTCAAGCAAATCAAGTTCTTGTGCCAGTGCTGGACGCAATACCGCCGTCACATCCCAGACAATTTCGCGTTTATCGCTAACGAAGAAGAGAATGTCATTGGGTTCTGCATCGACCAGTTCAAAGAGTTCCATCTTCTGCTCGACAGTGAAGAATTTGCCGATAGGTCCTTGTACTTCGCCATCTTCTTCGGCTGGGAGTGCCATCCATGCGAGTCCTTTTGCGCCTGCTTTTTGGGCAAGTTTCTCTAGGTCTTTCATGAGGTTTTTGAGCTTAGTTTTACTCAAGCCTTCGCCTAATTTAGGCGCACGAATGCACTTAACAGGCTTACTATCTGCGACGTTATTGACGAATACTTGGAAACCACTACGTCCTGCCATCTCGCTGATGTCGATGGCTTTCATGCCATAGCGAATATCAGGACGGTCAACGCCATACCATTCCATCGCGTCTTTGTAGAGAATTTTCGGGAAAGGTGTTTCCTGAATGGTCTTATCTGACGCAACTTCTTTCACGAGGTCAATCATCATGCGCTCGTTGAGTGCCATCACATCTTCGCGCTCTACAAAGCTCATCTCAAGGTCAAGTTGTGTGAACTCCGGCTGGCGTTGTCCGCGTAAGTCTTCATCACGAAAACAGCGTGCAATCTGGAAGTATTTCTCTACACCTGCGACCATCAGCATTTGCTTAAGTTGCTGAGGGGATTGCGGAAGCGCATAAAATTTACCCGGTTGTAAACGGCTTGGTACGAGAAAATCACGCGCCCCTTCCGGCGTGGTCTTGAACAGAATAGGTGTTTCAACTTCGATGAAGGCTTCATTATCCAGATAATCACGGATGAATTTAATCGCACGATGGCGCAGGATGATATTGCGTTGCATCTTCTGGCGACGCAAATCGAGGTAGCGATGCTTCATGCGCAACGCTTCGTCTAAGCCTTCTTTTTCGATGCGCTCATCGTCGTTAATATAAAATGGGGGTGTTTTTGAGCCGTTCAGGATGGTGATGTCGGTTGCCGCAATTTCAATTTCACCCGTGGGTAAATCAGTATTTTTGGTGTTGCCCGGACGTTCGACAACTTCACCCGTCACT
This sequence comes from Chloroflexota bacterium, assembly GCA_038522085.1. GTDB lineage: Bacteria > Chloroflexota > Anaerolineae > Aggregatilineales > Phototrophicaceae > JAUZRW01. The sequence goes on from JBCBKJ010000009.1 coordinate 1,728, forward strand.
TGAATGACGTATTCATTACGTGTGGTATCGGCAATGGCATGGGCATCAGGCGCTTGATTCTGGTCGATTGCAATCTGGGTAATGCCCCAGCGGTCACGCAAATCAATGAAAATAATACCGCCCTGATCTCGCCGACGATTGACCCAGCCCGCCAGCGTAACCGTTTGTCCGATGTGTTCTGCACGACATTCGCCGCAGGTGTGCGTTTTCAACATGAGTTTTACTACTCCTTAGTGTGTTAATGAAGGGTCATGATAGGTCAAAAGAGATTGTAACATAAAAATACTGTGAGATATATCACAGTTTGCTGAACCGACATGAGCATAACACGGTGTTGAGGGTGTTCAAATAGCTATTGTGCCTACGAATAGACTGGTGACTTGCACAAAGTCAAGTAAGTGTATTTGGCATTGTCCACACCCCCAGTCGCTTCTGTGGCAGGATGTCTAGGTCTGCTAGTACAGTTAAATCTGCAACCCTGTCATAGATACGGCGCACATGATACTCTGGAAAATTGAAATATTCGACTACTGAGCCATCTATGAATATGACTTTGCTCAAATCATCAGAAACAACAACTTTTAGGCGATTAGAAGGCAATGTTGCTTGCAAGTCTGCAAGATTTTCGGGAGATACATCCGTGAATTGACGATAGCTAGTTGCAAGGTCACTGTTGAGCATTTCATGTACGGGTGTGAGTGCGAGTTGGTTATTATCGAGTAGCATCATTTCTATAGGTGTAGACATCACGCCAGCCCAGCCAGCCGCTTGATGTTGCGGAATTGAGCGTTGTTCGCGTATCCAGCCAATCATGATGCGTCGATGGTCGTCATCTTCAAAGGTAAGGGGTGCAAAAAAGCTACCGTCTTTGCCAATGCGCGTATACGTTTCAGGGATAAAGTGATTTTGCCAGAATAAGCCGACAAACACATCTACATGCAACTCTTCCATGACAGATACCATCAGCACCCATTTATTGCCTAATTTGAAGAAATTTGGGCATTCATAAACGTGTTCATTCTGGTTTTCACTGCTGAACAAAATGTCGATGTATTCCCATTGATAAAGGTCATCACTAGTATATAACAGCACATGCTCTGCCCCACCAAGCGCCCCCGCACCAATAACCATTTTCCACTGTCCCTCGTGCCACCATACGTAGGGGTCACGGAAGCCAGCTTTAGTGAGATGAGCAGGAATCTCCATTTGGACAGGATTCTGCGCGTATTTTTCCCACTTAATCAGGTCATCATCGGTACTCGTTGCGATACATACCACCTGCTTTTCGTGCTTTTCACCTGTGACGCCTGTATAAATTGCCGTCGCTACACCGTTGTTATCGACAATGCACCCTGACCACACCCCGCGTGCATCAGGGCTATTAGGTGTAGGCGCGAGTGCGATTGGCAAATGCTCCCAATGCACTAGGTCATCACTAACAGCATGTCCCCAATGTATATCGCCCCAAACAGCCGCATGCGGGTTATGTTGATAGAAGAGATGATAACGCCCCTGCCACTGAATCAAGCCATTGGGGTCATTCATCCAATTTTTGGGTGGCAGAAAGTGAAAACGCGGGCGTAACGGGTCATCAAGGCGAACATTATCAGCAGGCATACACACCCTCACTATACATAAAAAACGAGTATTAGAGATGTAGCATAGCAGAGGGCTAGGGTTTCATCCACAGGTGGCAACATAGTTATTAGCCTGCGTTCATGATTTTGCCCTTTAACGCCATGAAAAACAGTTCTAAACTGTCTGCCTATAGATTTCAGAGAGAGAATAGTATGCACGAAGAGACATCAGCACAAGAAACCCCTACAGAAATGACACATGACCTACGGCAAATTGCGTCACCACACTTCGCATTCACCAAGCGCCAACTGGGTATCGGCTTACTTTTAGTGGGTATATTGGGCTTTATTGGCATTTTTGCACTGGATTTTGTGCGTGGTACAAGCGATGGACAATTTGGTCCCGCACAAACAGCCGCGCTCGTTGGCATGGCAGGTGTTGCGCTCATCGGGCTAACCCTCATTCCACTGGGAGACCACCCTGCATGACAATGCTACATCGTGGCTTATCCCTCATTGCTACGCTTGTCTTAGGCTTTGCGCTGTTTGTCTTTCTGGCATATGCTTTCAACTTAATGACCTTCCCTTTCGATTATGACCAAGGTGAAGGGTTTGAACTTGTCGATACAATTTTGTTCAGCGAGTTTCGTTCGCCATATCAGAATACGGATGCATTTCCGTACTATTCGAGCAATTATCCACCACTCTACCATGTAATTGCCGCGCCGTTTGTGTGGGTATTTGGGGATGCCTATTGGTATGGACGCTTACTCAGCACGGTATCGACATTGATAGCGGCTGGGGCAATTTCTTATGCTGTTTATCGCGCAGAGGGGCATCGCTGGATTGCGATATTGGCGGGACTAGCGTTCATCTCGTCAAACACGGTCTATCATATCGGCGCACTGTACCGACAGCATATTATGATGGTCGCATTTGAGGTGGTGGCAGTCGTTATTTTGGTGCATGCTATCCCGCGCAAACAAACCCGTGCCATCGCACTCGGATTATTCTTGATTGTACTAGCTGGCTATACGAAACAACTGGCAGCAATCACGGCGATTGCTGTTTTAGGATGGTTGTTTTTGCGTAATCCACGACGGGGCATGATGTGGGGTGCAGGTTTCACACTGGTTGGGGGTGCTATTTTCGGTGTGCTGACAATTTCTACGGGTGGTGAATGGTGGCGACAAGCGATTCTCGCCAATGTGAATGAATTTAATCCCTTGCAGACATTTGGCTTGACCCTGCTATGGTTGCGCTTGCATCTGCTACTCATCATTCCGGCTGGGTTATTTTTCGCCTATGAATTGTACGCGGATAGATTGTCACTCTATAGCGTATGGTTTTTATTTGCGACAGTACTAGGCGCGATTGGTAGTGGCACATGGGGCGCAGGCGATAGTTATTTCGCCACGAGTATTGCGGCGACGTGTATCTTGAGTGGTATTTTCTTTAGTCGGATATTGAATAACAATTGGTCAGTAACGAAAACTGCTTATAGTAAGTTCATTCCGCAGAGCAAACACATTTTGACAGCAAGTATGCTGGTTATACCTGTGCTGTACATTGGCTATGGTGTGATGACGTTCAAGATGCCAACGGAAGGCATGATTTTCGGGACAGTAGCGCAGGTACTAAGCATTGAGCCGAATGTAATGGGTAGGCATTATGATAGCGCGACCTATGATGTTGTTGGTTATGCGAATATCGGGCATTTTGTGACGCAAGAAGACATCGAAAACGGACGTTACATTGTCTCGTTAATAGAAGCAAGCGAAACGCCTGTCATGAGCGAAGAAGCAGGTTTTAGCTTAGTCGCAAATCGCCCTGTTATTACAAATCCGACGCAATTACGCAATCTATGGCTGAATGGTTTGTGGAATGGCGACGCATTGATTGCTGACATTGAAACTCAACGCTATGGCATCATCATTTTCCGTGCTTCATTTTATCCGACGCCTCTTTTAGAAGCTATCGGACAACACTATAGCGTCACCGAGACTGTGATAATGAACGGCTTCACCTATCGTATTTTGCGCCCAAATGACGAATAACTTAATCACACTGGGAAAAAGTAGAATACAAAGCTGGCAAACACACCCCCACAAAGCAAAGTTATCAGCAATAGGGTAACGCTCATATCAGGACGGCGCTCAGAATTTTTACGCTTTCTCATGGCTAACTTATCCCTTAAAAATGTGTATCAGTTGTTTTAACGGTCATCAAAGAAGCCGTTACTACGATTTCCTAAACCTAAAGGTCGTCGTTGTTGTAGGAAGCTACCATCCATTTTCATCTGACGGAGCAAGCTATCAACGGATGCATGCAACATCTCAACCGTGACAGTAGTTTTGCGTTCATGGGCGGCTAACATGCGAGCATGTAAGGCAACTTCACGCACAAAAGCGCCGGGTTGTTTGAGCAATTTCGGTGTAATTTCAGCATGGTCTTCTGACCATTGGTCTGCCATGTAGTGCTGTAACATCTGATGCGCGATGTCTTCATACTGGATAGTCGGCACAACGAAAATACGATCAAGCCTGCCAGGACGTTTGAACACGCGGTCATCAATCGCTTCGGGATAGTTAGTAGTCGCAATCATGAGCGTGCCTTTGCTATTGTTGGGGCTTTCAATACCATCTAACACATTGAGAATGCGTGCTTTGTCATCACCCCGTAAGTAGGCATCAATTTCTTCAACGATGAGTAGCGTCGGTAAACTTGACGACGCCACAGCTTGAAATGCACGTTGCATTTTCTCAAAGGTTGCGCCATCACGATCACTGCCACTAACGTAAACGACAATACGGCGTTCATCTAGCGCGTGTTTTGCAAGCGCCGCGCAGAGCATGGTTTTCCCTGTACCCGGCACCCCAGCCAGCAACAATTTACGAAAGGGCGTTAGCTTGAGTTCACGGTAAATATCGACACCATCGCTGAAAAAGGCTTCGATGTCATCCATGATGGCAGATTTGAGGTCTGGTTCGAGAACCACATCGTCCCATTCGACATTTGGTTCGAAGAAGGCTTCTGTCCCACCAATGATATACACATCGCGCCGACGCCGAATACGCGGACGCACAGCTTTGCCACAAATCATCTCGAAATTTGCCCAACTATCGAGTTTATCTTCGGGTATAAGAGCAATAGCGGTTAAGTCTTGCAGGTCGCTATCAATATACGAACTGACATAAATTACATCGAATGGTTCGTCTGTTTTTTCGTCTTGGAATTTGAAAATATATGCACCAGCTGTTGCTGTGAGTACCATCTTGCGCCCACGCGAACCGTAGTCGCTGATAGGGACAACGACTTCGCTTTCGATTTCGTCAAAGCCCTTGTAACGCACTTTACCCTTTATTTTGCGATTGGCTTTGACTTTGCGTTGTGCAATTTTGTTACTACATTCGGATGATGCCCAGATGGTGACATAGGGGCTGTCACCGTAGCGTGTTTCCCATTCTTTCATTGCCCATTCAACTAGGCGTTCGTATCGCATGACGCTACCTTCGTCGTTTTGTTTGGAATTACGAAAATCAAAATTGAGTGCGCCGGAGCGTCTTCGTAACGCCCGCAACCGACGCTTCATCTGAGAGGAAGTCATGTCGTAATCCAATGTAGTTGTCAGTATAAATAACAAATATTGTTCGCATGATGCCGATACTAGGTTATCATATCACACAATATCTGCCATCATCGGAGACCGAATCCCACTATGACAACAGCTTATGTGACACACCAGCGTTATATCGAACACAAAATGCAAAATTACCAACATCCTGAACATCCCGGACGTATTCAAGCGGTGTGGGATGTTTTTGAAGCTAACAACCTGCCTGAACGCATGCACGTCCTCACTCCTGAACCTGTCACCGACGAACAAATCACACGGGTACACACTCGCAAACATCTGGAAACACTCACGATGATCAGCAATCAAGACCAGATGATGATGTACGACCAAGATACCTACGCCCTACCTGAAACGCCTATGATTGCACGTTTATCGGCTGGCGGGATCGTCACGGCTGTTGATGCTGTCATGCGTGGCGAGGCTGATAATGCCCTTGCTGCTGTGCGCCCCCCCGGACACCACGCAACCCCTAGCCGTGCGATGGGCTTCTGCATTTTGAGCAATGTTGCTATTGCCGCCCGTTATGCTCAAGACACATATAATGCAAAACGTGTCCTGATAGTGGACTATGATGTGCATCATGGGAATGGCACACAGGATGTTTTCTATGCTGATGATAGCGTGTTATTCGTTTCTACGCACCAATATCCTTATTATCCAGGTACAGGGTCAATGGACGAAACAGGCAAGAATGGCGCTGAAGGAACGACGCTCAACGTGCCATTATCGGCTGGACATGGGGACGCGAATTATGCACGGGTGTTTGACGAGATTGTGATACCTGCGGCTAAACGTTTCAAACCTGACCTTGTTATTGTCTCGGCTGGATTTGATGCCCATCACGTTGACCCACTGGCAGGTATGAAACTCAGCCATACAGGTTATAGAGACTTATCACGTAAATTAGTCACGCTTGCAGGTGATGTATGCGAAGGGAAAATAGTATTTGCGCTGGAGGGGGGCTACGATTTACCTGCTGTCTCGCATGGCATGCGCAATGTCGCCCATGTTTTGCTGGGTGAAGATGACATGATTGATAGCTATGGTAGTGCCAATGAGCGTGAGCCGGATGTGGGTGGCATCATCGAACAAGTACAAGCCGTACATAATCTGTAAACAAAAACCGCACAACCAAAAATGCTGTGCGGTCAATATATTTTACGATTCGCTTATATTTAGACTTCAGCCAAATCTTCAATGCGTTGGTACAAATCGTCAATATCACGTTGATAGCGTTCGAGTTTGCGCTTTTTCTCATCATGACGATAAGCAAGCACCTCTAAGCGACTGAAAACAGGCGTCAGGATTTGGTTACCGTATTTCGTCAGGCGATTACGTTCTTTTTTGGTGAGGTCATCTAGTGCGTCGTTGTAATTCTTGATGAGCGTGTCAATACGTGCATTGAATTTCTCTTTCGTATCGTTAGAGATACGGCGCACATATAGAACGGCTGGCACGCCTGCGACAATCGCCACTGCCCCACCAACGAGTGCCAAAGGCAACGCAAAAGGTGCAGCCGTTGCGCCCACTAACGGTCCTTGTGCGGCAACCGCACCAATGACAGCAACGATACCACCGATACTTGCGAGTGCCGTTAGCTGGAAACTACCCATATTCGCGTCGAAGGCTTGCTTCATCTCTGCCACGACTTCGCCGGATGAGTAGGATTTCAGTTCACTCTCTGCAATGCGAATCGCATTTTGTAAGCCTTCCCGTTGTTCAGCATAGATACCACTATCAAGTCCGCTGGCTTCTTGTTCCATCAGGTCACGGACACGATTGAGTCGGTCAATCACCCCGCGCCAATAAAGGCGACTTTGGTCAACGACTGCGTTGATATAGCCACTTGCGGCGTCGTTGATGTCGCGCAGGCTACGCCCGATTACCACTTCTTGGAAATCCGACTGTAGTTGTGTTTTATCGACGCCACGCCCAATTTTGCGAATAGTGAGGTTCGTGTCGATGAAGTTCAAACCGCGCGTACGGATACTCTCTAAGAGCATATCAATTTCGCCAGCGGCTTCTTTCATGCGCAACTCTAAACCAAGTGATTGTTGCTCTAGTTCGTCCTGTACATCTTTGACTTTGGTGATGTCGCCTGTCACGAGGTCAGCGTTACGTTTTGCATCTTCGTAATGCGATTGCACCAAGCCTTTTGCCGTATCGAGTTGTGCCAGCAATTTCTGTTTGACGACAGGTGCTTCTGCATAAACGCCACGCAAATGTGCTTTCACTGCACCAATATTGCCGGGGTCTTCGGATGTATCACCGGATTCAACCGCCTCAAGGGCTTCTTTTGCCGATACCATGAACAATAAGGGTTCAATGCCGAGTGTGTCTTTGACTTGATTCTCGATAAAACGGCGCACCTCTTGTTGTTCGCTTGGTTTGAGCAAATCAACTTGATTGACAACCAAGATGATTTTCTTGTTGAAATTTTTTGCCATATCGAGATAGAGACGTTCGGTATCTGCAAAAGCGTGTTTGGCGCTAATCAGGAAAATTACGAGGTCACTACGATGCAAGAAATCTTTCGCTGTTGTCTCGTGCTTTTCAAAGACACTCCCTGTTCCAGGTGTATCGACAATTGCTACACCTGGCGCACCTGTATTGGGATGCGCCCATTCGCGCAATGTGCCTTCCCGAATATCGGGATTACGGTCTGCAATTTCGTTGTAGCGAATGAGTTCGATAAATTCTGTCGTCGGTGTGATGCCCATCGGGAGCAATCTCTCGCCCAGCAATGAATTTACAAACGACGATTTACCTGCATTGAACTCGCCAATGATAGATACGATGAAGAACATATCACGCAAATCTTGTGCCATATCGCGCATACGCTTAACATCCGGCTGGGTCTGTTCGCCCTCTTCTGTCAGTGCGACGGCAACATCGTCAATAATTTCGATGGCTTTCTCGCGTAAAGCCGCAATTGGACCTTCTAATGTGGTAGTAGATGGTGTTGTCACTAAGTCCTCACTTTCACAGCAAGATGCCGAATATTTTGCGACGACCCAGTGCATTGAGCGCCGCTTCAATTTTGGTGATATTTTGTTCGTTTTTCTGGAGCTTTTCGAGTTGCTCATCTTGTATACGTGCTTGCGCATCTACAAGTCGCGTGAGAGGTACGATTGTCTCACGACGCAATTGCATCCCATGTTCGATTTGCTTGTCGGCAGCTTTCGTTAGCACGTCGGTATAACGTGCTTGCAGCTTCAGCAAGCGATTGACATATTCTGTGTGGATTGTGCGTCCGCGCAACGGCAATGCCGCAAAGCCAAGTAATGCCGCACCCAGTAAAATCAGCAGGGAAATCGTCGCTAATGGCACTTCCATCAGGCTATCAACAAAACTCCAGCCGTAAATCAGCCCAACGATGCTAATAATCATGAACAATTCCCACACAGCCAGATACACCAGCGTGTTACGACGCACGCTTTCGAGTTTTTCTGTCTCGACTGCTTTTGCCTCACGTTCGATATCGTCAAGCTCATTGCGAATATCTTGCAAAAACGAACGGTCATAGGTTGCGGGTGCTTGAATGGTGCCGATAACTTTTTCTTTCATATCGGCAGGCAATTTCTGAATTTCTTTGTTGCCGTATTTCACAAGGTCATCCAAATCTTGCATATCTTGCCCTTCGAGGCGCGGTGCAAGTTTGGCAACTTCATCAGGGATTTCGTCAATAGGCTCGAAAACATGGTAACGATTGAACACCGCTTCCATGTATGACGGTGTAGAATCACGGCGTAACAAGCGTGCCAAGCCGAATAGCTCCATGATACCGCGCCCTAGCGAACTGAGTGCGCGTGAGAACTGGAAAATCTCCAGAATAGCATCAGCACTCCGCTCACCTGTCAAACGGAAGCGCGTTTCGACTTCGGCGTTCACATCGCGCACTGTTTTCTCTTGCTCACTTTTCTGTGCAGTAAGCTGTTGTTCAATGTTCTCGGTGATGTTGCGATAGCGGTCAAAGGTCGATTGATTATTGCGAACGGCATCCAACGCACCTTGATGCACGGTTTGTACAATTTGGAGCGGTGTCTGCAATTTTTGGCGCAGTCTATCAGCATCACTGAGTTGCTTGTTGACGTACTCTTCAAAGTTCTGCAAGCCACTTTCACGCCACAGGTCTTTATCGAGTTCTTCTCCCTGACGCGCTTCAATACCCTTTAGTGCGCTTATGAACCAGATTTCTAGCTCGACACCGAGTTTATCTTTACTCTGTTCGCGCACGTATTTTTCAACAGTTTCGCGTTCTTCCGCGCTGATTAAGTCCGCTTGGCTGATGACGATGATAACTTTTTTGCCGTATTCCTTGAACATTTTCATGTATTCAAGGTTGCGTTGGCTCATCGCCTGTGTTGCCAGCATAACAAGTAAAACAACATCTGCACGGTGTAAGAACTTGCGCGTTGTCTCTTCGTGTTCTTGGAATACAGATTCTAAGCCCGGTGTATCCACGAAGCTAACTTTGCGCAATAACGGTGAGGGATAAAAAACAGTATCCGCACCCCCAGCCGTCCCCATATTTTGGGCATCTTCGCCCCAGCGCAAAATACTGATGCGGTCTGTAGTGGGTGTGGGTCCGATTTTGAGAAAATCTTCTTCCCCGAGTAAAGCATTGATGATGCTTGATTTACCCGAACTGAATGGTCCTACTAACACCATCAGATACGGATGATCCGCGTGGAACATCGCATCGCGCACTTGCCCGATACGCTGTTCGCCAAGATTATCAATGCGGGGTAAGATGTCTAGCATGTCGGTGATAAGTTCATATTCACGACGACGAATAATCTCGTAATCTTGAATAAGTTTGGGTTCCGAAGCGACTTCAGCCAAAGTTTTCCCCTTATTCGCTAATGATTAGGCACTCATGAATCCGCAAAAAAATACGGATTCGGTATACTTATACTACATATACTCAGGATAACGTGAAATTTTTCCCTGTACAACATAGAAACAAAATGACCTGTGATTAAATACACATTTGGTAGAGTAATATACTATGACTGATAGCCTCAAAGAGAATCAATTATCCCTATTAATTGCTATGGACGCCGCCCGTGATGGTGTGGACGAAGATAGCGACCCGATGACGATGTTTCGGCATATTGTCCGCATATTGAAAGTACATTTCTCAGCAGATGCTAGTGCTGTTTTGCTAATTGATATAAAAACAGGTGAAACAGAGCTGATTGCGGCGGTTGGGATGCCCCCTGATATGGGCATGGATTTGGCAAAAGAAGCCATGCACTTTGAAGTGCCACAGCCACTCAGTAGCAGTGCATGGGCGCATGCGCTCGGATTACGCATTTACATTGACCGTGAGCGCACGGTGGCGGGTGGTATTGTACTCGCTCGGAATAGCGAGGCATTTGCAGAGGATGCGATAGCCCTACTAAAACTGGCAGAGAGCCAAATAGATTCTGCTGTAGTGCAAGCACGTACCATGTGGCGGCTGGCAGAGCGCAATCGAGAATTGGAAGCCATTTATCAGATTGACCGTTTGCGTGACGATGCAACTGATGAAGACACGCTGTTTTTGAGTTTTTCTAAGTTGCTCATCAAACAATTTGAAGCGGAATATTGCCAGATTATCATCAGTGATGCTGAAACTGGTTTACTCATGACACGGGTGTTATCTAACCCAGAAAACATCATCTCCGAAGATGGCGTGGAGCAACTAATTGAAATCACACGCGATATTCAAACGACGACTATTATGCCTGTCCCGCCGGAATTTGGGAGCGTGCATTTACTCGCCGCGCCGTTCATCGTATCCGGTAGCCGATTGGGTGCAGTGGTTGTTGGACGCGAACGTGAATTTGCTGTGCGCGATACCCGCTTGATGGTTGCGATGACAAGCCAGATGGATTCAGCAATTGCGAAAAGCCGTAGTGAGCTTGAACTCGCTAAACGTACCCGTGAACTTGAAGCGATTTACCGCATTGATAGCATCCGTGACCAAGAAAAAGATTTTGATGAGATGTTGCGCATGGTACTTCTTGAACTCTGTGATGTCGTCTCTAGTGAACTCGGTTACTTGATGCTTTACAATGCTGAAAGGCAAGAGCCGCTTGAAATTCGCACGAGCGCACGTCAAGAAGTTGTCAATCAACCAGAATATATGAATATTATCCGTCGCGCATCAGACGAGGCACTCGATACCGAAGAAGTCATCAACTATAGCGACCTAACAGGCGATGTGCGTTCGATTATGTCCGTACCGTTGATTCTCAATTCACAGGTGATGGGTGTTTTTGGCGCAGTCAATAGCCACAATCCGCGTGGGTTCAGCCGTGATGATGGACGCCTCATCAGTGCCATTACCAGCCAACTCGATTCTGCTGTGTTTGAACGCCTTGAACGTCGGCGGATGCGACAGGTACTCAGCCGTTCAGTTGACCCGAAAGTGTTAGATGCCTTGCTTAAACGCGCAGATGATAGTTTACTTGCAGGTGAGCGCGTGATTTTATCAGTGCTATTTGCAGATTTGCGAGGCAGTACAGAATGGGCGGAGCGCACTGCACCAGAAGAACTCGTGATGTTGCTCAATTCGTTTTTGGGCATGATGACGGATGTCATTTTCAAGTATGGTGGCACATTAGATAAATTTGTTGGCGATGAAGTAATTGCGCTGTTTGGTAGTCCTATTCCCATGGAAGACCATGCACTGAATGCGGCAAAAGCAGCAATTGAGATGCAGGTGGTACACCAGAAAATGCGTGCCGAATTTGAAGCACAGGGCAAAGAAGTTCCCGCAATGGGCGTTGGTGTGAGTACAGGGGAAGTGATTGCAGGAGAATTTGGTCCACCAATACGTACTGATTTCACCGCAATGGGGCGTGTCATGAATTTGGGCGCACGCCTATGTAGCGCGGCAGTCGGTGAACAGATTGTCATCAGCGAAAGCACGCTCAATGATATTAAACCTCATGCCCGCGTGCGTGAACTTGAACCACAAAATCTAAAAGGTATCCAACGAACTGTCAAAACTTTTGAATTACTGAGCGTGAGTGAATGAGCCTAAATACATCCATAGAATATCGTGATGAACAACTTTACGTAGATGATATTTCAGCAGATGATATTGCGACCCATATGGGAACACCAACCTATGTTTACAGCCTAAAACGGGTACTAGACAACTATCGGCGTATTCAAGATGCTTTTGCAACTGTGAAACCACATGTGCATTATAGCGCAAAAGCGAATGCTAACATTCAAATATTGAAAACCCTGCTTTCGGTAGGTGCAGGTATAGATTGTGTAAGCGCGGGCGAGATTTTCAAAGCCTTAAAAGGGGGCGCAAAGGGTGAGCAAATCGTCTTTGCAGGCGTTGGCAAAACACCTGATGAAATCAAATTCGCACTCGAAAATGGTGTCGGTTGGTTCAATGTCGAGAATATTGCCGAACTCGACTATATCAACCGCATAGCCAAGTCGCTTGGGCGTAGAGAGGTCAATATTGCGTTGCGCCTCAATCCAGAAGTGACAGCAAACACACATCCCAACATTGCTACCGGACATGGCGCAGCAAAATTTGGTTTGACTGAAAAAGCAATTCTGCATGTGCTGGATAATATGTCTGATTGGGCGAATTTGGCATTTACGGGGATTCATGTGCATGTGGGAAGCCAATTGCACGATACGAATGCGACACAGAAAGGCGTGCAAACAGCGCGGGATATAGCTGACCGTTATGAGAGTATCACCACGCTGAATATCGGCGGAGGGATGCCAACTGACTATGGAACAGCCAATGTACCTAGTGTGGATGCGTTTGCCGAAACTGTGATGCCACTTGTAGAGGGGTACGATATCATTCTCGAGCCAGGACGCAGTATCATCGGGGATGCGGGTATTTTGATTACTGAGGTGCTTTATATCAAGCAACAAGCTGGCGAAACATTTTACATTGTCGATGGCAGTATGACTGAACTCATCCGCCCGATGCTATACGATGCCACTCATCAGATTGTGCCCGTTAAACAGGGCAAAACAGAGACACATTCTGCACAAGTGGTAGGACCTGTATGCGAAACGACAGATGTACTGGGACGCAATGTGGCACTGCCTCAATTGCAGATCGGGGATAGGCTGGCGATACTTACGGTTGGGGCGTATGGCGCGGTAATGGCGAGTAATTACAATGCGCGTCCTTTGCCGGCAGAAATTGTCATCGCACCGGAAGGCAATAGTTGGCATATCGCTCGCAAGCGCCAATCATATGAGAATTTGCTCCGCGATGAGTTAGAGTAACTAACCATCAGCATTAAACAAAAAATGCCTCGAAATGAGGCATTTTGTGGTGATACCAAGACTTGAACTTGGAACCTCACGATTATGAGTCGTGCGCTCTGGCCAGTTGAGCTATATCACCATAACCAAAAAAATTGCTAGTCGCGGGGGACGGATTCGAACCATCGACCTCCGGGTTATGAGCCCGACGAGCTACCACTGCTCTACCCCGCAATATTTTGTTGTTAAGGACACCGCTTTTTTGCAATGCTTGAACATAATATCAGTGTCCTTATGTGAAGTCAAGGTCAAGTTAGGGTTCTAAGATATATCCAACATACGGTTTAGGCGTCTTCATTTTCGATGGCTTGATGCGTGACCTTATAAATGTCTTCGAGGGATGCGCCTTTTGCTTTTTCGATGCGTCCCATGCGTTTTTGGAATTGCATCATCGCATAACCAACGAAATCATCTATCTGCAAGCCAAATGGCACAGGGTCATAAGCATCAAAGGCTTCGGTGATGACACCAATAGCAGGCATCAACAAGCTATTCATGCGTGCCTCAGCAACTGACCATAAATCAGGGTTCTCTGCAACCAGCCGTGAAATCAAATAGATACCATAGGCAATATGACGGGATTCATCTTGTTTGAGTTTGGTGACACCTTGTAAATTGCCCGGCATGATGCCTTTGTTCTCAAAGATGCTGTAGTAAACATGGTAGCCTGTTTCTGCCAGCACCCCTTCGACAATCATGTTGTATGTGACAGAAGCAATGAGTTGGGCTTCTGGTGATTGGTCTGTAGTGAGACGGTCTAGGGCTTCTGGCAAGGCTTGGTAGAAAATGTGGTTATAACTTGCCGAGTGATATGCTGTGAGGTCGTCACCATCAATCTCTAGCACTTCGTTCAAAAAACGCTGGAAGAAATCAGTGTGTTTTGCTTCTTCCCACAGAAAAGTAGTCAAATACATCTCTTCTTCGATGCGCCCCTCTTTGGCAACTGCCATCATGAGAGGTAATAAATCAAGTGTCACGGCTTCTTCCCCTGCCACAAAAAGCGAGGTCAGGCGTAGAACAAGGTCGCGTTCTTCTACGTTGAGCGTTTGCCAATCTTGTTTATCTTGGGAGAAATCTATTTCGGAGGGATTCCAGATACCGTATTTTTTCGCTTTCTCGAACAGGCGCATCGGAGGCATATCTCGGTTGAGTCCGCGTGTTGTGGTCACGAATTGCTCGTGCTTTTTAGTTGGGCTTACCATCTTACACTCATCCTTCACTCATTTTTAGATGAATTATAGCGTAGATAGGTACGCTTTACAGACTTAGAAATCTTAACGTCAAAACTTTTACAGAATCATGACTATTTTCGTGAGCGCAAAAAAGCACTCCACATTACATTATAGATAACAGACTATTTATTTGGAGATTTTGCTGATGAAAAGAGTATCTGCTCTCTTGGCGACCTCGTTTTTATTTGCGTTGAGTATCTTCTTCACAGTGGAGGCACAATCAAGCTGTACAACGGTTGTGGGGGCTGTTGTACCTTGCCCAACACAACCACCTGCACAGCCCACAGCTATTAATATTCCTGATGCGGATGGAGATGGTACATCGGACGCAACAGACCAATGCCCAAGTCAGGGCGGTCCTGCGTGGAATAATGGGTGTCCACTTCCGGCTGATGCTGACGGTGATGGCACGGCTGATGAAAATGACTCATGCCCAAATCAGGGCGGACCCGATTGGAACAATGGGTGTCCTAGCGGAGATTCTGCGCCTGCAAGCACAGAGGTTCTCCCTGCACTACCTCAATTTCCAAATGACCCAAATGGTGTTGATGAGGATGGTAATCCATTACCATGTCTCATTGCGACAGCTGGATATAACTCTGTTAACTTACGTGAGCAAGCCAGCACCAGTTCTCCTGTTGAAAGTATTCTCAACCCCTATGAGCCAGCATTTGGTTCTCAGTATCATTTTGTCATCATTAGGGGCATCAATGTTGAGGAATGGTATAGAACCACGCGTGGTTTTGCGGCAGCATGGGTCACACGCCGTAGCCCGCAATGTGACGATTTGATGACAACGTGGTATTTCAATTACAACGCCGAAATGGTAGCCCCTGTAGTAGGAGGATTGAATGTAGGTAGCATCAACAACACGTCTATTCTTGAGCAAAACTCAGTGACATTGATATGCCCAGACTATACTGTTGTATTTACGCCCAATGATGCGCTTACTGATTGTAGTGGTCTACCTGTATCCCCTGCACCAAATGGCGAACGTTTTCTGTGTGATAGTAGGTGGGTGGAAGCCTATAATGATTGTGATTTCGGGTCTTTGCCATCTGTTCTTATCAGCGAGAGTGCGCAATTGATGGCATTGACAATCGCACCACCGCTCGTTCCTACTGAAGCAACATCACCCTCAGATGATGAAACCATCACCTTGTTATTTGGTAACACAAATGCAATGGACGCCTTGATATTTAATCCAGAAACGGAGCATCCACCCGACCCAGGCGCAGAGGGAATATTTGTTGTGCTGTTGGTCGGAAATGTACCCGATGTCAATCTAGTCGGCTTCAACCCACAACCTGAACCTCCAGCCAGAGAAAACAGTTTCGGTTTACTGGTTGGTCTAAACGTTCCTGATGTCGATATTGTAGGCTTCAATCCGCAACCAGAGCCACCTGCCATTGTCACTGATTTTGGCGATTTCACGCTAAACCCGACGGCAACTGGCTATCAACTTATCAATGCTGAAGGGGTAGGCGTAGAAATTGGTTTAATTGACCCTGAGATAAGTCCCCAAAGTTTTACACTCTTGTCTGTTGCGGATTTATCTAGCATGTCAATATGGTTTGTTGAAGATGAAGATGGTGGTAGCACTACGATTATGTGTCCGGGTGAGGAGGTTAGTTTTAATCCACAGCCTGAACCACCTGCAATTGATGCCTGTTTCAGTGTTAATCCTGTTGGTAATTAAGATTTTATAGGGTGAAACGCATGCCATCTTGTTAATTGTGCGTTTCGCCTTATCCTACAAACCAAATTCACCTATTGCCACAATACGAAAACCAACCGTCTGTGATTGTTGGTCAGGGTTGGCATAGTTACGGATGACAACCTGCGCAAAACTTCGCCCTGAATCGTATGCCCCGCCCCGTAATACACGCGGCGCCTCGGTAGTGACATCTGAGGAAAACATGGTGTAATCATTCAAGCACCATTCAGAGACATTCCCACACATATCGTAAACATCGTAAGGGCTTTTGCCCCCTGGATAGGTTTCCACAGGTGTCGGACGATTTATTGCACTTTTGAGTGTGTTACAACGATTTTTCTGATAACGATCTCCCCAAGGATAAAGTCGTTCGTCGTCACCTTGTGCCGCCCGTTGCCATTGCCATTCAGTAGGTAATGTCAGCGTGTGTGGGCTACGTCCTTTTTGTTCAAGCCATTTACAGAAAGCAATCGCTTCATACCATGACACCTGCGCCCGCGGAATAGCATCTTCGTTGAAAATAAGGATGTCTGGT
Organism: Chloroflexota bacterium; assembly: GCA_038522085.1. Lineage (GTDB taxonomy): Bacteria > Chloroflexota > Anaerolineae > Aggregatilineales > Phototrophicaceae > JAUZRW01. Next base: position 18,733 of record JBCBKJ010000009.1, read on the forward strand.
TCAGGATGCTCTGCATACCACTGTTGCGCATGGTCTGAAAATTGCCACCACCTATCGTTTCGATAACCATCGTCTGCTTTGGCAAAAACTGCATATTGAGCAACTGTAATCGGGAATTTGCTGATATAGAAAAAATCCATATCATGCTTCACACCATCGACTTTGGTGACGCCGGCTGGTATTTCGCACCACGCAAACGGTTTTGGCAAGATACCTGTGAATTTAGGAGGTGTCGTTGGTGCTGGATAATTACTACCAAGTCCAGGGACGGTTGCTGTTGCGCGTGGATTTTGTGGTGAGAGTGGTACATTTGCATAACGCTTCTTGAGTTCAATGAGCAGACGTTTCATATTGTTGATATACGCATCACGGTTACGAATATCTACCCATTGCAATGCCGAAAAGCCGAACGGCACAGAAGTTGTTTCATCACCTCGTGCTAACAAAGGCAAAATCTGTATTTTGTTCAACCGTGCGTAGTTAAGTTCTTCACGTACCCATTGCGATTGTGCGGCATCCGGCGAGAAAATACACATCACACAGCCTGTATTACGAATTGCCTGTTCGATTGCAATTTGCCAATCTGTTGTACCGGGTTGGAGTTGTTCATCTGTCCACACTACTAAGCCCGCTTTTTGCAAATCGGTCTGTACCCGTTGCATGAAAAGCCTATCTTCGTGGCTATAACTGATAAAGACATGATGCATCATAAGGAAAGCATTTCTATTGTTATGGACAGGCAATATTCGTCGTCTTTAGTATACATTTTTGTCCGTATACACGCTATAATCAACGTCCCAATACGAACTGACGTTCGATAGGAGCGACCTATATGCCCGACTTCAAACTTGTCTCTGATTTTGAGCCAACTGGCGACCAGCCTGTTGCTATCAAAGAGCTAACAGGAAATATCAATGATGGCGTCAAACACCAGACCTTGCTAGGTGCAACCGGTACTGGTAAGACATTCTCGATTAGCCATGTTATTCAGAATACGCAACGCCCGACGCTTGTTCTGGCACATAATAAAACACTCGCTGCTCAACTCTTTGCCGAGTTCAAAGAGATGTTCCCGACCAATGCAGTTGAGTATTTCGTCAGCTACTATGATTATTACCAGCCGGAAGCCTATGTGCCACGGCATGACCTGTTCATTGAGAAGCAGACCCAAATCAACGAACAGATTGAGCGTTTACGCCTCTCGACATCAGCGTCACTTTTCACACGGCGCGATGTCATCATTGTGGCGTCTGTATCCTGTATTTATGGTCTAGGCGACCCGCAAAGCTGGCAAAACGCATCTGTAGAATTGACCATCGGTGAAGAAAAAAGGCGCGATAAAATCTTGCGTGACCTCGTTCGGATTCAGTACAACCGCAACGACCAAATACTTAAACGTGGGGCGTTCCGGGTGCGCGGTGATACGCTAGAAATTATTCCAGGCTATAGCGAAATTGCCTATCGAATTGCGATGTTCGGGGATGAAATAGAGCGCATCACTGAATTTGACCCCTTCACAGGGGAAATTTTGCACGAACACGAGAGCATCCGCATCTTCCCATCGCGTGAGTACATCTCTGATGAGGAAAATATCAAAAAAGCAGTCATGGATATTGAAACAGAACTGGAAGAACGCATTGCGTATTTCAAAGGCGAGAACATGCTCGTGGAAGCGCAACGGTTGGAACAGCGCGTCAATTATGACCTCGATATGATTCGAGAAGTTGGTTATACATCAGGCATCGAAAATTACTCGCGCCATCTTGAACAGCGTGCGCCAGGCAGTGCGCCGTTTACCCTGCTGGATTATTTGCCAGATGACCATTTACTCGTGATTGATGAATCGCATATGACCGTTCCACAATTGCGCGGGATGTACAACGGAGACCGCGCTCGTAAATCAACGCTCATTGATTACGGTTTTCGTCTGCCGAGTGCCGCAGATAACCGTCCGCTTCAATTCCATGAAATTGAAAATCGCTGGAATCAGGTGATTTACACGAGTGCGACGCCGGGACCCTACGAAAAAGAAGTCAGCACACAGGTTGTCCAACAGATTATCCGTCCAACAGGCATTGTTGACCCTGTTGTGGAAGTACGCCCAATCGAAGGTCAGGTAGATGATTTGCTACAGGAAGTTGTAGCACGCATCAAACAAAAACAACGGGTTCTAATTACCACGCTGACGCAACGTATGGCAGAAGAATTTGCTGGTTATCTCAATGAGATGGGCATTAAGGGGCAGTATCTACACGCCGAAATTGATACGCTTGAACGGGTTGAGATTCTACGGGATTTACGCATGGGTGTCTACGATGTCGTCGTCGGGATTAACTTGCTCCGCGAAGGCTTAGACTTGCCAGAAGTTTCATTAGTGGCGATTCTTGATGCCGATAAAGAAGGTTTCTTGCGTAGCCGACAAGCCCTGATTCAGACGATTGGACGGGCGGCGCGTCATATTGAAGGTAGGGTCATTATGTATGCTGACCGCATGACCGATTCAATGAAAGCGGCGATTGACGAAACCGAACGTCGTCGCAGTATTCAGGAAGCGCACAACGAGAAACATGGCATCGAACCGAAATCCATCGTCAAATCTATCCGCGACCTGACAGACCGCGTAAAAGCACTCATGGAAGATGAAGTAGCGGATGATGTACCGGACGCCGCTAGAGAAGTTGATATGACGGCATTACCGCCAGATAAGATGCACAAAATGGTAAAAGAACTCCAAGACGAGATGAAGAAAGCGGCACAATCACTCGAATTTGAAAAAGCGGCTGCCTTACGCGACCAGATTTTTGAGCTACGGGGTATCCTAGCTACAGAGCAAGATGGTGAAGGCGATTTACTGCTCGGTAGTTAATCCAACAAAAAAGGCACTATCATCGCAGATAGTGCCTTCACAGCTTAAACTACTATTTCAGACCTCGAATTGCCCATTTTTGTAGAACAATTCGCCATCTACATGAATTTCGCTATCTTCGCGCATGTCACAAATCATATCCCAATGAACGGCGCTATCGTTTTTGCTACCTGTTTCAGGATAGCCTTTGCCGATTGCCATGTGAATCGTGCCACCAATTTTCTCGTCGTAGAGGATACTGCCTGTGAATTTATTGATGCCAAAATTCGTACCGATTGCAAATTCACCCAAATAGCGTGAGCGGGCGTCGGTATCGAGTTGAGCATATAGCAATTCTTCGTTTTGTTCTGCGCTGGCATCCACGACTTTGCCCTCTTCAAATTTCAGTTCAATACCACTCACAGCACGTCCGCCAACAATACTCGGATAGCTGAAACGCACATGCCCGTTGACACTCTCTTCAACAGGACCTGTGAAAATTTCGCCACTTGGCATATTGCGCTTACCATCACTGTTGATAAAGATACGGTCTTCAATGCTCAGTGTGAGGTCGATGTTGGGTCCTTTGCAGACGACTTCTTTTTTGCCTTTGAGCCAATCGACTTTTTTCTGTTGCATCTCGCTGAGATTTTTCCATTCGAGCGCAGGATTATCATGGTCACAAAAGCACGCACCATAGACAAAATCTTCGTATTCTTCGAGGCTCATATTTGCTTCTTGTGCGAGAGCTTCTGTCGGGAACAATGCCCCTACCCATTTGAACTCACCTTTTGCGGCGCGAGACAGCCGAATATCAAGTAGTTCGCGTTGTGCAGAACGGACTTGTTGTACACGTTTGCCAGAGATATTACTCTGTGCGCGGGTATTGCTAGGTGCGCCCACACGGATATAGACATCGGCTTTTTCGAAATACATTTTGTGCGCTGGATTGACCCAATTCACTTGGTCGTCGTTTGCTTCGCGCAGAAATGCCCGTGTCATGTATTCGTCACTGAGCATCAGCATGGGATAGCCCCCTGCTTCGATGACCGCTTTATACACATGGCGTAGTACAGGCAAAGCATTCACATCCCCAAGAATGCCCACCCACTCCCCCGCTTGGACTTCTGTTGAATAATTAACTAGCAACTCTGCTAGACGTGTTTGGCGTATATCAACCATTTAGTCGCTTGCTCCTTGCAAATAAATTCAAAACATTGCACGCAAGATTATAACATGCAACGTTACTATTGAACCCATAGGTTATATCCATCAATTCAGTTAGCAAACCAGCCGAGTATCGAACCACTGTGTTCGCGTCCTGATGAATACACAGTCCATGTATTGGCATCAAAGATGCTATGTACAATGTCAGCTTCTTCATCAAGGGCAAAGAGCGTGAATTGCCCGTTTGTTGGATGCCATGCTACGTCGCGTCCGGTACTATCAACACAGGTATCGTAAACCACACGCTCATCAAAATCAGCAACATAGATACTGGCATTTTCGCTCGTGTCTGTCAGTACAAGATAACGTTCATCAGGCGACCACGCATTTTGTGTCTGTACCAAGTTGCCTTCTGCAATTATCTCTGTGAGATTGCCGTCTGCATCGTATAAACCAACTGTTTGTGCCGCATTCATCACAAATGCTGAGGAATCTGCCCGCCAAAGTGGGTTAAATTCTGTTGTAAAATCAACGCTATCACCTAAAGTTGCTAATACATCACTATTCGAGGTATCGACGACGACATAACCAAAACTACCGGATGGCACAGTCAACAGACGCGAGAAATCCGGCGAGATAGACGCGATACTAGGGGACGCAAGCGGCGCAACCCCGTTCACATTCCAATCGCCTTCCCAAAGGGTTTGTTCGCCTGTCTCAGCGTTGATGCCTACATAGTCCCCATCGACCTCATACAAAAATGTGCTGTCATCTACCCAACGTGGCGCAACGTAAGCATAATCATCACGAATATCTGGTAGGGGCGCATAGGTGAAGGTCAAGTCGGTTTCGATTGGCTCGAACGGTATTTCACCTGCAAGGTCATAGACCTGAAAACGTTCGATAGTGATGTCAAAAACATTATTCTGAATTTCTTCTGCAATACCAATGGTGGCTATTAAATACCGTCCTGACGGTGAAATATCGAATCCGCCAAATTCCGCCCAATTAGAATCGAACGCCAGCACACGCGGCACATCCCACTCGGCATTGATGCCATGTATACCCGCCCAGCCAGTTGTGGTTATGATGCCCTCAAAAGCGGGGTCAGTGGGTGCTTCTGGTAATACTTGCGCACAGCGTTCGACAACTTCCCATACTTGCAAAGCCTCGTCGTCTTCTTGCGCTGTTGTCACAATCGCGCTGAGTAAAATCAACATAACAATGATGATACGTAACATAAAAATCCCCTCTCAGTGTCTAAGCAGTTGCTAGTATATAGACAAATTTTTAAGCTAACTTGACGATTATCCTGTGCTTGCTATTCTAGTAAACATCAGCACAAGGCGAAAGAATGGACTATGTTGCAATTCTGGACGCGCTTACAAAAACGGCGGGCATTACAGCGACGCTATCAAAGTGGTGATACCCCTTGGGATACGGGGATTGTCCCGCCAGAAATTACGGCACTCATAGAAGACGAGGGATTACAAGCCGGACATGTACTGGACTTAGGATGTGGTACAGGAACGAATCTCATTTATTTAGCACAACACGGCTGGGAAGGCATCGGCGTTGATTTGATAAAAATTCCTGTCGAGAAGGCACGTCAGAAAGCAGAACAAGCGAACTTTGCTGACAGCCTCACTTTTTACAATGGGGATGTTCTCAAACTAGCGCGTCTGGGTATTAGGGGTAGGTTCACGCTCATCACAGATATTGGATGTGGACACAATTTACCCAACAGCAAATTACCTGAGTACATCGCCCAGATAGCAAATCACCTTGCCGACCATGGTATTTTCATGTGGTATGTGCATTGCCCAACCGATAGACGTGAATTTGGTATTTCGTCAGAGCGCGTCAAAGAGCTAATTACACCTCATTTTGAGATGCAAACGAGCAGTATCGGGGATGATATTGTCGCAAAATCAGCTTCAGCATGGTATCGCTTAACAAAAAAGCCCCACTCATAATGAGACAGGGCAATTTTAACTTTATTTGGATGACAGCTCAGACGAGGCTTTTTGCTTTTTCTAAGCCCGCTTCAAAATTCACTTCGTCACCGATAACTGGCACGTATTCGGCGTACTGAACTTTGTTATCTTTATCCAACACAAAAAGCGCACGTTGGCACACACGCCAATCCGTATCAAACACACCATATGCTTCTGCGAATTGCATGTCTTTGTAAGTAGAGAGCGTTTCAGTATTTTCGATACCTTCGTTGCCACAATAACGTTTGAGCGCAAACGGTAAATCAGCACTGATAGTCAATACAGCGACGCTATCACCGAGTTCAGCAGCTTCTTTATTGAAGCGGTGTGTCTGTGCGGAACACACACTTGTATCCACAGACGGAACAACGCTCAAAACTTTCACTTTGCCTTCGTAATCAGCGAGGGTACGTTCGCGCAAATCAGTACCAACCACTGTAAATTCAGGCGCATCTTGCCCAACTTCGAGCATGTCTGCGACCACATTATGTTCGTTAGGACCTACCATCATTCCGGGACGTTCTGCCATTATAAAATTTTCTCCTAATACGTATCGTTTCTGCATTCCAAGTATCAATCATAGCGAATCATCATGCCTATTACCTGAGCAATGAATGAGAAGGCTCAGTCAAGCCCACCATAGCGAATGACACCATTCACCATTGTTGCGAGGACTTTGGTATGCAAGAGTTCGTCGCCATCGGCTTTGTAGGGGTCGCGGTCAATGACCAGTAAATCTGCATAGTAGCCATACGCTAATTGACCAAGACGGTCTTCCATCCCTGCCGCATATGCCGCGCCTGTCGTGTAGCCTCGCAATGCCTCATCAACAGTCACTTTGAGTTCGGGCAACCAGCCTTCCGGCGACGGTGAGCCATTCGGTTGACGACGTGCAACGGCGCTATAGATGCCCTCAAACGGACGGAATGGTTCTACAGGTGCATCTGACCCGAATGCGACCACAGCGCCTAAATCAAGTTGTAAACGTGCATTATATGCCCATTTTATGCGTTCCTCGCCCCAGAAACGCTCGGCTCTATCCCAGTCTGATGTTGCATGAATAGGTTGCATAGACGCAATCACACCTAATTCTGCTAAACGCCCTTTATCGTCAGGGTGAATAATTTGCACATGCTCTATACGATGGCGACGTTGGTCAGGCGTTTCACCTCGTGCAGCTTCTTCTTTACGCACCTGTTCGTATACATCCAGCACATCATGTACAGCACGATCACCAATAGCATGTATCGTGGATGGCAGACCCGCCGCACTCGCCCGACTGACTATATGTTGCATCTCTTCTTTATCGACAACAGTCATGCCATAGTTATCAGGTTCACCAACGTATGGTTCAAACATGTAAGCGGTGCGAGGACCTAACGCCCCATCTGCAAAGGTTTTTACAGCACCGATACGAATCCAGTCATCACCAAAATTCCAACGCAACCCTGATTCTATCGCATGGTCAAGCCATTCTTGCTTCACTTGCTTGACAACGCGCATGGATAAATCACCTCGTTCACGCAAGACCTGCAATGCTGCCATTGATGAGGGTTCATCGTAATCATGAAAGCCTGTCAGCCCTACCGATAGCATCTGGTCATGGGCGACTTTCATCTGGTCAGCGAGTTGGTCGGTGGTGAGTTCTGGTAAAGCATTAACGACAAGTTCCATTGCTGTTTCAAGCAATGCGCCTGTGGGGTTTCCATCCGCATCACGCAAAATTTGCCCACCGTCAGGGTCAGGTGTATCAGACGTGATGCCTGCCGCCCGCAGTGCTGCCGAATTTGCCCAGCCAGCATGCCCGCTTTTCGCGCTAAAATACGCAGGACGATTACCCGTTACAGGGTCAATATCTGTGGCAGTCGGAAAGTTATCATCGTCTTTCCAAAGGTCTTGCGCCCAGCCACGTCCTAGTATCCATTCTTGGTCAGGATGCACTTCAGTAAAGGTCGCAATGCGGTTAATAGCTTCTTGGCGGGATGGCACTTCGTATAAATCGACAGCCGCTAAAGAACGGGAAATCCATTCAAAATGCAGATGCGCATCAGTCAAACCTGGTATGACCGTTTTGCCATTAAGATTGTATTTGTTCGTCGTAGCAGTTGCTAAGTTCAGTACATCGTCATCACTGCCTAACGCAATGATGCGCCCAAACGTAATGGCGACTGCTTCTACACGAGGTTGTAACGGATTCAAGGTGATGATATTGCCATTGTAAAGAATCGTATCAATCATAATTACTGTTGAGCCTCTCTTATGAGTGTTGGTATGTCTATTGGGGGGTCTGTCATGACACCTTTGACGGTGACGGCACAGGCAGCAAGCTGTGATGCAACCGTCAGTGCTTTGTGCATATCATTTTTCAACAAGGGCAAACTCGCTAATAGTGACGCCGCAAACACATCGCCTGCACCCGTTGGGTCAGTTTCTTCTGCTGGATATGCACGATAATGATGCACCGTGCCATTATGATAATAATAGCCGCCATTAAGTCCATCTGTGACCACAAGATGACGCACTTGCTCAGAATATTGTTTTTCTAGTTCGGGCGCTTGTGCAATGTCGTCACGGCTGAGTACCAAAATATCAATTTTTGATAGTAGCATGGGATCATTAAACTGTTTGAAGGTGACATTACCTGCCTCATCCCACTGGCGCATATAGCCTTGTGGCGTGAGCATAATAGTCGCGTCAGTGAAGGCGTCTACGATTGCCCTATCGACATCATTTGCAAGGGGCGCAAGATGTACAAGTTTAGCATTCTGCCAGCCAGTCGGTAGATCGTTTGCGGTGACTGTATGTCCGACATGGTGCAAAATTTGTTGGCGATATCCGTCTATGTAGCGGTTTTCAAAGGTCGTTGTATAGGGTGAAGGCACATTATGCAACTCGCAATAAGGCAAAATCGGAGCAATGAGGGGTTCATTTTGCGCGATGCTCGTTACAATACACACCGTATGCCCAATACGCGAGACAACGGGCGCGGCATACGATACTGTACCACCGAGTAACCGCTCACCATGCACACGGTCAGCGGTCACAGGTCCTATGAGTAAGTAATCCATCAGCGGTACACAATCTGCTTATTTGGGGCTGATAGTCACTTTGCGCTTGTCGCCATCTCCGACACTTTTCGTGGTCACATCATCGCGTTTGCGGAGTGTGAGATGGATGATACGACGTTCATGTGGGGGCATCGGCTCTAGCATGACAGTACGACGCTGACGCAAGGCTTGTTCAGCCATACGATTCGCCAGTCGGCGCAGACGGTCAGAGCGTTTTGCTTTGTAATTACCCGCATCCACGATGATATTGGCACGCTTTTGAATACGGCGACTGACAATTAGGCGTGTGATGTATTGTAGTGATGACAAGGTTTCGCCACGATGCCCAATCAGACGATTAATCTGGTCGCCTGTGATATTCAAAATCCAGTGAACACTTTCGCCTTTGCGGGTTGAATCAGCACGGAGAATCTCGACATCGACATCGAACTCCATATTACCGAGTAACTCGATAAGTACAGTGCGGGCGACCTGTGCATTTTCGCTGGCATCCTCTACGCTGACGGGAACGCGGTTGGTATCCGCTTGCTCGTCTTCATCTTCGTCCGCAATCTGCTCATCTTGACTGGGGTCATAAGGATTAGCGACAATCTGTGTGACACCCTGCGGAGGTGCGGCAGCCGACGGATTAGCGATGATAGATGTACCTTGATTGCTATCGCGCGCGCCCATATAGAGCAAACGCACAATAGCTGGGCGTGCGCCTTCGCCCATGACACCTTTATCAGGCTCTTGCACAACCTCGACCATCACCTGCGAAGGGCTGGTAACACCGAGTTCTCTCATACCAGATTCAACAGCTTCTTGGACTGTTGAACCCTGTGATTCTATAGATTCCATAATATTAAATCCTATTACTGACTGGTTTTGCTAGTATAAATACGAGCGGTTGTATAGATATACAAGCCGCCCGCGTATTTTCTCTTTTATTAGGTACTCTCGTATATGAGTACCCTATTTATATTATCATGAGTAGTCAGAACTCACCACTCGCTACCTTGCAATAGCATCAGCAAGTTCAATCCCATTGGTATTATTTTTTACCGCGTGCTTTTTTTGCTGGTTTATCGTCGTCTTTGTCTTTCTCTTTGCGATCCCCCCCACTACGGAAGACCTTATCCAGCACCCGCTTACCCATCGGGCTATACTGGATAATACCAACCACATTAGATGTAAGGAAGTAAATTGACAAACCCACCGATAATGTCAGGGAGATAAAACCAAACATCAGAGGCATGATTGTCCCCATCGACTGTTGCATGGCGGCGGCTTGGTCTGGCATACCACCACTGCTATCGTCTTTTGATGTATCTTTGATGTTGTCCTCTTTTTTATCATCCTTGCGCATAGACATCGACATTTTGAATTGTAGCCATGTCGTCGCCGCAACGAGTACGGGTAGCGCCAGCGCATACCAAGGATTACTTGGTGGCTGTGGCTGTGCGGTCAAATCCATCCCGAGAAATACACTCTGCAAGGGAATGAGTCCATCCAAGCCAGGAATCAGCAAACGGTCTGACAAATCGACCAGTTGGAAAGGCGTCGAGGCAACTGCGAAGTTAATCGCTGAGTAGAGCGCGATGAAGATTGGGAATTGCACGAGCATCGGCAAACAGCCACCCAGCGGATTCACACCAGCTTCTTTGTACATTTCCATTTGCGCGGCAGCGAGTTTCTCGCGGTCATCTTTATATTTTTCTTGCAACTTCTTGAGCTTGGGTTGCATCTCCTGCATCTTTGCGGCAGATTCTTGTTGCTGTGCGAGCAAGGGATACATAATCATGCGCAAGATGACGGTTAGCACCACAATTGACATGATGATGTTATTACCAAACACCTGGTACAGCAGTGTTAGCAATGTGACCATTGGGTTAAGAATAAAATCCCACATTTAGCGTGTCTCCAATCTCGGATTATCGACTATACACCCATTGCGGGGTGAACGTTTCCATGTTGAGTGCTGTCACCAACCGATTATTCTCGGTTGATGCTACGAGAACCAATTCCGGTAAACCATTTTCTTCATCTGCCGGAATGTACAACATATCAGACAGCAACTCGGGTCTATTGTCGAGTTCCGCAGTTTGGACGGTGCTACCAGAATCGATATTGAGCCAGTAGACACTGCCATCACGCCCTGCAACGACGACATATTGATCAGTTACAATGGGTGCTGGGCGAATACCCTTACGCGAGGGACGTTCTGCCCAAATTTCTGTCAAGCCATTGGCATCCAAGGCATATACGTAACCGCTGAGGTCGCTGTAATAAAGCACATTGTCTTGGATAACAGGTGTTCCCCATACCCAGTTTGTGCCTTCGTATTCAGCAGCAATCGTGCCATCCAGTGAAATCTGATAAATCTTATGTGAGTAGCTACCCACATAGAGATGGTTTTCATACAGCAAAGGCGTTGATGTAACCGCACCCTCTAAATCAACGCGCCACAGTTCTTCACCTGTGTTCGCATCGAGCGCATACACAAAATGGTCAACTGATGTGACATACAGCACACCATCGTTCAGAAGAGGTTGCGCCCAAACGCCTTCTTGTGTATCGAAACGCCAAACTTCTTCGTAGGTTTCACGGTCAAGTGCGACAACATCTTGTTGACGATAAGGCACGTAGATAAAGTCATCAGTGACAACGATTTCTGCCAAAACACCATTAGACAATTCAATGCCAGCTGGATTTTCAACTGATGCGGTATCAATGTCCACTTCTAGTAGGCGATTGTTATAGGTTGCGAGGAGGAATGTGTCGCTGAGCGGGTTTGATTCGCTATCTTCAGTGAAAATATCGACATTCATTTCTAGTGGTGGTGCGGCAAAGAATTGTGCGCCGTCAAAATCGCCACCGTCTAATACCCACTCTTGGACGTTGCCGTTAGCATCACGCATTACGTCGCCTTCGCTATCACGAACGACGTGCAATTGTGCGCCTTGATATGGGTTAATTGCCTCGACACGACCATCATAGACCACGAGTACACGCGGTTCACCATCAATTTCAACCAATTCGAGGGCGGGCCAAGAGACACCGTTACGAACATTAGCACAACCAGCGACGAACACCGCTAACAAAACAACGAGGGCCAGCAAGCGCCAACGGGCTGTTTGCCTTTTCTGTATATTCAAAAGATTAGTTCTCCTTTGGTGGCACGGGGTCATAGCCGCCCGGATACATCGGCTGGCAACGCCAGAGTCGATTCAATCCAAGACGTACACCCTTCATCACACCATGCGTTTCGATTGCTTCATACATATAAACAGAGCATGTCGGTTCAAAACGACACGCTGAGGGGAGCGCGGGAGAGATGAAACGCTTATAGAAACGTAACAACTTGAGCAGTAGCCATTTCATGAGGTTTGCGGCTCCTTAATCTGCTATGCCTGCCCGACGACATAAATCATATACTATACGTTGTACATGCTCAAAGGGTTGCGCGACAATCGGCGCTCGTGCGATGAACACCATATCATACCCTTGACGGAGAGAAGGATGCTGAAGGCGAACAGCCTCGCGCATCAAACGCCGCACACGGTTGCGTACCACAGCATTGCCCAAGCGCTTGACGGTAATGAAACCATACCGATTATATTCAAGTTGATTGGGATGATAGCTGAGGATGAGATGAGGGTGGCGTTTCGCCTGCCCTACCTCTCGCAACCGCTTAAAATCGCGGCTATGATGCAGACGTAATCGCCTTTGCATCAGGCTAATCGCTTACTTACGATTTCCAGTTGGTCTTCTTGACGTGATTTGGTGATACCGCAAGGCTGTGACGTCCTTTTTTACGGCGGTTCTTGAGAACTTTACGACCACCTTTGGACTTCATGCGTTTACGGAAACCATGCACACGTTGGCGACGACGTTTCTTTGGTTGATATGTGCGCTTAGTAGACATAAATTACCCTCTCATAATAGTGCTGTACAACTACGAATGAAAAGTATAGCGGACGAAAAAATGGTGGTCAACCCATGCTTGCCAACCTATGAACGCATCGTTACAATAACAACGTTATGCTTTCGACATGGTACGCACGAGCTAGGATTGTGATTTCACAACACTTGGTGTCTGTGCAAAGTCGAAAAATCCACGAGATTTCTGCCGTATTGAGACAGATGCTCAAGCGGCTTTTCATGTAATTGAGACACTCACCTTGCTGATGTATAGCGCATTGGCAAACCCGTCGCAGATTGGAGGCGTTTAGATGTTAGTTGAACGTTGGGCACGTAATTTTAGCGTCACCCAAGATGATATTGATGTCATCATGAACTTGATGCTGGAAGAAGAGACGCCCATGACCACGCGCCAACTTGCGCGTCTGATTGTGGAAAACCGCTTGGAAGAAGAACAAGCGGCTGTCGCAGAACAATTTAAAAACACAAAAGTATATCGTCCCGCAGAAGCGTACGCAGTTGGGGATCGTCTTGTGTTTACTGAGATGGAACTCGCTACGGCGACTGTCACTGGTGAGCGCGATGGTAATAACGCGGATTACGGCGATTTCACAGTTATCCAAGTTGAATTTGACGAGAATGACCTCAATATTCCAGAGGGACATCGTGAATTTGCCGCCGCTCTGCAAACCGAACATGCGCTCAGTGCTGCTACAGAAGAAGATCCACTTGGTTCACAAATATCACTAGATGTAAACGAGATTTTGAACGCTGAAGGCAATATTGTCATGCGTACATTGCACGAATCCTTGCGGGAGCATGATTCGCTCAAGCGTGTTGCGGGCTATTGGTTTCCAGAGGAATTGGTGCTCGAATGTGATATAGGTGTCTTGCACCTTTCAGAAGCTGTTCTCGATATGCTGGGTGGAGGTCCACTCTCTACAGAAGCCATCATCGAGCAAATTGGTCAAATTGCAGATGCACCAATGAAATTACAAATTTTCTCACTCAATCTTGCACTCAACGATGATGACCGCTTCGATGAAGTAGGTCCGGCTGGGGATGTGCTATGGGCATTGAGAAGCATGGAACCAGATGAAGTACGCGAGATGCCAGATTTACTCGCCTACACGCCTATTGAATACGATGATGAATTGCTCAGTGATGAGATGTTTGACCTCGAAACTGAACTTGATGATGAATATACAGACATCGAATTTGAGGGGCGCTTACCACAAGCAACCACAACACTCATTTATCCACATCGTCGGGCAGGTACATTGCCACTCAATGCGAAGAACCGTGCTATCTTCCCTGTCGGGCGCACACCTCGCATCCATGTTGACCTCATTGATGCCAGCGATGGCGAAAAATTCAGTGGATGGGTTGTACACGAAAATCGTTACGTCTTCGGTCTGCTAGAATATTACACCAAGCATCGCCTGCCCATTGGCGCGTTTATCACAGTTGAACCAGGTGAAGAAGACGGACAAATTATCGTTAGCCACGAAGCGTACAAACCGCGCACCGAGTACATTCGCATTCTGATTCCTGATGGCGACCAGATTAAATTTGCGAATCGCAAACGTCAAATCGGCGCGGAATACGACGATCTCGTTATTATCGGTGTAGATGACTTGGAAGGTGTAGACAAATTAGCGAAAGAGCTTAATCGTAAAGCACTGGCAACGATTATTCGCATGATTCTGAATGCACTACGCACGCTCAGCCCACAAGGCACAGTCCATGCGACGACGCTCTACAGTGCCGTGAATGCGATTCGCCGTTGCGCGCCAGGACCTATTTTCGCCACGCTGACTGCGAACCCTGATTTTGAGTACGTAGGCGATGATTACTGGAAACTGAGCGACAATTAAGACGCTATATCTCATTAGCCAAGCAACGAAAGGGCATCATTATGCAACCGGGCAAGCCCAAACCGAGTGCTGTTCTAAAACCGCAACTCGATACTAAATTCCAAATAGACTATGATTGGTGGGAACGCGAAAATAACGACCTTCGCGCTTACATGCTGACGCATCTCCCGCCAGATTTGCGCGAAAAATTTAACGAAGATGAAGAAGACAGCGAAGTTGACTATGTTGACCCTGTCACGGGTGAAGTTCAACAACTGGATAAACTCGGACTTGCGATTCAAGAAGCCGCCAGCCGTGACGACTTCATCAACCCACAAACGTCACTGGTCGATAGTGTTTTTCGTGTGTTTTTGTCAAATGGCAACACGCCACGCACACCCGAAGAACTGGCAGACGATACCGAGCGTGATGCGCGTACCATCCTAAAGACATTCGGTGGTATTCGCGTATATCGTGGTATACGACCAATCCAAGAGAGCTAAGCATCGTAGTAGACATTGACTGAGGGAGAGGGGCATCGCCTATGGGGCGTGTAATCAATAACAATACACCGGGCAAAAAACGTAGCCATATGATGCGCACCATTGCTGAGATTGTGCGTCGGTTGGGTCAAAAAGGTGGCACCGTCGATGACGATGTACGCGATATGACTGCTATGATTGTCTTTTGCCTGCGGGAAATAGATGAGAGCATCATCGAGACGATTAAAGCGTGGGAAAAACGAGGCTATTGGCAAAAGGCAGACCGTTTCCAGCGCGAATGGATGTGGTCAGGTGACTATGCTACAAAACTTGAACGCATTGTCCGTGACGAGAACTGGTCATCCATGCCAGATGTGATGATGCAACTGTTCCCACATTTCGCAGACATCGAAATTAATCGCCTCACACGCAATCCTGACGAATGGCAAGGCGCATACGAGCGTTTACTCGAAGACGCATAACAAAAATGGGACGAATATACATCGTCCCATTTTTGTTTCTGATTCCTCTTCAGCCACCAACTTATCAATCGAAATTCTCTTGAATATACGGACGCAGTGCCTCGTAATTCGGAACAACGTAACCATCACCTGGCAAAATGTAGTCACGATTTACAACGAGTTGGTTGAGGTCGCCTGCACTGAACAGCACTGGTGGCGTCATAAGTGCCATATCGAGTAGTGATAGGTCGCTCTCTGTATTTTGGACGATTGCGACATATGCCCTGCCCCAGTTCAGCGGATTGAGCATTTTCACCGTCAATGCGGAGATAACTCGCTGTTGGCGTTCAGCACGTCGGTAATCATCATCTTGATGGCGCGTGCGGGCATAAATGAGTGCTTGATCCCCATTCATTTGTTGGACGCCTGGCTCAAAACGTATGCTCATTGTGCCGTAGTCCGCTGTGGGATAATTGTTATCCACAACAAGCGATGGAACATCGACGGTAATGCCTCCGACTGCATCCACAAGTGCAGTGAATGCCTGAAAATCAAGGCGAATCGTTTTATCAATACCAATACCAAAATTCGCCTCGATAGTTTGCGCCAGCAACTCGCGCCCACTACCGGGATTGTTCATCTCTGCTAATACATTTACGGTGTTGATGCGTTGCAAGCCATAGCCCGGCACATTGACGAAAATATCACGCGGAATTGACAACAAGCTCACATCCAGCCGTGCCGGATTGATGCCTACGACGATGATACTATCTGTGCGTGTGACACTCCCTTCGTTGCCCCGCGAATCTAGCCCCATGACAAGAATATCTATCGGTGCAGGTGGGAATGTGATGTAGAGCGCAATCATCGCCGTTATGCTACACATGAATAGCAATGTCGTGACGAAAAGCACAGCTAAACAACCGCGTGCTTTGCTCATGTGGCGCGGTTGACTACGTGCATAATTAGCGGGTATAGGATTCTGCATTTGCATAGATGGTGAAGTGTCTCTTTCAGCTATGTAGTAGCACGACACACTATCATGCCACACACCCTGCCATGACTAAAGCACAAACTCTAAAAGCGTCAAGGGCGTGGGGTGCGCGTAGGGATAACTGTGCCACCAACAATCGGTGGACCTGTTGAAGCATTGGTTTGTGGCGTAAACGTAAATGAGGCGTAACGTTGCCAGTTCACACCCCCTGGTATCAAACCAAGCACGTAAGAATCCGGCGTGCTGATGAAGATGGAATTGTCATTGCTGAGCTGCACCTGCACGCTGTAGGGTTGCTCCCATTGTTGGGTTGCTGCCCCGATGCGATTTTGAATATCTAAGTCTTGCTCCCAAAGTAAACCAAAACCGCGTCTTGGCGACCACAAGTTCGTGCCGACTTCGCGTGGATCTGCATCAAGGTATGCCATAGACGCATTGCCTTCTTCAAAGAAATCACGGTAGACTTCCCAGCGCGGTTGGTTCTGGTCGTTGTAAAGCACATAGATAGCATCGAGTGAGCCGACCCATACCATATAGCCACGCTCAAAGGCTTGATACACGCCGTTGCTGGCAGTTGGTGGATTGAGTGGACAACTTTCTGGACGCGGTTCAATGAAGAACCAGTTCGTATCGCATACGCGGTCAGCATTGCCAGGCGCAGGACGTGTCACAGATTGAAATTCGCTCGTTGGCAATAGGAAAGCGGTGCTGGTCGCTGTATTGGTCATCGTTGTTGTTGGCGTGACAGTCGGTGTAGGTGTGAATGTCGGCGTCGGAGTTGGCGTCTTGCTCGGTGGCAAGGTCGGTGTCACGATGACAAATTGGGCATCTACCGTAACAGCATCTAAAGGTGACATGACCTCACTCGTCGGGCGTATTGCCTGTGAGGAAGGGGTCGGGCTGAGAAAACGAGTGGGTTGAACTTCACTGGCGACAAGCGTGACTTCTTGTACCAACACAGGACCATCAACTGAGATGCTATCCTCCGGTTGGCAAGCCACCAACATAAGCCCCATAATGATGAGCCAAACGGCGCGTTTCATGATGTCCCCAATTCATTAACTACAGTGCGTGTGACGATATTGAAGGCTATTGTAATGACTATCATCAATTACGCAATCGCAAAACAATCACACAGTTCGATGGTATAATTATGGTAAGGGTATTCAGCAAACATCAACGAGGAGCAAGCATGGCACGGCGTCGAACCCCGAACAAATCTAAAGCAGAAGCAAAAGTCGAACGACGGACATGGTTGGCGTTGGCGGCTGTGTTCATTGCACTCTCTGTTTTTGACCCTGAAAATCAACTGCCGGATTATGCCATTGCCTTTACGATTAGCGGTATTCTACTAACTTCTGGTATGTATCAATTCATAAAATCCGATGATAACCAAAGTTGGCGTGTCTCGCCTATCACATGGATTGTTGCCTCTATTTTGGGTATCTTTGCAACGTATTATCTATTATCTGATTTACGGGGCTGGTTACAACTCCCGCTAGACCTGCGACTTATCTCACTTGGGGCAACCTATACAATTATCATCTTGGGTATTTTGACAAACGAGCAATAGGCAGTAAAATCGCACAATTCGATTTGTGCATATTGACATAGAGCTTAGAGTACGATAAACCTGTCTAAGCAATTATTACGAGAAAATATAGTAGGCAACATGACAGACGTCACACACACACTTACAGTCGAAGATGTCCGTAAACAAGCACTGCCCCTAGGCACACGTACCATCACGGGCGATGGTTTATTAGATCGTCCGGTATCTTGGGCGACGCTGGTTTACACCGACGATAATTTTAGCTCGAAACAATTACAACGCGATGAGATGGTCATTGTTGCACCTCAAGCAGACGAGAACGCGAGTGCGAGGACTGATGTTGAGTTGGTGCGATGGGCAGCCGACCAAAAAGCCGCTGCTATCGTGATGACAGACTCCTTATCTCCGAGTGCGCTTGCGGAAGCCAAAGCCTATGGTCTGCCCGTGATGACCTTACCTATCAATAATCATCCGCGCTCTGTTGAAAAGACAGTGGTTAGCCTACTGGTCGATCAACAAGGGCAAATTGAACGGCGTGGCACACAAATTTACCGTCAGTTGACGCAGATTTCTTCCCGAAACGAAGGTATGGCAGAACTCATCAGTGCGATGGCACGCCTGACAGGCAAAGCTGTGGTCATTCAAGATAAGCGCATGAGTGTCACTGAATATACTTTGCAACCCCAATTTGTAGGCTCGTGGGATGATATTGAAGTATTTCTAAAACAAGGGGATAAATTACCCGTTGAGTTCCAAGACCGCCATCGACTGAACGAAGCTGATAACATGGTACTGATGCAGTCTTTACCTATGCCAGGCATTGCCCGTCTTGTATCGCCAGTAGTAACAAAAGGCGTTGGACGGGGCTACCTCTCCATCATTGGCACCGATAATGATATTGATGATATTGATTTGCTGGTTGCAGAACACGGCGCGGCTGCTTGTGCCTTAGAGATGGCGAAGCTCAAAGCTGTTAGCGAAACAGAAAAACGCCTACGCGGGACCTTTTTAGACCGCTTGCTAATTGGCGATGTAAATCAGCAAGAAGCCGTCCGCCAAGGTGAACGGTTTGAGCATGATATGACCTCTGTGCATATGGCGCTGGTTATGTCTTGGCGTGGCGATGAGCCACCGTCTAATCGTCGCTTAGAAACGATGATTAACAGCATTTTGGACGTGCAACGCTCTAATGCCTTAGTTTGGCAACGTGAGCGTGAAGAAGAAGTGGTCGTGTTCCATGCAACAGATTCAGAAGACCCGATTGATAACAGCTTGAAGCTGGCAAATGCCTTTGCAAAGGAGATTAATCGTCAGTATCCGAGCAGTCGATTAGCAATTGGTTTGGGGCAACCAGCAAAAGATGTCAGTGCATGGCGTACATCTTACCGCGATGCGGTGCAAGCGCGTGATTTAGCAATTCGTTTGCAAACCGACACCCCACTCTACATAGGTGATTTAGGTGTCTACCAATTAATTCTCTCGCTGAGTGACCGCGAGAAGTTAATGGACTTCACCAATACAACACTGGGTAAATTGACCGAGTATGACCTACGCCAGAATGCCGACCTGATTAAGACATTAGAAGCATTTTTCACCTGTCATGGCAACTTGAGCCAGACAGCCGAGATGCTGATTGTGCATCGCAATACGCTTCTGTATCGTATGAATCGCATCAACGAAATTGCAGAGATTGACTTGAATCGTCCAGAAACACGCCTTGCTATTCATTTAGCGTTAACCATTCGGCGCTTGCTAACCCTCAACTAACTATCCCTGCACAGTACCCATTTTAGGGCTATTTGTGCAGGTTGCCTATTTTTTGTTATGCAAAATAGCCTTTCTTTGGCTAATCTCCACTTAAACAATGTCCTTCTTTTATGCACACTGACTAGATGCGAATATCTATCTCCGTGACAACTCACGAGGATTTTATGGCAATCCCTCATTATGATTGAGAGGCTTGTAGATTATCAGTTCATACAAGTTCAGTGACATCCTGTTTAAAAACATAATTCTCACTTATTGGCATTACACACATCCATTAACGCAAACTCTCAAGGAGGACTGGTTGTATGACCGCGCATGAAAATCCTCATACTCGTATCCCTACTGAACTCTCTAATTTAGATTTACACCCGATTGATACTACCGAACGCGACGCTTGTGCGCTAATTTGCTCTGTTCGTAAAGGGGGACAAGCCACGCATGGCAATGTCAAACGCACAATTGAAGCCCTCGCCCGCATGGGACATCGCACCGGCTACATCAATGGTGAAGGCGATGGTGTCGGCATCCTAACCGATATTCCACGCCAAATGTGGTCGAAGTGGCTTTCACAAGAAGGCTTACTCGCATCTATGGCGACTGACCGTCATTTCTGGGTTGCCCACGTTTTCATCCCACACGAAGCACGCGAACGCGCACAGCACATCATCGAGCAAATTTGTCGCACTATTAGCGAGGCAGGTTTACATTTGCTCACCGAGCGTCGTGGGCGTGTAAATAGCCGTGTATTGGGACCGAATGCTAAGAAAAATGAACCCGTTTTCTGGCAAATTGCTGGTGTGAATGGGCAAGTCGCCAGTGACCAACTTGATAGCACGCTGTTCAAGCTACAAACAACAATGGAAGCAGAACTCGGCGTCCATTTCCCATCATTTTCACGCCACAGTGTCGTTTACAAAGTACAAGGTACAATCGAAATTTTACGGCGCTACTACCCAGAATTACGTGACCCCGATTATGCGTCATCTGTGACGATGGGGCATGCACGGTATAGCACCAACACAAATCCGATTTTTGAACGTGCGCAACCCTTCAATATCATCGGGCATAATGGCGAGTTTAATACGATTTCACGTTTCCGCTTGGAAGCAAATATGCTCGATGTACCATTGCAAGTGAATGGTTCGGATTCACAAGATGTTGACCGTGTGGTTCAAGCACTCACCAGTGAACACGGGTTAGACCTCATCGAAGCGATGGAACACATTTTCCCGCCTTATGAACATGACCTCATCCAAGACCGCGAAGACATCCGCGTGATGTATGAACAAATGCGCCAATCATGGGGGCATTTTGCACAAGGTCCGGCTGGTGTGGCAGCTCGCTTGGGCAATCAACTTGTTTTCAGTGTGGATGCACTCGGCTTACGCCCACTGTGGTTCGGTGAAACAGAGAAAGAATATTTCGCTTCTTCTGAACGTGGTGTGTATCAACTCGATTCTATGTCACGCTCGCCACGCCCTCTTGCGCCAGGTGAAAAAATCGCCCTCAAGATGATTCCAGGTAGCCCAATTGAAGTATTGAGCTATCCAGAAATTCAGCGTCATGTGCTTTCGCGTTGGCAGAAGCACCAAGAAAATGCGACAGGTGGCACTTCCCCGTGGAATCGTTCAGTGCAAGCAGACCAATACAGTCCATCAACACCTATGGGTTATGGTGGCGGTGGTATGCAAAATCAAGCTCCTACCCCTTCAAGTGGTGGCACACCTGTCGCAGAACAAGTTGAAGCATCACTTGCCGTCGCACAACAAGCACTTGTTGCCGAATACGGTGAGACCTTCTCTGTCGCGGCGGATGCACGTTATCCTTGGCAATCAGAAGATGCAGATGTATCAAGTGTCCTCATGTCCGGCATGGGTTGGGAACGCTACCATGTCAGTCTTGTAGAGACGATGGCAGAACGTGGTAAAGAGCAGATTCAGTCGCTTGGCTGGGATGGTCCGCTGGCGGCGATGAGCCAGAAGCGCACGAATATTGCAGATTACTTCAAAGAGACGGTAGCTGTTGTAACGAACCCTGCGATTGACCGTGAGCGTGAGCAAGCGCAATTCACGACGCGGGTACTCATCGGCGCACGTCCGGCTGTCGCATCTGCACGCTCAATGGATGACATGCTGGTACAGCTTGAAACGCCCTTCTTATTAGGTGGATTGAACGTCCTTAGCGACCAAGATGCCCTGCGCGACCTCGCAACTGAGCATGGCACAATGACGATTGAGCAACTCATGGAAATCTTCCGTGAGCGTGCTTTGATTTTGCCAATGAACACCTTACCAGATGAGAGTGCCGAAGATGCAGTGCAACGTTTGCAACAGACAGCCGTCGATGCTGTATTAGGTGGTGTTCAATGTCTTGTCTTAGATGATACACAGGTTATTGATGGCGAGCATCTCTGGTTAGACCCGCTATTGGTCACGGCTGCTATCGACAAAGCATTACGTCAGGCAGAAAGTCGTCCAAATTTACGCCGTCGTGTCGGTATTGTTGTACGCTCCGGTGCATTACGCGATTTACATGATATGGTGCTATGTGTGAGCTTAGGTGCAAATGCAATTCTGCCTTATGCCCTGTATGCCATTGCGGCTGGGTTTGCCCCTCGCCCGCCCCGCGAAGCCCCCTCACAAGACCATATCAACAAGGCATTGGGTAACACACTAACTGCACTCACCAAAGGCATGGAAAAAGTCACTTCGACAGTTGGTTGCCACGAGTTACGCGGGTACGGACATAGCTTTAGCTCGATTGGGCTAGGGAAAGCGATTGCCAACATTCTCGGCACACCCAATTATTTCGGTAGCGAAGCTCGCGGTCTGACATGGACTGCCATACTACAAGATGCAGAAGAACGCGCCGCAGAATTTCGTGGTGATGTCCGTGCGCGGTTGCAAAATCCTGACCGTTTCTTCCCGAAAGTGTGGAAACGTGCGGAAGCCGTCGCACAAGGCGAGCTTACTTGGCAAGAATACAGCGATGAAGTACGCGAACGGGAAGAAAAAATCCCTGTAAGTATCCGACATTTACTAGACATCAAACCCCGTCCAGATGCGAAGTTAGTTGACCCCAGCGATGTTGATTTGCGTGTTGGCAATCATGATATGCCGATTATCATCAGCGCGATGTCATACGGCTCGCAGGGTGAACTCGCATATCGCACCTATGCAGACGCGGCGAAAATGTTGAACACCGTTTGCATGAATGGCGAGGGTGGCGAATTGCTTGATATGCTCGGCAAATATAAGCAATGGCGCGGTCAACAGGTCGCTTCGGGTCGCTTTGGTGTGAATATCGGTTTCTTAAACTCAGCTGATTTCATCGAAATTAAGATTGGTCAGGGTGCGAAACCAGGTGAAGGTGGGCATCTGCCGGGCTTCAAAGTGACGGAACAAGTGGCGGCATCGCGTGGGACAACGCCAGGTGTGGCACTCATTTCGCCAAGTAACAATCATGATTTGTATTCAATTGAAGACCTTGCACAGTTGATTGACGAACTCAAAACAGCGAATCCACACGCGAAAGTCAGCGTGAAGATTCCCGTTGTGCCGGGTGTTGGTATCATCGCTGTCGGAGTGGCGAAAGCAGGCGCAGACATCATCACTTGCACAGGTTACACAGGTGGCACAGGGGCAGCACGCGCTCACGCATTACGGCATGTTGGCTTGCCAGCCGAAATTGGCGTATGGCTTGCACATCGTTCGCTGATTGCAAGTGGGTTGCGCGATGATGTCGAATTGTGGGTTGATGGTGGTATGAAAACCGGACGCGATGTTGTAAAGATGATGTGTCTCGGTGCGAACCGCGTTGGCTTTGGTACGCTGGCAATGGTCGCTGTTGGCTGTACAATTTGTCGTGGTTGCCAAGATGGTACATGCCATGTCGGTATCACCACGCACGTTAAAACCAAAGAAGAAGCAGACCGCAAAGGCTTCAAAGCATTCCGTCCCTTCGAGGAAAAAGGCTCACCACACGGTATTTACAACGTATTCTGTGCAGTGACAGATGACATCCGCAAGTGGGTTGCAAAACTTGGCTACGACAATGCACAGGATATTGTTGGCAAAGCAGATTTGCTCGAACAAATTAGCATGCACGACCAAATTGACTTGAGCGACCTCACCAAGCCGATTCCGCAACGCGATGGCATGCCTGCACAACGCGGTGGTCTGCGTATTTCACGCCCACGTAATATCATCAGCCGTCAAATTACAGAAGAAGTAGCGCGTTACGTCAATAAAGGCGAATACGAGCTTACCTACGACGATGAGCAAGTGATGGCACATGACCGGGCATTGGGTACGCATCTCTGTGGGGCAATCAAACGTGGTGAAATCCCTGATAATGAACGTTTGGACGCTGTGCATCTCAGCTTCAGCAACAGTGCCGTGCCGGGTAATGGTCTGGGTGCATTCATAGATGAGCCTGTGACGATTCTCGCAGAAGGTGGCGCACAAGATGGCGTCGGTAAATGTGCTAAAGGTGGCACAATCAATATCTTGAAAGGTCTGAATCATAACGGGGCGCGACTAGATGGCTCAGTAGGTAAGAGTTTTGCTTACGGCGCACAGGGCGGTTTCTTCATCGTACAAGGTGATGCTGACACCCGCGCATGTATCCGTATGAGTGGCGCAGATGTCATTTTTGGTGGCATGATACACGAACCCCTGCGCGATGACCTTGGTGGCTTGGGTGCGCGTGCCAATCTCAAAGGCTATGCTTTTGAGTATATGACCAGTGGACGTGCGCTTGTGTTAGGCGACCCTGGTCCTTGGATTTGTGCAGGAATGACAGGTGGCACAGTGTATCAGCGTGTACAACCAGAGATGAACCTGACTGAAGACGCCATTCGTCGTCGGATTGCAAAAGGTTCGCCAGTGACACTCACCTATCTCGATGATGACGAAGCGCAGGAAGTCCGCGAAATGCTACAACGTTACATCGAAACACTGGAAATTAACAACCAAGCAGAAGCTGTTGAGCATCTTTATAGCTTACTCAAACGTCCACAAGACCATTTCGTGAAACTCGCGCCAGAAGCATAATTCACACAAGCAAGTTAGTGTATAAAGCAATCACCGACGTCATAACAGCGTCGGTGATTTTTTATTGACGTTAGTTATTGAAAATATCATCCGCACGCTGGACGCTCTGCTGTGCATCGGATAGAGGCGCCCCACCACGCTCTAATTCGTCGTGCAAGGCTTCGGCATAGGTGAGCAGTTGCCCTGAAAGCACACGAATCTGGCATGCAATTTCGCGGTCACTGGCTTCTGACTGGACATCGGGTGCAAGGGCTTCTATACGTGGGTCATTCGTAAGTTGCATCATGGACGTATGCAATGCGGCGTAAGTGCGCGACAGTACCTGCCCCATCCCGACGTACATTTCCATTGGAATCATATGACGCGTATCCTCACGTAGACGCCGCAGGGCGTTATAGGTCGTGACGAGTGTTTTCTCTTGGGTGTTCATGTATTAGCTCCTAAACTTTTGATGACTTCTTAGATGTACGAATAGCACGCAAAATATCCGGTGGTAAAGATTGTTGCAGAATTTTACGTGCATAATGCAACCGCGATTTGACTGTGCCGATTTCTGTATGCATCACTGAGGCGATTTCTGCTTGTGTAAGTTGTTCTTCCACATACAAGATGAGCGTCTCACGTTGTAAGTCTGGCAGACAATCAATTGCCTGTCGCACATGGTCCAGCAACATGCCCCAATGAACACGCTCTTCCGGCGACACCAAATTATCCGATAACTGATAATCGCACTTATCGAGCGTCACTTGTTCCTGGCGATAATGGTCACGCAGATAGTCATAACTCAGGTTACGCGCCACACGAAACAAGAACGGGCGCACATGCTCTGACGAGGTGATGCGAGAGAGATTCTTGTAGAAGGCAATGAATGTATTTTGCACAATATCCTCTACATCCACAGAATTGTAAATCATGCGGGAAGCAAAGCGCCGAATACGTGGTTCATATTGCTCACGAATCTCTGCGAAGGCTTGTGTATCATCGTCTTGTGCGCGGTCTAACAATGTTTGCAGGGTCATGGTCTGCCATCGGGTTGCATCGGTTATCTACAGGGGTATTCGTAGAAACAGAGTGAGGGTTCAAAATTGGTACGATGAATTTTCAAATTGTCTATATTGACACAAAAAAGGCGCTGGAGAACCCTGCGCCTAATTTCTAGCTATGCAGTTGTAACGTTACCAATTGTCAGTGAATTAGTCTTCGCCAACAGGTACGTCGAGTGCATCCCAATCCGTCTTGCTGACGAACTTGGTCAGTTTGCGATCATCTTCAGTTGTCGCACGCAGACCGTAGCGAATACCACTCTTGGTATCGAAGGTGACTTTGCGAATTTGACTTTCGTCAATTTGCACTTTTTCACGCAATTTCACGTCATAAAATTCAATAGCCATGTTAAGATTGTCCTTTATAATTTGAGTCGATATATCCAAATTAGTACAGAATCTTAATCTGCACAAGTGAAATACGCCCAAATTGAACAAAATTTCGACTATTCATATGAAATTTATACTTAATTAGCTCAAAACACGCCCTGAAATGGTTGCCAGCACCCGTTGAATCTTCAATGAGAGGTGCAAAATCAGACGATTGTCAGAATCATTCAGGTCAAGGTCTGTGAGTTCACTAATGCGGTCTAAGCGATAAACAAGTGTATTGCGATGTACATCAAGATCTTTTGCCGCTTGTGCTAAATTGCCATTGGATTCAAAGAAGCCGTTGAGTGTGCGGAGCAAATCGCTCTGCTTGCGTTCGTCATGTTCAACAAGTGGTCCCAGCGTTTCTTCATAAAAACGGTTCATCGTATCAAGGTTGCGTTCTTTGAGTGCTAATAGCAACTGATACAGCTTTAGGTCACCGTAAAATGTGGTTTTCTCAAAATCACCGAGTTCGTGTGCGATGCCAACAGCGTCTTTCGCTTCTCGATACGCATCACGCAACTCACCTAACCCGATACAAGGACGGCTGATGCCTGCGGCAACCAGTCCGCTGGCGGTACGCATCGCAAGATGTTCACGAAGTTCTTCAATGGCGGTACGGATACGCACTATATTTTCAGGTTTATCTATCGGATAGAGCGCCACAATCACATCAACGTATTGTCCAGCCGCCCCGTTAATTTGTCGCCGTCCCATATCATCGCGCACAAGCGAAATAAAAGAATCCAGAGGAAGTGTTTGTCCACCTTCCGTCATCGCACGAAAGACGACTACCATATAATTCGTGTCAGGGTTGAAGCCTGCTTGGTTTGCACGGGTAGAGAGCAAATCGTCATCAGCGGGTGTTCCACTGAGCCACATTTGCACCCAATCACCACGTGCCTGTTCAACGGCTGATTCGATGGCACGGGTTTTCGCTAGCTCAATCGAACACACATCTGCACCGTAAGCCAACACTAAACGGTCAAAATCGTCTATATCTGCGGATTCTCTGTCAATGAGGGATAAGTAGCCTGTGACACGCTTTTCTACCTGCAATACGGTTGTATAGCCGATAGGGCTACTAACGATGGTTCCCTGTGTAGTGGGTGCATCTTGATTGAGCCATTTCTGGAAATCGCCATATGGCAAATTTTGAATGAGTGAGCGCCCACTCATCCCACGCCGACCCACACTTGGATACACTTGCGACATCATCACACCAGCGTCATCGTGCATGATGACAGGTTTGGCTGTCGCACGGGCTATGATTTGTAACAGCGTGTTCATATCCCGATTTTCAGCCGAGACACGCGTCAGTTGGCGTTGAATTTCGACAGCGCGTTCGGTGAGTTGGGCGGATTGATTGAGAATCAGTTTGTTCACTGCTCGTTCAATACCTGGCAAACCCGTTTCTTCTGGTAAAACAAGAAGCGCAACATCACTATCATTAGCAACCGTAATTGCTGTTTGGGACACCTCACCGGCAACCGCCACGGCATCCACACCGGCTTCGGCAAGGCTCTGGACGACTTCGCCTAGTGTAATGCGATTATCATAGCTACGGAGCAAGTCCATAGACACTAAGGCTAATTCACCACCATAAATATCAGGAAAAGCAGGGGGTTGTGCGCGAACGGTGACTGCCCAATTGATGAAGGTATTTGCATCACCTGTTGCTAGCGTTGTGCCAAGAGGTAGTGCAAAACGCAGAAGTGACTGTAAGGTTGCTGTATTTTTCTCGTTGGTCATCTGTGCAAACTCTCCAATGTCACGATGATTGTACGGCAATGCCTACAGGTTCTCTATAGCATTTTAACCAATGAATCGTCGTCAATTTTTGTCTAATACCATAAATATACAGTAGAAATCAGCAAAAATAAACAAAGCAGACGCACTCTGTACGCCTGCTCTGACATTGTTTTAGTGATTTTACACAAGAATCAGTGACGTTTTACGCTGATGACAAGTGATTTTCCTTCTAGGTCTTTCGGAAGGTCTGAGGAGAAATCTTCGCTGTAAAAACCCTGCTCTGTTTCGCCAGCCGTCAGACTATCTGCAAGGGTTTCTTGCTGAATACGTTCGCTGAAACTCTCGACTGCGCTTGCGAGGTCATCGCTTGCGGTATAACGAATGTCGATACGATCATCCAAGTTGAATC
The DNA here is from genome assembly GCA_038522085.1 of Chloroflexota bacterium. Lineage (GTDB taxonomy): Bacteria > Chloroflexota > Anaerolineae > Aggregatilineales > Phototrophicaceae > JAUZRW01. The sequence goes on from JBCBKJ010000009.1 coordinate 47,455, forward strand.
CGGCATTTTTACGCGCTACTTGAATACGGCGTTGGACTTCGTTAGCAAGCCGTTCTGCAACCAAGTCTTCGTTGAGCGTCGTATCGAGCGCAACGACATAGCCCCGTTCTTCACTGACGATGTAACCTTCTGTTGCCGATTCTTGGCGCACTTCGACTTCATCCGGTGCAAGCTCAAAGGACTTACCATCAACTTCGATGGTGATATTTTCGTCGTCCATGAGCGCACGTCCCCAACGAGTGGCGTCTTCATCAGATGCCGTTTGGAGCGCTTTAGCAACCAATTTCATATCCCCGCGCAATTTTTTACCGAGTTTGCCAAAATCGGGTTTTAGGCTGTAACTCGTGACGCCTTCGGTTTCTTGCAAAAGTTCGACTTTGCGCACGTTGAGTTCATCACGGATGATGTCATCGTATTGTGCGACAGATTTACGCTCTTCTGCGTTGCCGATGCCAAGTTTTGCAAGCGCGAGCGGTTGACGGATGCCGAGTTCGGCACTATTCCGCGCACCTAAGCCCTGACGCACCATCAAACGCACCAAATCCATATCTCTATTGAGGTCAGCGTCGATGAGTGCTTCGTTCGGTTTCACCCATTCCGCAAGATGCACGCTATCAACAGCATCTTTGTCTACTTCTGAGACGAGATTGCGATAAAGTTCATCCGCCAAGAATGGCATGGCAGGCGCAATCAGGTGGGCAACTACAGACAAGCATTCGTGCAGAGTCGCATATGCCGCTTTTTTATCATCGGACATGCCCTCTGCCCAGAAACGTTCACGGTTACGACGCACATACCAGTTACTCAAGCCATCCACAAATTCTTCAACAGGACGGGTTGCTTTGCTGACATCGTAAGTTTCATAGCCTTCAGTGACCGTCTTCACGACGGCGTGTAATTCTGACAGCACCCATCTATCTAAGACAGGTCGTTCTGATACTGGTGGCGCACCGTCAGCGGGTGTCCAGCCATCGATATTGGCATAGGTCACAAAGAAGCTATACGTATTCCAGAGCGTGAGCCAGAATTTCTTAATCACTTCTCCTACGAGACGGCTAGAGAAACGGCGTGTTTCTCCGGGAGGACCACTGGTGTACATGTACCAACGGAAGGCATCTGCCCCATGAACAGAGATAACATCCCAAGGGTCAATCGTATTCCCTTTGCTCTTGGACATTTTCTTGCCCTCTTCATCGAGGATGAGTCCTAGACAGATGACATTTTTGTACGATACATCTTCAAAGAGCATGCTCGCAATCGCATGGAGGCTGTAGAACCAACCGCGTGTTTGGTCAACCGCTTCGCAGATATAATCGGCTGGGTGTTGTTCTTCAAATTTATCAGCATTCTTTTTGGGATAGCCCCACTGTGCAATTTGCATCGCACCACTATCGAACCACACGTCAATCACTTCTTCCACACGACGCATGGTGCCACCAGAACCCTTTGGATTCGGGAAGGTGATTTCATCTACGTATGGACGATGTAAATCGAGTTCGCTGTGGTCTTGTCCGGTGAGGGCTTCAAGTTCTTCTACACTCCCCACGCAGACCATATCGCCCGTTGTATCATCGACCCACACAGGTAGTGGCGTCCCCCAATAACGTTCACGCCCAAGCGCCCATTCTTTGAGGTCATCAAGCCAGTTGCCAAAGCGACCATCTTTGATATGATTCGGTACCCAATTGACCTTTTGATTATTATCAATCATGGTCTGTTTGTATTCGCGGGTGTTGATGAACCATGTCTCGCGTGCGAGGTACATGAGCGGTTCGCCATCGCGCCAATTATGCGGATAGTTGTGGATGTACTGTTCGACTTTGTACATCAGACCCCGTGTTTTCAGGTCCTTGATGATTTCACGGTCAGCATCTTTGAACCACATACCCTTGAATTTATCGACAGCATCAATCATACGCCCATTATCGGTCACGGTAATGAAGAACGGCAGGTCATTTTCTGAGCCGACACGGTTATCATCTTCGCCAAAAGCAGGCGCAATGTGAACGATACCCGTACCGTTATCAAGCGTGACGAAATCACCCGGTAGCACGTAGGCATAGTCTTTATCTGTTGGCAAGAAGGTGTACAGTGGGCTATAGCGTTTGCCTAGCAATTCCTCACCTTTATAGCGTTTGACGACTTTTGGCTCGACCCCTTCTTCTAGGTCAAGAACTTTGCCAACAAGCGCCTCTGCCAAAATGAGTTGCTCGGTGCCACCTTCTTCAGTCGGCACTTCGACTTGCACATAATCTGCGCCCACATTGACACACAGTGCCGCATTACCCGGCAGTGTCCAAGGCGTGGTCGTCCATGCCATGAAATAGACGCCTTCTTCATCTTTGAATGGGAAACGCACAAAGATACTAGGGTCAGCAACTTCTTTATAACCCTGTGCAACCTCATGACTACTCAGAGGTGTGCCAGAAGTTGGACTATAGGGAATCGTCTTGTAGCCACGATAAAGCAAGCCTTTATCCCACAGTTGTTTGAGAATCCACCAGACAGATTCGATGTAATCATTGGTGAAGGTGATGTAAGCATTATCGAGGTCAACCCAATAGGCAATGCGCTCAGTGAGTTTTTCCCAATCTGCGATGTTGCTGAAAACCCGTTTACGGCACAGTTCGTTAAATTCTGCGACGCCGTAGGTTTCAATTTCGCTTTTGTCTGTAAAGCCGAGTTCTTTCTCGACAGCAATTTCTACAGGTAAACCATGTGTATCCCAGCCACCACGACGGTCAACATAATAGCCTTGCATGACCTTGTAGCGTGGGAACATATCTTTAAATGCACGCGCTAGAACGTGGTGCGTGCCGGGTTTACCGTTTGCTGTTGGGGGACCTTCAAAAAATACATAGCGCGGTGCGTCGTCGCGCCCTTCGGTAGTGCGCTTGAAAACGCGATTCTTGCGCCAAAATTCGAGTACTTGTTCCTCCACGTCTGGAATATTGACGTTGGAGTCTACTGGTTTAAACATATTTTCTCCTATGATACGGTTTTGAGTGTTTTAGAGTTACTATAGCCATATGCGGTTTAGCATATCCGTATCTCAGCCATAATAACTCGCGGTACGATTAACACCACGAAAACACCTCCTCATTCATACGCCGATAGTTGCGCCTAATTATGACGCAATCATGTCAATAAGTGTAGCCCATATTTAGGTCACAAAGGGTCATTACAGACAAGATCATAACAAATTTTTCATTTGCTCAGTTTCACGGGCGATTGCTTGACCATACGGCGTGTGTACGAAGCGTTCTATCTCTGCTTGCCAGAAGGCTAACCCTGCTTCTTGTGTAGCACTATCTAGCGCACTAACGCTATCATCTGCCTTGATATGCGCAAGAAATATTTGCCGATGGGATTCGTCTAATTCGGGCAATTCTGCGATGAGTTGTTGCATTTTTATGTTATCACCGAGCAGATATGTAGCCAACACAAGGTCAAAAGCGATAACATCAGGCGCGTCGTTATCGATAGCTTGCTGAAAATACATGATTGCTGTGTCGTATTCACCTTGCGCAAGAGCTGTTTTGCCATAGGCATAAAGCGCAAAATGATAATCAGCACGGCGTTCTAAAGCCTGTTCGAGGATATTGCGACTAGCATCTAATTTACCAAGATTGCGATAAATGTTGCCCAACAGCACAAGCGTATCAATGACAGGGTGTTCTTCTTCTGCAATGTGGTCTTCTAGTACAGTAGCCGCTTGCGCAAACTCCCCTACGATGAACAGGCGTTGTGCTTGGGTGAACGCAGTCACGAGATTGCGATTGCCCCACATGACGATAGCCTGAATCGCTAGCATCAATCCTACGCCTCCGATAGCGGCTTGGGTCTGTAGTTCAGGCACTGTTGCTAGCACGATGATGTCTAGCACGAACAATATCAGCGCAATAGCGAGTGCTATCTGGCTTGCCTTATCCCAGTTTTTGATTTCGCGCCCAAGGTTGTACAGGATACGCAGAATGGTCATCGGTTAGCGACTGCTTCCTGTTGCCAATTATCTAGTGTGCGCTCTCCGCTGAGTAGTGCTTCTGCAAGCTCGACATCCTCAGAGAGAACAGCCCTTAAAACAGACGCCTGCTCATCTGGCAGAATTTTTTGCCATTCTTTTAGACCGCGTTTTTCGTCTTGTAAGTTGTTGATAGCCGTCTGTGCGCTGTCTTTATCACCTTGACGCAAATAGGCGCGTGCTTGCCATAAATGCACGAGTAGGCGATGGCGTGAATCTGGTACACCGGCTTCTAGCGTGCGCTCCAGATTTTCAATGACGACTTTGTTATCGCCGAGACGATCCGCAATCATGCCGAGATTGTAAGAGGCAACCCATTCATCCGGTGCGAGTTCATAGGCTTTTTGTGCGGCAACCAGTGCTTCCGAATAATTTCCTGATTGCAACTCCACTTCCGCTAAACCGTTATAAGCAACGGCTAAATCGTCTTCATGGTCGCTTTTGGTAATCATGATTTCGTAATCACGGCGTGCGCGTCCGAGTTTGCCCCATAAGCGCAGAAGTTCTGCCCGAAAGCGATAGTGATTGGGGGTATCGCTATCCTCTCGGATGAGTTCATCCATCGCTTTGACAGCTGTCTCGTAGTCGTTATCACGCATGGCTTTGATGGCTTTGCGATATTGCATCGGCAAATTGCTATTACCAAACAAAAATAGAGCTACGACAGCCCACCCGAAAGCTGCTCCCATGAAAACCAGCAGATATTGCGGGAAAAAGACAACACCCAGAATGACTAAGCCAAAAGACGGTACGAGAATCGCCGCCCAGCGTCCGCGTTGTTCAACGTCCATGCGCGAACCGATTATCAAGATTGCACCTAATACAAATGCCGCCACCAGCGCATTCTGCGTGACAATGGCATTCTCTATCTGCAAAAATTGAAGTACAAGGCTGGCTATCCCTGTGACGACTAACATACCTACCAATGCCCAGAAGCGCCCTTCTCCGAGCCACATCCGAAAGTTATCAAATATTTTCACCGACTATACTCCACTAAAATGATGTCATACAAATCTTGGCGGGCGCGTAACACATGATGGTATTCATTCAGCCAATAGTCGCGCCCATAACGATAATGCTGTGTGTGATAAGTTTGCCGTTCTAATGTAATTTTGGCATTAGTAACGAACCTCAATGATTTTTTAGCGAGGTCACCTGCCCTATCGCCAGAGCGTAGCAGAGGGGCAAAAACGGATGAGACACCCTGTTTTTGTAGTGCCAACAACGTGTAAGGTTTACAGCAGACAAACGGCAAATCGAGGATAGCATCGTCGGGCAAGATGATTTGGTCGCTGATGCGCGTGTTGCCCGGTAAGGTGCGCTCAACACTTAAGCTGTTCGCTTCTCGCTGATACTGCCCATGAAAATTATCATCAATATGATAAGCAAAATGTGTAATACTATCGCTTGTGTTGATAAGAACGGTAGCGGTCAGAGTGTAATCTGACGAAAACGTGATGTTGAGTTGCGTGCCGTTATCCTGTTGGGAAAGCACCCACTTTTCAGTGATGTCATTTGCTTGGTCAGCGATGCGATGTTGATACAGTCCTTCAGCGATGGGCATAGTTACGAATCGTCACCTCATAGCTGGCATCATCATGCTTATAGACCCGTTTGATAGGAATATCGTGTTCGTCTAGCCAGTAGAAAACATCGTCTGCAATTTGGAATTTGCGTGTTTCCATTTCACGGCGTCCCACTTGAAGCGTTTCTGTGCCTTGTGGTTGAACAATGATTTTTTGTAGCACATTTTCACCAACAGAAAGCAATTGTGGGGCGAAAACGTATGCTTTATGGTCATCTGTAGCCATGATTTGACGTAGTGTAATACCCATGTATAGCGTTTGCTTGATGTAGACTTCACTCTCATGCATCAGTTGGAATTCGTCATACTCACGCTCTGCTTTGGCTGTCTGTCGCCCAATTTGTACATAATCGGGATTGAATGTGTAGTCTGCTTTAAAATCTTGTAGCATCTCATCACGGGGATTAGAGGATTGCACATTGAAACGCTCAAATTGACCGTCGGGGCTGACGAGTGCTTCCGAGAGAATAGTCAAGCCATCTTCTCTGCGCCCGTCTTCATCAACCCGATAGAGCAATGCCCCTCCATTAAGTTCATGCACCGTAAATTTTTCTATCACTGCCAACGCAACCCCATCACGGGTATAGTGATATTCTCCGCTGGCAACAAATTTTTCGTTCGCAGATACCGCGTGCAAATAACGCATCAGTCCACAATCTCCACATAAATGCGCTTGTTTATACCGCCTTTGCTCTTGTAATTTGTTACTTTGATTGTGCCAACTTCGCGGGTATTTTTGACATGTGTGCCACCGTCTGCTTGCAAGTCTAAGCCTTCAATTTCTACGGTGCGAACTTCGGTGATGCCTTCTGGTAGCAGATTGATTTTTGTGCGGATGAGGTCAGGAATTTGGAAGGCTTCTTCGCGGGGAAGAATTGCTACGTTGAGGTCGCGTTCAGCGGCGACTTCTATATTGATTTTGTCTTCAATTTCTTGGACAAGTTCTTTTTGCATCCGCTCGAACTCAAAATCCATGCGTCCACTGAGAATATCCATGTTTCCCCCTGTGACACTCGCTTCGTAATCACGCCATACAACGCCACAGAGAATGTGCATCGCGGTATGTGTACGCATGAGCTTATAGCGTCTGTCCCAATCGAGTACACCTTTGACTTGCGTGCCGACGACTGGTAAATCACCTTCTATGATGTGCAGGTTGCCACGCTTCACTTTTGTGACCGTAACTTCTTGCCCGTCTATGATAAATGTACCCACATCGTTAGGTTGCCCACCCCCACCAGGATAAAAAGCGGTGCGGTCAAGCAAAATACCATTTTCGTCATCGTTAACGCTCGTCACAATGGCGTCAAATTCACGCAGATAAGCATCTGTTTGATAAAGTAATTCAGTCATCAGAAATCTACTTTCCTCATTTGGTTTTTTGATTTAATCAACATCGGCACGCATACGAATCATCACTTTTTGTCCACCCATTGTTTTCTCCCAGAAGCGAATACCGGCTTCATTACGGGCAGCAACATACCATTCATAGTGCGATACCCCACGCAATCTGAACCAATCTTTCATCACTTCCATGAGGGCAGTCCCGACGCCGTTGCTACGGTGAGCGTCTGCGACAAAAATATCGCCTACAATGCCTGATTTTTCATCTTTGAACATCTCTGGGAGTAAATCAACGACAGTGCCATAGACATAGCCTATAAGTTCGCCATCTTTTTCTGCGACAAAGGTCTGCACATGGTCATCATCGACACTCCAGCGAATACGCGAAGCATAACGCGCTTTGCCATCATCAGCAGGAATAGGCATGAGGTTAGATAAATTGCGATGATAGCTTACTAACGCGAACCATAATTCGCTGATGGCATCGGCATCTTCTCTTTTTGCAGGTCGAACAATCATAATGTCATCCAGAAAGTATCTTGAGTATGCGATGCACCAAGTCCGCGCCAGAAACTCTGCTCAACAGGTGCATACGCTGGCACACGAATTTGCATCAAGGTAATCCCTTTTGCTATCCATTCCGCTTTGAGTGCATCCAGCAACATAGCAATGATATTGTTGCGCTTATACGGACTGTGCATATCAATAATTAACGTATCAATGTGTCCGATATGTATTGGAAGTAAGCCTGGCTCATTTGTTATAATTTGCCCGAAAATCGCCCCAGCACATTCTCCCTCACGTTCAGCAACTAAACCTACACTGTCATTATCAGTCAACAAGTTTTGGATATAGTGTATCCATTGTTGCTCTGCATCCGGCATGAGTGATATTGTACGTTGCTTCTGAGACTGCACCGCAAGGTAATCATACCAATACTCAGCGAGCAAGGTGAGGTCAGCAGTTTGTGCATGCCGGATTGAAAGAGTCGTTTTGTCAGTCATTCTGTGCCACAATAGCGAGTGATTGAGAGCATAGTATAAGTATACGGGATGTCCGTCAACGATATGATGCCACAAGACAACTTACCAGAATGGATGAAACGCGCTCAACGCCCTGTTGATTGGGGTGCATTGCTGATGATTGCATTTTGTCTACTGGCGAGCTTTTCGTTTATTAATCAGTATACGTTCCCTGCCACTAATAATAGCGAACACTATGCCTTCCAAACACAAGATTTTGTACAGGCATTCGACGAAGGGCTGGTATATACACGCTGGTCGCCGTATGCCTTACATGGTTATGGTGCGCCGATTCAGCAATATTATCCGCCGGGTGTGGGCTATATCAGTAGTTTGTTGAGTTACTTCTTCACGAACGATATTTACCTTGCTTCGCGTGTGTTGATTGTGGCATCTTTTCTGCTGGCTGGTAGCACGATGTATACCTTTGTAAAACAAGAAATGGATGCGCTTGCGGGTCTAATAGCAGGATGTGCTTATGTATTTAGTCCTGCTGTAATGGTAACAATTCCTCATATCTACGGTGATTTACCTCTAGTTCTTGGGACGGCGCTTATTCCTACGATGATGTGGGCGGTCTCACGGTTTTGGCATCGCAACCTCGCTGTTGATTTTCCGATTGTGGCATGTGTAACGAGTGCAATTTTGCTTACAAGTCCTGCTCTACTTATTTTTGTGCTGATAGTAGTTGCCGTATTGCTATGTTGCTATCTCAGCACAGAGCAACATTGGTGGCGAGTTGGAGGCATCTGGGGCGCAATTATTGTTGGTATCGGGTTATCTGCTTTTTACTGGTTGCCGGCATGGTATATGTTGGACGCGGTGACGTGGTATCCCTCATTTTTAGGCGTACGCACAATCGACATCTCATGGCAAGATTACTTTGCAATCCTCGTGCCAATAGAGGGTGAATTGCTTGTGCCACAGCCTATTTTCGCACTCGGCTGGGGCTTCTTAGGTGTACTAGGTATCAATCTTGTGAGTAAGATTTTTCAGCGCACGCATCTCACCCTGACCTTTATATTTTTATTATTGGGCATCGTTTTGTTGGGCGTGGCAACCCTGCCTACTATGCCATCCTGGTTCTTGTTACCCGCTTTACTCATGGGTATTTTCTGTACTTGTATTTCAGCCAGTACGATTATCACGCATCAATCTGGCATCCTATGGACGGGATTAGGTTGCACAATGCTGATAGTTGTTGTTCTCAACAGTTTGCCTGTGTGGTTACTGCCAGAAACACATATACAAGCATCTGAATTAACAACCGAAGCTAGATTAGATTATGAAGCAAACGGATATGGTGTCAGTAGCTTGCCTGCTGGTGCTAGTTTGCCTTCTAACTTATCACCTGATTACGCACGGACAAATCGTCTTACTATTACAAGAAGCGATAACTCAATCTTGCGTGACCAAGAAGGCACTAGCAATCTGTCTATTAGCAATCACAGTGCCTATAGCGATACATTTACCCTATTAAATACCCGTTCTCGTACATTCAGCTATCCGCGTGCCTATTTTGATAATTGGCAAGTATTCCCTACAACAAGTGACATTCAGGTTAGTGCAACAAATGACAATTTATTACAGATAGAAGTCCCTGCTAATACCGATACAGCTTTCACGGTGCGCATGGGTACGACACAAATTCAACTTATCAGTTGGCTCATTAGCGTGGGGGCGCTCTTGATAGTAGGCGCTATTTGGTGGTGGCGTTGGCAACAGGTAGCTACATCATACGACGATAGCTCATTGCTCACACAACGGCAAAGCTATATAGTCATTGGCATACTCATTTTTGTTGTTATTGCGCGTAGCTATGCTAACTTTTTGCCAGACAGCTGGACATCTAGTCCAGCGGATAATGCTTTAACGAATATCACCGTTTTACGGGCAGATATTGACCGTCAATTTGAACTTATTGGTTTCGATTTACCCGAAGCAACGGTTGGTGCTGGCGACACACTAAAATTGATTACCTACTGGGGCGTCATTTTCACTGTTGATGAGCAGTATGTAGTTCAATTAACACTACGTAGTCAAAGTACAAATGCGATTATCATGCAGTCATCACCCACACATGTAGGACATTTCCCTACCAGCCGATGGCTCGCGGGTGTACCAGTGCATCAAGCATTTTCACTACATCTACCATCAAACATCACACCTGATACCTACCGTCTCGTATTTGACATTTACGAATGCAATCTGCAATGCAATATTTACACCGTCACAGATGACATTAGCACACCCAGCCAAATTTCGATTCCGACCAGCATCCGTGTCGAATGAAAATGCGGATAGCTTGTTTTTGTAAGCACGCATCTGTACAATAGGTGCGTTATAACATTTATGAAGGATACTTAAACTAATGGCAGAAGAACGTAATCAAGAACGTGTTGGCGAAGCATGGCAGATGCACCGCAATGGGAACAACGCAGGTGCAATTGAAATTTTTGAAGATATTATTCGTTCCTACCCAGAAGACCTCGATGCCCTGTATGGCTTAGGTTTGGCACGTCGCTCTAATGGAAATGATACAGGTGCAACAGATGCTTTCAGCAAAGCCCTGACCATCACTAAAGAGCGTCTCGCAGAGTTAGACGGTGGTAAAGATGTGACCCAAAATCTGCTCGATTCAGAAGAAGATGACCGTTTGCTGATGTTGCGTCGTATGATTTCGCAACGGTTGGAAGAAATCGAAGCCCGTTCATAAACCCTTCGCTTACAATCAGGATATGCTAAACATTGTGTATCCTGATTAGCTGCCTACGCCATGTACCACACAAACACTAGAGAATCCTATGAATAAACGCGAACGCCTACAAATGACGGTCACTGGTGAGAGTGCAGACCGCATTCCAGTTGCGTTATGGCGTCATTTCCCAGGTGACGACCAACGAGCGGCTGACCTTGCACGTTCGCATGTGATGTGGATGCAACAGTACGATTGGGATTTTTTAGTCGTGATGCCTGCAAAGCACTACATGGTGACGGACTACGGATTGTTCACCGAATGGACAGGTAATATATGGGGTCATAGAAGCGTCATTAAGTCACCTGTTGAGCGAACCCTCCACTGGACAGATTTGCGCGTCATGGATGGGCGACGTGGACAGTTTGGAAAGCAATCACAATGTATTCCGCTTATCCAATCTGAACTACCATCTGATACACCGATTTTACACGTCATCTACAGCCCCCTAACCCAAGCACGTCAGCTTGCAGGCAACGATTTGCTACTGCGCAGTCTGCGCACCCAACCGGATCGTCTACGCACAGGCTTGAACACCCTCACCGAGACAACCTTACGATTTATAGAGACCTTACGCCGCGACACACAGATTGATGGCATACTATATGTGACGGATTGTGCCTCCTATACTTTCATGTCGGAAGCTGAATATGCACAATTTGGTTTGCCATTCGATGACAAAGTGCTGGATGCGATTGCGCCTAATTGGTGGTTGAATATTATTGCATTGCAAGGTGCTGTGCCAATGTTACACTTATTTGCGGGCATGCCTGTGCAAGCCTTAAATTGGGCGAGTGTCGAAGCACGCCCGACTTTAGACCGCGCTCAATTTGATTTTAAAGGCGCATTTTGTGCAGGATTGGGCGAAAATCAGCATCTATTATTTGGGACACCAACAACTGTGCGCGATGCGGCAATGCAAGCATTTGATACTATGAACCGTCGGCGTCTGATCTTGAGTGCAGGACATGAGATTGCTATCACAACACCGCACTCTAACACTCAAGCGGTGCGGGATGCAGTAGAACGCACAATACGCTTATAACGACAATCTGTACACTAAAACACAGAGGAAATAGTCTATGTCAACGCGAGTTATTGCGGGCATTGCCAAAGGACATCGCTTACAGATGGTTCCAGGTGATTCGACACGCCCTATCACCGACAAAGCGAAAGAGTCACTATTTAATATCATCAACCAGCATATTGTAGATGCGTCAGTCTTGGATTTATTTGGGGGCATCGGCGCAGTGGGCATCGAAGCCCTCAGTCGCGGTGCATCTTACGTGCTGTTCACAGAGAAAAATCGTCTTGCCGTGAAGACCATCCACGAAAATTTAGAGACAACGAGGCTCAAAGATAAAGCTGATGTGCAGATGATTGATGCTTTCGACTTACTGAAGAATGCGCCTCCCCGCGAATTTGATTTTATCTATGTTGCACCACCACAGTACAAAGGCATGTGGTTGAATATGTTACGTGCTTTAGATAATAGTCCAGCTTGGCTGACACCACACACGACAGTCATCGTCCAGATTGACCCACGAGAACGAGAAGATGTGTTGTTCAATTACTTGCGTGATTACGACCAACGTCGCTACGGTAAGACATTATTGTGGTTCTTTGAAACAATGGTTGATGATGAGGGAGAGGCTTGATGGCTGAACATTTAGAAAAATTAGAGCAAATTGCCCAAGACATTTGTGACGAATTTGATGTGTATGCGCCCCCTGTCCCGCTTGAGTTGATGTTGCAAGAACCGAAAGAGGATATGTGGGAAGAGTTAGACATCAACCAATTATCCGGGAGCTTCATGAAGTTGACCGAACGGTACTCGCCACGTATGTCCCTCGCACGGATGCTGGCACGTCATATTGTGCGTAGTGATTGGGGTGCTGAACATGGTTTACAAGCTCTCGTGCGCGATAAAGATACGCTCAAGATTTTTGCACGCATGCTCATCATGCCACGCGAAATGGTCAATGGGCTAACGAGCAGTATGAAAAACCCTAAGATTATGAGTACACATTTTGAAGCTCCAGAAAGCGAAGCCGAAGCGCGTCTCTTCGACCTCGTTTGAAGTCAGTCAGGCATTATCGGCAAGATATTGCTTGGCAGTAGCGATAGCATCGGCTGGCTTGGAGATGTCGCCTGTCACTTGTCCTTCGCGGATAGCGGTCAGCATGTCGCCAATGATTGGTCCACCTGTGAGGTCGAGCGTTTCCATCAGGTCATTGCCATTAACCAGCAAAGGTGGGTTGACCACCGTATCGTACTGCTCATAAAAAGCAAACAGCATCATGAGTGCGCGTTCAATTTGGATGAGCCACGCATCTTGATCAAGTAGATTGCCATAGGTAGCAAGATAATCTGCTAAACCCAGCAAGATAGCATCTATGCCGAGTTCATCTGCTTTATACCAGAAACGATGTTGTGCCAGCGGATCTTTATAATCGACTGATTGGCTATCTTCAAAGTAACGAACCATTGCAACAAGTTGTTTTTTCTCAGGATTACTAAGGCGAAGCGATTCCGCAACCTCCCCAGTAACGTTAATAGAGTCATTCACGCGATGTAGCAAACAACCTAGTACCAACAGAGCGCGATGCGGACGGTCATTTGCCCACGATTTATCCATGTGCATGTTTAGTTCGGTACGGAAACGGTCTAGTTGCATCGCCAACATCCCATAGGCAAAAGATGCAGCCGTGCTATCGTCACGCCGATAGCTAATAGTCACCAACAAGCCAAGTAATTTTTCGACGGTGACAAGTGCCTGTTTCCATCCGGTGAATACATGCGGCTCAGGCAAAGGCTTATCTTTAAGTTCGCTGATTTGTGGCAAAATGAGCGATAAGTAGCCGAGTGTATCCATCACTTTTATAGCGATACTGGCTCTATCGAGTGCCAGCAGGGTTATGAACTCGTCACGGATGCGCTCCATAGACGTGTCGATGAGCTTTGTGCCATGTATACGCATATCGGCAACCGTTTGTGGCTCAATTTTGAAACCAAGTTGTGTACTTTGGCGAATGGCGCGTAAAGCACGGATGGGGTCTTCTTCAATCGCTTGTGGTGAACAACGACGAATCACCTTTTGAGTAGCATCTTTTTCGCCATTAAGCGGGTCAATGAGCAAAGATAAATCGCCCAACAAATCAACAGCCATCGCATTTACAGTGAAATCACGCCCATACAAATCTGCTTCTAGGTCTGCCCCACGAAAAGCGGCGATATCGAGTGTGAGTTTGCTCTGTTCGCCTGTCATTGGGTCAGTTACGTCTAATAACACACGCGCTACACTACGTTCATCATCCAGCACAAATACATCACCATTAGCTGCATTCGCAATCTGTCGTCCGATGCTGATGGATTGGGTCGGTGTTGCTAAATCGAGGTCTTTAACAGGCTTCTGCAAAAACGCATCGCGCACTGCCCCACCGACAATATAGAGTGGCTCAGTGAGATTGAGGGTTGCCAATAGCTCTGCAAGGTCAAGGACGGTATCTGTCCAGTATAACGAGCGAAACTGCGGTTGGCGCGGTGTCATATCAGGCATCTTTTTTGAGTACACTTTCGTCTACCACACCAATAAATGGCACATTGCGGAATTTCTCATCTAAGTCGAGTCCGTAGCCAAACACAAATTTATTCTCAATGTCAAAGCCGACGTAATCCAACGGAATATCTACTTCCCGGCGTGATGCTTTATTGAGCAAGGTGCAGAGCTTGAGGCTGGCTGGTTTACGTGCTAAGAGTGTATCCATCACGAAACGAAGTGTGTAACCACTATCAATGATGTCTTCCACAATCAGTACATGGCGTCCGGCGATAGACGATGTAACGTCCATATCAATACGGACAGCACCTGTCGTTTCGCGTGCGCCAACGCCGTAACTACTCGCCGCCATAAAATCAACAGCGTGTGGTGTCGTGATATGGCGCATCAAATCCGTGAGGAATACGACGCCCCCTTTCAGTACGCAGATGAGCAACAAATCTTCCACATCTGCATAATCTTCTGAAATTTGTTTGCCTAGCGCAATAAGACGTGCTTTGATAGCGTCTTCGTCTATGAGAATCTCTTTCAAATATGCCTCGTAGGGTGCAGACATAGATGTTTTTCACCTCTGGTTGTATGTTTTTGCTATGATGCGTTCGATTATAACAGTCTCAGAGGTCACAGCACATAGTTCGAGCATGTAATGTGAATCAAAAAGACATGGCATTGTGCCATGCCTTGATATTTTAGCTGTGTGATAGTGCTTAGCGGAACAAAACTTGCATGCTGAGGCGACCCAACAACAATTCGTCTCCTTTACGGAGTACAGTTGGTGTCTTTGGCTCTAGGCGCTCATTACTGACGAACGTACCATTCGTACTGCCTAAATCCGTGATGAAAACCTTGCCCCCTTCATAATGCAATTGGGCATGCACCCGCGAAACGCCTCTATCCTGTGCGCCATAGGGTGTCAAGTCGATTTCATCTTCGGCAGATAAGCCAATTTCAAAGCGTCCGAGTTTATAGTCGATGCCTTCTTCGAGTATGATACGTTCGACCATACCACGAATGAGCAAGATGACCTCTTGCTTTTCGGCAAGCGACATTGTGTTCTCATTCTCTTCACGCTTGTTAAGAATGCGCCGTATGATGCGATTGCCTTTAGGCAATACGGCTGTATCCTTAGTCGGGTCAAACTCTCGTTTACGGCGTCGGCTGGTATAGACATCATCAAAGGTAATCGTACCATCGTCATTAAGGTTACGATCACTTGCGGAGGGCGAGGTTTGACTCCGTTTTTGTTGGTCTTCATTGTTATTATTGTCGTTATTATTTTGTTCGTCAGACATCTGCGGTTTTGCCTGCGGTCATGTTCATGTGTAGTGATTTTTAGTATAGCACAAAAACAGTCTGGCACACTTTTCAGCCCTATCAATTCGCTAACAATCAGGTGAGGATACTTGTTCACATGCAAACACCCAAACGCAGTACAGCACGCGATAGCATACAAATTCGGTTACCAGATGATACCTATATTTTAGGCGCAGTTGGTACATCTTTAGAGACACTCTTACAATTTGCCATTGATAGCGATTTATTAGCACTAGATGCCCCACTGATTGCAACCGTTGCAGGAGGCAAATTACGTGAATTGACCTACACCCCGACAAGTGACCTTGATATAACGCCTATCACACTCGCGCATAGTGATGGCGGACGCATATACAGACGTTCACTTGTGTTGCTGATGGTCGTTGCATTGGATACACTCTGGGATGGCATCGAAGTGAATGTCAATTATGCTGTGCGTGATGGCGGGTTTTATTGCGAGATAGTCAACCATGCGCCTCTCAGCGAAGATGACCTCAAGAAACTAGATGCTAAAATGCGCGAACTCGTCGTAGCTGATTTGCCAATTACGAAGCGCACTGCCTCTATCGACGAGGCGATTGCTGTATTTGAAGCGCGTGGTGCAACTGATAAATTACGTTTACTAGACGGTAGTGGGCGTAACAGCCTGACGCTATATACACTCAATGGCTACGATGATTACTACTTCGGCTATATGGTGCCATCCACACGCTATTTGCAAACTTTCAAGCTCATTCACTATGGGGATGCCTTTGTATTGCAATATCCACGCAAGGCAAATCCGCATGAATTACGCCCATTACGCCTGTATGAAAAGCTGAGTGCTGTCTTTGCACAAGCAGATGACTGGTTAAACAAATTACACGTCGAAGATGTTGGACGTTTGAACCATCTGGTTAAAGGGCAGGATTTACGCGAATTGATACTGATTGCCGAAGCCTTGCACGAGCAAAATGTAGCACGAATCGCCAGCGAGATTGCTGAACGCAATCAGGAAGGTGTGCGAATTGTACTGATTGCCGGTCCCTCATCTTCTGGCAAGACGACTTTCTCTAAACGGTTGGCAATTCAATTATTGGCATTGGGCATTCGCCCGTTCACAATTGAAATGGACAATTACTTTGTCGAGCGCACCCTTACCCCACTCGATGAAAATGGCGAATACGACTTTGAATCACTGGATGCCCTCAACCGTACGTTGCTCAATACCCATTTGCTAACGCTGATGCGTAGGGAGCAAGTACAATTGCCCAAGTTCAATTTTCACACAGGTATCCCCCAACCGGGACGTATAGCGCAGTTAGCAGATGACCAAATTGTAATTTTAGAAGGGATTCATGGGATGAATCCGGCGTTATTGGCACAAGTCCCTGATGAGAGTATCTATCGTATCTATGTATCTGTGCTTTCCCAGCTCAACATAGATAATCATAATCGCGTGCCGACAACCGATGTACGCCTATTACGCCGTATTGTGCGCGATGCGACCCATCGTGGGTACAGTGCCGCAGATACGATTAGTCGTTGGACAAGTGTGCGCAGGGGCGAAAAACGTAATATTTTCCCGTATCAAGAGAATGCCGATGTGATGTTCAATTCAGCATTGGCTTATGAACTAGCGGCATTACGTCCTGTTGTCGAACCCCTGCTCTTGCAAGTTATGCCACACTCACAACCACATCTTGAGGCAAACCGCTTGCTCTCTTTCCTGCGTTGGGTCGCACCCATGACACGCGAGCAGGTTGCCATGATTCCCGATACCTCACTTTTACGCGAATTTGTAGGCGGGTCAATCTTGGCAGATTATCATCCAAGTGGACAATCAGGATGAGCTAGGTGACAAAATAACCCAAATTGATGTATTTCTTAATTAAGTGTGCTTGCCATTTGCGCTAGAATGTACAGTTAGAAAGAGGTTTGAAAACGTATGCGTTATTAGCATTTACGACCATCACCGCAGGAGATATGCATGGGTCATAAAATTGCCATTGATTTCGGGACGACCAATAGCGTGGTTGCCCGTTGGAACGAAGAAAAAGACGATGCAGATGTATTGGCGGTTGACCCCATTGCCGATACAACTGTCGAGAATCGCCCGCCTGTTGTCCCATCGCTGATTTATGTGGACGATGCCCAAAACGAAACCTTCACCATCGGGCAAGCTGTCCGCGAAGCTGGTAAAACACGCCAGCAAGACAATAGACTATTCAGAAATTTTAAGCGTGGCATTGTTGCCACGCCCGCACCCGAACCCCGCGATATTGACGGGTTAAAATTCGCAGACCGTGATGCTGGCGCGAACTTCGTCAAGCAAGTTCTCGGCGCGTTGCCACATGATGACCATGATATTGACCAACTTGTGTTGACTGCCCCTGTCGCAGCCTTTGAAGGCTACCTCGCTTGGCTGAACCAAGTCATTGACGAAATTGCGCCTGAAAAAATTCGTGTCGTAGATGAATCGACAGCGGCGGCACTCGGCTATGCAGTCACAGAACCAGGCGCAGTCGTACTCGTTTTCGACTTCGGTGGTGGCACGCTCGATTTATCGCTGGTGCAATTACCAGAACATCAGCGCAAAGCAGGCGGTTTCCTAAAGAACCTGATTGGTGGTAAACAAAACGCCGCTAAGAATGCTGCCCGCGTGATTGCCAAAGCGGGACGCATCATCGGTGGTAGCGATATTGACCAATGGTTGTTGCAATATGTACTCGAAAAATTAGACCTAACAACAGGTGACTTGGGTTCAGCTTATGCCCCTGTCTTGACGCAATGCGAACAAGCAAAAATCGAACTCTCAGAAGTTGAATCAGTTGACCTTAGTTTCGAGGCAAATGGTAGTACACACAACCTTACTATCACCCGTGAAGAACTAGAAAAATTGCTTGATGAAAACGAGTTTTACACCGCACTGCGTCGGGTAGTTGATAAAGTGATGCACGTTGCCCGTCAGCGTGGTATTTACAAAGAAGACATCAAATACGTGCTGATGGTCGGTGGTACATCGCTGATGCCATCGGTACAACGCACACTCGGACAATATTTCACAGATATGGCGGTCCGTGCGGATAAACCCTTCACGGCTGTTGCAGAAGGCGCATTACAATTGGCGGCTGGTTATGGCTTAGAAGATTATCTCGTACATAGTTACGGCTTACGCTATTTGGAGGATGACGACTCACACTCATGGGATGAAATTATCTCGATGGGCAGTAGTTACCCTATCAGCAAACCAATTGAGGTGATACTGAGTGCCGCACATGATGACCAAGAATCTATCGAGTTTGTAATTGGTGAAATTGATACCGATGCCGTGTCGATGATTGAGGTCAAATACGAAGATGGACAAGCGGTCTTCGTTGCAGATGCAGCAGGTAGTGAGCAACGCATTATGCCAATGAACGAAGCGGAAGCCTTGAAGATGCTCGCCAAGCTCGATCCACCTGGACAAGTCGGTGAACCGCGTGTGAAAGTCGATTTCACAGTCGATGATAGGCGTCGCTTGCGCATGACCGTGTTCGATATGATGAAAAACAAAGTACTCATTGAAGATGTCGCAGTGGTGACATTGCAATAGTCAACGACAGGGGACATTATGGCTGAAACAAATTTAACAGGACGCGAGCCAATGTTAGCATCTGGCTTGCTGGAAAAAGGAAAACGTCGTCTGTCTTTGCGGCGGCTGGGCACCATGCTGAACGTCGTCCAACCAGATTCGGTATCACTGGATGCGATTCGGGAGATGATACACAGTAATGATTTCTTCGTGCGCTACAATTCGGCAAAAATTTTGGGCAAACGGGGAGACCGTCCGGCACGGCTCATCATCGAAAGTGCGCTCAAAAAAGGGGGCGCACGTACCCGCGCCAGTGTAACGCGCCATCTTTATGGCTTCACATGGTTCAGCGCCGAACCGCTCATTCAGATTTCGCTCAACGACGAAGATGCCCGTGTGCGCGAGGCGGCTATTTACGCCCTGTGTGATTTAGGCGATTTGAACGCTTATAATCTCATGGTAGAAGTGCTAGAGGGTGAAGAAGATAATGTCCTCGAAGCGGCGGCATTCGGTCTGCGTGATACACAAGATAGCGCCGCAATTCCGGTACTGGAACAAGTTCTTAAGGCAGAAGACCCTGATGTGCGTATCAAGGGCTTAGAAGCACTCGGAATTTCTGGTGTGCCAGAAGCAATGCCAGTGGTACGTCAGGCAATGTTCGATGCTGAGCCAAGCGTAAAATACGCCGCAACGCTGAGCTTGCTGGAACTTTCAGGCGAAGGTTGGCTCGACGAATTAGCAGGTGTCATCGGGCGCACCACTGGCGAAACACTCGAACAAGTTCTGCTGGCATTCTTCCACGCAACGAACTATCTCAAAATTAATGTCGCAAAAACAAACTCAGCAGAGTTGATGATTGATGCGCTGGAAACAGCCCTACTTGATGAGCATGCAGGTGTACGCAAAGCGGCTATCTGGCCCCTTGCTTGGATGCGCCATGAACGCACACCCCAAATTTTGAAGAAAACCTATCGCCTAGAGTTGGATAGCGAAGTCAAAGCACATATTGTACGTGTGTCGGCTGGCTTGATGTCTGACGCTAGTGAAGAAATTCTCGCAGATGCAATGGACAGTGAAGATTCACTGGTACGGCGTACAGCGAAAAAAGTGATGGATGAGCGCGATGCCGCCGATGGTCGTGTCGCAACGTTCAATGAAAATGCAGACCAAGGTGAGGCATTCAGCCGTAATTTATTGCTGGGTCGCCTCGATTAACTACATTGTCATCTAGCACATGACAGATTAAAAAACGCATCGTGTGGGCGATGCGTTTTTTGTTTTGTGCAAAAAGTGCATTGCATGTCGCTGTTTTCCAAATCGTGCGCCAAAGTATTCTACAATGCTGGTATAACTCATTTACAGATAGGAGCAAACGATGCCTACTCTAGCAAATTTCGATGCGTTCACAGGTTACTATTGGCAGACAGCAAGTATCGCCAGCGCACTACAATATCAAGGTGTGACGATGCCCCATACAGGCAAACCCATCAGCGAAGCATTGCTGTTCGGTGTCAGTGGCGGGATGAATTTTGGGTACTTTTTCTTTCATTACGAAGGCTACGACCCACAAGTGAACATCCTCACACGTAATACATTTAATCTATTCGAGCCAATTCTCGAACGCTTAGGCATCCCTTACGAGAGCAAACAAACGAATTCGACTAACAAAGGCGAGAGCAACGTTGTCGATGCCCTAGAAAACGGACAAGCACCGATTGTTTGGGCAGATATGTACCACTTGCCGTACTATGGTCTGGAATACGACGAAGGTAATTGGGCGATGATGCCGATGGTTGTATATGGCATAGAGAATGATAAGGTCTGCATCGCTGACCGCGCAAAACAAGGACTGACTGTTAGTAGTGATGATTTTGCTACGGCTCGCGCACGGGTCAAAAAAGACCGTCATCGCGTTGTGACCTTAGATGCCCCTAATCCAGATAAATTAGCATCTGCTGTCAGTCTGGGTTTGTGGGATTGCATCAAACTCTTTACAGAGAAGCCACCCAAAGGCAGTGCGAAGAATTTCGGCTTCAAGGCGTATGATAAATGGATTGAGTTGCTAACCAAGCCAAACGCAAAAGGTAGTTGGGCAAAAACCGTGCCACGCGGTAGAGAGCTATTTGTTGGTCTGACAACAGCCTTCAACTTTTCGATGCTCTTTGGGAAAGATACCAGCCACACAGCCGAGCGTTATATGATGGCGGATTTCTTGGAAGAAGCATCAACTATCTTAGAAAAACCGGCACTCGCTGACATTGCCCCCACTGCCCGCAGAGCAGGTGACGCATGGCGCGAAATGGGCAATATTCTATTACCAGATGATGTGCCACTCCTGAAAGAGATGCGAGAAAATTTAACAGCATCACAAACGTTATTTTTTGAGCAAGGCGCAGATTCCACTGAAAAGCGTATCGCCTTGCGTGACCGTCGGGAAGCACTAAAGCAAGCAAGTGAAGACTATCCATTGAATGAAGAAGAAATTGTGACGCATCAGGAGAAAATCGCCGAGCAAGTTGCTATGATACGCGATATTGAGCATGACCTCATCACTGATTTAAGAGGCGCATTGAGCTAACAAAAATGGGCGAAACTATTGTAGTTTCGCCCATTTATCACTGTTGTTTATGCGTTCAGCTTGTGATGCACTTGTAAGCTGCGAACTTTCATCGGTTTTTCATGGTGGCGTGTGATGCCCAGCATTGTCGCCATTGCCGCACTCATGGTCGTTACAATCGGCACATCAACTTCATAACATTTACTACGGATGACTGCCCCTTCTTCGTGCGCCAGTCCGCCAAGAGGTGTATTGATAACCAGTTGAACTTTGCCTTCTTCGATGAGGTCAACAATATGCGGTGAGCCTTCACGCACTTTATTCACACGCTCTGCTGGCACACCAAAACGATTCAGCCACTCCGCTGTCCCATCTGTCGCTGTGATAGTGAAACCCAGCCGGACAAGGTTACGGGCAATGCGTGTGACGGCTGCTTTATCCATATCGTTTACACTAATAAACACTGTACCCGAATCTGGCAGAGGCATTTTTGCCGCCATCTGTGCTTTCGCAAAGGCATGTCCGAAGTTGCTGGCATGCCCCATTACCTCACCTGTACTACGCATTTCGGGTCCGAGAATGGCATCTACGCCAGGGAATTTCTGGAAGGGTAATACAGCTTCTTTAACAAAAAAGCCATCAATGCGCGGTTCTTCTAAGAAACCGAGTTCTTCCAATGTAGTACCAGCAGCAATCTGCGAGGCATATGCCGCAAGTGGCACGCCCGTTGCTTTGCTGACGAATGGTACAGTACGGCTCGCACGCGGGTTCACTTCAAGTACGAAGACTTCTTCATCTTTGATAGCATACTGAATATTGAACAAACCTTTTACATCGAGTGCTGCACCGATGCGCTGGGTATACTCGCGGATAATATCTAGGTGATAATTGCTAATTCTGTAGGGTGGCAAAACACAGGCACTATCGCCACTATGCACCCCTGCCTCTTCAATATGTTGCATGATGCCACCAATGACAACATGCTCACCATCTGAAATAGCGTCTACATCAACTTCAAAGGCATCATCAAGGAATTGGTCAATCAGTACCGGACGCCCAGCCCATTCGACATGTTCATCAATCCAGCGTTCGAGTTGTTCTTGCCCGAACACAATCGCCATCCCCCGTCCACCAAGCACATAACTTGGGCGCACAAGCACTGGATAGCCGATGTCACTAGCTGCGGCAATCGCTTCTTCATTGGATAGCACAGTTGCCCCTGCCGGCTGGTTGATGTTAAGTTCTTTCATCAGGGCGTTGAATTGTTCGCGGTCTTCCGTGAGGTCAATTGTATCCACACTCGTTCCCCAAATAGGTGCGCCTGCTTCTTGTAATTCACGCGCAATATTGAGCGGTGTTTGCCCACCAAACTGTACGAGGATGCCATCTGGTTTTTCAACATCTATGATATTCAGCACATCTTCGGCGGTTAGTGGCTCGAAATACAGACGGTCAGCCGTATCATAATCGGTGCTGACTGTTTCAGGGTTACAATTGACCATAATCGTCTCGTAACCCATCTCACTCAATGAGAAACAAGCATGCACACAACAATAGTCAAACTCGATACCCTGCCCAATACGATTGGGACCACCACCCAAAATCATGACTTTTTTGTTCTCTGTCGGGAATGCCTCGTCATCTTCTTCGTAGGTGCTGTAGAGATAGGGTGTTTGCGCTTCAAATTCCGCCGCACAGGTATCAACACGGTAAAAGTTTGCCACAACACCGAGCGATTTACGCCGTTCGCGCACAGCCATCATATCTTCATTGACCAATTGCGCGATGTAGGTATCGCTGTAGCCGTAGCTCTTGAGCTTGAGGAAATCTTCGCGGTCAAGGTCGCTGAGTGACAATTTTTTAGACAAAATCGTGTCGTGAATATGTAGCGTATCTTGCATCTGCTGAACGAACCAGCGGTCAAATTGTGTTTTCTCGACGACTTCATCCACGCTCAAACCTTCGCGGATAGCCGTCGCTACCTGATACAAGCGTTGTGCCGTCGGCGTACGCAATACATCAGAAGATTCGATGTGTTCAGGCTGGCTGGCAAGTCCATCAATGCCAATATCTAGTGAGCGCACCGCTTTTTGCAGTGATTCAGGGAAAGTGCGCCCGATTGCCATCACTTCGCCAACAGCTTTCATCTGTGGACCTAAAGTAGAGTCCACGCCTTCAAATTTACGGAAATCCCAACGCGGAATTTTAACGACCACATAATCCAGTGAGGGTTCAAAGCTAGCAGGGGTTTCGCGGGTGATGTCGTTCGGAATTTCATCAAGGGTCAAGCCAACAGCCACCAACGCCGCAATTTTAGCAATCGGAAAACCTGTCGCTTTACTTGCTAGTGCTGATGAACGCGATACACGCGGGTTCATCTCGATGACAAACACCTCACCATCATCAGGATTAATCGCAAACTGCACGTTCGCGCCCCCTGTGGTGATGCCGATGCGGTCAAAAATCATACGGCAGTAATTCCGCAACCGTTGAAATTCTCTGTCAGTGAGCGTCTGTGCAGGCGCAACCGTGATGCTATCGCCTGTATGCACACCCATCGGGTCAAGGTTTTCTATAGAACAGACAACAACAAAGTTACCCGCCCCATCCCGCATGAGTTCGAGTTCATATTCTTTCCAGCCGAGCAAGCTCTGGTCAACCAAGACTTGCCCTACAGGCGATTGATGGATACCACTAGCGGCAACTTTTTTGAGTTGTTCCGGCGTATTAGCGACACCGCCACCCGACCCACCGAGCGTATACGAAGGGCGTACTAGCACGGGATAACTAATCTCTTCTGCGTAGGCAAGAGCTTCATCAACCGAACTGACCACTTTACTGCGTGGCGATTTCAACCCGAGTTCGCTCATCACATCTTTGAATTTCTCGCGGTCTTCGGCAACTTCGATGCTTTCTAGTGATGCCCCAATCAGCCCGACATCATATTTATCGAGAATGCCCGCTTCTTTAAGGTCAAGCGCAAGATTCAAGCCTGTTTGTCCGCCAACAGTCGGCAAAAGTACATCAGGGCGTTCTTGCGCGATAATTTTCTCGCAAATTTCGGGCGTCAGTGGCTCAACATAGGTCGCGTCTGCAAATTCGGGGTCGGTCATGATGGTAGCTGGATTGCTGTTCACCAACACAATCCGATAGCCCAACTCACGGAGCGCCTTGCACGCTTGCGTACCACTATAATCAAATTCAACGGCTTGCCCAATCACAATGGGTCCCGAGCCGATGACCATAATTGTTTCAATGTCTGTTCTTTTTGGCATAGTTTCCTTTTCTTAGCCTACTTTATTGCAACCAAATTTTAGCGATGCCCGCTGTATCTTGCTTGCACCGCTATCGTATTTGTCTCTTCAAACGCCACAAGATAATAATATCCCCAATATAAGGTAAAAAAGATGTATTCATGGCTAAATCGTGGAATATATCTTTTTTCTACCTCACCGTATAACCCTAACCAACGCAACACACTATCTTTTGACAGCTTATGTCTCTTGATAACATGATTCACCTGCTCTTGTTGGCTGTACAAGCAAATAATCGGGAACAAAACTAATCTGCGAAAATCTCTTTTACAGAAAGTTCAAAATCCGGCAGAAGGTCACCACCTAGCAACGTATCATCATATTCATATACGACTGGAATAGCATCCGGTGTATGAACTTCGATGGTTTGCTTTTTCGGGAACACGAGCCAGACAATCTGTGTACCGTATTTCATGTACAGGTTTGCTTTCTCCACAAATTCAGGACGAAACTGTGTTGGTGAAACAATCTCAACTGCTAAATCTGGCGCACCATAAAAATAACCTGATGTTTTCTGCAAACGAGCTATGCTGACAAAACTCACATCCGGCTGACGTTTATCTTCCAATGTTTCCTTATTGCCTGAAAGCACAAAATCCATATCGCCTGGGTAAACACGCCCTAGTTTGTTCGCCACAACATACGTTCCTAGTGCCATGAGAACCTTTGATTCCAGCCAGCCATGTTGTTCACCTGTCATATAATCGTCCTGCTCAAAGCCAATCCACTCGCCGTTCGCAATTTCGAGATTTTTGAACCCGTCCATATCCCCTATTTGCATAGCAATCTCTTCGGTGATAGGACGTTTCATCAATAGTGTAACGACCTCACGCGCATGTGCGATTGCCTGCGACGATATGAGTCCAGTAGTTTGATTCGTCATAATCTATCATGTACCTCAGTCATTGACTTTTTGACCGTCTTTGACCGCTTCCACAAATTCATCAAACAGGTAAAGCGAATCATGGGGTCCAGGTGAGGCTTCGGGATGATATTGCACACTGAATGCTTTATAGCCTATATGGCGTACCCCCTCGATAGTGTTGTCATTGAGATTGACATGCGTCACTTCGCCACCATCTAGGTCGCTACCTTCAGAGACAGAGAAGCCATGATTATGGGAGCTAATTTCAACTTTATCATTGAGCAGGTTTTTCACAGGTTGGTTGCCACCACGATGCCCGAAACGCATTTTCTCTGTTTCACCACCGAGCGCCAGTGAGAGAATTTGATGTCCTAAGCAAATACCAAATATCGGCACGTCACCGAGCAAGTTTTTCACATTGTCGATAGCATAATCAACAGCGGCTGGGTCGCCGGGACCGTTACTCAAAAACACACCAGCAGGATTCAACGCACGAATTTCATCAGGAGCAGTTTGTGCTGGTACAACCCGCACACGCAAGCCTCTATCTGTCATGAGGCGGAGAATATTGCTTTTGATACCATAATCGTAAGCAACAATCAGTGGTCCGCTCGGGTCATAGAGATGGTCGGTATACCACTGTGGGTCGCTTTTCTCTGTCCAGTTGTATGCCTCCTGTGTCGTCACATCATCAACGAGATTTGCACCCGACATATCAAGTGATTCCTGTGCCATTTTGAGCAAATTCGCAGTATCGGACGCACCTTCACCATGCGCGATAGTAGCACGCATCACGCCTTTCTCACGGATATGACGGACAAGAGCGCGGGTAGCGATACCTGATAGACCAATCTTTCCGTTGTCTTTGAGGAAACCGTCGAGCGTACCACGATTACGCCAATTACTGACGACGGGACTCAAGGAACGCACCACAAAGCCCGAAACCCAACTTTTACGCGATTCAACATCGTCTTTGTTGATGCCCGTATTACCGACATGTGGCACAGTCATAGTGATGATTTGTTTGTAATACGATGGATCAGTGAGGATTTCTTGGTAGCCTGTCATCGACGTGTTGAAAACAACTTCGCCTGTTTCCACACCTTCAACACCGAAACCTTCACCCTCGAATATGCGTCCATCTTCTAAGACTAAAACGCCTTTTGCCATTTGCTTTTTACTCTCTGTTTGAATTATGACCAGATGATATTAGAAATATTAATTTTGTGCTTCGCATACCGCGCCGGATTCTAGCAATTGAAGCACACATGTCGCTAACAAACGCCCGACAATTTCATGCCCTGAATTATTCCAATGTCCATCCGGTGGTGGAATATAGTCGGATTGTTCAAGGTAATCAATAACGTCCACACGCGGGATAGCTAACTCAGTGACAATATCTGTCAACCATGTATATGTTTCAGTCTCGGTTGCCATATCCTCATAATCGGGGATATGCAAAATCAACAACTCTGCGCCATTTGCCTCTACTGTCTCTTGCAATGTCGCTAAGAGCGATTGTGTGGGTTCAATCGCATCAATGTCTTCTTCTCCAGAATTGATTACACTCTGCCATGCGTTGACGAGCAGAGAACCAAAGCGCGTCAAACGGAGCAACCGTTCAACATTGTTCGTTGAGGCTTTCCTGCCAAGATATGCCAGATATATATTTTGGTCAGAGAGACGTACTACACCGTCCTCAGCAAGAACATACGCATACACCCATGGACTTTCTTCAACGTCAAATCGCTCATACAAATCTAGGGGAAACAAATTCTCATAAAAGTCATTGCTGTAGAATCCCAAAATGACCAAATCAGGATTCATGATAGGCATAAACTCTTGTGCCAAGCTCAGTGCTTGCGTTGTACCCGTTCCAGGGATACCGAAATTCCACACGACTGTATTTGACTGTTCACTGAGTTCAGCCTGTAATACTTCAGCATAACTACTGCCAACATCAGCAATTGCCCCCCAAGTGAACGAGTCACCTAACAACATCACGCGATAATCAGCAGATTCTAAATCAGCAGATACAACGAAATTATCATCATCAGGGAAGCCTTGTTCATTAACCAAACACACCCTTTCAAGGCGCGAATCGGCTGTTTCGCCCTCACAACTTGATTCAGGGATTTGCTCCTGAATGTACCGACATCCTGAATCTGGCTCACAAGTCCAATAGGGCAAGCGAGCTTGTGGCTGTGTCGATTCTTGCAAAATATCCCATGTGTAATCAGGTTCATAGCCTGCAACTGCAAGTCCTCCTTCAATGACAAGTAGTGTAATAAGTGTCGCAATCACACCCGTCAGCAAGCCAAAATTCACTTCCAGCGACATAAATGAAACGAGGAACAAGCAAACACCAACACCAATCCCTATCCACTGCAACGGACCAATCCCTGCACTTGTGATAGGTAGCAACTCAATTAGCAAAAGCCCCAACACAATAACCACACCTGCAACTCGAATCAGGTTACGTAAAGATAAGAGTTTGGATTGTTGCGTACTTTTACTGCTCATGATGCCTCAAGTTCTATAGTCTGCATTGATACTGACATACTCATGGGTTAAATCACATGTCCAGACGATTGCCTGTCCATCGCCCACATTCAAATCGAGCGTCACTGTTATATCTGTGTGCTTGATAATAGCGGTTGCCTCTGCTTCATCATAGTCCGCTTTTGCACCTGCTTCAAATAAGAGTAAGCCACGATTGTTCTCTATTGATTGCTCACTTACTTGCATCCACAGTGATAGTTTGGTCGCATCAAAGGGGATACCAGCACGTCCAGCAGCCGCTACCATGCGCCCCCAATTGGCATCATTGCCATAAAACGCTGTTTTCACTAAGGGCGATGCCGCAATCGTATGAGCGATTTTTTCCGCGTCGGCTGTTGATTCTGCACCCTGCATATTGATAGTGATGAACTTGCTCGCCCCTTCACCATCCCGCACGACTTGTTGCGCGAGATAAGTAGCCACTTGTGTGAGTGCCTCGCTAAATTGAGCTTCATCAGCTTCAGTAGTTATCTCAACACCACTTGCCCCACTCCCCATGAGCGTTACCATGTCGTTCGTGCTGGTATCACCATCAACCACGATGCGGTTATAACTGAGATTCGCAGTCTGTGTCAGCAATCGTTGTGCTTGTTCTGCTGAGGTAAATTTAGCATCTGTGACAAGTACACCCAGCATAGTCGCCATATTGGGCGCAATCATACCTGCGCCTTTAGTGATGCCAGCAACCGTGTAGTCACCTTGTTCTGCCGTTACAGTGAACGACGCTAATTTGGGGTAAATATCAGTGGTACGAATAGCATCAGCAGCGGATTCCCAATCATGTGCCAGTTCAGTGTGTGCTTTGTTGATACCTGCTTCAATTTTGGGCATAGGAAGGGGTGCGCCGATAACGCCTGTAGACATAACAAAGACCTGTTGCACATCACAACCCATTTGATCAGCCACCAGCGATGCCATCTTCTGTGCATCGTGCATGCCTTGTTCACCTGTCGCGGCATTGGCACTTTTGGTATTCACGACGACTGCACGCATTTTCTCTGCAGATGCCTCAAGATGCTGCATATTGACCAGTACAGGCGCGGCTTTCACACGATTTTTGGTAAAAACACACGCCGAGATACAATCTGTATCTGCGACAACAAGCGCCATATCGCGCTCGCCATCGGCTTTCAGTCCAGCGTGGATACCTGCTACTGTGAAGCCACCTACGTTATCTATTGTTTTCTTTAGCTCAGGCATCCACCGACTCCAGCATAGTTGTAAGTGCAATGATGAGTTCATCAACATCGGATTTTTCAATGATGAGCGGTGGTACTAAACGCAGGGTATTCTCACCTGCATTGACAAGCAATAAGCCGTGTTCATAGCCAGCTTGTACAATATTACCTGCTGGAAAATCAAATTCTATCCCGACCATCAAACCCCGCCCACGTACTTCTATGATGTGTGGGCTGTTGATTTCTTCCAAGCGTTCCATGAGGTATTCACTAACTTCTTCGACGTGTGCCAAAAACGCGGGTTGTTTGATGCGAGAAACCACATGCGCCGCGACATTCGTCACGAGGGGTCCACCTGCAAAGGTTGAGCCGTGATCGCCTGGCTTGATATAATCAGCTACCGTTTGCGTCACGAGGACTGCCCCAATCGGCAAGCCATTTGCGAGCGGTTTCGCCAGTGTCATAATATCCGGCGTGATACCCGAAAATTCGTGTCCCCACAAATCGCCTGTCCGTCCCAAACCACACTGAATCTCATCAAAAATCAGGATAGCATTGTGTTCATCACATAGCGTACGCAAGCCTTGTAAAAACTCAGCCGTTGCTGGATGAATACCACCCTCGCCTTGCAGGGGTTCAACAATAACAGCAGCTGTGTCAGCATCAATGGCTTCTTTCGCACTATCGAGATCGTTGTATTCTGCAACAACTGCATTGCCCATCAATGGGCGGAATGGCGCTTGATATTTTTCCTTCGGAGTAACGGCAAGTGCGCCCATCGTGCGTCCATGAAAACCCCGTTTGAAGGTGACAATTTTAGTCTTGTTGGTATCGCCATTCGTAAAGGCTACGCGCCGTGCAAATTTGATTGCACCTTCGTTTGCCTCAGCGCCAGAATTACAGAAATAAACACGGTCTGCAAACGAGGATTCGACAAGTTGTTTCGCTAAATCAGCATGGGGTGCAGTGTGATAGAGATTGCTGACGTGCAACATACCGGTTTCCGCTTGTTGTTGCATTGCTTGTGCCACACCTGCATCATTATAACCCAGCGAATTAACGGCAATACCTGCTACCCAGTCTTTATAGGCATTATTATCTGTATCATAAAGTGTGACGCCTTCGCCATGTGACAGCACAAAATTCGGGCGCACATAGGTCTGAACGACGTATTTGCTCTCATCTGCAATTGTTTGTGGAGGGATTTCGGTTGATACCATGAGCTTATTTGTCCTTATAAGTGATTCATCTGTATGAGATGGGTTCACGCTGTAAATTGCGTGCCACCATGCGTTTGTAAGCCTGTGAGATTGGTAATCACTGCAGTTGGAACGCCCGATTCGAGCGCATGCAGTGCCATTTCTACTTTAGGAATCATGCCACCGTATATCGTGCCATCAGTTATATACGCCTGAGTTTGTTCAGGCGTAAGGTTTGCAACCACTTCATTATCAACCAGTACCCCTTCTACATTGGATAAAAAGATGATTTTCTCTGCATTGACCGCGTCCGCAATGGCACCTGCTACATGGTCGCCATTAACGTTATAGTGCTGGGCAATGCCGCCACTAACCGGCGAGACAACAGGTGTAATACCTACTTGTAACATTTGTGTGAGTACCTCACCGCGTACACTGACTACTTCGCCCGCTAAACCATAATCAACTTCACTGTGTTGCAGTTTTTGTGCCGTGATAAGTCCTCTATCGACGCCCGATATACCCTGTGCATCCATGCCTGCTTCAAGTAGATAATGCACCAAACGTTTATTGACCGTGCCACACAGCACCATCGTCACAACAGCCATCGCCGCTTCATCTGTGACGCGCAGACCCTCTACGTAGGTAGGTTGCATACCGAGTTCGTTCATCAGGGACGATATCTCTTTGCCACCGCCATGTACAATAATCACAGGCTGAGACATTTCCGCGATAGTTTGCGCGAACGTAGCCAAGTAGTCAGGTTCATCTATACGGTGTCCAGTGAGTTTGATAACTATCGTCTGGGTCATAGTAAGCCTTCGATTTCTGGTAAGCTCATCATCAAATTGAAGCACTGTACCGCTTGGCTTGCCGCCCCTTTGCGTAAGTTATCAATTGTACAGGTTATATGAACGTAACGTTCACTAATAGGTGTGATGCTAATCTGCGCATTGTTTTGGCGCTGGACACCTTTAAAACTAGCTTGCTTATCAGGGGCAAGGACTTCAATAAGTGGTTCATCACTGTAAATATTGTTATAGAGTGCATGAACTTTATCGCCCGTAATCGAGTAATTGAGCGCCGCATAGATACTCGCCATCAAGCCACGATCTATGGGGACGAGATGAGGGGTGAAAATCAGTTGGTCAGCGGAGGGCATAAAGCGATTAATTTCTTGCTCAATTTCGCCCACATGCCGATGCTTACGCCCAACTTTATAGGGGATAATATCACCATAGGCATTGATGAAGTGTGTAGTAGCCGTCGCACTACGCCCTGCACCCGAAACACCTGACTTAGCATCCACGATAATTGGGGCGTCCAATGATAAGCCCTTCATGCTCAGGAGAGGATACAAGCCCAAAAGTGTCGCTGTCGGGTAGCATCCCGGCACACCAACCATATCTGCCTCAGCGATTTTATTACGGTGCATCTCCGGTAAACCATAAGGGGCATCCATCAGCATTTCGGGATGAGGATGCACAACGTCGTACCATTTCTGATAATTATCAGCATCATCAAAGCGCAAATCTGCCGAAAGGTCGATTACTTTTTTACCAGCCGCCCGTGCCACATTGGCAATCGGTGCAGATGCTTTGTGTGGTAAAGCAAGAAATACCACCTCTACACCATCAAGGTCTACATTATCAGACGCAATATAGCGCAAGTCTGTTAATGCAACAGGTTCATTGGTGTAGGTGTTCGATGTCGCAAAGACAATTTCTGTGGATGGGTGCGCCGCAAGAATCTCTACCAGATTTTGTCCAGCGTAACCTGCTGCCCCATATATACCAACTTTGATACGATTCACTGTATTTATCTCCTCCTAAATTAAAAACCCTGACCTTATCATGTGTGAGGTCAGGGTTTAGTAGCAACTACCTAGTATGGAATGTGCATTATGCAGACAGCATCAAGCACCCATAACGACCTCTTGGTTCGTTGGGCGACGACGCATCCTGTTACTGTAAAGCACATTCAACATAGTTAACTGTTTCAATTTCACGACTAGGTCTTCATTCATTGCTCTGAGTCTAAGGAATGCTTGGCATCTCGTCAACAATGAGCCAGCAATTGTGACAATTTCATGCACTTTTTCGGATTTTATGTGCATCCTGCACAAGGTCTAAGGTACTTCTTATAGAAGTGATGTACATTAATTTATGAAATGTCAAGAAAGATTTAGCATCATAGTAACGTCTAAAAGATGCAGGAATTGACGTAATATTGCAGGATTTCTACTATACATAAACAAATCATTGCAAAAACTTGACAGGATTTTAAAAACAGGTTACTTTGTTTATCTGGAAATACCTATTAAAAAGTATATTCTCAAACGGTATTCTGCCTCATCCAAGTTTTGTTAAGTGGTCAAACAGAACATAGCTCAAATAGATTAGATTTATTACAAGGTTGTGACTCATAACAAATTATGTTGTGAGTCATTTAACACAGCAATTTGTTGACTTAAACGCTCTGGTAATCATAAAGTATGAATAGCAGAGTGATTCAATGTGTTACGTAAGTATGGTGTGGTGAAAATGGTGCAGACAACTCTTCAAAAAGATCAAGTGCGTATGCAGTTGGTCGAAAAGGCAAATCAGCAAGGTTACATTACCTACGACAACATCTTGGCAACGATTCCAGATGTTGAGCAGGATGTTGCATTGCTCGATGATATTATGGACGAACTGCTCGAAGCAGGTATCGAAATTGTGCCAGGTGGTTCTAAACCGAACCAATCGAAAGCAGATAACACCTTGCTTGATTCTGTTGGCGATGATGTTGAAGATATGGAAAACGATGACGATGAAGGCGAAGAAGACATCTTTGCTGCCACCCGTCAGACCTTCAAAAATCTTCATGAACTAACAGAAGATGCAGGGTATCAAGCTGCATTGGATACAGACGATGTTGTCGGCTTGTATCTCAAAGAAGCAGGTCGTGTACCATTGTTGACCGCAAGCGAAGAAGTTGCGCTGGCGAAACGTATGGAAGCGGCTGTCTGGGCGCGTGAGAAAATGCAAGAGGTAGAAGAGAGTGGCGAAGAACTTCGCTGGTCGGAAGAACAGTCCTTGCGTGAAGTTATCATTGATGGTGATCGCGCACAGGAACACTTGATTCGTGCCAATGCGCGTTTGGTTATCAGCGTGGCGAAAAAATATATTGGGCGTGGCGTGCCATTCTTGGATTTGATTCAGGAAGGTAACATCGGTCTGATTCGTGCAACCAACAAGTTCGAGTATCAACGTGGTCACAAGTTCAGCACCTACGCAACTTGGTGGATTCGCCAAGCAGTAAGCCGTGCTGTAGCTGACCAAGGGCGTACTATCCGCGTGCCAGTTCATATGGGCGACCAGTTGAACCGCATGCGCCGTGTGCAGTTAAAACTCTTGCAAGAACTCGGGCGCGACCCGAAAATCGAAGAACTCGCAGCCGGCATGGAAACAACCCCTGAAAAGGTTGAAAACTTGCTGGAAATTAGCCGTCGTCCCGTCAGCTTGGAAACCCCAATCGACGATGAAGGCGATAGCACCTTCGGCGATTTCGTAGAAGACAACAATAGCCCTGCCCCATCAGATGAGGTTGCGACCTATCTGTTGCAGGAACAATTGCAGGAAGCATTGGATAAATTGCCAGCCCGTGAAGCACAGATTTTGCGCTTGCGTTATGGCTTGGCAGATGGACGTGTTTACACACTGGAAGAAGTCGGTCAGACAATTGGTGTAACACGCGAACGTGTACGTCAGCTTGAAGCACAGGCATTGAACCGCCTGCGTCAATCCAGCGCACACGTTATTCTCCGCGATTATCTCTTCGAGGGATAATCCTTGAGCAGTCGAGAACGTTCTTCGGGGAGCAAAGGACCTGTACTATTGCCTTTGGCAGTTGTACTCACTGGGGTTCTTTTGCTCCTCAGCAATTATTTCCTCCTAAATGATTTCAACGTAATAGATTTGTGGCCCATCCTGCTCGTAGTTGTGGGGGCATATGTATTGTTGCGTGGTGATTTAGTGCCAAGTGACGATTTTCGCACCTTCGGTATCACACGCGGGAGCATTGAATCCGCTACATTAGAGATAAATTCTGGCGAAATTGATGTTAATGTGCGGGCGTTACAGACTCGCAATACAGAACGTTTGATTGCAGGACAGTATGCCAACCAAGCCCGACCAGACCTCGACGTGCGCGACGTGCATGCTAATCTCTTGATGGAGCGTCAACACACACCTTGGCTCTCATTTGCAGATTGGGAAATGGGGTTGTCACAAGATTTGCCTTGGCAGATTGTGATGAGCAGTTATCTCGGTCAGGCAAATATGGATTTGCGCGATGTCATTATACAGAACGTCTTAGTCAGCACAGGCATTGGCGATGTACATCTTGTGCCACCGAGAGAGGCATTCGAGACGCTTTACGTGCGCTCTCTAGTAGGGAACATCAATATCATGACGCCCAGCCAGCAACGCACACGCATTACTGTTGAAGGGGGCTATTTCTTTGGCGTACAGTTAGATAGCAACCGCTATGAAGAAGTAGACGACGGTGTCTATGTTAGTCGTGATGGCGACCCTGAGTATCCGCTTGTAGATATTGTGGTAACAGGCACATTTGGCGACACTTACCTCTCTTAAACACCCACTCGTTTACCCACTTGCTATGGAGCTTTTAGACGATTCCCTATGAAGTCTTCGTTTAACTTTATGATACGTGATGCCCTTCCTGATGACTTGGATGCCTGTTTAGACATTGACCATCATTACGAAACGCATCATGTATGGCGTATGGCAATTCAAATAGATAATGAGCGTTGGATAACGACATTTCAAAAAGAGCGTTTGCCATATCCGACACAGATTGCGCACACAGGCAATAGGGAACGGCTGGTGCTTTCATTAGCTAAGGATATGTGCTTCGTTGTCGCTGTCGGCAAAGATGACCCGCTTGTATTTGGCTATTTGACAATGCGCATAGACCGCATTCACAAACATGGCATCATCCAAGATATTGTCGTTGAGCAAAATTTTCGTGGGCGTGGTATCGGTACACGCCTCCTAAGCATTGCTCGACGATGGGCAAGTGAACATGATGCTCGCCAACTTATGGTAGAAGTCTCTACAAAAAATAGTCCAGCTATAGTATTTTTACAAAATCGTGGGTTAAGATTCTGTGGGTTTAATGACCAGTATTTTCAGAATCAAGATATATCCGTCTTTTTTGGACAGGCAATACGCTGAACCATGAATTGGAATGAAGTCATTGCGACAGCACTTGCCGCTGTCAACGAAATTTTAGCAGCCGGCATCGTCATCATTGCAACGTCGATGTTGCTGTACAACCTCACACGCAACCTCAATAACCGTGTTGCACGCACCTCTGGCGCGGTATTAGCAACAGTGACCTTTGCCTATGTGGTGGATGTCTATTTGTCACTAGGTCCTGTTGGTGAAACAGCCCTCATTGCAGCGCGTTTGCAATGGTTGGGCTTAGCATTCATTCCTGCAGCCCTCTTTCACCTATCTGATGCACTCCTTGCAACAACAGGTTTACCATCGCGTGGACGCCGACGAGCAGTCGTACGTATTCTATACATCATAAGTTCGCTATTTTTTCTCAGCGCAACCCTCACAGATTGGTTGACTATTCCTATTTTTGTAGGTGATAGCGTCCGCATGCAAGCCGAGTTTCAGTCCCTATTTCCAGTTTATGTTGCTTATTTTGTCGTCGCCTGTGCTGTGACATTTATCAACATCAATCGTGCGCGAGAACGTTGCCTGACAGATGGCAGTCGGCGACGCATGGCATACTTGCAATTTGCCAGCTTAACGCCTGCATTAGGTATTTTTCCTTATTCAGCCGTCATACCTATCGCTAGCGAAGATATTTCTTTAGTTGTGCAATTATTGGTCAACATTGCAAATATCATCGTCATTATCATGTTGGTCTTCTTATCATACCCCCTCTCATTTTTCGGCTCAGATGTCCCTGACCGCGTGGTAAAAGTCGAGCTATTACGCTTTCTACTCCGTGGACCAGGTACAGCACTCGTTGCGCTGGGTGTAATTGTAAGTACAGAACGCGCAGCAGAGTTAGATTTTGCTGTAATGAGTTTATCTGCTGAAGATTTTCTGCCCTTTGGTGTCATCGCGGCTGTATTATTTTGGCAATGGATGATTCACTTGGGTCTACCCTATTTGGAAACATGGCTCATCTATCGTGATGAAGATGATGAACAACTCGCTAAGTTACAAGACCTCAGCAATACCATGCTAACACGCGCCGATATGTTGCAACTCTTGGGCGCGACACTAGAAGCCATCTGTGACTATCTACAAACGGATGTTGCCTTCATTGTTGCAGTACAGAATGGCGATGCTGACCTCGTACAGACGACACAAACATCCGCAACAGAAGCGATAGATTGGCAAGATAACGCCGATAATTTGCGTGATTTAGCCTCTAACGCTGACCGTGTTACTGGACGCTCTGCCTTTCAAAAATGGGAAAGCTGGTATTTTGTCCCGCTGTACAGCACACGTTCTGGCACACAAGACGAAGCAGAATTACTCATCGGCATGTTAGGCATACAGACGGCTGGTAATCCTATCGAAGAAATTGACGAGCGCGATGTCCCGTTGTTGTATACCTACATCAATCGTGCCGAACAAACGCTCGATGACATGAATTTACAAGGTGAAATTTATGCCGCACTCGAAGGTTTGCTACCACAAATTACGACGGGGCGTAACCGCGATGACCTTGTAGAGTATCGTCCTGGACGCACCCCTCCTTTGCCAAATAAAATCCCAAGTGCAGAAGATTTATACGAACAAGTCCGTGCTGCGCTTCGACACTATTGGGGAGGACCAGGCATCACACGCAGTCGCTTACTGGATTTAGAGCTTGTACATGATGCGCTGGAAGACGCGGATTCTTCGGTACAAGCACTGCGCAATGTGTTACAAATCGCCCTAGAGCGCCTTGCTCCGGAAAGCGAACGTAGTCTGACAGCAACCGAGTGGACACTCTACAACATCATTGACCTTCGTTTTATTGAAGGCAAGAAAGTCCGTGACGTGGCACGACGCATGAGCATGAGTGAGCCAGATTTATATCGTAAGCAACGCCTCGCTATCGAAGAGATGGCACGCATCATCCACACGATGGAGCAAGAACGCCTCACCATCTGAGCAAAATAATATTTTCACATTCACTGTCCGCTCTGATATTTAATCGACCATTCTGAACCAATCCTGTTTGACATCTCATACTAATGATTCTATAATCTTAAATTCAAGCGATATATTGGTAGTTGTATTGTAAGCATAGCGTCATGGGGGAGACATGATGTCAAATGATGCACCAAATAGTGGTGGCGTATCTGCACAACCACCATTGGACGAAAGTTATTGGGATTCGTTATTAACAGAAGACGAATATATAAACGCGCCATCTGAAGACGAATCAATACTCAGCAGTGAACCTGCCCCCACCTTTGATACACCACCCTCTAATCTAAATCAGATGCCGCCACCCAACGAGCTAGAAACAGATTGGACGACTGTTGCGGATATTATGGATAATGATGGGGTGCTTGATTTAAAAGTCGTGGGCTACAATCGTGGCGGATTATTGGTCGAATGGCGGTCATTGCGGGGCTTTGTGCCAGCGAGTCAATTGGTGCGCTTTCCGATTTCACGTAGCGAAAACGAACGTCGTGAAGCTCTCATAGAGCGGGTTGGTGATGCACTTCATCTACGGGTCATTGAATTAGACCGTGAGAAAAACCGCTTAATTTTATCAGAACGTGCCGCACAAGTTGAAGCAGGCACCCGTGACCGTATTCTTACAAGATTAAGTGCTGGCGATGTTGTCTCCGGCAAGGTAACAAATTTATGTGACTTTGGTGCATTTATTGATTTGGGTGGCGTAGAAGGCTTGATTCATATCAGCGAACTGAGTTGGGGACGTGTCGGACACCCAGCGGATATGCTGAGTCGCAATGATATTGTAGAAGCCTATGTGATTGAAGTAGACCCTGATGATGCACGCATCGCACTGAGCCTTAAACGACTGACCCCCGACCCGTGGGCGACTGTCGATGAACGCTACGAAGTTGGTGAAGTTGTTGAAGGCACTATCACCAATGTGGTTGATTTTGGGGCGTTTGCTTGTATAGAAGAAGGTTTAGAAGGCTTGATTCATTTTTCTGAGTTGGCAGAGGGTCATTTCTTGCATCCGCGTAATGTGGTGCAGGAAGGTGAGCAAGTACAAGCCCGTATTTTAAGCATCGACGGCAAAGCGCGTCGGCTGGGACTGAGTCTGCGCTTGCTCTAAAGCACAAGCTATGAAAAAATATCAGACTGAGACGATGTTCTCAGTCTTTTTTATTTGACACTACACGCACACGCAGTAGACTACATACACACTGTATTTGGCATAAAGGGTTGCTGAAAGATGGCAGATGCCCCTTCTATAGAAACTGAAAATACCGACAATAACGAAATATCAGACATCACCACCGATGATGCAGTCGATGAGACAGTCGATACACTTGCGGAAAGTGAGATTGATTTACCCGTCTTTGAGGGTGCTATTGAACCCACGCTATGGGATGATTTACGCGATAGCTTGCCCTATTGGATAGATGAGGTGTTGGCAATTAGCCTACTCATTTTCGGTGTATTGTCGTTCTTGGCGCTATTCGATAGTTCTGGCGCGGTTGTCGCTGTTGCATGGGCAAATATCCTACGCAACTTATTCGGGCTAGGTAGCATCCTGATTGCAGGCAGTCTGTTTGTGCTGGGTATCATCATTTTGCTACCGAAAGTCGGTATTCGCATACAATTTCCGCTGTCGCGTGTACTCGCTATCGAAATTGCTTTTTTCTGCACATTGGCGCTCTTACACTTATTTCCCAATGTAGATGATTTACGCACGCTTGCCCGTAATGGCGACGGTGGTGGCGTCATCGGTTGGGGGCTTGCAGCAGCCCCTCATTGGTTACTCGGACGCTCATTTAGCCTATTTATCTGGGGCGTGATACTCATCCTGAGTATCGTTATTGTTGCAGGCATCAAGCGCGAACACCTCGTCAATTGGCTATCAAATACAGGACGTAACCTGTTGATATACAGTGAACGTCTATCCGGTGCAGCGGCACGAGTAACAATACCTGAAGCCCCCCCTGCTCCTGAAGAAGTCATCGCTCTATCAACGCGCAGTGTACCAATCATGCGTATTGTACAAGATATGGAAAATCTGCCACCGTCACTGCGAAATGCAATTTTGCTTGGCACGCTGGAAGACGAAGAAGAAAAGCAAGAGGCATATAAAGAGCATCCCTTGTTCAAAGAAGGTGGTGAGGATTTATCGCTTGATTTCAACATCATCGGGGAAGTAACAGGCAAAAAACATGATGATGGTGTGCGTGTTGTCAAGCGCCCCGATGGACGTGAAAAACGTTATTTCGCGGTGCAAGAGATGAAAGAATCGAAGAAAACTGGACGCCGTTCTAAGCTATTGCCAAGTCTGGACTTATTACAAGAAGAAGAAATGGCACTCCCTGACGAAAACGAAATCAATCACAACGTCGTGCTGATTGAAAATACCTTGCTAGAGTTTGATGTCGATATTGATGTTGTGAACGTGCAAGTTGGACCAACCGTGACGCGCTACGCAGTACAGCCCTATCGCACAAATCCTGATGGCACAACAGAGCGTACACGCTTAGGCAAGATTGCTTCGTACCATAGCGATTTATCACTATCGTTATCAGCAAAGCGCCTGCGTTTAGAAATTCCTGTGCCAGGCACAAATTATATGGGCATCGAAGTACCGAATAAGCAACCAAGCGTTGTCACGCTCCGCAGTGTATATGAAAGCAAGATATTTTACGAAACTGCAAATAAATCAAGCTCATCACCGCTGATAATTCCATTAGGGCGTAATGTCTCTGGTGAGGCGATGACACTTGACATTGCCAAAATGCCTCACTTGCTGATTGCAGGCACAACGGGGTCGGGCAAGTCAGTAGCGATTGCGGCAATGGCTGTAGCGATTATGTTAAGTAACACTCCCGACACGGTGCGTATGGTGATGCTCGACCCCAAAATGGTCGAGCTAACACGCTTCAATGGCATTCCTCATCTTTTAGGACCTGTCGAAACAGACACTGAGCGCATCATAGGTGTGTTGAAATGGTGTACGATGGAAATGGACAGGCGCTATAAAATTCTTGAAGAAGAGGCTGTGCGTAATATCGACAATTACAACGCCCGATTCGGTTCAACACGCCATGCTGATTACATGCCCCACATGCTCATCATGATTGATGAAATCGGTGATTTGATGATGAATGCACCGGAAGAAACCGAGCGTGCAATCACACGGCTGGCACAAATGGCGCGTGCTGTCGGTATGCACCTTGTCATTGCTACTCAGCGCCCATCCGTGGATGTCATTACCGGTTTGATTAAAGCAAATTTCCCCGGACGTATTGCTTTCGCAGTTGCGTCAGGTGTCGATTCACGGGTTATTCTGGATGCGACAGGTGCAGAGCAACTGATGGGGCGTGGTGATATGCTCTATCAAGCGCCGGATGCTGGTTCGCCTGTACGTGTACAAGGTTGTTTCGTGAGCGATGAAGAGACGCGGGCAGTCGTTGACCATTGGAAAGCGTGGTACGCAGAAAAAATCGCTGACGGTAAAATGGAAGCGAATCGCACAGGTCCTTGGCAACGCGGTCTTACACGCCGTCAATTATTAGCAGAAACCGACCCCATGCTCGAAAATGCGATTGAATACGTTGTAGATACACAGGAAGCCTCTGCCTCGCTCATTCAACGTAAACTAAATTTGGGCTATCCGCGTGCTGCACGCATCATTGACATGCTTGAAGATTTGGGTGTCGTTGGTGAGGCAGTGGGTGGCGGACGAGCGCGTAAAGTGTTGATACCAAAAGGTGAAGACCCCTTCAAACGCATCATCGACAAGCGCGTGAAAAAACGCATCCGTGAACGCAAAAAAGAAGATGGCTTCTACGATAGCTAATCTACACCGACACGCTCGCATAAGTCATAGACAGGGCAACCGTTACAGTTCGGTTTGCTAGGAAAACAGCGTGTCTTACCAAAATACACGAATGTTGAATTAACCCAGCGCCATTCATCATGAGGCACAACATCCATCAGGGCGCGACTGACAGCTTGCGGTTTGTCAATCTTGGGAGATACAAGTCCCATGCGCTGGCTAATCCGCGCCACATGCACATCCACACAAATTTCTGGCGCGAGGTCGTAGGCAAGATGAAGCGTCAGCAGAGACGTTTTCCAGCCCATGCCCGGATACTGCATCAATTCATCTAGTGACTGTGGCACGACACCATCATTTTCTGCTATCCGTTTTGCGGTCGCTAAGAGATGTTGGGCTTTGCTCTCTGGAAATTGAACATCATACGCCATAAGCACGTCAACGACTGTCTCGTAAGGCAGTTGTGTAAGGTCAGCTGGAGTCGGTGCTTGCTCAAATAGCGCATCCATCGCCCCGCGTGAGGCTTCCGTTTTTGTGCGTGGACTGAGTAATGCAACGACCATCACGCTGAATGGATCATCTTTGAACCGTGCTGGGTCATTTTTCTCCCAATAAGCTAACGCCAGTGGTTTTAACTTATTCATCACGGTTTGAGCGCGGTCAGCGTCTTCGTGCGGGAACATTGGCAACATCAAAATAAACTCTGTTGTTTTGGCGGTTCATCACGTTCTATCAGCATCGGATTGTCATTACGCACATTATTTACCGCTTTTGATACGGGATAGAATGCCATCTTATCTGCATCATAAGGCGTGAGTAACGTTTTGAGTGCTTGCGGGTCTTCGTCATTATCTAGCCATGCAGACTGTTCTTCTTTATCGAGGATAACAGGCATTCTATGATGTAAATGCTTAATTTTGTCGTTGGCATCCGTCGTCAAAATTGTGCATGACCATATTTCTTCACCACCTACTCCATTCCATATTTCCCACAAGCCAGCAAAGGCAAATAAGTCTGCATCACTGCGATGGATGAAATACGGTTGCTTACCATCTTCTGTTTTTATCCATTCGTAAAAGCCCGTAGTGGGAATCAGGCAACGTCGCCGTTTGAATGCCGCACGATACGATGGCTTACTATCGGCCGTCTCTGAGCGCGCATTTATCATGCTGTAAT
Organism: Chloroflexota bacterium; assembly: GCA_038522085.1. GTDB lineage: Bacteria > Chloroflexota > Anaerolineae > Aggregatilineales > Phototrophicaceae > JAUZRW01. The sequence goes on from JBCBKJ010000009.1 coordinate 90,493, forward strand.
TTGATTTGGGGTCTTTTGACCAACTTGGAATCAGACCCCAGCGAACGAGCGTCAGTGATTTAGAATCTTGGTTGGTGATAATCGCCACAGGTTGCGTGGGAGCAATGTTGTAGCGCGATACCAGCGTGGGTGTATCCGTTAAATCAAATTCACGCTGAACAGCTTCTGGTTCTGCATTGAGTGTATACCGTCCACACATAGTTATTTCTTCTTATCTTTTTTCTTACGTGGGGTTTCTGCAATTTGGCGCACAACCGTAATCACCGACAATGCCAATCCGAGCATGGCACTGGCTGGAATATCGGGTTGCTCATCACCTTCAGCATTATCTTCGGCTTCTTGTGCAAAGAGATATGCAGAGAAAAAGCCAAGCAATGTGCCTATGGCTGTGCCAATGACATAAACCTGCATCTTCCAATTGGAGGTTTTCTGTTCAGTTTCTTGTTGAGTCATTTGGACGCTTCCTCATTGGATGTGTTTAGTGGTTTATTTGATTGCGCTGAATCCGATGCAGCCGTAGGGTTATCGGGCGCAGGACGGTCAAAAAAGCTAAATAGTTGTTCAAGTGGTGCAATCTGTGACCGTGCAGATACTGTTTTTTCATTAACGTAATCCGTAGCAGATTCGATACGGCTGGCAAGTGAATTTGCTAAATTCTCTACTTTGACGAGTGGGGTTGCCGTACCCGCATGTAATTTGCGCATACCATAGATGCTCATTACCAAAATGAGATACACCGGAAAAAGGCATACCAATATTGGCAGGGCGCAGAGCCATGTATATAAAAAGTCGCCAATTGCCTGTACTCTGTCACGCCACACAGCATCAGGTTGAAACCCAAGTGCAAAGAAAATACACAGCAAAATACCAATACCCAGCATAAACGGCAAATATATCTGCCAACGTGTTTCGCGTTGGTGTAGAGCTGTTCCCGATTCGCGGGATGCGCTTGTTTCCGATGGTGTTGCAGATTCCATGTATTAGCTCGTATTCGACGATTCAAATTATTGGGATTTCGACTATTTGTATTGTACCGCAGGGGTAAAACAGTGCAAAGGTATAACAAAATGGTTGAGAATCTGTAGTTATGTGACCATTTCAAAAACTATTAAGATTTATGCACAAAATCTGAATGAATTTATGCTGTTATTTGCTGTATGATGGTGGGTAGTTGGTTACTATTGTATCAACTCATCATTTTGTGATTTATGATTCATCTCGGTGAGGATACCGAGCATATCGTTATTATCTAGTAAACCTACGATAGGTTATGCTGAAAAGCTGGGAGATTTTTTATGAACCGGATGCACAAATGGTTATCACCAACCATTTTTCTAGTAGCAGTGATGGTAACACTCTTGTTGCCAGCTTCTCTGCCGACTGTGCGTGCGCAGGAAGTTACTGCCGAGCCAGAAGCAACAGAGCCTGTGACTTCGACCCCTGCACCAACAGAACCAGTTGTCACAGAGGCTGTTACAGAAGAACCCTCACCGACAACACCGTCACCAGAGCCAACAGACCCACCTGCCACCGAGGCGGTAGTCGAAACAGCAGAGGCGACGGAAATTGTCACAGAGCCTGCCCCTGAAACAACAGAGGTCGTAGAGGCGACAGAGGCAGTGACACAGCCACCAGCCGAAACAACGGCTGAGGTTACGCAGGAAGTAGCGACTGAGCCTGCCCCAGCAGAGGTAACAACCTTCAGCGACAACTTCACTACTTTCGATGCCAGCAAGTGGGCATTGGATGGATGGGTCATTGCGAACGGTGTCCTATCCACAACAGAAAGCAATGCAACGGCAACGGTGAATAATTTCTCCCCTGCCGATTTTTCGCTTAATGCGCAATTTACCATTGCACCAGGTAATGTAGCGGTAGTTGCATTCCGTGCAGGTGATGAAGCCTACCGCGTAATGTTCAGTAGCAATGGTAGCCATCGCCTGTATCGCAACGATGTTTTGCTTGATACATTTGCGACAGCCGCAGAAGCAGGTGTCTTCGATGCCAGCATCCAAGCAGTCGGGACAACCATCAACATTTCAGTCAATGATGTGATGGGCGTGGTTTATACCGATAACCAAGCCCCTGCCCTACCGGCAGGTGCGATAGCATTCCGCACAGAAGCGAATGTAACTGGCACAATCAGCATTGATAACGTGACCATCTCAGAAATTGATGATACTGAGGCTATCGTCACACCAACGCCAGAACCAGAAGCAACAGAAGCGGTTATAGTAGCCACGCCAGAAGCGACAGCAGAGGTTACTGCGGAAGTCACGGCAGAGGTCACAGCCGAAGCAACTGCGGAAGTCACCGCTGAAGCAACCGCCGAAATGACGCCAGAAGCAGAAGCAATTAACCCTGCCTATAGCAAAGCGCCACCTGTGATGCAACAAGTTTTCGATAGATTAACAAACGAAAATGACGCAGCACCTGATGTTACAGCGGCAACTTTACTTGATATACTTGGCTACGCAGTGGATGGTCAAAATCGTGTCGATTTGAATATTTTCCCAGCCGATGGCGTCGCAATTGCAAGTGTAGAAGCACTTGTGATGAGCTTAGGTGGTGAAATTAGTATCATCACGGACACTAAGGTTGGTGCATTCGTTCCTGTAGCAAATCTAATAGCACTCGTAGAAAGCCCTGATGTTGGCACTATCGAGCCACTTCTCAGAGCGGTATCAATGGGTCCAACAGGCGCACCTAACAATGCGCCGGCTGGTGCAATATTCTCAGAAGGCTTCGACCTTGTAGGTGTACATGAGTGGCACCAAGCAGGTTACGATGGTACAGGTGTGCGCATTGGTCTTATCGACACAGCATACAATGGCGAAACCGCCAGTAGTGAATACACATGTCTCTCAGGTAATGCGAGCAGTAACCCACCTGGCACACATGGCATGGCGATGTTACAGATTCTCTGTGACATCGCACCTGGCTCAGATGTCTTTGCTTATCAGGTAAGTTCAACCGATACCTCGCGTCTCTCAAACCGCATTTACCAAGCCATCACAGATAACGTTGATATTCTCGTAATTGCAGTGGATATTACGTCTGAAACAACAGGGGATGGCACAGGCCTAGATACAGGTGATGACCCTTATCTCGCTCTGCGCACAGCACGCGAAAATGGTATCATCATCTTTGCAGCCGCAGGGAACTATGGTAGTGCTTTTGATGCTAACCCTGGCACAAATAATCGTGCAGAACGTTCTGTAACATTGAATATCCCAGCACCGAGCATTTCACCTGATCCACTACCAACAAACTTTGGCACGACTTTACCAGCCGGATCTGAAATTGTGGCACGGTTAGTCATTGACGCCAGTGTAGGTGATCGTATCACTGTAACGTGGGATGATTGGATTGACCGTACAGACGGCTTACGTGGATCATCTGCGCCAGCCGATGTAGAAGATTTCTATGTTGATGTACGCTTGAACCCTGATGCTTATACAAACTTGGGTGATAATGGCACGGATTGGAATCTTGGCGATGATTTCGACACGGTAGCCCTATTCACGCAGGGACGTAGTGAGCGACAAAATCTTTTTGAAACACCCACAAGTACATTCAGCCTCGCTCCAAGTTTCGCTACGACAAGTGGTGGTGTACCAGAACTTGTCGCTGCAAATAGAGGTTGTCCTGTAAGCGATGTACCTGATCCCGATGGTGCGCCAGGCTTCGCATCGGATTTCGACGGCTCTTGTAGCGTCATCGTGACGATTATACGTACAAAAGGTGATGCCCCCGTGACCATGCGGGTCAGCGTTTTACCGGTAGAAGAAGAAGCTGTTGATCCAACACGACAACAAATTACATCTCCGACCACCGGACAGCTCATTTATCCACGTATTGATGAACGTCCTGACGAGAGCATTCAAATCAGCAACATCGTTTTCAGCGATAACAACGGTGTCGATACAGCCATTTTCGGTGATGAAGACTTTGCAGGTGTCGGTGCGAGTATTGCATCACATGCTGGTACGATTGCCAGTCCTGCTGATTCGCCAGATGTATTGGCAGTCGGCGGCGTATGTGCAAACGAGGCAACGAACTTCGCCCTACTGCCAACCAGTTCTCAAGGTCCTATATATGGCTTATTTGGTGATGTCAACCCATCAACTAATCCTACAACGGCACGAGACGCCAAACCAGACATCCTGAGTCCATCACACGTTAGCACGACATTTGGCGCCGCAGACACTGATGCCTGCTCAAGCGCATTAACCTCATTAGCAGCAACCGATGGCTTTGGTGGTACATCTGCCGCGACTGCTCATGCAGCTGCCATGACCGCTGTTCTTTTGTCAAACCCGACATACAGTGCTTTACATACGCCTAATGCAGCTGGTGTAGAAGCTATCGAAGATTACATTTTCACCCATTCAGTAGAGTTGCCACTTGGTAACAGTGCTGATGGACCTGATTATCAGCACGGTAACGGTTTCTTCGCGCTTGGTTCACCCAATTACAATGTGGTCAACACACGCAATGAAATTTCGGCACCAGATCTGATTGCTCTTGCAAGTGATCCATTCCAACAATGCGATGTAGACGGTAATAACATTGCTGAAGGCGCATTACGTTTCGTTGGGCAAGCCAATACTTCATCGACACAAGATGGGTCAATCAGCAATCCGTTTACGACCATTGGGGCAGCGGTTGCAGCATCTAGTGTAGGCGACTGTGTTGTGGTGATGCCCGGTGAATATGTAACACCCATCTATATCGAGAACTCAGGGGTACGCATTTATGGCTATGACAGCGTAACCTCAAGTCAATTCGGTGCAACAATAATTACTGTCGGTGGACAATTCGCCTACGATACGCAGGCAACACTAAACGGTTTAGAATTTCAACAAAATGCAGGTGTCATTCTTGATGCCATATCTAATGCAACCTTCAGTGGTTTCAGTTTCGTACACACAAGTCGCTTCGATACAGATTCCCTACCCCATCAAGGTTTATTCTTAGCGTTTGTCGATAATGTCGATCTTGAAAACAACAACTTCGGGGCGCTTTCGGCTGGTGGTTCAACCTATGCCGGATGGGCTGATGGTGGAGAGATTCCGCTACTGGTTTATGGCGGAGACACAATCAGCATTACTGACAATGTCTTCGACGGCAATGTAGGTGGTGTACCCACCCTTTCAGATTTAATACCTAGCGCAATGGCTATTTTAGAAGCCGGTACAAATAGCACAACCAGCAGTGTCATTTTACGTGGTAATACGTTCAGAAATAACGTAGCTACCATCCATCGTGTTGCAGATACCGATGCACTAGGAACGATTGTTTACACTGCGGATAGTTACACAAATATCGTCGGTAACACGTTCTTGGATAACCGGGCAAGTACCATAATTTCCAGTCGGACAGCACAAGGGAATCCTGGTACACAAGAACCGCTGAATATTGTCAGCAACGTATTCTTAGGTAACATTTTACAAGCTGACCCTGCCCCATCCTTCTCGCCAAGTGAGCCGGCTGGTGCGCTTGTTCAGCTTTACAACACACCAACGTTCGCGTTCGTGAACAACACCGTCATCCGCAATAACTTCCTAGACTCTGCTGCGAACGGCGCAATCATCGGGCTTGGCACACCACAAGGCTCTGCCATCGCACGAGACCTTGAGAAGAACCTCTTCTTCGACTTTGCGAACAACGTCATTTTCAATAACACATGGTCAGGCACGACATCTGTCGGTGTGGTGTCAATTTCCACAGGTGTTAACAACATTGACAGCGTCATCAATGCGTGCAATAGCTACGATTCGTTTGGCGTTGTAGGCAATGACCGTGCCGCTACACAACATAATTGGTGGTTCAATTACACCGTTGTTGTTGGAAACCCAACCTGCGCGAGCGAGATGCAAAACATTGGTGCGCCCAATGACAACATTCTGGGTGCCTCCCCTGCTGGTGAATTTGTTGGTGCAGTATCTGGCGGGAGCTTAGACCCGAACACTGACCCAGCATACTATGCCCTCACGATTACCAATCCAGGTGGTATCCCTACTGTATTCAGTCAAGCAGTAGATAACAGCAACTTAGATGATGAGTTCAGTAGTGGGCTGGACCTCTTGGGCGCGCCGTTTGATCGTGATATTCAGGATGAACAGCGCGTATTTGACGTGGATTTGGGTGTAGACCCCAACAACACCGATATGGGTGCTTTTGAATATGTGCCTCTATCACTTGCCCCTGCACCTGACCCTGTATTCGTGGAAGATTCCGGCATCGTTACGATTGACCTCAGTGTCCGTGTTGAAGGTGGTACGGGTAATCTGACCTACGAGTTCCTAGATCGCCCCGACAACTTCGGTACGCAATGTGGTCCTGCGTTTACGAACGAGAATCAAGGCATGTACTTCGGTGTCGGAGCTAATGCCTCGCGTGTGTTCTACTGTATGCCAGACAATTTCTATACTGACGACACCGATTCCGCGGGTGTTCCTGATGATGTTAACTTCACCTTCCGCGTGACTGATGCCAGCGGTGAGGTTGTACAACAAGTTGTTTCATTTGAAATTACCCCAACAAATGATTTGTCCTTTAGCAGTGTGACAAATGAACCGCTACGCTATTCATTCACAGGTAACTTAGGGCAAGCAGACGTAGAAGTTGAGGCACGTCCATTTGTATCGTTTGGTAATTTCAATTTCTCAGAATCCGCAAATGCAGACTTTGTTCAAGTCGGTGGGATTGCGCTGGATTATCCGTTCACTTACTCCAGTATCTCATCGAGCAACAATGCTATCTTCAGTACATTGCCAACGTTCGATGGTACATTACCAAATCGTACTATCACGTTTGACCTCAGCGATACATCAGGGTCATCGGATATATCATATACAGTGACAGATGCGCAAGGACAAAGCGTTGATGTCGTACTCACCGTGCGCAATCAAAGCCGTTTGCCAGATGTCGCAGGTATCTATGACGATAGCAGTTTCGCCTTTGATTACAGCGATGGCTGGACAACACGCGGACAAGCTGATGCTATCAACAACACGATCCATATCTCCACAACAGCAGGCTCGACTGCAGAGTTTGGTCTGCGTGGGACAGGCTTCGTACTATATATGTACAAGAGCTTTGGTGGTCGCTGGGACTTGGAAATCGACATGGATTCAGGGTCTACCAGTAACTTCCAAACCCTTACAAACTGGACTCTAGTTCCGGGGAGTACACGGGTGTATCGTGCCTTTATTGATAACCCAACAGATGACACGGTATTCACTTGCTCAACAAATGCTATCAATACATTCGCCGTCCCTGTTCACTTGAAAACAGAGTTCCCAATAGGTGCGAATTACACCGTCACCTGTAATAGCTACAACTACAACGATGGTGGTAATGGTATCTTCGACTGGGCAGATACCTTGACCAGCGAAAATGACGGCGTACATCTTGCAAAAATCGTCAACACTTCAGGGTTACAACTGATTGTAGATGCTTTCTCACTCGTGAATGACGATGATACGGCTGGTGACAATCAAGTACCTCTAGGACCTGGTTTCCATGAAGTTACGGAACTTGTCTTGCGTGATGCATTTGGTAGCAACTGGACTGAATTCCCAGACTTCTTGTCATCAAATGGTTTAGCATATCGCTTGACGGGCGCTACCGATACAGATACCTCTGATACAGACATTGACGTTGCCGCATCAGCCAATAATGTGGTCAGCTTCTTGGTAACAGGAGGCGCAGGGGTCGCAATCGAGACTGCTATCGCGCCACAACCAGCAGAATTTACCATGTGTGTAACAAACGTTACATCCGGTAATGACGAAATGACATGCCAACGCTTCAATTATCAATTGTCGCAGTTCTTGTTCATTCCATTGGCTAAAAACACATACCGTCCATTCCATGGGTTGAATCCTGATGATACGTATCGTGTGGATGTTATTCCAACACGTGTTGTAAATTCATTCTACCCAATGGTCATTGATGGCGTTCGCGTTTTTGCACCCATTGATCTACCACTAGAACCGCTAAGTGGTGTGGTGGATGATAGTGACCAAACTCGCATCTACTATGGTGGTGGTATCGAGGATACATGGACATTCAATGCCAATACCTTCAATACTATCAACCGCACACTCACAGATGTGAACTTCATTGCACAAGCGCCAGGTCCTTACGTTGCGTTCACTGTTCCAAGTAATATAGATACCATCTACTGGACACATGGTGAGTTCGCTCCGAGCCAGCATGTAATGATCTGTGCAGACCGTGCAGATGGCGTCGGTACAAGCACAACAGCCGTTGAAGATTTGACCGATGTCAACAGCGCACACGGCAACTGTTTGCTAGTGAATACCTCAACTGGTGATTACGTGGCAATCGGGCAAGATGGTAGTGTATCACCAACACCTGATGGCAATATCCGTGTAGTCAGCAAAACAATTGCTATCTCGGAAAGCGACTTCAGCGCTGCGTGGGCTGATGATGCAGATGGTGTCATCATCGAGATATTCACGCTGTATGAAAACAATATCTCTGTCGATACGCTGAGTGCAATTGGTGCGACTGCCCCACTAACTGAAGGGCGGTATGAAGAGTATGTGACGACCTTCGACTACTTCGAGTTGGTTGGTGGCAATTACCAAACAACCGTTCCAGAAGTTGTCGGTAGTACAAGTACATTCTCGTTTAGCCCATCTGCTATCTTCACACAGGCATTTAGTAGCTTCACACCTGATTTTGGTGGTGGTGTTCTGTACACAGATGATATTGGAGCAACGATTGGCTTTGAATTTACAGGACGTGGCTTCGCGCCAGCGTTCCGCTTACAAAGTAGTGCAGACCAAGTTACCCTATGTTGGATAACCGATGGTGATCTTGCGGCTGCCAATGCCATAACCGATGTTGAAAAAGTAACAGAAGCCTTCGCTAATGGTGATTGTCAAGCATTTGATAACCGTCTCTTGGGCATTCGTTACAACGCACATCGTCCAATTCTGGGACTTCCAGAAGACACATACTATGTTGGTATTCGCTTCGATGGTGATAACTTCACACCATCCATCAACACATCACTGAAAGAAGAAATGTGGTTCGATGGTGTAGAAATCATCAATACAGATTTCACCACCCTCACACCGATGATGAATGATACCCGCTATGATGGGAATTATGTGAATCGAGCCGATTCTAATTTCTTTGCATACTATGGCAATAGCTGGACAACACAAGTTGGGGCATTCCTAAGATATGATAACCAAGATGTAGACGCCATTGTTGGTGGCGAGCCCGGTGCGACAGTCACATTCTCTGTACAAAACGCGAACGCTATCGAGCTGAATTTGCCTTTAGGCTTCAGTAATACACCACTTCTCGTATGTGCAACGAGTGATACAAATGACCGTTATTGCCAGACTTTGGATACAAAGAGCTTTGGCTTTAACCCAACCGATGTGACAATTTATCTAAGCGAAACACAAGCTGTTGATAATTACATCGTCACAGTATCTGCGCTATCGTCGGGTCCAATGTACTTCGATTCCGTACGCCCATTGAATATGTCTGCCAACTTTGACGGTAGCCTACAAAATGTGACGTATCTACCAGAAGGACGTTACGACCATAACGCACCACAAATCATATATGACTACAACACGGCACAACTGATGCCTAATGATAGTGCAGAAGCAATCCCACTTGGTCAGTATGGTTGGGTTGCAACAGATGGCACGCTTACCTCTGGATTTGGTGGCTTTGAAGGCGCACGTACTTTCAACATGAAAGATGGTACGACGCCGACACTGCAATCACCAACGGTATCGTTGAGAGCCAACACCCGTTACACGCTAATTGCCTATGTACGTGTCAGTACGCTGACTGGCGGCGAAGTGACAGTGAACGTCAATGGCACTACACCTGCCCTATCCGCCACAACAACAACCAGCCTCAATGGTAGATGGGAGGCTTTCCGCTGGGACTACACACCAAGTACGAATGAAGACATTGACTTCACCTTCGTTGGTACAAATGGCACGACTTTCGATGTGGACTACGTGCGCGTCGTAGACGGTGCAAACTGGCAACAAGAATCAAACTTTACTGCATTCGGTGGCTATCGTGCAATTAGCACAGGTCCAGGTGCAGAAGTTCGCTTCGCATTTGAAGGTACTGGGTTTGGGCTAGGCATGCCTACTGATAATCGTGGTGGTGAAGTTGAAGTCTGCTATCATACATCACCAGATGTCGATAATGGAAACTGTGTAACGTATCAGCAAGAAGAATCGATTAGCAGAAATACGATTATGCGTATCGTGGAAGGTCTTTCGAGAGATTTCTATTACGTGCGCATACGTGATGTAGAAGATGGCTTCTCAGTAACAAATCCGTTCATATATCCAAATCCACGTCTGGGCTTCTTGGCACCTTATGGAGAAATCACACTCGACTTTGTGGAAATATACGATACCGATGTACCACTGGTCACAGAGCCGGGAACCTATGACAATAGCGCAACAGATAGTGCCGGTGATGCCTACTTAGGGCTGAGTCCACAACGCAGTTGGGCTACCGTCTCAAACGCATTCCTAACGACCTATACAAATCTCAACTACACACAAGTTGTAGACAGTAACGGATTTGCGGCATTCGCTAATACAGGTGAAGTTGCCACTATCAACCTTGACCTTGCCACGCATGACTCGGCACGGGTTATCCTAGATATTGGACAAGCAAACTTCAGTGCAAGTGACCAGTTGCTCGCCTGTGTGGATGGTGTTGACGGTGCGATTATGCGTCCAACCTCCGCAAATACATACGAATGGCAAGATACAGACGGAACACAGAACTGTGCGTTGATAAGTGGGATGAAAACATCGCGCTACATTGCTATCACCCCTGATGAATTGCCATTGCTGGGTGTAAATGGGCAAGAACGCACATTGACCCTTCAGACACTGACGGCAGGTCCATTCCGCATTGATGGTTTCCAAGTGCTATATGGTGAAGACCTCACCCCTGGTTTCTACCAAGAAACCATTGGCTTGAGCTTACTTGATAATGCTACCTTGCCAGATACGAATGGTAACTGGGAAGTCCGAACAGGTTTCTCGTATAACGGAGGACAAACGCTATCGCTATACAATACTGTCTTCAATACTACCGAGACAGATAATCTAACCTTTACCTTTACAGGTACAGGTATCTCGATTGTTACCCGTGCAGGTTTTGGAACGGGACAAATTCGCGTCACTGTAACTGGGAACGGCATTACCGAAACCATTCCAGATGCGGTTGCCCCAGCACAACTAGACCTCGCTACCGTTTCTGGTGGCTATGGTACGACGCTGACAATCGCTGGCTTGCCAGAAGGCACCTATGCTGTCGAAATCAATGCAACAGCCGACAACTTTGAAGAAGTGGCTATTGATGCGATTCAGGTTTACGGCACGTTGCCATCTCTAGGTAGCTTGTATGATGATAACCAAGTAGATGTAAATGGTGAGCCTGTTATTGCTTATGGTCCTGATAGTGGTGCATGGCGCACACTAGAAGGTTTCCAAGCAGTACGTGCGCTTAACCGTACGCTACATACGACGAGCATTCCTGGTGCAGTAGCCGCCTTTGAGATTGGCGAAACAATACCAGCCGATGGTATCACGCTCTACTACGATGACTTCGGCACAACTGCTTCATCAGTGGATGTCTGTTTCCGTGATGTCAATACACCAACAAACGTGACCTGCCAAAATGGTGTGGCGCTACCTGCTGGTCAAAGTTCAGTCGATATAGGTGGGCTTACAGCCGGCAACTATCTCGTGACGATTTTGCACACACAAAACTTCCTTGCGTTCCAGTTAGATGCCATTCAAGTGCTTGAAGGCGGTATCCGCGAGGGTATCTACAGCGCAAGCGATATTGATGCAGACACTGAAACAACCAACGGTGGCACGCTCGTTACCACTTTCGGCAACCGTATAGAACTGTCACAAAGTCAATCACTGACATTTGATATGACAGGGATTGCGTTGAGCGTACTCACTGACCTGAGTACCATCTATAGCCAAAATTACACCGTCTGTATCTCCGATGGTGCAAGCGACCCAAGTTCATGCGACATCATGAGCGAAACCTATCCGGCAGACTTCCCAACAGGCGAAGCATTCGGGTTATTCGGCTCGCGTGCATTGACCTATGCTGGCTTGCAAGATGGCAACGGTGATGCACGTACTGTCTCTGTACGCATAACCAATAACGATACCCGTGTACTACGTGTCACAGGCGTACATGTCCTCGGTGATAGCACGGTGCAAATTACCGATAGTGCAACTTACGACAATACAGATGTTCAAATACGGTATCTGCCATTCGGTGGTTTGATAGAAACAACTGATTTCTTGAATCGTCCATTTGAAGGTAGTGAACACACAGGTACAACACGCGGTAGCGTAGCTTACTTCGAGTTCCAAGACTTGAGTGATGGTTCAACAACGATTCCAGGCTTTGAATATCTCCATCAGATGAGTTTCTCTGGTGCAAATGTTGAAGTCTGTTACGGTCAGATAGCGAATGGTACCGATGTCACAACAACACAATCTACCGCAGATGCACGGGCAGCTGGGCAATGTAGCGACCCACTCGTTGCGACCTACTCGCCATTCCAGAATTTCCAAATCGCATCTGCTATCCAAACCAACGGCGTTTGTGAGTTTGGGTGCTGGGCAACTATCCGCAATGCAGATACAAATGGTCGTACCTTATACGTTGATGGTGTACGCCTCTTTGATGCAGGTACAGCCCTGAGTGAAGGACTGTACGACGGAACCTATCTTGGCTTGAACTATGTTGATTATGACGAAGACACAGACATCACCGGTGGTTCTTGGGCAGATACACAAGTCAATGTATTCAATGCCTTTGGTGGCGGTGCAAAAGTCGCAACCGCGTGGCGCGAAAGCGACCTTCTAGACGGTAACAACCAGCCAATCGCCGGACGCGCTCTGTTAAACAGCGAGAATGGTCCATTTGTATGGTTCACTATCGACGGTACAGGCTTCAGCATTGATTTTGTACGTGATGCCTTCGCTGATGCCGTGAAAGTATGCTATGCCGCTGGTGCAGAAACAACATCTGACGGCGTGCAACAAAATGTACTGACAGATGGTGTCTGCCAAACTTTCGACAATCAAAATCCGTTCACACAAGTGGGTGGGGTGCGTAGCATCCTTGGCTTACCAAATGGTACATACACTGTTGCTGTACAGATATTGCCAGACAATGGCTTACCGACTACACACCTCTCGTTCCAGACACCAATCTCGATGAAAATCGACAGTGTGCGCGTATATGATAACGATACAGCGTCACTTGCTCCACTCACGGCTGGCACACGCTACGAAACCAGTTATGTCAACCGCGACTTGAATAACAACTTTGCATATGTTGGCAATCGCTGGGTCAGTTTCAGTGGCGCACAAGCACCAATCTCTAGTGGGCGCAACTATGACCAAACCAACGAATTTGGTGCGGGTGTCATCTTCCGTACACGTAATGTCGATGGCTTAACACTCTATACCAATCTCAGTGTTATCAACTCAGATTTACGTATCTGTGCAATACCAATCGACGCTAACGCGACAATCATCACAGATACCAGTCTGATTCGTTGTACAGACCTCTCACTAAATGGCTTTGGAACGAGCATTCCGTTAAGTGCGCAATTCAGAGGCTTCCTTGATTCGCCCAATAGCGATTACTTAGTGAGTATCGTGTCCTTAGAAAATGGTCCATTCCCAATTGATGCCATCGAGCTTCAAAATACAGTGACACTATCCGAAGGCATCTATAGTGCAACCAATGTGGGTCTGTACTACGATAACAATCTAGTAGACTACATCTCGAATGGTCGCATGGAGACGAATACGGAGTGGCAAGCGGTACTCGCCCCAGACTCAATCCAAAATACGTTCCTAGCACGCTACGAAGGTTCAAATGGTTTCCGTGTAACGGCTGATACGGGGTCTGGTATCGGTAGTTCGCGCTTTACTTTGCCCGCAGGTACACCAACCAACCCAACACGCTATACTGCGATTGCAAGGGTGCGGGTACAGTCGGGTAGTGTGCGTATGAATCTCGTTGAAGGTGATTCACCTATCAGCATTGATGGTTTCCGTGAATTTGTCCCGACAGCAAATGCTAGTCCAACAAGCTGGCAGACACTGCGCGTAGACTTCCAGTTAACTGGAGGAACAGACCTCAGCAACTTACGCTTGCAACTAACAGCGAATAGTAATGGGACAACCTTTGATGTCGATGATGTACATCTCTATCAAGGTGGTACATGGAATATCAGCTCAGTATTCAGCTACCGTGATGGCGTAGCAAATGTCAGCTCTTCGCCAGGCGCAAGCATGTACTTCAGCTTTACTGGTACAGGATTCTCAATTGGCACATCTACATCACCGTTTAGTGGTGAAATGGAAATTTGCTATGACGATGACTCTGTGTTTGACCAAGCAAGTGAAACGAATGGTAACGAAAGTTGTTTCGTCTACCAGAATGAAGCGACCTTCACTTCCTATAATATCTCGCGGACGATTGTCGGCTTGCCTTCAGGCACATACTATGTGCGTATTCGTGACCTTGAAGACGGCGCCTCAACAACCGGATTCACGCTTAATCAACCGCGCAACACGTTCTATGCGAATAGCCAAGTTGTAGTGGACTATGTAGAAATCTACGATGATACAACTACGCCGTCCATCGGTGCAGGTTTCTACAACGAGGACGCAACGGATACGAGTGGCAACAAATATCTGAGCCTATATCCACAAGATAGATGGATTACCGTCGATAACTTCTTAGCAGCCAGCTACACAGGTCAAAGCTATACGACTGTGAATAATGGATTCGGTGGTTCAGCATTCAATGCAGCTGGTCCAACAGCGATGGTATCGGTTGATGTACCAACAGATGGTGCAACTGTCGTAATGTATCTTGGTCAGCAAACATTCTATGCACCAAAACAGTTCCTGATTTGTGCAGGTACTGACCGTGATGGTGGCATCATTCCAATAGAAGTCATTCAATTTGGCTTCCCACGCCCCGGTCTTGGTCTGTCCTCACCAGATGGTAGCTGTGTCTTGCGCGATGCGAGTTTGGGTACTGCTGTTACAGTTGGTCCTGAAGACCTCACAGCGCTGTCTGTTGCAGGCAATGATGTACCTGTCACGTTCACTGCGCTGACACCTTCACAATTCCTCATTGATGGTTTCCAAATCATTGGTGGCGATGCGCTCACAGCAGGCGTCTATGACGACATCCTGCCGGATACTTTGCTTGACTTCAACAGCGCAGGTAGTGACCAAGTAGGCTCTGGTGGGTTTGCATGTGATACCACACAATTGTGGTGCGACTACAAGATATTCGGTGCGTTTGGTGGACAAACCTATCGAACACGCAATACAGGGGCAACCCTCGAATTTGATATTGATGGTACAGGTTTCTCTGTCCTAACCCGTGCGAATTTCTCTGGCGCACAAATGCGTATCTGCTATATGCGTACCCCTGTAACGGGCGAGCCAAACTTCCCCGCACGTAATGATACGCTTAGTGGTGGTCAGTTTGCATGGGACAATTCACAACAGGATATTGAGCTAGGTGGTACATGGTGTGACCTTGTAACAACGAGTACCAATACACTGTCATGGAATACCTACAATGCGGGTCGTATCAATCCGTTCAATGCCTCACAATATGGGTTCTCGTACTACGGTTTGCCACGCGGCGAATACAGTGTACAGGTCATGATGTTCGAGCAAGCAACACAGTTCACCTTCAATATGTTAGAAATTGATGCGATTGCTGTGTTTGATGACTACAACAACCTAGACGTAATGAGTTCGACAGATACGACGCCAGCTGCAGGTGTGTTGACGGATGGTTATTATCCAGAAACATCAGCACCTATCAGCATAGAACCGCTGACAGCATGGTCAACAGAAAATTCGTTCTCACCAATCCCATTTGGCGCACGCGACCAATCACAATTGTTTACCCGTAATGCGGGCGCAATTGCACAGATGCGTGTTGATGGCAACGCTGTAACGTTGTTCCAACAACAAGCATTCACAGGCTCGCAAGACATCAGTGTATGTCTACTCGTGACAGGTGCGATGATTCACTGTACCGACGAATCATCAACATCTGCAACAGGCGTCCAAAACGCTACAAATACTGCACCTTGGGCATTGGCAGTCGAAACAGCGACCTTCAGTCAATACGCTTTCACCCAGACGTACTTTGCACCTATCACATTCTATGGATTGGGTGTAAGTACACCTGATTTGCCACATGTGTTGATTTTTGAAAATCGTCAGCACAACAGTCGCTTCACAATCGACGGGGTGCTGGTTCGTGACTAAGGTCTAACCAGTATCATCTGAGCAACTAGCTTCCAGCCTGTACAAATGTGCAGGCTGGTTTTCTTTCTAGGAGGAAAGTAGACTGCTAACCATTTCATCAATACTTCAAACAGAAAGCATGTTCTAATGAACCTTCATTTCTCAGAGACAGTGCAAATAGCACGCGACACAAACAAGCCAATTGTGGCGCTCGAATCGACACTCATTACACATGGGTTGCCGTATCCAGCAAACCGCGATACAGCCCTCGCTATGCAGACAGCCGTCACAGAAGCAGGTGCGACGCCCGCGACAATTGCGATTATCAATGGAAATATTCACATCGGTTTGACAGATGAAGAAATTGACTGGTTAGCAAAAGAAACAAATGTTCGCAAATGTAGTCGGCGTGATATACCGATTGCAATAGGCTTAAAAGAAACAGCTGCCACAACTGTCGCAGGTACAATGATTATCGCGCAGATGGCAGGTATTCGCGTGTTTGCAACAGGAGGCATTGGTGGTGTACATCGAGGGCATCCCTTTGATGTATCCGCTGATTTACAGGAACTCGGACGTACACCCGTAACCGTTGTATGTTCAGGTGCCAAGTCAATTTTGGATTTGCCACTGACACTTGAAGTTTTAGAGACGCAAGGTGTGCCTATTCTAGGTTATCAGACTAATTCGCTCCCTGCTTTTTATACCCGCGAAAGTGGGCTACCGATTGATGCACGAGTAGAAAGTGCCGAAGAGATTGTCGCTATCATGCAAGCAGCACAAGACCTAGAAGCTCAACATGGCATCCTTGTCACTGTTCCTGTACCAGAAGCTGAAGCACTCGCATCTGAAATAGCGGAGAAAGCGATTACGCAAGCAACTGACGAAGCAGAAGCACAGGGCATTCATGGAAAAGAAGTGACCCCGTTTGTCTTAGCACGGGTAGTTGAATTAACAGACGGACAATCAATGCGTGCGAACCGTGCGCTACTAGAAAATAACGCACGGTTCGCAGGGGAAATTGCTAAGGCATTGCATCGCTAACACGCCAGATGTCTAATCCGCTATCACACCCGATGATAAGTGTTGTGCCATCAGGTGTGAGGCGTGTCATATCCGGCTGTGGACGTTCACAGTCACGGTATACGCCTAAATCAAAACGTTCACCTGTTGATGTATCCCACGCGATGACATTGGGTTCACCTCCAAGATTAACCGCCAGTGCCACATCAGCTTCATTGCTCAAAAAATACCACTGCGCATATGCACCACTGAGGTCTGCAATGACCTGATTTTCGCCTGTGACGAAATCTAGCAAGTAGAGAGTGTCGTTAGGGTTATCACGCCAAATGAGGTGTGTCGCGTCGTCATTGATATTGCCAAATACTGAGGGCGTATCCGTGCCATTATCGACATTGTAAACAAGAGATTCTGTTCCCAAATCCCAGAGAGATACCATACCATTCAGTGAAGACGTAACCACATATGGAAAAGGAATGCGCCCAATACGTACTACCGCCTGCGCATCATCGGCTGGGGCGTAGGGTTGTTGGCTGATTTCTGTCTCTGCTTCATCAGCATAGGGGGGCAGATTATAAACCGCTATCTCTGTACTTGTTGTTAATTCCACGCTTGCATAGCAACCAGCACCAGATTCGTCACTATTTTCAGGACATGTCATCCAAATAGCAGCGGGAAAGCCATCGGATTCGACAGCAATGATTTCGCGCTCTCGTGCATCGTCATCAAAATAAAAATCATCATACCAAACAGCGTATCCATCATCTGTCGTGATGAGTACAGCAAACATGCTATCACCAAAAGGCACGGCATCTATAACATTTACATTCTCTACAATATCACTTGCCTCGCCATCACTTGTGACAGCATACAGCCGATTATTTGTATCCAATAACAAAAAGCGGTCAGATAGGGGCGCATACACAAACCAACCGAGATTAACCGATGGCTCAGGATTATCAAGCATATCCGTAAGCTCATATGGAATGGTGATGCTATCAAAGTTAAGTCGCTGAACAGACTGTAATTGCGTGATGTTTTCAGCAGTGATAGGCATGTAGTCTGCTTCTTGAGCGTGAAGCATCACGGAAAAACATAGTAAGAGCATAACAAGTAGGCAAGGGCGCATAGCAAATTTCTCTCTCATAGACGATATGCGCTCGATAATACTGTCTGTGAACGTGTATGCAAACCTGCTATCATCGGCGCTATGACAAATTATGATTTCTCAACCAAAACTATCCAAAATATAAGCATCGCAGAATACATTATCGGAGAGGGGGAGCCGATTGTATTTTTGCATGGCTGGGGCGCAAATATCGGTCTACTGACGCCATTGGCAGAACGTTTGGTTACGTCTAGCTATCAGTGTTACATGCTCGATATCCCTGGATTCGGTGAAAGTGCCGAGCCACCCTCTGCATGGACGATTTATGACTATGCGAATTTCGTATTAGCGTATCTCGACCACCATAAATTAGAACAAGTACATCTATTCGGGCATTCGTTTGGTGGACGACTGGGCTTGATATTGGGGTCGCAACATTCTACACGCATCAACAAAATGGCGTTATCAGACGCAGCAGGTATACGACAACAAGCACCGCTGTCATCACGATTTCGTTTGCACACCTACAAAGCCATTCGTGATACGCTTCAAAATATTGGCTTGCAAGATACAGCCGAGCAATTGCGTACCGCTTACAATGCGCGTTATGGCTCAAGTGATTTCAATGCTGTTTCAGGTATCATGCGCGAGACATTTGTGCAGGTCGTCAATGAAGATTTGTTGCCACTCGCATCGCAAGTTGCCGCGAGTACCTTACTTTTCTGGGGCGACAAAGACGAAGATACGCCACTCTGGATGGGTAAAAAGCTCGAAGAAACGATTCCCGACGCTGGACTTGTTGTATATGAGGGTGCAGGACATTACGCTTACCTCGAACGAGCGGCACAAACAGCGAAAGTCATGCACACATTTTTCTCACACAATGACTAAACCCCTGACAATTTTCCACAGATTTCTATAACTCAGCGGGATACCACACACAGGAGCAAACCAAGACAATGATACCAATGCTGATTTTGCTTGCTATCTGGAGTACAGGAACACTCATTCGGATTTATCGGCAAGCACGCTTTTATCAGATTGAAGAATACAAAAGTGATCGTTACACGCGCTGGATAATGAGTGAACGCACGCGCTGGTTGCCAACACGAGCAACGGGTGCAAGCATCATCGGGCTACTATTCGCGTTCATGACCGATAGTATTCCTGGCGAAACCAATTCGATGCCGTATATTCTCGGCATTTTAGCGACCTTGATTGCTGTTTTTCCAGCAAGTGAAGGTGAAATCAAAAAAGCCTTTGTGCGCACGCAACGCGCTACCCGCATGCTGGGCGCTGGCTTTGTAATAGCGATTGTCTATTTTGTATGTGTGTACTGGCTTATCAGCACATCCGGCATCGAAAGTGACCGTCTGACAGTTGGCTTGTTACTCGGTAGCGGTTTGCTAGGATTTTTGCTTGCACCTGCATGGTTGATGCTCGGCAATCTCGCCATGACCCCTGTAGAAGCCTTCTTGCGTCAACGCTTCATCAATCAGGCGCTTGATGTACTGGATACGATTCAACCTAAAATCATTGGCATCACAGGCAGTTATGGCAAAACAACCACTAAGAACTTTCTGCATGATATTCTCAATGGGCGTTATAAGACTTACGCAACGCCTAAAAGCTATAATACGATGATGGGCGTTACACTAGCAATCAACACCGACCTCGCAGATGATTTCAGCGTTGAGTATTTCATCAGCGAAATGGGTGCATACGTCGAAGGTGAAATTGCGCGTATTTGCGGGCTAACACCACCCGACATCAGCATCGTAACTGAAGTGGGTCCCCAACATTTAGAACGCTTCGGTAGCTTAGAAAATATCGCAATTGCCAAATACGAGATTATCTCGCACTTAAAACCACACGGCTTAGGTGTGTTCAATTGGGATAATCCCTACGTGCGTGAGATGTACGAACGTGGCTATCCAGATAACCGTATTGCTGTCAGCCGTGAATTGTCCCTCGATGCACTCCCTGAGAATCCACCACGCTTCATCGCCACAGACATCAGCGAAACACTGGATGGCTTGGTATTCACCGTGCATGACCTCGAAACAGCGCAATCTGAGCAAATTATAACGCCCGTTGTTGGTGAGCATAACGTGACCAATTTGTTACTCACAATTGCGGTTGCTGTACATGAAGGCATGCTCCTACGGGATATTGCACTGCGAGCAAAAATGCTCCAGCCAGCCGAAAGCCGTTTAGTGCGTCAAACAACAGACGCCGGCATCACCATTATCAACGATGCCTATAGTGCAAACCCTGTTGGTGTCTTGAGTTCACTCAAAGTATTGGGCATGCACCAAACAGGCAAACGTCTGCTCATCACGCCTGGTATGGTTGAGCTTGGCGATTTGCACGAGACAGAAAATCGCAAGTTGGGGGTCGCGGCAACAGACTTTGCAACCGACATCATTCTCGTCGGTGAGAAACAAACCGAGCCAATTAAAGAAGGCGTGCTTTCAACTGATTTTCCGACAGAACGTTTACATATCGTGGATACACTCTCAGATGCGACAACATGGTATCAGCAAAATCTACAAGCAGGCGATACAGTACTGTTCTTAAATGATCTACCTGATACCTACTGATTCATTTCCAATGATGATTCGCTACACTGTAGATTAAATTCACTGACCTACAGGACGAATCATGGAATTTCTTATCTTACTCGGCTTAATTATCATCAATGGCGTGTTGGCAATGTCCGAACTAGCAGTCGTATCTGCCAACACCGCCCGCCTTGATGAGCGCGCAGAAAATGGCGACCAGAATGCAGCCGTCGCCAGTGAACTTGCCGATGACCCTAACCGTTTTCTCTCAACTGTGCAGATTGGCATCACACTGGTTGGGATTGCGTCGGGCGCATTCGGCGGTACGGCACTATCGGGCGGGATAGCCGATTTTTTGAGCGCCAACTTACCAATTTCTGAATCGCTGGCGAGTCAGTTAGCAGTCGGGGTAATTATCCTGATGACGACCTATCTCTCGTTGGTCATTGGTGAACTTGTACCAAAGCGTATTGCTCTCAGTAATCCAGAAGGAGTATCATCTTTCATCGCTCGTCCGATGCGTTTGCTATCACGTATTACCGCGCCGATTGTGTGGTTACTCAGTAAATCTACTGAGTTGATAGCGCGTCTTTTGGGCGTACAGGGTGATGACAACAACTTCATCACAGATTTTGAGGTCATCGCCTTGATGCGTGAAGGCATTGAATCAGGTGAATTTGACACAGAAGAACATAAAATGGTCAAAGGGGCGCTTGAGCTTGATGACATTCGCACCCGCGAAATTATGACCCCACGTACAAATATCGTATGGTTCGATAAAAACGCCGACGAAGAAACCGTCCGCGATACCTTGCGCAACACAAGATACAGTGCCTATCCCATTTGTGATGGCGAGGTCGATAACGTTATCGGTGTGGTACGCTCTAAAGATTTACTGCATCAGATTATCATAGAGGGCAAACTCGATTTATCGGCTGCCATGCGCGAACCTTTTTTCGTACCGGAGGCAGCCATAGCCGCTGATGTATTACAGAAATTTAAGACGACCTCTGTGCATACAGCCGTGATTGTCGATGAATACGGTGGCACGGCTGGTATCCTCACACTAACTGACATCGTTGAAGAAGTGCTGGGTGACCTTGATATGCAGGACGTAGAGCCTGTTCAGCGCAAAGATGGTTCTTGGCTAATTGACGGACAATATCCCATCATCGACATGCCGACTATTTTCGATGGGTTCGATGTACCAGAAGATGAAGTACGCGATTATCAGACGGTAGCTGGTTTCGTTCTCAAGCGTATCGGGCATATTCCAGAAACATCTGACACAGTCGATTGGGGTGCGTATCGTATCGAAGTTATGGATATGGATGGCAAGCGCGTAGATAAAGTCTTGGTGAGCGACATACCCGACGCTGAGTAATTCGCACTTTGCACACCCCGCGCAACACGATATGCTGTGGCGTGCAAAAATGAGTTACAGTGAGAAAGAGACAGGTCTATATCTATGTCAGCACGCAAAACAACAGTCGGGGTAATCTTTGGGGGACGCAGTGTCGAGCATGATGTGAGCATCGTCACTGCACAGCAAATTATGAGCGCCTTTGATGCAACGCGCTATGAAGTCGTACCAATTTACATTACCCGCGAAGGTAAATGGCTTACTGGGGATGTTCTGAAAACACTGGATACCTTCAAAGACGAAAATCTGATGGGGCGTGATGATATTCAGGATGTTATCTTATCGCCGGATGTGCGCCATCATGGACTCATCGTCAACCCACTTGCTGGACGCTTCCGCAAAAGTGAAGTCATACGGCTAGATATTGTTTTCCCTGCGGTGCATGGCTCACACGGCGAAGATGGAACACTACAAGGTCTATTTGAACTAGCAGATATTCCCTATGCTGGTTTTGCTACCTGTGGCAGTGCGCTAACCAATGACAAAATCTTTACCAAGCAAGTATTACAGCAAAACGATATTCCCACCGTTGATGGCTTATCTTTTTCGCGCGATGCTTGGCTTGATAACCCCGACAGCATTTTAAACGAGATTCAAAACACACTTGGTTTACCTGTTTTTGTGAAGCCTGCGACGCTCGGTAGCAGTATCGGTGTCAGCCCAGCGCACGATGAAAATATGCTCAAAGCTGCACTAGATATTGCCGCCAATTTTGACCGTCGTATCTTGGTCGAAAAAGCCGTCACAGAAGGCATCGAAATCAACTGTGCTGTGATGGGTTACGGACGCGAAATCATGGCATCTGTGCTAGAACAACCGCTTTCATGGTCAGATTTTCTCGCTTTTGAAGACAAATATTTACGTGGCGACGAAGGAATGAAAAGTGCGGAACGTATCATTCCTGCACCACTAGAAGATGATTTGACGGCACAAATTACTGAGATAGCAAAAAATGCTTTCCGTGCGGTAGATGGTCGCGGGATTGTACGCATTGATTTTCTGGTCAAGCCGGATGCTGGCGAAATTTACGTCAATGAATTGAACACAATGCCAGGGTCGCTGTCATTTTACCTCTGGCGCGAAACAGACATGAGCGATAGCGAAGTCGTTGATAAGCTCGTGAAATTAGCACGAGATGCATACGCAGATAAGCGTCGCAACATGTATGATTACAAAACCAACCTGATTGATGTGGCGGCAGGACGCGGACTTAAAGGCGCAAAGGGTACGAAACAAGTTAAATCGCCCCAAACAAACGCCAATTAATTCGCCAAAATAGCATAAGCGTCCTAAAATAGGCATGTTGGTTGATTCTGTTGGCACGAGGAGTGCGTTGTGAAGGTATGGATACGTAGGATTTTATGGATAGCTGTGCTGGTTGTGTTCAGTGCGTGTACCGCGGATGCGACACCGACCTTGAGTGGTGTGAGTGTTCCAACACGCGAACCCACAGCAACACCCACACTCACTAGCACACCGACTATCACTCCAACGGCAACGACAACACCCACAGCAACATCGACACTGCCGCCAAGTAGCACACCAACTATCACGCCGTCGCCAACACAGGCAATTCCGATGGTCGATATTGGGGATGTCTTCACGTTCACCGATAACAACGACCTCACCGATACTGATTGGCGTGTCCGTTATACATTCACAGCAAATGCAGGTGATTCAATTAGCGTGGAGATGAACACAGATTCACCGCGCCTTGACCCCTTGTTGGTGCTAGTTGATGAAAATGATGCCCGCCTGACTGAAAATGACGATACGACAAACGACACCGATAACGCCGCTATCATGAATTATGTCATTGAGACAGATGGCACATATACGATTCTAGCAACACGGCGCGGTGAAGCAGACAGCCCATATATTGGACCTTTCCAGCTTTCATTTTTGCGCTTGCCATCCAATTACTACGATACAGCCAGTGGCATTGCCTTGATGCCTCTCGCGCTCAACACAGATGAAACAGGCGCAATTAGCAACGATGCGTCGTTTGAATCGTACATTTTCACAGGCACGGCTGGCACAGTCATCACCGTTGAAATGAACCGTGCATCCGGCGACCTTGACCCCTATCTCGTATTGGTGAATCGGCAAACACGGGAAATTCTAGCAGAGAATGACGACGACCCACGCCCTGACGCGATGACGACAAACGCCTATATTGATAGCTTTAGCTTGCCAGCCGATGGTGAGTACATCGTATTAGCGACCCGTTATCAGGGTGCAGATGGTAACTCTGCGGGGGATTTTGTTCTGCGTGTTTCAACGCCTGAGTGACAATAAAAAAGTGGACACAACGCCTGTGTCCACTTCTCACGTCTCCTATTTTTGCGATACGAAGCGATAGCCAACACCATATTCATTGTGAATATAAGTCGGCGTTTTTGCGTCGGGTTCAATTTTACGGCGCAAATGCGATACATAAATACGTGGGTAGTGATGCTCACTCGTGTATTCTGAACCCCACACAGTTTCCAGTAATTTCTGGAAGCTCATCACCTCGCCAGGATTACGGATGAATGTTGCCAGCAATTTGAACTCAGTTGGTGTCAAGCGGATTTCTTCGCCATCGACAGAAACGCGCCGTGTTTTGAGGTCAACGTTGAGATACTCGTCTTTATACTCCGTTGTAGTTGGCGAATCGTCCATCAAGCGTGCGCGACGCAATAACGCCTTGATACGCGCATGAAATTCAATTTTACCAAGTGGCTTAATCATATATTCATCCGCACCGCGATTAAGTCCTTCTGCAATATCCTGTTCCGTGATAGCATGCGCGGTCATCATCAGAATTGGCACATTAGAAATTTCACGGATACGCTGGCACACCGTCAAACCATCCATCAAAGGCAACGCGACATCTAACACGACCAAATCTGGTATCGTCTCCTGAAAAATGCGTAAGCCTTCCATGCCGTTATTTGAAGTTGTCACCTGAAAGCTATGACGCTTGAGGTCAATCTGTAGCAAACGGGCAAGTTCTTCATCATCTTCAATTATGAGGACATGCTGATTCATATGTCCTACCTCTCTTCACTGTTGTTTACAGAATGATTATACAGTCGATTGTAGCACTGCTATCGAATCTGCGCGAAAGCCCATGCAACATTAGCCGAATATGTCAATTTATATTTACAACGTAGGAAATCGCCTCTGTATGTCGTCTGTAAGCAGATTGCAGAGACTTAGCAAAAGATACCCTCAAAGCCTGACCTAAAATTTGCTATGATAATCTGCTAAACGTCGTGAAGATGTTATATGCGTCGTGAGGACGCAAGGAGAATAGAGAAATGCCTTTAGAACGAGTACAAAAGTTGATGGCACGCGCTAATATCGCGTCGCGTCGTAAAAGTGAAGAAATCATCGAACAAGGTCGCGTCAAAGTAAATGGCAAGACCATCACCATTGGCGATAAAGCCGACCCCGAAAAAGATACCGTCACCCTAGATGGACAACGGTTGAAGCTAGAGAACTACGAAAAAGTGTATTATGTGTTCCATAAGCCACATAATGTTCTCTCTACCAATAAAGCCCCTGATGGCGATGACCGCCCAACCGTGCGTGAGTTGATTCCTGTTGATGGGCATCTTTTCAGCATCGGGCGTTTGGATGCCGAAAGTGAGGGCTTAATGGTGTTGACGAATGATGGCGACATCACACACAAGCTATCCCATCCGCGCTTTGAATATACGAAAACGTACAAAGTAACGGTACACGGCAAGCCTGATAGCGAAACACTTGTAAAATGGGAAAATGGGGTTTGGCTAGACGGAGATCGTACTGCCCCCTGCTTTATCAAAGTCTTGGAAGAAAATTCTAACACAACGATTTTGCGTATCATTATGATTGAGGGACGCAAGCGTCAGATTCGTCGTGTTGCAAGCCAACTCGGTTATCCAGTACAGAAATTGGTGCGCACTCATATTGGACAATTGGGCTTAGGCACGCTCAAACGCGGAGCATGGTACAAACTGAGTGAGTATGAAGTCAGTGCAATGCTGATGCCTGCGGAAGAAGTCAAGTTCATCCGTCGCAAAAACAAGAAATTTCATGGTCGCACCCGTGTTGAGGACGACGACCAATAAGGCTTATCTGCGTTAGAAAGGATTGAATCAGGGCGATGACGACGACATCCTTAGACACATTTTTAGACCAACAACGCCGGTTGAATAGTCGTCGGCGTCCGATACTGCACCCACTCATGCGCTTACTCATGATTCCACTGACCGAATGGTATGCAGAAGGCGTGGAGAATGTACCAGAGTCAGGCGCAACGATGTTGCTTGGGAATCATATTTCCATTCTTGACCCGCTTTGGATAACAGCAGCCAATCGTAACCGCTTCGTTATTTCGATGGCAAAATCCGAGATGCTGGACAATACGTTTCAGTCAATCATTTTGCGGACATGGGGCAACTTTGTCGTCAACCGCGATGTTGTTGACCGTGAGGCACTGAAGCGAGCAATTGGTTTGCTAGAAGATGAACAATTGCTTTGGATTGCAGCGGAAGGCACACGTAATCCTGATGGTATGCAAGAACCTAAAAACGGTGCAGCGTATATTGCCCATAAAACCGATGCTGTTGTCGTTCCCACTGTAATGTGTGGGGCGCAAGATTGGAAACAACGCTGGAAAAGCTGGAATCGGGCATATGCAAAAGTCGTCTTTGGCAAGCCTTTTCGCTTTCATCTGCCAGAGGGCGAACGCCTTAGCCGCGATGTCCGCGATAAGATGGTTCAAGAAGCGATGTACCAAATCGCACTAACGACACCAGAAGACTTTGCGTTTCAGCGCGGTATTTACAGCGATTTATCAAAAGCGACAACGGATTATATTCAATTCGTATGAACAAAAAACGACTTGCAGATTAGCAAGTCGTTTTTTGTTATTGGCATATTCTAGTTAGCTACTAACAGTGTAAGCAAACGCATCGCCATTGCGTGTGATATAGCCCAGCGCAGGGAATGGGAAGTGATAACTCATGACGAGTAATTTTTCGTCAGCGGCTTTGCCCAACATAGCGCGTCGGGTTTCTACGCCCTGATTGGGGTCGCTATCAAAGGCAAAATGCCACTCTGGATGATTCAGCGAGACAATCGGATTCGGCGCACAATCAACCATATGAAACAGTACCTCGTCGTCTTCACCAATCATCATCACAATATGTCCAGGTGTGTCCGGGTGCTGGCATGGTTTTGATGCCCGGAATAATTTCATCGCCAGCGTTGAAAATAGTTAGTTGGTCATTATCACGGACAGGTTGCAATTTAGCATTCGCAAAAGGCGCAAAGGGGTCTTCGCCAGGATTCGCCAAGAAATCTGCTTCTGTTTGTGATAGCCAGTAAGTCGCATTCGGGAAAGCTGGCTTACCATCTATCGAGATATTGCCAACATGGTCAGGGTGATAGTGCGTCACAATAACATCGGTTATGTCTTCCGGCTGGATACCCATTGCGGACAATGTAGGCAGTAATTTACCTGAATTATTATCTGAGCCAGGCATCGCAAATTCACCTGCACCAGTATCCACTAAAATACGTTTATCCTCTGTTTCTACCAGGAGACAATGCAAGCCTGAATACCAAACATCGACATTAATGCCTTGGGATTGCATCAATGCTTGTAATTCGCCTTCGGGAGCGGTAGCACCCCACATATGTGGGTCTATTTCGAGCGTCCCGTCGCTGAGAACCGTGAGCGAAAACTTACCAACGTTGACCGTGTAAAAGCCGATAATATCGCGTGTGGTTGCTTTCGTACGTGATGTGTTTACCATAAAAAACTCCTATCTTGTAATCAATAAATTTGTCCTCACCTTATTTTACGTCAGCCCAATAGTAAGTTAAAACAAATCTTTACAATTTATTATCTTGCCACACAGGGTATTTCACTATAAGATGTAACTAATTGTAATATTGTGAAAGGTACAGTCAGGGACAAAATCGTAAGAGGGACAGTGAGCGCCAGATTAGCTGACTTATGCTAATTGACGAGGTAATGGTTCTTTCGGGTCGCACCGAAAGCTAACTTGCAGACAATCTGCAAGGAAAATCGAGTAGTTCGGCGGATGCCATCTGGGTAGTGACCCACCTGCCCATTCTGATTCCCCTCCTAAAGAAAATGTTGTGACAAAGCCATTCGCACTGGAACGGACAAAACACAGCATCGTGGTTCACTCAGCAAATCTTTATCTTAATGAGATGAACAGGCGCCCTGCTTTATAGTATGGGTAAACTGTTCGTCATCTATGATTGACCCTACTAAGGAGAAATATCTATGTGTGGTATCGTTGGTTACATTGGTTCTAAAGAAGCAAGCCCTATCGTGCTAGAAGGTTTACAACGCCTTGAATATCGTGGTTATGATTCGGCTGGGATTGCAGTT
Source organism: Chloroflexota bacterium (assembly GCA_038522085.1). Classification (GTDB taxonomy): domain Bacteria; phylum Chloroflexota; class Anaerolineae; order Aggregatilineales; family Phototrophicaceae; genus JAUZRW01. The sequence continues at coordinate 119,384 of JBCBKJ010000009.1, forward strand.
CTCGAAAATGACGTCATTGAAATTCGGCGGGCAGTTGGTAAGTTACATAACTTACGCTCGGTTGTCGATAGCACCCCTACTAACGGACAAATCGGCATCGGACATACCCGTTGGGCAACGCACGGTGAACCCACAGAATACAATGCACACCCCCACCTGAGCATGCACGGTGATTTTGTTGTGGTACATAACGGTATCGTTGAAAATTACCTTGAATTACGTGAAGAACTCAAAGCTGAAGGTGTCGAATTTCGCTCTGAGACCGATACAGAAGTGATTGTCCAACTGATTGAACGCCTTGCAGGAAGTGGACTCGCCCTCGAAGATGCAACTCGACAGGCTGTGCAACAATTACGGGGCGCACACGGCATTGTTGTCATGAGTAAACGCGAACCTGATAAGCTGATTGCCATTCGTATCGGCAATGCGGGGGGCGTTGTCATTGGTCTGGGCGAAAACGAAACTTATATCGCCTCTGATATTCCTGCTATACACATGCACACCCGCGATATGGTCTTCTTGGAAACGCGCCAAATGGCGGTCATCACCGCCGAGGGTTTTACCATCACCAAACTTGACGGCACAAAAATTGAACCAGAAGTCCACCATATTCCCTATGACCCTGTGAGCGCGGTCAAAGGCGAATACAAGCACTTCATGCAGAAAGAGATTTTCGAGCAACCACGTAGCCTGACGGATACGATTCGTGGGCGTATTGATTTCGACAATCATACAGTCAGATTAGCAGATATGAACCTGACTGAAGACCTCGCTAAACGCTTGCGCCAAGTTGTCACGGTTGCCTGTGGCACAAGTTTCTATAGTGGCTTAGTCGGTAAATACTTCATCGAGAATATGGCACGCTTGCGTGTGGACGTTGATTACGGTAGTGAATATCGCTATCGCAATCCTATCATTGATGAAGATACGGCTCTGCTTGCCATCACCCAAAGCGGTGAAACAGTTGATACCTTAGCGGCTGTTGAAGCAGCACGCGAGGCAAATGCAACAGTATGGAGCATTGTGAACGCGATTGGTAGCCAAGCGATGCGCATTTCAGATGGTTTCATCGGCATGAACGCGGGTCCTGAAATTGGCGTCGCATCTACGAAAGCCTTCACCACCAGTATCGTTGACCAATATTTGCTGGCACTCAAACTAGGTGAATTGCGTGGGACATTGAATCCTGCACAAATGAAACAGTATATTCAAGACATCGCCCGCCTACCGGACTTAGTTGGTAATGTAATGGAGATGGATGATGATGTATACGATTTGGCACAGGAATTGTACAAATACAAAGACTTCTTGTATCTCGGGCGTGGTATCAATTATCCAATTGCACTCGAAGGTGCGCTGAAGCTCAAAGAGATTAGCTATATCCATGCCGAAGGCTACCCAGCCGGCGAGATGAAACACGGTCCAATTGCACTCATTGACGAGCAATTGCCTGTTGTGTGCATTGCGCTCAAAGACCATCTCTACGAAAAAATGCTGAGTCAGGTTGAACAGGCAAAAGCGCGGGGCGGTATTGTGATTGCTGTTGCTACGGAAGGCGATGAACTCATCAAGGACAAAGCCGATCACGTAGTTTATGTGCCAGACACACCCTACTATCTGAGTCCCGTTGTGAGTGTAATTCCGATGCAATTGCTCGCTTATCATATTGCGGCATTGCGTGGTGCAGATGTTGACCAACCGCGTAACCTCGCTAAATCTGTAACTGTCGAGTAGACAAACTCCACATAGTACGCATTCCCAAGAGACAGCCACGCGCTGTCTCTTTTGCTTTACAATAAGCACATGAACAAAATTAAGGTTGATACATGACAAATAACAAAAAAATGCACGCTGATGAAATAGATGTCACGCTTGAGTTAGTGCGCCAACTAGTTGATGCGCAATTCCCTGAATACGTATCATTGCCCCTATCACAAGTACAGTCGGCTGGCACAGATAATGCCATGTTTCGCTTAGGGGATACGTTGGTCGTGCGTTTACCACGCATCCCGAGTGCAGCACAACAAATTGAAAAAGAACAACGTTGGCTAAGTCATCTTCACCCACACTTACCACTGGAAATCCCAACACCCGTGCATAAAGGAAGCCCAACAGAGACATATCCGTTTACATGGTCAATTTACCAATGGATAGACGGCGATACAGTTTCTATTCATAACGTGAACAATCAAACAAGCATCGCAGAATCACTGGCTGGTTTTCTATCTGCCCTGCAAAAAGTAGATACTACCGATGCACCACTACCTGGAAAACACAATTTTGGGCGTGGTGTACCATTAGCAGAGCGTGATGCTGCAACCCGCAAAGCGATTGATAGTCTTGCGGATATGCTCGATACCGACATTCTGCATAAAGCATGGGATGAGGCATTGTCTGCGCCTGTTTATCAGGATGTCCCTGTATGGATACACGGTGATTTACAAGCGGGTAATCTCTTAACACGCGATGATACGTTAGTAGCCATCATAGATTTTGGGGGTGCGGCGATTGGCGACCCTGCATGTGATTTACAGGTCGCGTGGAACTTGTTTGATAAAGATGCTCGTCTAGCTTTTAGAGATACTATGAACGTCAGTGATGCAATGTGGGCGCGAGGACGCGGTTGGGCATTATCAGTAGGTGCAATTGCTTTGCCATACTATAAAGTGACGAATCCTGTCTTAGCAGGCATCAGCAAAAAAGCACTGGATACCGTGATTGCGGATTACACACATCGACACAAATAATCTCTTGATATGTTATGATTTGTTTAAATTGTATTTTTTTGTAGGAGACAGTTGTATGGCATATGCGTGGGTATGGGGTGAATCTGTGCCAGACGGTATACGACGCATCATTCGTGAGCAAGCAGAGGATGCCTTAGCACAATTACAAGTCACAGGTGACGAACGCGATACAGCGATCCATAGTGCGCGGAAAGCATTCAAACGCATTCGAGCGGCATTACGAATGGTACGCAAAGAAATAGGTGACGATGTATTCAGCGAACAAAACGCGCTTTACCGCGACATCGCACGCGAACTTTCACCAGTGCGCGATGCCTATATGGTCATACAAACACTCGATAGTGTTAGCAACCAAATAAAGGATGATGCTATCACCAAAGCTACAAGCTCTCTACGCGACAAGCTAGATGACAATTATCAGAAAGTTCGTCAAGATTTCTGGCAAACCGATACCGTAGTAACTGTTAGTCAGCGACTATCTGATGCGATGACACATATTGACACCTTGCCTATCCAGCATAACGGGTTCAAAGCATTCAAAAAAAGCATTAAGCAGGTCTATAAGCGCGGTCAAAAACAAATGATCGTTGCTTATACATCTGTTCCTCAGCCAGAACCTTTCCATGAATGGCGCAAGCGAGTGAAGTATCTCCGTTATCACATGGAAATACTCCAATCCATTCATTCAGAGATTACACCGCTCCACACAAAATTCGATGAGCTATCCGAAGTATTAGGTACAGTGAACGATTTAGCCGTCTTGCACGAACGTCTATCCAATTATCCCGCAACAAAATTCGGTGCAGGACGACATTTATTAGCGATACTCGATTACCAACGGGGTCGATTAGAAAAGTCTATTCATGACGATGGCGAGACATTATACGCGATGTCACCGAATGCCTTTGTCAAGCAGATTAATGAATGGTGGGCAAACCCGATACCTAGCCCTGCTTGACCCTTTTCAGTACGGGGGGATGTCGATATAATTCACAAGTTCTGAGAATAAAAACGCATCATCAAAATTTACAGGAGTACCAGCATGGGTCCCCTTCCAAAGCGGAAAGTATCCAAATCGCGTCGCAATCGTCGTCGCGCACATGATTCACTATCGTTGAACCACCTTGTCGTTTGCGAAAGTTGCGGCGAATACCACGTAGCGCATCGCGTTTGCAAAAAATGTGGTAGCTACCGTGGCGAAACCATCATTGATGTTGACGACGAATAAGTTCGATATTCGTTCTCGATGAAAAATCGTGCTACTATCATAGCGCGATTTTTTTGTTAATGATTACTAGAAAGGAGTGTGTGATGCTAGATTTCAGCACAACCGCTTTTTTATTTCCTGGGCAAGGCTCACAGGCAGTCGGTATGGGCAAAGACCTCGCCGAAGCCTACCCTATTGCAAAAGCAACCTTTGAAGAAGCAGATGATATTATGGGCGTGGCGCTTTCAAATATGATGTTTGAAGGACCTGACGATGCGCTAGGCGATACGGCTATCACCCAGCCAGCAATGTATGTACATAGTGTGGCATTGTTGCGTGTATTATGGGACGTCATGCCAGACGCGAAACCTGCTTTTGTCGCCGGACATAGCTTAGGCGAATTTACAGCACTCACGGCGGCAGGTACGCTAGATTTCGCAGAGGGCGTCGCGCTCGTGCAGAAACGTGGTGAGGCAATGAAACTAGCAGGTGAACAACAACCTGGCGGCATGGCAGCCCTACTCGGTCTATCAATCGAAGCAACCGATACTGTGATTGCAGAAGCAAGCGCAAGTGGTGTTATCGTCATTGCGAATGATAATTGTCCAGGACAGGTCGTTATCAGTGGCGAACAATCTGCACTGGATGTCGCTGTAGAGATTGCAAAAGACAACGGTGCAAAACGTGCTATTCCCTTAGATGTCAGTGTGGCAACGCATTCCCCGCTAATGCAACCAGCCAAAGAGGCTTTTGTAGAAGCTCTAGCAAATATTACGCTCTTTGCCCCTGCTATGCCTATCTACCAAAATGTGAGCGCACAAGCCGAAACCGACCTCGCAAAGATTAAAGAAAACTTAGAACTGCAAATTGTCAGTAGTGTGCGTTGGCGCGAATCTATGAATGCAATGATTGAAGATGGTGCAGAAACGTTTGTAGAAGTAGGGTCAAAATCCGTATTGACAGGATTATTACGCCGAATTGACCGTAGTAAAGACCGCATCAACGTTGAAGATGTGCAAAGTTTACAAGATTTTATAGCTAAATAATCAATTAATGGTAACTTATCTAGGCATATTTGTCATACGCAAATTGTCAAGACATGTTATTATACCGTGGGTTTCATAAGAAACACTGTCAGTAATTCTAATATGTATCAAAGTGATGGATGGTTTACTATATCCGTTACTATTTAAAATAATCACATCTTGAAGGAGCAGAACTATATGATAACACGTCGTTTTCGTGGTATTGCTATTTTAGTAGCAGTACTTGCGCTCTTGATTGCCGCTTGCGGTCCTCAAGAGACTGAAACACCTGAACCAACTGAAGAAGCAGTTGCAACAGAAGAAGTTGTAGACGAAGAAGCAGATGCGGAAGCTGTCGAAGAAACAGAAGAAGCTGCGGATGACGAAGCTACCGAAGAAGCTATGGACGACGAAGACATGGCAGACGCCGAAGCTACCGAAGAAGCTATGGGCGATGAAGACATGGCAGACGCCGAAGCTACCGAAGAAGCTATGGGCGATGACGAAGACATGGCGGATGACGAAGCTACTGAAGAAGCTATGGACGATGACGAAGACATGGCAGACGCCGAAGCTACCGAAGAAGCTATGGGCGATGACGAAGACATGGCGGATGACGAAGCTACTGA
>JBCBKJ010000010.1:0-119555 GCA_038522085.1 Chloroflexota bacterium
TGATGCCAACTCACCACTATCTGTATGACACACCCAATATGCACAAATGATGCTCTCTTTTGCTTTAATGACCCCTTCTGCAAACCATCCTCATTACAGATTCCTGCTATAATCAAATTACACAAATAGGATAGAGGCGTGGCAATGTCTGGATTTGATTTCGAGCTATTTTTTCTCTTTCGGAAAGCAGTCGATAAGCGTGAAACCGACCCTGATGAGGCGATTCGTATGCTAGATGAAATACGTGACCTCGCTATCGAACGGGGCAATGATGAATGGAAATTACGCGCTGAACACTGGCGCATACAAACCTATATCACCTCAAAAAAAGATTTTAACAAAGCACGTCAACTAGTCGCTGAGGCGGCAGTTGCAGCACGCGAACCCCATTTTCAGAATTACCAAGAATATATCTGTCTGCAAAATGACCTCATGCTCGTTTATGATGGCATTGACCCCGTTGGTTATGCACCAGACATCAAAGAAGCGATTGACCTAACTATCTCTAAGACAACACCAGCCGTTGCTTGTCATTTCTGCTTGAACCGTGACCTGATAGCATATCATTTAGGGGTATCCGATGAGGCAGCCGCCCGCGACCAAACAGCCAAATTCTTTGATATGACAATCCACGAAGACCATTATCACATCCAAGCCTATGAACGTCTTTGTTATTTTGCACGCAAAGACGAAGCATGGAGGGATCTAGAAGCACTCGCACGGGCAGGGGCAGACCTTGCCAACACAGATGACCAAATAAACCACTGGATTATCCTGCGCTCGTATCACACATTGGCACTCTATCATCTAGATAGGGTAGAAGAAGCCGAGCGTGTGCATGATACCGTAGAATATCGGGTAAGCACGCTCAAGATGGTACAAGGACATGCGTATTACACGCTCAAATCTGCTTATCAAGAAGCACAGGGCAAGCTCGAAGATGCGCTGAACACAGTAGATGCCTACTTGAAAACACTCGATGGCACAGGGCGCATTTATTGGGAATGTAAAACACGTTTAGAGCGTATCCGTTTGGTGAAAAAATTAGGATATGATACTGAGGCAGATGTTACGCTGTTCAAAGAACGCACACAAAAACTAAAAGCAAAAACTCAGTTTGATACACAGCTTGCGGAGCTATTATCGCACTAGAAATGAATGCTACAACTTAATACATGTATCGTAGGCGTATAGCATGTTTTCCGCTAATATAGGGTGCAGATATTGTTTACTTTTAGGAGAGCTTTATGCGCCATTTCATACGTTTTGTCGTCGGTGCAATGATTTTGTCATTGCTCGGCATCGCTGTCGTCGCTTTAGATGATGATATTCCGCCAGCACCTATCGTCAATGACGAGGGCGGACCCGTCGCCATCACAGGCGAAGTCTCTTATACAAATGCGTTTTTCACACTCGGTACATCTGAACCGCTCGTGATTCTCGAAGACCAAACGGGCTTTGTGAACCGTGACCGCGAGTATCTGTTCCCCCCAGAATCCCAAGTGCTTGCGCAGATTACCTCGAATTTCTTCGAGTCACCATTTACCTATAGTCTCGCTCTGCCATTTGAACCACAAGCACCGCTGAATGATGTGGATAATGATGGTGAAGAAGATACCGGCGTGATGGTCTTCCAAGTCGCTTACTGGAGCAATACCTTCGGTGATGCTTTCTTGCAAGAGCGCGATTTGTTCGGTGGTGGTTGGTCGAGTGCTTACGCGAGTGCGGATGTTAGCTCCTCACTGGAAACATTAGGCGAATACACTGGTGGCAACATTCTTATCTTTGCACCAGAAGAAGGACAAGGTTTCCCCTCTGGCTTTGGTGAAGACGGCATGCTGTTCACGGAAGATGATCCGATTGTGATTGTCCCGCAAGGCTACACCGTTGTGAATATGGATACGGAAGTCTTCACATTTGACCGTAGCCGTAACCCTGTTATAGACCTCATTGAAGGTGAAGGCGCAGAAGCAGACGACTTCTCCGACCTCAGCTATACAGAAGCCTTTGATGCCATGATTGAAAAATTCCGCAACGAGTATTCTTTCACTGAATACTACGGTGTTGATTGGGATGCGCTCGAAGAAGAATACCGCCCACTATTTGAAGAAGCGGAAGAAAACGAAGATGTCGAAGCCTATGCCCGTGCGATAACCCAATTTACGTGGGAAATTCCTGACGGACACGTAGGTTCAAATGCGATTAACTTCATCATTGATGATTTCTTTGCCGCAACGGACGGCGGTTTAGGTATCGCTATTCGTGAACTCAGCGATGGTCGTGTGATTGTGAATTTCGTGCTGGAAGGTAGCCCAGCCGACGAAGCAGGCATCCAACTGGGTACAGAAATCGTCGCTATTGATGGCACGCCAATTCTCGAAGCAACTGACGAAGCTATTGCATGGTCAGCGCCATTCAGTACAGCGCATACCCGCCGTCTGCAACAACTACGCTATGTCACCCGCTTTGAACTGGGTACAGAAGTTGATGTGACCTTTATCAATGCAGATGGTGAAGAAGAAACGGCGACGATGGAAGTGGTCGCAGAACGCGATAGTTTCAGCTTCTCGTCTTTCAATGTATCAAACACAGGTGTTGAACTGCCTGTTGAATGGGAAATTGTCGAAGGCTATATCTTCGCAAGTATCACTTCTTTCTCTGATGATGACCGTCTTTCTATCTTGCTTTGGGAACGTATGCTCCGTGATGCGCAGAATCTCGGTGTAGAAGGTATCATCATCGACATGCGCAATAACGGCGGTGGTAGTGGCTGGCTCGCTGACCAAATGGCGGCATATTTCTTCCAAGAAGAATTGGTACTGGGTAATGCCTTCTTCTATGACCGTGATACTGGTGAATTTACGATTGATGAAGAATTCGAAGACCGCTTCTATCTGCCACCAGAAGAATTGCGCTATAACGGTGAAGTTGTTGTGTTAGTTGGACCGAATTGCGCAAGTGCATGCGAGTTCTTCAGCTACAATATGACCATCGAAGACCGTGCGACTATCGTCGGGCAATACCCATCCACGGGTCTAGGTGGTTCGGTGAACCAATTCTTCATGCCAGAAGGCGTCGCAATCCAATTGACTGTCACCCGTGCTGTTGACCCGAATGGTGATATTCATATCGAAGGTATCGGTGTACAACCTGATGTCGTCGTGCCAGTTGATGAAGATACACTCGGTTTGACCGACGCAACCTACATCAATGATGACCCCGTTCTGGATGCAGCCGTGGCATTCCTCAATGAGAATGCAGGTGCAGATGCTGTTGAGGGTGGCGAAATTGGCTACGACGAAGAAGCAACAGGCACAATCGAAGTGGGTCAGCGCGTACAATATACATTTACGGTTCTTGCAGACGAAGACCCTGTTAGTTTCTACATTGCTGGTGACTTAGATACTTACTTGCGTATCTACGATGAAACAGGCGAAAACTTGCTTGCAGAAAATGATGATATTGCAGCAGGTAATTTGAACTCTGGCATTGAAGGCATTGAATTGGACGAAGACCTCGACATCATCATCGAAGTTGGCACGTTCAATGATGCAGAATCTGGCGAATATACGCTGATTGTGACAACGGGTGATTCACCGTTTGACGAATAATCAGCCTTTGCTATAGCACAAAACAAAAAGCACGTTCTTTTTACAGAGCGTGCTTTTTTCATGCAGATTGTTAGCTTATTAGTGACCTAATCCCAATCGCGCTCATCTTTGACAGTGCGTTCACCGGATGGAATCTCATCCACGAAAATAACCTCGTCTACGCGCAAGCGAACCGCATTTTGTGCGAGGGCTGTCAATTTCTCTGCGACACCTTCTTCAGATGCGCCTTCTTTCAACACCACGTTAATCGTCACAACATCTTTATTTTCAGGGCGTGTGATGACAGCTTGCAAGTTCTCAATCATCGGTAGGGCAGTCTTTGCCGCCATCAGTTGTGCTGGGTGCAAGAACATACCTCGCACTTTAATCGCTCCACCACTGCGCCCAAACAGACCCAGTAGATGCTGATTTTTGCCATCAATCAAGTCTGGTGAAATTGCGCCTAAGTCACCTGTCCCGAAACGAATCAGCGGGTATGCTTTGTTGAACGTGGTCGCCACAATTTCACCTTGTTCGCCATCCGGTACAAGCTCACCTGTTTTGGGGTCACAAATCTGTAGCAACACATTATCTGTAATGACAAAGCCTGTCACGCCTGTTTTCGTGTAGCCGATGAAGCCTAAATCGGCTGTCCCATATGCCGATGTTGTTTTCATGCCCCATTCGCCCTCAAAACGCTGTTGTTGAGCAGGCGTGTAGGGTTCAGCACTGAACAACGCCTTTTTGATGGGGAAGCTATCGGCATTCATGCCCATGCTCTCTACTTTGTCGAGAATGGTCATCAGATAACTGGGTTGTCCGACGAAACCTGTTGCACCAAGCGAGGTCGCCATCATAATCTGTAATCCTGTGTTGCCGGGACCCGTTGGCAACACCGTTGACCCACATGCCCGTAACGCATCATCTAATAACATACCGGCTGGTGTTAAATGATACGTGAAGGTATTCAGCACACGGTCATTTTCTCCAAAACCGACATACTTAAACGCCGCGAGTTGTGCTTCTGGGTTATTGCTTGGCGGCTGTGGGTCAAAAATAGGACCTGGTGAAATATAGATGCGTGGTAAGCTATTTGGGTCAACGGTCAGGAAGCCCCCAAATGGTGGATTCGCCTTATGAATCTCTACCAATTCATCTTTGCTCAGAACAGGAACTTTCGCTAAGTCTGCCGCTGATTGTATGTCGGTTGGGCTTAGTCCAGCATCATCAAATTGTTGCTTGATAGCGGGTGCTTTGTCGTAAGCATGGGCGACAAGTTCGGTAACACGTTGGTCAAAAATGCTCAAAGGTACGCTCCTCATTGTGACTGTGTAAAAACAAGGTCGGGCGCATCATGCACCCACTTAATATCTTAGCCTAGCCAGCGTTTGCGACGCTTATAATGCTTCACTTCACGGTAACTCTTGCGTTCGCCCATCTGGTTAAGCCCAAGATAAAATTCTTTAATATCTTCGTTTTCGCGCAGTTGTTCTGCTGGACCATCCAACACGATACGCCCGTTTTCCATCACGTAGCCAAAGTCAGCCATTGCCAGTGCAACCCGCGCATTTTGCTCCACAATCAACAAGGACATACCTTCACGCTGATTGATGTCTTTGATAATCTCGAAGATTTCTTCCACGAGCATCGGCGCAAGCCCAAGTGACGGTTCATCGAGCATCAGCAATTTAGGATGTCCCATCAATGCACGACCAATCACGAGCATTTGTGCCTCACCACCGGAGAGATACCCGCTAATACGGCGACGCATATCACGTAAACGCGGGAAATAATGATAGACACGCTCAATATCGTTTTTGAACTCAGAGCCACCACTATAAGTCATCGACCCGACCCGCAAATTCTCTTCAACGGTCAGATGCCGAAATAACGGACGCCCTTCAATAACTTGAATGACTTGCTGGCGTACAATTTCTTCAGCCGTCATCTTATCAAGGCGCATATCATCGCCCCATGTGATATTGCCGCGTGTGACTTCGCCTGTTTCGCCCTTTAGCAAGCCACTAATTGCTTTGAGTGTCGTGGATTTACCCGCGCCATTCGGACCCAGTAGCGAGACAACTTGACCAGGTTCAACACTGAGCGATACCCCGCGTAATACCAGAATCACCCCGCTATAGGTCACTTCAATATTATTGACCGTCAGGGTCTTCTGTACGCTGACGAATGAATCTTTCTTTTGCTCGGCTACTGCCATGTGTATCGTCTTTCTAAAAATAATATCTGCATGATTGAGGTTGAAACCATTATCAAAAAGAGGCAACCGGCATCGGTTGCCTCCGTCTTTCTTAAAGCGTTAGCAACTTATTCGTCGCTTTCGCCGTCATCTTCCATATCATCCGTCATCATGGGGTCATCAGCCCCGCCCGGACGTAGGTCAGGGGTTGGACGGAAGTCTTCGAGTGCGACGACGATTGGTACAGGAATCATGTTACCATTGCCATCGTCTACGAGCAGTGGTGCTTGTCCATCGAGTACGCTACCGCCTTCTGCGCCTGCATAGGTCAGAACAGCCATACGGTTAGCGGACGCATCACGAATCGGTTCGCCTTCTTCATTGATGAAGGAGGTTGGCAGAACAGACATTGAGTTGTAATCAATATTCTGGAGAACTGCGTACACGTCCGCGCCTGTGATGTCATCAACAGAGGTTGCGCCAACAGCATTAGCGGCTTGCACCATAACTTCGATATAGGTATCAATCGTCAAGAAGCCAATCAAGTACGTGATGTTACGCAGGGTAACAGGACGTTCGTTGAGGTCAGCTTGTTCGGTGATGAGTTGGATACCTGGATTGTCGGTTTCTGACCACCATACGAATGGTAGCGAACCGATGATACCGTTCACAGATGGCAGACCATCAGGACCGATGGATTGCAGACCGAGCAAACCAACGGAGCTATCCAGCGCCCAGTTCACACCAGCAACTTGTACTTGGTCATTCAAGCCAAGATTGGTAACAGTCGCCGCGACGAGTGCAGGACCTGTTGCGAGGCTGTTGGTATAGAGGATGTTCGCGCCTTGGTCAACCAAGTTCTGTACCGCACCACTGATGTCTGTATCAGTAGGGGAGAAGAGTTCGGGTTCATCAAGCACGGTTACGCCCAGTGAATCACAGTAAGCAATCGCTTCTGGGGTATAAGCAGCTTCACCGAAAGCACCTTGCCAGCTCAAGTAACCGATGACTGGGTTTTCAAGATTTTCGGAAGCGTATTCACAGAAATGACCGAATTGGTCAACATAGAGGGGATTCGTAGCGAAAATCCAACCTGGATCGCCACCAGATTCGCCATACAGACCAGGAATCGAACCAGCAGAAATCAAGACAGGAATTTCATCTTCTGCAACGGTATCGCGCAATAATTCAGCATCTGGGGAAGCATACAGAATCATCAGCGGTGGATTATTCGCTGCTTCGCGGTCATAGATAATTTGCGTTTGCTCTTGGTCGCCACCGGTATCAATGGTGGTTGGGTCTGGCAAGTTGATGGTCGCGCCACAGATACCGCCACGCGCATTGAAGTAGGCTGCAGAGTCTGCGAATGCCGCGACAATCGGTTGGGTAATAGCCGCATAAGGACCACTGAGGTCGCCAACGTGTGAGAAGTCAAATTCTTGACCAGTCAGGTCAACTTCACAGGGCGTCCGTGCATCTGCGATAAAGGCAGGCAGTTCTTCGTCCTGCGCTTGCGGAATGGCGGTGACAACTAATAGCATCACCAAAACAAATAACAATCCCATTTTACGCATGTGGTAAAAACCTTTCAAATAGATTAATAGTATAAACGTCTTACTTGATTAATCGGGACATGCTTCCCGCTAATCTACACAATATATTGTACGTGCTAATACGAATATGGGCGAATTTTCCACGCAATTCGTAGGATTTCCCAACGATACGCCAGCCCACGCGGTTCGATAATCAGGAATAGCACGAGTGATGACCCAAACAAAATGGGTTTGAGTGCCGCGCCGATGTTCACTACATCAATGAACGGTAATAGCGCCGGAATAGCTGCTCCGAAGAAAGGTGCTACTGTTGGAATCGCCCATGAGTTGAGTAACTTCACAAATGCCACACCGAATAGAGGCGCGAGTGGGAAGCCTGCACCACCGATGACCAACATCGCCAATAACTCAATCGAGATAACTAAGGAGAAGAAATCGGGGTCAAGTGCATTACGCTCAAACGCCATCAGACCACCCGCGATGCCTGCGTAAACAGCACTCAAGAAGAATGCTTGCAATTTGTACCAGAATACATTAATACCAAGCAACTCAGCCGCGAGGTCATTATCGCGTACAGACACGAAAGCGCGTCCCGTTCGGGTACGGATGACATTGCGGGCTAACAACATCAAGAACACCGCTAAGGGTATGATGATATAAAACATTGACTCGCGTGAAGAAAAGGTAAAGCCAAAAAGGGCAGGTGCAGGAATCTCTTGCAAGGCAAGTGGCGCGTTTGTCCAAGGTTTAAGCGGATTCTCGATAACCCAAGGTATGATGAATTGCGCGGCAAGCGTTGCCATCGCTAAATAGAAGCCTTTCACACGCAGAGAGGGCAGACCAAATACGATACCGACTAAGCCTGTGAATAGCGCACCCAACGGCAATGCCAACCAGAATGGGAAAGGTCCAATCTGTAATAGACTGCCCCCCAGTGTGACCTCGAAGCCTTTAGCCAGCAGAGCAGAGCTATATGCCCCAACTGCCATGAATGCCGCATGCCCCAGTGAAATCTGACCTGTATAGCCAATCAGAATGTTCAAGCCTTGTGCGGCAATCACAAAGATAGCAATACTGCTCAGAATAGATACCCACACGCTCGGAATCGCAAACGGCAATGCACCGCCGATGATGCCATTTACCGAGAATACAGGCACAAGTAAAAGGAGTATGAAGCCTCCCCACACACGCATTTTATCGCCCCGTGTGCGGTCTAAGCGTAAGTCTTCATCGTAATTGGTGTCGAACACACCTGCTGGGCGGATATTATCAGCCATAAAAAATCCTCATTGTCAGCAATAATTTTTGCATATGCGCGGAGCAACGCCCCACAAAACCAATAATTTAGATACGCTCGATGCGTTTTTCACCAAATAGACCTTCTGGACGAATGACCAGAATAATCATCAGGACGACATAAGGCGCAAAATTCGCAGCGACATCTGTATTGAACAGCATCTTCGCCCATTCTTCAGTGAGTCCGAGAATGATACCCCCAACTAATGCACCACCGATGGATTCTAAGCCACCGAGCAACACAGCCGGAAAGGCTCGCAAAGCTATGAACTGAATATCTGTCGAGAGCGCATTACTATCACTTGCCCCAACTTGCATAATCGCCGCAATACCTGCCATCACAGCAGAAATTGCCCACGTCACAGCGAGAATCACGCGCACGCGCAAACCAACGGATTCAGCGAGTTGTTGGTCTTCACTGGTTGCCCGCATCGCAAGACCTATATTCGTATAACGGAAAAACAAGAAGAAACCAGCAAACGCAATCATCGCAATGATGAAAGCATACAAGCGAGGTGGGTCAATATTGATAGGGAAGCCCATCAGCGCGGAGGTATCAAGCACAATCGGGGTATTGATGCGTGCTAGACCGCCTGTAAACGGATTTGGCGTTCCGAAAATGGTCAGGGCTTTGGGTTGTGTTCCCCAGATAAGTGTTGTTACCCCCGCGAGAATTTCTGCTAATGCCAGCGTGACCATCACCGCCGCAAAAATCGGTTGCCCAATTAGCGGACGAATGGTGAAACGTTCAATCAGCAAACCGATAAGCACGGTTGCCGTTGTCGCGCCGAAAATGGCATTCACCCAATTCATACTGTCAAAATTGAAATTACCGACGCTCAATCCGCCTTCAGGACGAAATGTCATCAGCACGGTGAGGGCAATAATCGTGACAATAGAGCCGATAAGTACACTCGGGTTGCGTAAAGCCGACCAACTCCCCGTCGTGACGACCATTAGCACCGTTGCTGTTGCCAAGATGAGCGAGCCAATAAATGAGATGTCGCTGACGGTAAAGAAGCTATAGAAAGCGAAGGCACTAATCATCATCATTGCCCCGTGCGCAAAGTTGAACACGCCAGATGCTTTATTGATGACCACGATGCCCAGCGCAATCACGGCATAAATACCACCGAGAAACACGCCATTAATCGTACTTTGGACGATACGGCTGGGGGTTTTGGTCGCTACAAGGGGTTGCAACCACAAGAAAATCAGCAGTGCCGCCGCTATGTACAATAACCATTGGATGTACTTGCTATTTTCGCGTAATAACTGAGTCAATGTAAATATCCTTGTTAAAACAAAAAGCAATAAGTTGGTAGCGAGTGGGTTCAGATACCCGAACCCACAAAAATTAGCTTAGACTTCTGCGACGACCAAATCGGTTTCGACCACACCTTCGCGCCCATCACGATACTTGACCTCTGCACTCATGCGCACGGATTTTACGTTGCCATAGAGGGCTTCCAGAATATCTGCGTATTTCTGGTAGAGGGTGCGCCGTTTGAGCTTGCGTGTCCGTGTGAGTTCGCCTTCATCCGCATCAAATTCTTTATGCAGAATCACGAATTTTTTCAAGCGACCATCGGGTGGTAAAGACTCGTTCACGCGCACAATATCTTGCTTGATGAGGTCGTAAACTTCTGGTTTCTGCGATAAATCAACGAAGGTCGTGTACGTCAGACCCCGTTTTTCTGCCCAGCGCGATACATTCTCAAAATTGATGACCACAATCGCAGAGACATATGCCATATCAAAGCCACCAATGGTCATGATGTCCTGAATATAGGGGCTGAATTTCAAGCGACCCTCAATGAACTGTGGGCTAAAGCGGTGTCCATTGGCGAGTTCAATCATATCCTTCACACGTTCGAGATAAACAAGATGCCCATCTTCGCGCATGTACCCTGCATCTCCTGTGTGATACCAACCTTCTTCGTCAATGGTTTCGGCTGTTTTGTCTGGTTTGCCGTAGTAACCCGCGAATTGTCCCTCACTACGAATGAGGATTTCTTGGTCTTCCGCAATCTTGATTTCCACACCTGGCACAACCACGCCAACCGTTTCCAGCTTCACGTCACCAGGTAAGTGAATTGTGCCGATTGTTTCTGTGGAAGCGTACAACTGACGCAATTCCACACCCAGCGCACGGAAAAAGCGAATCACATCGGGCGAGAGCATCGCACCAGCCGTCAATACATTTCGGGCATTCACCAAACCCAATTTATCGCGCAAGGGTTGGAAGACAGTCATCTCACCGATGCCATTCATCATCTTGAGATTCGCTGGAATTTCTTTGCCTTCGTCTTCAAGGTCAATAACCTGATACGCAATCGGCAAGAAATAATCAAACAACTTACGATTGAACCATGTGCTGTCGTTCAGACGAAAACGCACGGTACTCGCTAAATTCTCCCACACACGGCTAGGGAACAATAAGCCTACTGGCGAAATTTCGCGCATATCCGTTTGTACCGTTCCGGCACTTTCTGGGAAGTTGACTTTGAAGCCTTCTAACAAGAAAGGCGTGAAACCGAATGCTTGCTCTGTCAACCACGCCATCGGACTGAACGATAGCCAATTATCTTCAGGGTAGAGTGGGGCAAAGCGACGGTTCAGCGCGTGACGCCACATAATATCGTAATGGGTAATCATGGCGAACTTGGGCAAGCTCGTTGTACCGGAGGTCATACTGAGGATAATTGTACTTTCTGGTTCTGTCTGCGCGATAGATTGCTCAAACAGATTTGGGTTCGCCTGACGATGCGATTTGCCGAGTGCTTCAAGTTCTTCAAAGCTCATCAGCCACTCATCGTCGTAGCTCCACATGCCTTTATCTTCCCAGTAGATGACCTTGCGGATTTGAGGCACTTTTTCTTTAATTGCCAGTGCTTTATCCACTTGTTCTTGGTCATGTGCAACGATGAATGTGGCATTTGTAGAATGGGCGACGTAAATCAAATCGGGGTCAGGTAAAGCATCCGCGAATACACCACAGGTCATCGCACCGGCTGCATGCGCGGCAATTTGTGACCAGTACATTTCGGGGTCATTTTCTCCAATGATGATGACGCTTTCGCCTGCTTCTAAGCCTAATGACTTCAGCCCATGGAAAGCGTGCGATACGTGGTTATAAACATCATTCCATGTGTATTCTTGCCAGATGCCATAGCGTTTTTTGCGCATCGCCACTGCGTCTTGCTGACGTTTCACTTGCTCTACAAAATGTTTCGAGAGCGTGTTTAGTTTCTCATCAGGTTTTTCGGGTGCTTCGTTGAGTCGTGTTTTATAAACCGTACCTGGTTTGGTCGCACCAAATTCAACTTGGTCTTCGTGGAGTCGTTTTGCTAATGCCATGGGTTACGCCTCCTGCCCTAGATAGGCTTGGATAACTTCTTCGTTGTTGCGGATTTCATCGGGTGTGCCTTCGCCAATTTTCTTCCCAAAATCAATCACGACGATGCGCTCGCTGATGTCCATCACCAGACCAATATCATGCTCAATCAGCATAATTGTTGTGCCTTGTTGCTCGTGAATATCGAGAATGAAACGTGCCATATCTTCTTTTTCTTCGACGTTCATACCTGCCATTGGTTCGTCTAGCAGGAGCAAATTGGGTTCAAGCGCCAATGCACGCCCTAGCTCAACCCGTTTACGCAAACCATAAGAGAGTGTCCCGACGACAGATTTACGTATGTGTTCCATTTCGAGGAAGTCGATTATATCTTCGACCACGCGCCGATGCTCAATTTCTTCGCGTTTGGCAGGACCAGCGAAAATAGCGCCGGTTAGCATATTGCTGTCTTTCATGTGGATGTGCCGCGCAGCCATGAGGTTGTCTAATACCGTCGCATTGGTATACAGCGCGATATTCTGGAAGGTGCGCGAAATGCCGAGTTTGGCACGGCGATAGGGCGGGATGTCGTTGATGACCTTCCCTTCATAGATGATATTGCCTTGCTGAGGATGATAAAAACCGTTGATGCTATTGATGAGACTGGTTTTGCCCGCGCCATTCGGACCGATGACAGCGAACATAGCGCCCTCTTCGACCTCGAAACTTACATTTTGTAGCGCCTTGATACCACCAAAGCTCAAAGAAATATCATCAACGTGCAACTTAACCGTCATAATAAAAATCCTAACGAAGAATCATAGTTTGGTTTCAGTGACGTTGGTGTGATTTACTAAATCACGATTTAATTATTTTGATTAGAAAATAACAGAGAGTTATCAATTTTGCAATCAATTTACACGAATTAGATTAATGTGCGTTAAGCCAGTCAGAAATATCAGCTAGAACCGTTGCACGGTCTACCTCATTCAGAATTTCATGAAGCATATTATCGTATATTTTGAGTGTCTTATCCGTTGACCCTACGCGCTCATGCATGATGCGACTACCAGAGATAGGGGTTAGCTCATCGTCTGCACCGTGCATAATCAAAATCGGCAAAGTGATTTCACTGGCTCTATCTTGGAGCATCTCACCTGTTTCGACAATGTATTTTGCGGTACTGGTTTTTGTCCAGCCGTGATAAAAGAGCGGGTCAGCATCGGCGGCTTTCAACATCTCAGCATCGCGTGTGAGGATACCCGAACCGCCAGGTGCGCTAATCGGCGCTTGTGAGTAAATGCGGTAAATGATGTTGGCGACAGTGCGCAAAGGCGCGTCTACAGTTGAAACAACGTCAGTCGCTGTCCCTGTGACAATGAGCGCGGTGATTGCGTTAGGGTAGGTGTGTACAAACTGTAAGCTCACAACAGATCCCATACTGTGCCCAATCATGTAAATATTGGCGTTGGGATGCGTGCGTTTGATACGGTCATAATACAGCTTGAGGTCAGTGATATAAGCCGTATTGCTCGGCGCATGCACACGATCACCAGTGCTTTTGCCGTGTCCACGATGGTCATGTGCATAAACATGATAGCCATGACTTGTTAAATGCTCGGCAACATGCGCATACCGTCCGCTATGCTCACTGATGCCATGTACCAGCATCACCACCCGCTTGCTATCTGTTTCCGGCGACCAATGAACGGTGTGAATCGTAACGCCATCGGGTGTCTGTAGTGTACTTGTTTCCATGCCCCAAAAAATCCTTCTAAAAATAACAGCTATTTTCACTGATTATAGGCACAAAAACGCACTTATGGGATAGTCACTTCTATAGTTGCAGCAATTGAGCGCATAATGTCGCGGTAATCACCATATTCACCTGCATATGCCCAGCCTTCCAGCAAAATATAGTGATTTTGTGCAAGCTCAACCACAATTGCCGCAATATCTGAGCGATAGCCCAACGATTCTGCAATAGCCATCTCGCGCCCGTCATGCACGATAGTGAATGGCTCGCCAGGCAGAGTCGCATCGCTTATACGCCACCAAACTGATGACGAAGCAGCAATCCCTTCCGCGATAGTCTCCACCTCGTAGGTATCTACATAAGACGTATTCCCATCTATCAGAATAAGAACCAACGCAAATTGACCACTTTCGCGCCCGATAAATTCTTTGTCACCATCATTGTTGAGCGTGAAAGCAATCGAATACTCATGAGAGCGCACTGTCCACCCAGCCGGATAGTTAAACGACCATGTGTTGCCGTCGCTATCTGTCCCGCTGTAATGTGCGTCTAGGACACTATCATCTAGCGCAAGCTCAAACGGCACAAAACTACATCCTGCTAAAATCACTACCATCAGCAGGGCAGACATCATTTTTATGGTGATAAGATGAAATTGAATCATTATATGGCTCGAATCGGTGTATAGATTGTCGATTCATTTTATGCGGGGGTAGATTCTGCAGTTGAAATTGGTAGCGATTTTTGCAAAACCTATATACTGTTGCCTATGTGTCTAAATAATTTCCCACTACCCAAGTATAGGCATGTATTTTATCTACGCCATCTGCGAAAAATCATGATGCTCCCCTCTCCATCAGTGAGGAACGAGCGTCTTGGAGAGGGGTCGGGGGAGAGGTTAAGACCCCAAACTTGTCAACAATAATGTTTGTCTTAGTGGTCAGAATCGACGGATTTATCACCCGAATGACAACGGTACATCCAAGCGTAACCACGTCCGACCAATACGGAACAATACACCAGGACGCAAATTGACCCGTTCATTAATTGGATTCGGGTCTTTTTCGATGTAGCTCCCATTACGGCTATTGCTATCCTCTAACCAGAACGAGAGCAGGGCACTACTTGAGGCGCTACTTTCGGTCAGCGGATTGGCAACACAGCCCAGCCGTGCGTGTAAGCGTGATACCTGATTATCGAAGCCGAGATGAATATCGCAGGTATCACGGCGTCCAATCGTGATGATGCGCTGTTCGCCCGCATCCGGCTGGTCAAAAGTGAGCGTTTTGCCATCCAGCGGACCACTCATAAAAGTAACTGAAATTTCACCACGTCGATTCATGATAGTTCGTCCCGTATTTTGTTGATGAGTACCCGTGATGGTTCGTGCTGTACATCTAAGGCGAGTGCTTTTTCAAGTGCCTCAATCGCCTCTTTTGGGTTGCCTGTGCGATAGAGTGCGTCGCCATAATTATGCCAGAACCATACATCATTATCTTCGTATGTCACTGCTTGCCGATAGCATGTTAGCGCCTGCTGATGGTCATTGAGCGCCGTATGACACATCCCTTTGCCATTCCATGCCCACGCATAGCGCGTATCCAACGTCACCGCTTGATTATAACTCTCTAGGGCTTGCTCATATTTATTCATGCGCCGTAAAACCTGCCCATGTCGCGCCCACACTGTCGGATGCTTCGGGTTCACTTTGAGTGCATCTTCGATAGCTACCAGCGCGTCATCGGTGCGCCCCAATTGCAAGAGTGTCGTCATATAATTGATGCGATACCAGACCACATCGGGCGCATGTTCAATCGACGCACGATAGGCATCCAATGCATCTTCCATTTGCCCGAGTGTGCGCAAGGTCAAGCCAAGCCCATTCCATGCCCATGCAAAATTCGGCATCAACTCGACAGCTTTTCCATATGCCCCGATAGCTTCGTCAAATCGACTTAGACCGCGTAATGCTTGCCCGACCTTCGACCAACTTTCGGCATGGTCAGGTGCAACTGTTATAGCCTCGTCTAAGACTTCAAGCGCCTGCTCATAATCATCAATCAGCATCAATTCTTCCGCGAAGTTATACCAATACCACACATCATCGGGGTCGAATTTTACGGCTTGTTGGAAACAGAAAATCGCGTCCTCGTGACGGTCAAGCAAACTGAGTGTCAGTCCACGCCCGCTCCACGCCCACGCATAATAATTATCCAGCTCAACAGCGCGAGTATATGCTTCTAGCGCATCGTCCAATAGGTGCAACTTGCGCAATACCTGCCCCTTTTTCGCCCAGACATACGGCGCACGGTTGTTGATAGCAATTGCTTGTTCGAGCAAAGGCAGTGCCTCGCTAAAACGGCGCATCGTCACCAGTACATCAGCTTGCTTATACAAATATGCAGTCGGATTCGTAGCATAACGGGCTGCACGTTCATAGACTTTCAGCGCCTCATTGTATTTGCCCATCGCTTCTAGCGTGATGCCTTTTTCGTTCCACGCATGGGCGAAGGTGCGGTCAATGGAGGTAGCGCGTTCTGCTGCTTCTAGCGATGCTTCTAGCTCGCGCATTTCGCGCAAAATTGTACTCTTGAGTACCCAACTATTGATATAATCCGGCTGGACACGCACAGCACGGTCAAGGATTTCGAGAGCTTGTTGGCGTTGCCCCATCAGATAGAGTGCATTGCCTTGATTGTGCCAGTACCATGCGCTATCTTGCTTGATTTCTGTTGCGCTCTCATAACACATCAACGCCTCATCGAACGCGCCCATATGCTCTAGCACCAAGCCCTTGCCGTTGATAGCCCACGCATAGGTCGGGTCAAGTTCAATAGCACGGTCATAAGCGTCTAGGGCTTTATCCATGCGGTTCAGCTTGCGATACACTTGCCCCAATTTACCCCAGCCATACACGAAATTCGGGTCGAGCTTGACCAATTGCTCCGCCGGTTCGAGGGCTTCTAAATAGCGTTCGGTATCCACCAGCGTTTCTGCAAGATTATACCAGTTCCAGATACCATCTGCTTGATAGCGAATTGCCTTACGGAACGCCACAATCGCGTCATCTAATTTGTTCATCGCACGCAACGTTAGCCCGTAGCCATTATGCGCCCATGCATAATTGGGCTGTAGGGCAATCGCTTTTTCATACGCTTTGAGCGAATCACGATTGCGCCCCAAAATACGATAAATCTGTCCCTGTTTGGCATGGCTATTGAAATGGGTTGGGTCAATTGCCAGTGCCATGTCTATCATTTTCAGGGCTTCGTCATGACGTTCCAGTTCTTTAAGCGCCCCACCGCGATTGAACCAGTACCACACATAACTTGATTCGAGCTTCGTTGCCATCTCAAAATGTTCGAGTGCTTTATCAAAGCGCCGTAGACGCTCTAGCACGATGCCTTTGCCATTCCATGACCACGCATCATCCGGGTTGAGTTCCAGCGCACGGTCATAGCACTGAGCGGCATCTTCATAACGTTCTAGCAAACGCAGCGTGCGTCCTTTGCGTCCCCATGCCCAAGCATAGTCCGGTTGGGTGTTTATTGCCTCATCGTAAGCAGAGAGCGCATCTTCGTAGCGCCCGAGTTCCGTCAGCGAATACCCCTTGTTGACCATCTCACGCACTTCTAACGCCGTCTCCTGATAATCCACCAGTGGCAATTCGCCAAATTCATCCGTGTAGATACGCGATAATTCGTCTACTAATTCATCCCATGACGGATAGCGATTGCGAGCCTGTTTTTCCAAGCAGGTGAGCGTGAATACTTCTACAACCGTCGGAATACGAAATGGTGTCTGATTTGGGAAACGAGGTTCAACTTTCAGATGGGCATCGCGCCATTCTTTGACGCCTTTCGCCATGAACGGATGACGCCAGCAGAGCATTTCGTATAGCAAAATGCCAAAGCTATAAATATCTGCCCGACTATCCACATCCCGCGAACGAATTTGCTCCGGTGCCATATAGGGTGGTGTGCCTACAATCGCATCCACGCGGGTCAGGCGTTCATCTTCGACCATAGATTCGGTCATCGTCACGACATCTTCTATTGAGAGGCTATCTTCTGTCTCTACCGAACGCACCAGCCCAAAATCGGTAATTTTTGCGATGCCCTCATGCGTGACCATGATATTGCCTGGCTTCAAATCCCGATGAACCAAGCCAGGTGTTTTGCGTTGTGCATGTTGCATCCCCAGCGCGATATGCAGGGCAAAGCGCATCACTTGTTGTAAGGTCAGGCGTTTAGCATCAATCCAGCCACGTAAATCTGCACCCATGCCTTCCATCCCACTAATATGCTCAAGGATGATATGCGGACGGGTGCTGATATTGCGGACGAGTTTCGCCTGTACGATATGCGGGTGCTTATCGAGTTGAATCCACGTCACAGCTTCTTTTTCAAAACGGGCAACCGCGCGTTCGTTGGTCAGGAATTTCTCTTGGAAAGATTTAATCGCCACAGGTTCACGATAATCATGGTCATAGCACAGATAGACGACCCCCATGCCACCGAGTTTCACATCAGCGACTTCGTAGCGGTTTTCAATCATATCGCCAATATCAAACTCGTGTTGCGCAGAAATGCGTTCTGGCTGGCGAAAACGCTCGGCGCTATCATCGTTATCGCGCTGACCAGTCGCAACATCGCTCAAAAATGCTTCGACACCTAAACTCGCCCGTGTTTCGTCCAGTCCGCGTGTCGCTTTTTGATTGCTATCTAGTGATTGATACACACCACCACTATCCGGCGCACGGGTCGCAGAGGCTTCACTGAGCGCATCTATGTCTAATTCAGCTGCCATAGTCGGTGGTTCATCTTCAACCGGCGCACCGTACATCGTCTTATCTTCGTCGCTATCATCCCCTCGATACATCGCCAGTAGCGTGTTGACTATTTGCTTGCTGACATTCGGCGCAGGTAAGCCACTCGTATCATCGGGCGCAATAGCCCACAAGGCGACAGCGATATTGCGGGGTGTGGGGTAGATACGTGTCATCTCCACTAGCCAATCAACCAGTGAATCGAGAGCGCGTCTGGCAAGTGATTTATCAACGGTATCGCTTGCAATAGCGATGGCACGCTGATAAGCAAGCAAGGCTTTACCCGTGTAATAAATGAGCAAACGTCCATCTTCGTTGATACGCTGGGCGCACAAATCACCGAGCGCAATATAATAATCAACTTGCTCAGTGGCGGGAGCGCGTAAGGCAAGGCGTCCGAGTTCGCTGATGTCGGCGTTACCGTCTGTTGCAAACACATCGCTTGTATCTTCGGGATGTGCTTCCGCAAGGCGACGCGCTTGCTCGTCCGACTTTAATTTGGGTGGGCGACGATTATTCTGAGGTGCATCCATGAGAGAAGAAGAATCCTCATTCCTGCATGTAACAAAATTAGAACGACATTATAGCGCAAACCACGCCATAATGTCGCCATACAAACGGAACTGTTAGCCTGTGATTACAAACGTGCTTACTCAATCGACCTCAATATGTTGCTGAAATGCCAAGTCGCCATGCTCATCAACCACTACCTGAATCGTATCGCCAGATTGGAAAACATCTTCCACGAGCTTCATACTCAGTGGACGGGTAATCAAGCGTTCAATCGCACGACGCATCGGACGCGCCCCATTCACGGGGTCATAGCCTTCTTTGAGTAGCACATTACGCGCCTCGTCGCTCAATTCCAGCACCAGCCGTTGTGTGCGCAGACGGGTACGAATATCTTCTAGTTGCAAATCCATGATGACTTTCAGCACATCCTTGCCCAACTGATTGAAAGTCACAACCTCATCAATGCGGTTCAAGAACTCAATGCGGAAATATTGCTTGAGATACGGTGTGAAATCTGGTTCAGCATCATCTTCTGTCACACCGAAGCCCAGCGATTTTGAACTCTCTTGGGTGCCGATGTTACTTGTCATGATGAACACCGCATGCCGTGCATCGACAACACGCCCATGTGCATCACTGACGCGTCCCTCATCGAATATTTGCAAGAAAATATCGAAGACTTCAGGCGCGGCTTTTTCGATTTCATCCAGTAGTACCACCGAATAAGGACGCCGACGCAAACCATCTGTCAGTTGACCACCTCGATTGCTCTCTTTGTAACCAGGGGGTGAGCCAATTAAACGCGCAACCGTATGGGCATCATGAAATTCGGACATATCGAGGCGCAAAATCGCATCTTCTGTGCCGAAAAGATATTCAGCTAATGCACGGGCAAGCTCTGTTTTCCCGACGCCGGATGTCCCCAAGAATAAGAACACACCAATCGGACGGTTCGGGTCATTTAGCCCGGCGCGGGCAGTCCGAATCGCATCAGCGACCATGCCCACAGCGCGGTCTTGCCCGATAACCCGTTTCTTGAGCAAGTCTTCTAAGTTCGCAAGGCGTTTTTTCTCATCTTTAGTGAGTTCCGTAATTGGAATACCCGTCCACTCACTCAGGACAGCCGCGACATCGGCAACGCGCACATCGCGGTCATAATCATCTTCTTCAAGGTCAGGGTGAATCGTGCGAATCGTGACGCGGGTACACGCTTCATCAAGCAAATCAATCGCTTTATCTGGCAAACGACGGTCTGTCATGTACCGCACAGACAGTTTCACGGCTGCATCAATCGTATCATCCCCGATAGCGACCTGATGATGTTCCTCTAAGCGACGCCGTTGCCCTTTGACAATTTCAGTTGCAGAGGCTTCGTCGGGTTCATCCACATCAATCGTGCGGAAACGACGGTCAAGCGCGGGGTCTTGCGCAATCGCACGGCGGTACTCTTCGTGCGTCGTCGCGCCAATGCACATGATTTCGCCCCGTGCGAGCGCCGGCTTTAGTATATTCGCTGCATCCAGATTGCTATCAATCGTATCGCCTGCGCCAACAATCGTATGGATTTCGTCAATGAACAAAATCACATTTTCGGCGCGTTTGACCTCATCGACAATACCTATTAGCCGTTCCTCAAATTGACCACGCAAACTTGTTCCGGCGACCAACATACTAATTTGAATCTGCACGATACGGCGTTTGAGCAACGGGGCAGGCGCAGTCTCATTTGCAATCGCATGTGCCAAGCCTTCGACAATCGCTGTTTTACCAACCCCCGCATCGCCTAAAAGGAGCGGGTTATTTTTCTTGCTCCGCGATAGTGTCCGTGCGACAGCACGCATCTCCATCTCACGCGAGATTGCCGGATGCAAATCGCCATCTATAGCTTGCGCGGTCAAGTCACGCCCATAACGGTCTAGTAGGGGCGTCATTGGCATTCTATCGTCACCGAAGCGCGGGCGGTCTGTTAAAATTTCTGACTCGCTGAAATCCATCAGCTCATCAGAATCGCTCCAGAGGTCTTCAAAATCGGAGTCAAATTCGTTCTCAAAATCTGAATCTAGCATCTCTTGCTGTTCATTGATGAGGCGTTGCAACCATGCGGTTAGGTCAAAGCCCATGTCAATGAGCTTACGCACAGGCACACCTTCACCTTCTTGCAAGAGTGCCATCAACAAATGCGATTCTTCGACTTCGTTTTTGCGTTCCTGTTCAGCGAGGAAAATCGCCAGTGATAATACCATCGCCGTGCGGGGCGTTAAGGGTAAGACACTGCTCATTTCACTGTCAGACGTGCCGACTTCGCGCCGAATCTCATTGCGTACCTGACGCGGGTCAAAACCAGCTTGTTTCAATAACTTGCTCGTTGGTCCATCGTTGCGCGTCACAGCGATGAAAAGATGCTCCGTGCCGATGTAATTATGGCGTAAGCGTCGCGCTTCGTCGGCAGCTTTGCTCAAGAGCGTCGTACATTTTTCTCGAATTTCTTTTTCTGGAATATCAGGCGATGGTGTCACGGTTGTCCACTCGCTCATCATTATGGTTTGGTTAGTTCTATTGTAGTATAGCGCAACTTCGTAAACCTGCTGATTGTCATTTGGTTTGGAAATGTTGCATCGTAGAGATAAGGTTGCTATGGTAGGCGTCGCTACCGTACCCAATAGCAATTTGCTCACAGACATTATGTTTTAAATCGGCTAACGGACGGTATAATAATCGTATAAAGTCAATCAACCCATCTCAGTTTGGATACATAAATGACAACAACCGATCCGCTTATCGGCAAAACGCTCGGTGACTATAATATTGAATCAATTCTTGGTACGGGTGGTATGGCGCGTGTGTACAAAGGTTTGGATACGAACCTCGAACGCTACGCCGCCATCAAAGTTGTAGAACCACAACTGGTCGCCAGTACCGACGAAGCTGAATACCGAGAACGCTTCTTACGAGAAGCGCGTGCAATTGCACGACTGAGCCATCCCAATATCGTCAGCATCTATCAATACAATCAGGTTGGTAATCTTTATTACATTGCTATGGAATATGCGCCTGGCGATAACCTGCGCGATGTGCTGAAATCGTACATTCAGCAGGGAAGGGTGATGCCTACAGACGAGTTGCTGGTTGTTCTGCAGAATATTGCGGATGCGCTTGATTATGCACATAAGCAAAATATTATTCATCGAGATGTGAAACCATCTAATATCATTGTCAATGAAGAAGGACGCGCTGTCCTCACGGATTTCGGCTTGGCGCTGAATGCGATGGAAGGCACAGTCGGCAACACTTTCGGTAGTGTGCATTATATCGCGCCGGAACAAGCCATTTCTTCTGCACAATCCGTCGCCCAGAGTGACCAGTATTCGCTAGGGATTGTTGCCTATGAACTGCTGACAGGACGGGTGCCGTTTGATGATGCCAGCGCAATGAGTGTAGCACTCAAGCATATCAGCGACCCACCCCCGCCACCTACCGAACTCAATCCAAATATCCCAGCAGAAGTTGAGCAAGTATTGTTACGCTCGCTGGATAAAGAACCCAATCGGCGCTATGGAACATGCCGTGAATTTGTGAATGCGCTTGATATGGCATTTGCGGCACTCGATAATGTTGATGTCGAAGCGCCACAGACGATTACTGAGGCAAAAGATGGCGAACCTGCAACAAAAGTATTTCCGCCTTTGGAAGAGGATAGCAATGCCCAATCACGCGCTGACCAAGCATCTGAAAAACTAGCGACTGATGCAACGCTGGTTGATGCGGATGATGCGTCACGCCCGAATATGGTGACGCCAACAGCCGAAGAAAGTAACCAGCGTGGCTTATATGTTGCCGCCGCAGTTGTATTGCTATTGATAGTGGGTGGGGCAGGCTTGTTTTTCTCCGGCATACTCGGTGATGACGTACCCGCAACTGAGACGGCTGCGTTTGTTGCGGCAGTAGCTACTCAAGACGCAGACGCAACCAGCACAGCACAAATTGAAGCGACCCAACAGCAAGAAACAGCACTTGCACTCGCTATCATCGAAACGGATGATGCCTCAACAGCCATCGCGCAAGAAACCAGTGACGCTGCAACCGCCTTTGTGCAAGAAACAAGCGATGCCGCAACGGTTTCGGCACAGGAAATCGGCACAGAAAATGCTATTAGCACAGCAACCGAACAAGCAAATATCGACAATGCAGAGACAGAACAAGCAATCATTGATAGTACCGAAACAGCGGAGTCTGCAGAGGCATCCGCAGAAGCTGAACAAGTCTCCGACGATAGTACAAGCACAGCCGAAGCTGAAAGCGTCGCACGCACAGCAACAGCCGAAGCTGACGATGAAGCGGATGATGCGACAGCAGAAGCGGCAGTGGTCGTTGATGAAGATACAGAGACGCCAACACCTATTCCGTCACCGACACCTAGCCTGACACCTTCGCTTGTGCCAACCGATACGCCGGATGTGACGCCGACACTATTCCCGACCAACACACCATTACCAACTAACACGGCATCACCAACGCCGACACTTACACCGACGCCACTGTTTTTCATTAACACTGATCAAGATACCCGTCAGTTATTGTTGCGCTACGATGGGCGCACACTCTTATTAACCAACCGCGACCCCATCGAACGTATTGACCTTAGTAACTTGCAATTTGTATTATTTGAGCGGGATGATACGGGGGCATTTGCAGAAGCAGGACGCTTTAGAATGAGTGGTAGTGCTTTAGAAGAACCCTCAGAAACGATGACCCCTGACCGTTGCATGCAGGTTTTGGACGCCCGTATTTACAGTGCCTTGCCCGCTCCCAACGACCTCGCTGATGAATTATGCTTGGCGCGTCCATTCTGGGTGTCAACAGGTTCAACATTCTGGCTCAGTGACACCGAAGATGCTTACTTTGAGGTACGCATCAGTTCAGTAGATGTGGTCGGACGTTGCCCAGCACAAACGCCCGAAACCGTGCTTGAATTACGCTGTGCGGTGGACATTAATACGATTATTCCGTAGGTCGCACACATAGCATTTTGTAGGGGCGGCGTAATGTTGTCGCCCAATAATTTGCTATGGCACGAGTGTCGCTGTCGGCACAACACTCTCTGGTAAAACAAATTGTGGTGGCAATAACAGCAATGCCAGCAACAACAGCACAATCACCGCGATAATCACAATGGCTACCTGCCAAGGGATGCTATCACCGACGCGGGTGGCTGTTTCGTCTAAACGGGCTTGTTCGAGCAACCACTTTTGCATCAAGCCAACCGTCAGCTTGATACCCCCGCCTTCTTGATAAGACACCACATGCCGATAATCCAACCCACGTAGCGCCGCATTGATAGCGACAATATCCAGCAGATAATCTGTTTCTACTAGCCATGATTCGATTCGTTTAGCAGTCACGGGCTTGATCGGGTCATTATAGATTAAACTGGCAATCGCTGTCAGAACGAGGCGTTCATCACGGGTGAATAACTGCCATAAATCTCTGAATACTTCATCGCTCTGCTTGTAGACCGTCTGGCGTAGTGTTTCGTAGATGGTATTGGTGTTTTGGGCGTGGGCTTCTGCAAACCATCTTACTAATTGCGGATAGCCACCGCTTGCTGTGACGATTTTTTCTAGCAAACTATCGTCTATCTCTGGGACATATAAATCTATCAAGGCGTTGCTTTCTTCAACGGATAGCGGTTGCAGACGTTCCACACGCACGGGGTCAACAAGGGGTTGCAAACCTGACAGTGCGGCATCATCTTCGGTATCCATCGTGAGGATGATTGCTAGTTGGCTTTCCTGTGCCAGCAAATCATGAAGATAGCCAATTGTATCGTCATTGCCTGTATTCAGAAAAAGAGCATCATCAAATAGCCATACAATACGTCGATGTGGACGAATAATCGCCATCACTTCTGGCATGTACACGTCCATGAACCATGCAATCGTAGAGAGAACTGGTTTTTCATCTGGCTCGGTTTCGCCTTCTTCATCGTTAGAAGCCTCTGATTGCAGACTATCTGCTAATTCTGGCACACGCACAAGGCTAAAATCATGCTCATCAAGTATCGCATTGATACGCGCTACTAAGAGATGGACAAGATTTTCGGTGTTGAAAGTCGGTTGAACATCATCGGACATTACCAGAACGGGCAGTATTGGGTCGCTAAAAATGCGGGTAAATTCGCGTACCGTCGCTGTCTTGCCCATGCGTCGCTGACCCGTGATGACGACAGCATTACGATGCGTAGGGTCAAGAATATATTGTTGCAAACGCGCAAATAGCGTCTCGCGTCCGGCATACGGCTGGTAAGTCTGGACGACGTGTGTAGTGTTGTTGGGGGGTGGGGTTTGTTCGCTCATACCGCCGAGTTTACCCCATCCCTCTAAATCTGCAACAAGCCAATCTTATCAGCGTAGCGATTCTGCAAGCGCAACCGCTTCGTCTGCATTTTGTACCACATCTGACGCAATCATTAGACGATAGCTATACGTGTCGTCTGTCCACTGTAGTTGCCGGAAGTGGTTATCGTCCCACCGAAACGTTGTATTGCCATCTTCTGCAAAACTGAACCAGTAGCCTTCCACATACTCACCAACGTAGTCATTAACAGTAACGGAAGTGATGTCTACATCAGGTGGCACAGCATCAAACGCACTTCCATCGGCCAGTTCGCGGCGGGTCTGGCTAATATGAACAAGACTACCAACACCATCACCAGCTTGTTCATATACAAGATTGATATGTCCATCAGCCGCAAAGATGAAACGTAAAAAATAGCCTTCATCGTACCATTGTGTTGCTTCAAAATTAGCAATAGCTTCGGCTTCCTCAATGGTATTTACCTGAACGGTATTCAGTGAAAAGCCGTTGGAAGGCGCAACCGTAATCGTATCACTATCACTACGGAAGAATACAGACATCATCTGCACGGCAAAGGCACGGGTTGGGGGTAACATGGCAATCAAGACACACACCAACACAACACTCGCGGCTATGGCTTGCCAGCGGGGGAATGTCGGTGTTTTACGCATAGGTGCTTGTTGTTCCGCATGTACTTGGCGCAGGCGATTTTCTAAGGCTTGCGCAAATTCGGGACGTGGCACAATATCGTCTGCCATCGCTTGCAAGTCTGTCATTTCGGATTCGTCATATGCTTTCATAGATATTATCTCCTATCGCCTAAGATACATTTTCGTGTTGTTGATTGAGGTATGCGCGTAATGCCTTCACTGCCCGCCAGAGCATGGTGCGGATAGCGCCTTCACTTTTGCCAGTAAGTTCACCAATTTCTGCATAGGTCAACTCTGCAAAAAGGCGTAAGCGTAGCGGTTCAGCCCATTCAGGATTGAGCTGTTCAATAGCCGTTTGCACATCTTCTAACTGCAATTTTTGCTGAATTACGGTTTCGGGTGTCTGTTGGTTGATAGCTTTCTCACTGAGGTCATCTATGCTGATGATAGGCTTGTTGCGTCTGTAAGCATCAATCCATTTGTTATGTGCAATCCGCAAGACCCATGCGATAAACGTCCCGCCTTGCTGATAGCTATCTAGGTTTTCCAACACAGCGATAAAGGTCTGCGAAGTCAAATCTTCGGCTTCAGCATCGCTCTGTACCCGACTGCGCAAGTAGCGATACACACGGATCAGATGACGCTGATAAAGCATCGTGAATGCTTCGACATCTCCCTGTGCCTGTGCTACTAACGCATCGTCCGATAAAGAATCTGTCATAAAATAGCTACTTTCTCTGCTGGTCAATCACCCTGTAAACGCACCGACCTGAAAAAATGTCACAGATTCACCTATTTCATGCGAATCACACTGGTTATAATGCACGCAATTCACGATTTCAGACGCGACACTCACGGAGGTTAAGACAACTTAGCTTATGGAACAAACATCATCCCCACGCGCCCTTGCTCTGGTTGGTATGCCTGGCGCCGGCAAAACACTCTGCGCTGAACATTTACAAGAACGCGGTTACTATCAATTTCGCTTTGGTAGCATCGTCACCGATGAAGTCGAACGGCGTGGACTGACGATAAATCCTGTGAACGAACGCACGGTTCGCCTTGAACTCCGCGCCAACGAAGGCATGGCTGTGATGGCAAAGCGGGCGCTCCCCAAGCTCAAAACCGCACTCGAAAGCCACCAGACCATCATTATTGACGGACTCTATAGTTTCAGCGAATACAAAATGCTTCGTAATGAATTTGATGAGAAGATGATTGTGGTTGCTATCACGGCATCACGTAATTTACGTTACCAACGTCTGTCTCAGCGTCCTATTCGTCCGCTAACACCTGAAGAAGCCGAAACCCGCGATTGGCAAGAAATAGAGACAATGGAAAAGGGTGGTCCCATCGCCATCGCAGATTACACACTGGTCAATGACAGTGGCGCAGATGATTTACTGACATCGCTTGATAATTTGCTCTCCGAATTGGGAATGAGAGTCTAAATTAGTCTGGCAGGTCGCTCTCAAGGGTGGCTTGCCGTTCCTGCACCCAATGACGTAATTCCTTGACGCGCATCTCGCTCATATCGGCAATATAGTCCTCGGCGTTGCGAGCTTGCACAGCTTTAAGAGCGTTGCGCCAGTTGCGTCTCGCGTTCTCTAGTTTGCCCTGTTTGTAATATACATCACCCAGCATCATCGCTGAGAGCGCGTGATTGCGGTTACAATAGATGGCAGCACTCAAAGATTGCACGGCGTTATCGGTTGCCCCCTGTTCGAGTTGTACCAGCGCACGAACATAGTGTGCATCGGCAAAGAGGGCATTCTGTGCGAGAGCCGTTCCAATGTGTGTGAGTGCTTCTGGGTACGCCCCCCGACTAGCAAACAGCGCCGCCAACAAGACCAATCCATGTACATGATCCGGTTGCGTTTCTAGCAAGGCACTCAGGTGCTGTTCCGCAATTTGAGGCGCTTCACTATGTACCGCATCAACAGCTAATTGATAGGCTTTGCTGTCATTTTCCTTGCTTTGTGCCGTATCCTGTATCAGGCGTTGCGGATAGCTGATTGCATCGGGTAAGGTCGCTGTCGGGTCAATTTTCTGATAAATTGTCTTGCCTGGAAACATATGCAACAGCCAATGATTGTGTTGGGTGCGCAATGCCTCTGCTTGCCCCAAAAATAACCAGCCGCCATTATGCAAACTATCGTGTAGAACCGTTTCGACTTGTTGCGCTTTGTCTTCACTCATGTACATCAGCACATGTCGCGCAAAGATAATATCGACTTTGGGCAGAGGCGCACCACTCAGCGCGTTCATCCGCAAAAATGACACCCTGTTGCGTAAACTCAGGTTGATTTTCCAGCTATCGTCTAGGGGGGTAAAATAACGATTTTGGAAATCAGGCGCAGTATCCCGAAAAGACCACGCACGGTAGATACCTGCCTGTGCATGATTGAGCGCCTGCTGGTTAATATCCGTTGCCAGCAGATTCACACGCCAATCTGCCCAATCATGGAGCATCTCTTGTAACGTAATCGCAACCGAGTAAGGTTCTTCGCCTGTTGAACAGCCCATGCACCAAATGGTCAGGCGCTTATCATCGGCTTGGCGTCGCTTATGGATGAGAGGCGGTAAAATGTGTTCGCGCAAAATCTGAAATTGTGTTTTGTCGCGCATGAAATAGGTTTCACCAATCATCACCGCATGGATGAGGCGTTGCCAGATAGGGCTATGGTCGTCAGA
Source organism: Chloroflexota bacterium (assembly GCA_038522085.1). Taxonomy (GTDB): domain Bacteria; phylum Chloroflexota; class Anaerolineae; order Aggregatilineales; family Phototrophicaceae; genus JAUZRW01. Next base: position 28,769 of record JBCBKJ010000010.1, read on the forward strand.
TAAGCGTAGGTCAAGCGCATACTGGTCGATAGCGCCATTTGCAAATTGTGTGATAATGTTCTCTAAGCCTGCGCGTTCCAGCGTAATCGCACTCAAGCCGAGGCGTTCCTCAATGAGTTGCATGATCTCGCGCATGCGCATGATAGGACGTGTCATAAAATATGAACCCAATACAGAGCCAACGAAGCCCGTCTGCGATAAACTTAGCATGAATTATAGACGCAACAAGAAGCAATTGCCCATGACCAACCGTTCATTCTGGTGGCTATTCATTGTCTTTGCGCTCATCACATCGCCTGTTCTCGCGCAAGATTCGCCCACACCAACGCCAACACTGATACCTATTGAGCCACTGCCAAGAGGGGCTGCCCCCCGCGCTGACTTTATCACGGTCACGCCAACAGAAACGCCTTTTGTGGTCACAGTAGCGGGTTCAGAAGGAGCGGTCTTCCCATCGGCACAAGTTGCTGTGCGCAATCTCTACACAGGCGACATCACCTATGGGCAAGCGAATTTCAATGGCAGTTTTTCACTCACGACGACTGGCTTAGCGGATATGCCGTATCAAGTACAGACAGCAACTGTTTTCGACCAGATTACGCCACCTGAAAATCTAGAAGGTGTAGGCGTCATTGTGCATCCACGCTACCAACCAACAGCCCTCGCAGGCACAGCGTTCGCTATCGGTGGCACATATGCTTACGATGCTGGTACATGGCTCGCAGACGGTACACTCAATACCCTCACACCCGATAGTGATGATGACATCAATCTGACGCTCAACGTGTCACTCTTTGATGCTGATATTGTGCCTGATCAAACATACCGCTTTCGGGGGCAACTCGCACTGAGGCGTATCTTTGATGAAAACGGCATTCAACTATCGACAGCCCGTAATTCTGGTGCAGAGTGGTCATCCGAACGCACCGCAACGAATATTCCGATTATTGGGCGCGAAGTGCCAGATATTTTGCTCTCCGAAACGGTGACTGACCAAGTGACGCTCAATAGCGAAACAGGCGTCCTCAGTTTTACATTTTTCTTTGGTGGGCGCTTGCCTGCGGATATGCCGGCTGGTATTTACATGTCTGTACTAACGGGGCAAGTGAGCGTGGGGGATAGCACCTTTGATACGTGGCAAACCTCCCGTCTCCTCAGTACGGATGGTGAACGCGTTACGCCTGAAACAGAGACAATCTTACCGCTTGTGATGCCCATAGGAGATCGTTTCGGTGCGCCGACAGTCGAGCTACAATTTTTTGAGCCACCATCTTATCGTTTACCAGAAAATCGCTATCTGCTGACGCCACAATTAGAAACGCAACGTTTCTTGCCACAAGTGATTGGTTTGCCTTACGTCATCCCCTTTGAGAGTTTTCTACTAGAAGTGACGCGCAGTGAGCATCAACTTATCATCATTAATGACCTGATGTACGCTGATACAGGTGATACTTTTGCTGTTGCGCCTCAAGATACACAGGTTACTTTCACAGCGAATGGCATCATGGCGGATGTGTTCCAGAATCCGTATTTATTCAATGAGAACGTGCAAGTGAGTGTAGCAAATCCACTAGTATTACATCATAGTCTCTATACAGGCACACCGCTTTCGCCTGTGCAAGCTATCCCTGTCGCAGGCATGATAACACCACCCCAAGAAGCCACACTCCAACTCGACATCAACAGCACGTCCCTGACAACCGTCACACAAATTCAGACCAATCGCTTTGGCTACTATTACGCCCCTCCGTTAGAACTCTCGGCTGGTGAATACCGTTTTGATTGGCAAGTGCAATCTTTCTTCAACCCTTATGCGACCCTCGCCACACAAGCAGGCGTGGTCGTCTCTGCCCCCGACCCGACAAATGGTGTACGTGGACTTGCCAATTACGAACGTGATGCCCAAGCGTGGTTCGATAGTGCTATTTATCCAGACGACGCACCGACAGTTTTGCCATTCGTCAATTTCCCTTTTTACAGTGGTGATGTTGCTTTCCTGCCGGATAGCGCGTTGGCGGGAGTGCGTCCTATTTTGGGGAATGGCATCTATCAATATCTGAGTGTTGTCCGTCCCGGCGTTATCATCAGCGATACCACCCGCCATAGCGATTCAACAATTGATGTGTTCATCAATAACGAAGATTTGCTCGATAGTCAGATTGGCGCAGGTATTACGGGTAATCGTCGTGAAGATATACTGTGGCTCTTCGGTGGTGCAGTCGATGACGCAGGGCAAACCAGTGGCTATAGTGCGGTTGCCATCGTAGCAGATGAAGATGCCTCTGCGCGAGTTGTGCCACCCTTCACCGAACCACTACTAACGGATTTTGATACAGAAACAGCAACACAAGTGCCAGTCGATATGCTCGTACAAGCAACGAGTGTGCAGGCAGGGCAGGTGCTAGAAATTGGCGATACCCTAGCCCTAAGTGGCTATGTCGCGCCGACTGTCCCTGCCGATATACTTACCACCATGATTACACCAACCCGTCGTCTCGTACAAAACAGCAGTGCCAACGCTTTTGGCATGTTCTACTCACCTGCCAATGACCTCACCGTAACTGAAACAGGACGCTACCGCATTTATCTTGATGCCAGCTATACCGGACAAACATCAGCCGGATTATTGCCAGATATTATGCGCGGGGAGATGCTAGGCGCAGAACAGGGCATGTGGATTTTTGTGGTAGACCCCACTGCCCCGATGCTCGTCACACCCCGCGAGAGCGTTAGTATTGTGCCTGTCGGGGGTGCTGTGACGATTAATGTGCGTGCGCCGGAAACATGGACAGATACCACTGCCTACGCGGTTGCCCGCACACCTCAATGGATTTTAGAGCAGGTCGAACTCGACACCTTTGCTAACCAGACCAATTACACGTTTAACCGTCCGCAAATCGCTACCCGTTATGCCAACCTCGAAACTAACGGGCGTGCGCCCAGCGATAGTGACGAAATTATCATCACGCTTGCTATCACAGGCACAGATGCTAACAGCGTACAACAAACACAGGCACGTATGTTTACGCTACGTGGCGAAACCTTACTCACTTTTGGAGACTAATCTCGTGCGTTACAGATTCATTGCGCTCACTCTTTTATTTGCTCTTTTGTTGACCAGCACCACCTATGCCCAGCGTGGCGTCTATGATTTACCCGACCCCTTCGCAGACGCTGTGAGTATCACCAGCACCATCACCACAACACGCGCCGGACGCCTGTTCATTAGTGATACGTTTAGCGATACCGTGTCTTTGCTTGACCTTGACCGCACGATACAAGCCGAATACAGCATCGGAGCGAATCCGCGGGGGGTCTCTATCACGCCGGATAACCTGCAAGCCGTCGCTATCAGTGATAGTAGCCTTGCCGTGATTGACCTCAATACAGGCGAAGTCGAATTTGGCTATGACCTAACAGGGAGCCCCTATGGCGTGATTGCAGGTGATGGCGTGGCGTATGTGTCTTTGCAAGCAACAAACGAAGTCATCATCATGGAATTAGAAAGCGGACGTGTGCTAGACCGTATCGCCACACCGCCGTCACCGTCTGCTATGGCAAAATGGGGTGATTTTCTCTACGTCACGCATTTTTGGAGTGGCGAACTGAGCCTCATCTATCTGCCGACTACAGACCTTGTACGCACGATTCAGCCCAATCCAAGTGGGACACTCTTTGGCGCAATTGAAATTGACCCCATCAACGGACGGGCTTTTCTGCCACAGAGCATCGCTAACACAGCATCGGATGCTACCGATGGCAACCGTATCATCCCTATGCTTTACGAAGTGAATTTACGCACCCTTGCCGTGACGCGCAGTATCAACATGGCGGCGGCTGACCGTAATGTGAATATGCCCTTTGCTGTGCGCCAACCGAGCAATCGTTCGCGCCTGTATGTCGCTCATGCAGGTAGCGATGCCGTGACCGTGTTGAATCTGGATACAGGCGCGGCAGAAGAACATATAGAGACGGGCAATCACCCGCGCGGGATGGTCTTCAACAGTGCGTTTACCTTGCTCTACACACACGACACTATAGACGGCACAGTCTCTGAAATTGATGTGCGCTTTTTTGCCGTCAATGACCAAATACCCCTTACGACTGCGCCCATTGACCCCGCGACGCAGATAGGCTTAGATGTCTTTTATAGCGCCACTGATGAACGCATCAGCAGTAATGGTCTGATGAGTTGTGCGAGTTGTCATTGGGGTGGGCAATCCGATGGACGCATGTGGTTGAACGCACCAACGCCTGTTTTAGAAGCTATCGCTACGCCTGAACCTGCATGGATTAACGCGCATCTATCGCAATTACAGGGTGGCACAGGGCTTGACCCCGATGGTATTGATATGAACGCGCTACTCGATTTCCTGAGTCCATCTGGCTAAGAAATTATCTTTGTATAAGGACAAATGTTCGCTTGTGCAAGACAAGTGTTAGACGAGCCGAAACTCATAGTTTAACCCTTGCGAAAAATATGTTGAACGTCTATATTTAACTAGATGATGATTAACTTTATTCGTGTAATGTGAGGGTAAAACGGCATGACAGCAAGTGCCGCTATGCAAGAATACTTGGCAGAGGCATATCGGGTCGCCTACTATCAGGATGAATCCGACCCCTATATTTCTACCTCATCGCTAGCAACGGTATTAGACGTGAGCGCACCAGCTGTTACCCGTATGGTGCAACGTCTGAAAGATGCTGGCTTTGTGGAGCATGAACCCTACAAAGGCGTCAAACTCACGCCAGAAGGGGAGAAAGAAGCCTTAGCGAATATTCGTAATCATCGCCTTGTAGAACGCTTGCTCGTTGATGTGATGGGCTTTAGCTGGCACGAAGTTCACGATGCCGCCGATGAATTGGGTGGTGTCGTCAGTGAGGTACTGGTCAATCGTATAGACGAGATGACAGGCTACCCGCGCCGTTGCCCACATGGCGAACCCATTCCTACCGCAGATGGCTTCATGCCCCGCGTCATTGACTATCCTATGACCGACGTAGAAGAAAATAGCGAGTATCTCATCAGCCGTGTGAACACCCATGACGAAGACAAACTTCGTTATTTTGACACACTTGGTATCAAACCAGGCTTAAAATTTCGTTTTGTCGCACGCGCACCTTTCAATGGTCCCCTGACCATTCAGCTAGACACGGATGCTATTCACCTCGGACACGAACTCGCAGGTGTCTTGCGCGTTTGCTCCGAAGAAGAATTTATGGCTGTGTAATCACGCGCTCTGAAAAGCCGCGATACCCAGCAATATCCAGCCAATAATAAATGCTGTTCCGCCAATAGGGGCAACCGCGCCCATAATGCTTATGTCAAATATCGACAGCACGTACAAACTCCCGCTGAAAAATAGAATGCCTATCGCAAATGCCCAACCTGCGTAACTTACCAGTTGGCTATCAATCTGTGTGACTAAAAACGCTGTCGCCAAAATCACCGCGGCGTGAATCAGATGATACTGTGCGCCCGTGCGAAATGTATCGACACGCCCGTTTGTCTCTAGTAAATCGCTCAATCCATGTGCGCCAAATGCCCCCAGTGCCACGCCTGTTGCACCAAAAAATGCCGCCAATAAAATAAGTGTCTGCATCGCTTGTCCTCTCGTTTTGCTTTTCATAGTAAATAGCTCTCAATTTAACGTTTTGCTAGTGTGTGAATCTTATCACAAAGCATCACCTTGTAAAACAAAAAAACGCCACCCTGCATCGGTAGCGTTTCTGTGTTGCTCAACCTATGTGCTTATGCACGGTTGATTTCAATGCGACGTGGTTTCACTTCTTCTGCCTTTGGTACCGTGATAGTCAGCACGCCGTCTGTATAATCGGCACTCACGTTGTCGCTATTCACATGTACAGGGAAGCGCAAGCTACGGCTGAATGAACCATAACGGCGTTCCTGCAAGATAGCATCTCCACGTTCTTCACGGTTTTCATAGCTATTTTCAACTTCGATGGTCAGCGTATCTTCATGCAGACGAATGTTGATATTGTCCGCGTCGATACCTGGTACCTCTGCCTGAATCGTGAAGGCATCGTCATTTTCGTGGACATCCAACGCAAAGCCCTTGTTGTTGGTCGTGTTAATTGCGTTGTTCCACTCGTTGAAAAAGCGATCAATGTTGTATGGGGTTGTTCTACGAATGAACATAGTGTCCTCCGCATGTATATATTGATTTTGAACTTACATTTATAGATTAAATTGCTTTTGTATGAATTATTTATGCGTTATATCAACATCGTATATGAGAACATATGAGACAGGTAAGAGAATACAAATCGTAGGAACGTTAACGTTTGTGGACGTGTTTTCGCTTATACTGATGGTAGTTTATTGTGGTTAGGGACTCAAGATAGGGCATCATGGAAAAAGTAGATTTATCGCTGTGCAAATACGAAGCACTCGAACCAGCCAATACCCATTCATTCATCTTTACCGAAGGCTCGCGTGGGGCAGTGAAAGCATTTGCGCAACGCATAGAATCCTTACAAGTCTCTGGTAAATGGTATGGTAAAGGCACTGTATTTCTCTTGCTGGATGCACAATCTGCACTAGGTTTACCCATTCGCTATCTCTTTGAAATTATCAGCGATTACAACCGTGTCTATCCTGACCTAGACCCTCCTCATATCAAAATGGCATTTGTCCGTAGCCCGGATACGGTCATCCTTGATATTTATCACATGATGGCAGAACTCTTTGAGCCACCGCTCACGGTACAATTTTTCACCGAATCTGACCGTGCTGAACGCTGGTTACTGACAGATAGTTAAGACTTTTTACAGACTGTATAGCAAATCTCTGTATGCTTGCTGATGTGCGCTATAATCTAGGCTGATATTTCAGCCTGCTGATTCGAGTCAGCGCACATGAGGAGCCAAAAGCTATGCAAGTCGGGGTCGATATTGGAGGCACATTCACGGATTTAGTCCTCAGCGTGGATGGACGTCTCAAAATTCACAAATTACTCAGCACACCCGATAACCCCGCCATAGCGATGCTGGAAGGCTTAGAGACAATCACGCCGGCTGGTATCGCCGCGTTGCAACAACTCGCACATGGCTCAACTGTTGCCACTAACGCTATTCTCGAACGCAAAGGCGCAAAAACAGCGTTTATCACAACAAGCGGTTTCCGCGATATGCTATTTATTGGGCGTCAAAATCGCCCAGACCTTTATGCGCTCTATCCAACCGTCCCCGAACCACTTATCCCGCGTGACCTCTGCTATGAAGTGCCTGAACGCATGGATCATAATGGACGTGTTTTAACAGCACTTGATATAGATACACTCGATGCCGTGCTAGATGACATCGTGGCACAAAACGTAGATGCCGTGGCAGTCTGTTTTCTCTATGGCTTCATCAATCCCGAACACGAAGAACAAGTGCGTTCCCGCATTCTTGAACGAGGACTGTTGGAAGATTGGCAGGTGGCACTCTCTGCTGATGTGTTGCCAGAATTTCGGGAGTATGAACGTGCCAGCACGACTGCTCTAGAAGCCTATGTGCGTCCTGTGATGGCACGTTATGTCGATGAGCTAGTAGATAAATTACCCGACCATCTCAATTTGCGTATCATGAAAAGTGATGGTGGTGTCATGACTGCTTCTAGCATCAAAGACCATGCCATTTACACTGCCCTTAGTGGACCAGCCGCTGGTGTGATGGGCGCGTTTCATCTGGCAAAACTCGCAGGCTTCGACCACATTATCACGCTAGATATGGGTGGTACATCAACCGACGTCGCCCTCTGTCCGGGTGCCCCCCAACGCTCTCAGCATAGTGAAATTGATGGCTTGCCTCTCCGCGCTCGTATCATCGACATAGAAACGATTGGCGCAGGAGGCGGAAGCATCGCTCGTATGGATGCAGGTGGCGCGTTGCGCGTTGGTCCCGAGAGTGCAGGTGCATCACCAGGACCTATTGTGTATGGACGCGGTGGCAAAGAAATTACGGTCAGCGATGCCAATGCACTGCTCAAACGCCTCGAACCTGACCATTTCTTGGGCGGCACGATGACGCTCGACCTAAAATCAGCCCAGAAAGCCTTCAAGAAACTCGCTAAGAAAATGGGCATGTCAGCAACGGAAACGGCAAAAGGGGTGCTAGATATTGCGAACGTCAATATTGACCGTGCCATGCGCCGTGTTTCGGTAGCACGCGGATACGACCCCCGTGATTTCACGCTTGTTGCCTTCGGAGGCGCAGGACCTCTGCATGCCACTGATGTCGCAGACAGATTAGGTATGCCCCGTGTGCTGATTCCGCGTTATCCTGGCGTATTATGTGCTATGGGTTTGCTGGTGGCAGATGTCAGTGTAGATGGTAGCTTGCCGATTTTAGTGCGTGCCAACCGAGACATTATTGCGCGGTTGCGTGCGATGCAATCCGAATTGCTCGCGTCTGCGCGTGAAAAATTGCGTCGTGAAGGCATCACGGATGATGATATGACATTCGAGATTTTCTTGGATATGCGTTATTACGGGCAAGCACACGAACTAACGATTCCATTCAGCGCGGATATTATTGCGGATTTTCACACCACACACGAATCGGCTTATGGACACGCCCTCGAAAACAAAGCGATTGAAATTGTGAATATGCGTGTTCAAGCAATAGGCGCTACCATCAAACCTGACTTAACACCTGAACCATCGCGTGGGGTATCCGCAGAAGAAGCCTATTTAGGCGACCAAACATCACCGCTCGGGGGCATTATGGCACACTATGACCGCGAAGCACTTGCACCCGGCGCACGCTTTGCTGGCGAGGCACTCGTTTTTCAGTTGGATAGCACCATCTATATCGGGCAAGGCTGGTCTGCGCGGGTTGATGGCTATCGCAATCTCATCTTGGAGAAATTATGAGCCAGTTTGATTATCAGTCGACGAAAAATAACAAGGTGCTTATTTACTGGCAGGGCAAGCATGTCGTCACATTATCTGGCAAGCGTGCCGAAAAATTCTTGGCACAAATAGCCGACGCCGATGAAGAAACAGCCCAGCTCTTGATGGCACGTTACACAGGTAATTTCAAACGTGGTAACGAGCGTGAAGGCAAAAACAAACGTCGCTAAATTAGGCTGTTAACACAATAGCGATAACAGTCGTGATAATCACCGTCACTGCCATCAGAAATTCGACAAACATACTCGCCAGCACCACCCAGAAAGCCGTTTCGCCAGCATTGAAAGCATGCTCATAATCGCTCGTGCGCAAATACTCAACGAGAAACACAGCTATCATCCCACCGATGAAATTGCCGATAATCGGTATCGGAATGCCTGTGCCGAGTATCATGCCGACGAAAAAAGCGACTAAAGCCAAACATGAAACTTCCTTGCCTCGCAAACCAAAGAGTGGCATCCAAATACTAGACGTGATACCCAGCACCATCATAATCGTCGTGATAATCACTGCCCACAACGGAAAGCGTTCAAAGAGCGTCAATGCCCCAAACAGCATTGCAATCGACCATTCTAGCGTCGTCACCGGCACAGAGGGTACGAGAATCAGAAATAGCGACCCAATCATCAGCACCAGCGTGATAGCAATTAAAATCGGGTCGGGAATGCTCAGTAAAAATTCGCCCATGAAAACTTATTCCTTGTTTGTGTAGCAGACTCTATCTCATTATACGTCACACCTGCATCAGTGGTATCATAAAGACAGTTAAGACAGGAGACGACATCATGGCAACACCAGCAACCATCGCTATCAAAGGCACACTCAATCCTGATGGCACAATTCATGTGGACTTGCCCGAAGGCTGGCAACCCGGCGAAGTCACCGTTGAAATTGCTATCGAGCCGACATACACAGAAGAAGAGTTAGACGAACTATTAAAACCGAATCCCAGACCCGCTAGTGAAATCGAAACAGGCGGTTGGGAAGATTTAGAAATTCAAGATGGTGCAGAATGGGTTGAAAACCAGCGTAGAAAAAGACGTGAGCAAAACAAATGGTAGATGTATTTATAGATACCAATATTGCGGTGGATTTATTGCGTGGTTATCAACCTGCTGCTCAATGGATAAATGCGCTCGGTAATGTAAATGTAGGTATTTGTAGTATTGTATATATGGAAATTGTGCAGGGTGCGCCCAATAAGGCTAAGTTACAGATTGCAACTAGATTTCTGTTGCAGTTTGAAATCATCACGCTTACCGACACCGACCAACAGTGGGCAATGCGCCAATTGACCAAGTTTAATCTGAGCCACAATGTCGATTTGACAGATGCGCTCATCGCTGCCCCAGCACAGCGCCTCAATCTGCCACTCTACACACGCAATACAAAACATTTCTTGCCAACCATTCCTAATCTTGTGACCAAACCCTACGGATAAACGATCATGCCAGTCGATGCGATTTCTTTAGAAGTATTCAAAAATTTATTTGCCAGTGTCGCGGAAGAAATGGGCGTCACGCTCCAACGCGCAAGTTTTAGCCCCAATATTCGTGAACGCCTCGATTTCTCCTGTGCTGTGTTCGATAGACATGCCCGTATGATAGCCCAAGCCGCACATATTCCCGTCCATCTTGGGAGTATGCCCGCCTCTGTTGAATACGCCATTGAAGCCTTTGAAGATATTAATCACGGTGATGTTATCGTCTTGAATGACCCCTATCATGGGGGAACACATTTGCCGGATATTACAATGGTATCGCCTGTCTTTGCAGGAGGGGAACTCTCTTTTTTCATAGCCAGCCGTGCGCACCATGCCGATGTAGGAGGGATGTCGCCAGGGTCATTGCCCCTCAGCACGGAACTGTACCAAGAAGGTCTTATCATCCCGCCTGTCAAACTCAAACTCAGTGGCTGGGCAAATGATGGCGTGATGAGCTTACTCATTGCCAATACACGCAACCCTGAAGAACGCACAGGCGACATCGAAGCACAACTCGCTTCGCATCGTGTAGGCGAACAACGTATGCTTGATTTAATCGCCTCGCGGGGCATCGACACGACAGAAGAACATGCCAATGCCTTACTAGATTATTCTCTGCGCATGACCGAAGCGATTATCGACGGGATTCCGAGTGGTACATATAGCTTTCAAGACGCGCTGGAAGGTGATGGGCAAACAGACGATGAAATCCCTATCTGCGCCACAATTACCATCAAAGGCAAGCGCATGCACGTCGATTTTGAAGGCAGTGCGCCACAGGTTGCAGGTAACGTCAATGCCGTGACAGCCATTGTTCGTAGTGCAACATGGTATTGTGTGCGTTTGCTGGCAGATGATGATATTCCTGTCAATCATGGGTGCTTTGAACCCGTGACCGTCTCGACCCCAGCCGGCAGTGTCGTGAACCCGTATTTTCCGGCGGCTGTCTCTGTTGGTAACACCGAAACCGGACAGCGTGTCGTTGATGTGGTGCTAGGCGCACTCGCACAAGCTGTTCCTGACAAAATACCAGCCGCGTCTCAAGGTACGATGAATAATTTTACTGTTGGGGGCTTCGTAGACGGACGGCAGTTTGTCTACTATGAGACTATCGCTGGCGGGCATGGGGCATCGCAACATGGTAACGGACTTTCCGGCAAGCAAAGCCACATGACCAACACCATGAACACCCCTGTTGAATCGCTAGAGATGACCTATCCGATGCGTGTTTTGCAATATGCCTTGCGTGATGGCAGTGGTGGGGCAGGTAAACACACAGGTGGCGAAGGCATTATCCGTGAATACGAATTTCTCACCCGCGCAACCATCACCATCAACAGCGAACGACGTACCCGCGCTCCCTATGGCATCAACAAAGGCAAAGAGGGCGCTACCGGACAAAATTCGCTCAAACGTACCAGTAGCAACCAACCGGAAAGCATTCCAGCCAAGTACACAGCACAGGTTCACCCCGGCGATAAAGTGAAAATAGAAACACCTGGCGGTGGTGGCTGGGGGAGATAAAACCAGCCAGAAAATCTTTTACAACTCTTTGCAACCTTCTTTTCTCGATGAGGCTAAGATGAGCGTGTCGCTTAGTTTTGAAGAGGATAGACCATGCAAACGACAACGTATTCAATTGAAAAAATCGTTCAACGTTCTAACCATATATTGCTTGCTACCAGCATTTTTTGCCTCATATTCATCGGTGTGATGGTCACTATTTCTAGTGGACCTTATTGGTACGCGCAACTCACAGGTCCGATTGAAATCTCTGCTGAAGACATTATCGCGCTGGATGGTTCGCAACGCCTATATAACCGTGCTGTATCTGGTGAGGATATGGAAGATACGTTCTACTATGAAGAAACTGTCAACGAAAGTGGACGACAAGTCAGCATTGATGCCTACTTCGGCGCACTGGAAATTGACGATGACCTCTGGATTCTCGTGCGTGACCCTGATGATATTAACCGTCGCCAAGAAGATTATGTCGGTACGCTCCAACCTATCACAGGTGATATTGCGCGGGATGTTGTTGAATTATCTGCTGATGAACTCAATATCGAATATTTGCCTGTCATGCTCGATACCACAGGTGATGAAACTATGTGGTATGTCGGCACGGCTGGATTGCTCGCTTTGCTGATTTTCAGCATTTGGGGTGTTGTTGCCTATTTCCGACGTAGCCAAGATATTTACAAACACCCAATCTATAAATCTTTAGGGCGCTTCGGTGAACCTGCGGAGATAGCTCGCCAAGTTGAAACAGACCGCGCAATGGGTGAGACAAAAATCCTCAACGCCACCTTCACTGAACGCTTCTTGGTACAAGATACAGGTGCGTACTTTGATGTGATGCCCTATAGCGAGATTGTTTGGATGTACAAGATGATAAAAAAAGAGCGGTATGGCAATAAAAGTTACCAAGGCTTTATCTATGATAGCACTGGCAAAGAGTGGATGATTGGTGGCAAAGATAACGAAGTAGACGACATGTTACAGGCAATCGGCGCACGTACCCCTTGGGCAGCAAAAGGCTACAGTGAAGACATCAAACGCTTCTGGGATAATGAACGGACAGAATTTGTCAATCAGGTCAAAGCTCGCTATCAATCCCTCAAATCGCAGTAAATTACGTGCATGATGCACGTATCGTATAGGTGCGCTCATCGCGTCCTCACCTGCGCAAAAATGGGTACTTCAAATTTCATGGTATGATTGATTATCAGAAACTTATGAAGAAAATAATAAGGAGTACCCCTCTATGATTAACCTCAGCCTTGATGGCTCTGTGCAGACCCTCATCCTCACCCTTCGCGCTCGTGCCGAAGAGCAAAAACAAGCAAGCCCACTCTTAGATGATAAATGGTCAGCCGATTGGTATGGCTTCATGCCAGAAGATGATACGCTGGACGATTGGTACAACCCCACTTTTCAACTCGCCACCGCCATTCGTAGTAGCCTCATTGACGAAGCCGTGAATGCTTTTCTGGAATCGCACGAAGCCGCATTGGTTGTCGAACTGGGTGCAGGGTTCTCGACACGCTATTTCCGTGTTGGCAAAGGACGTAGCACATGGGTCGAACTTGACCTCGAAGAAGCCATCATCGCCCGTCGCAAAATTGATATAGAAGTCGAAAAACACTGGTTCATCCCTGCCGATATGACCGATACAGAGGCATGGCTGGGTCTACTGCCAGAGCGTGATGCCGAAAATGTCTTGTTCATTGCCGAAGGCACGCTCATGTTCCTTGAGGCAGACAAAGTAAAAACCATGTTCAACACACTGGCGAAGGCATACAAAGGTGCACAATTCGTCTTTGATGTGGTAAATCCTGGTTACATTGATGCTAAAAATGAACAATTTGAAGCCATTAACGCGCCGATGCAGTGGGGCATCACGCTCAAAGACCTTGGCAAATACCCAATTAGTATTGATGACACGCGCTATCTGCTCTTAGAACATGCTGATCGTTGGGATGCTATCGGGGTCGATAGTAGCAAACGCACCGAAGACCGCAGTGGTTATATCGTTGCTGCAACGCTTGGCTAAATAGGCATTCTCGCTCGATAAACACCGTAAAAAAGGACATAGACTGTCCTTTTTTGCTTTGGGCGATGGTCAGAATTTTGCAACCTTTATGCGATATAACACCTTTAGCTTGTGCGTAACAAACACTCGCTCTATGATTATCATAACTTAACTGAAACGGCAGGGTCAGCGCATCTATGGATATTGGTGCTTTAATCAACGACCAGTACAAAGTCATTGAGCATATTGGGCGCGGAGGTATGGCAGATGTGTGGTCTGCACGCGATACCCGTCTGCGTCGCATGGTCGCTATCAAAACGATTCTCTCTGGCTTCGGGCAAGATATTGACCCCGTAGCATTATTCCGACGCGAAGCACAGACCATTGCCGCGCTGGAACACCCGCATATTTTGCCAATTCACGATTTCGGAGAGCATGATGGGTCGCTTTACATTGCGATGCGCTATGTTACAGGTGGCTCGCTGGAAGAGGAATTGCGCGATGGACCCATGCCACCCCAAGAAGCCCTCCACATGGCACATGACATCGGACGGGCGCTCGATTATGCACACGATAACAATGTCATTCACCTTGACCTCAAGCCACCCAATATCTTGCTCGATAGTTCTGGTTCGCCTTATTTAGCAGACTTTGGTCTAGCGACTGTTTTAGATGCACAGGGACGCGCCCAAAATCCCGGCAGTGGTACATTGCTCTATATGGCACCAGAGCAAATCATCTCCGAGACGATTGACCACCGCGCCGATATTTACGCCTTTAGCATCATGCTCTTTCATATGCTCACGGGTAAATTGCCCTTCGATGGGGGCAATCCATTGGCGATGGCACAGATGCAATTGGACGATAATCTGCCGGATGTAGAAGATTACGTCACAGGCTTACCAAGTGGACTATCCGATTTATTGCGTCGTGGGACAGCGCAAGACCCTAATCACCGTCCCAGTACACATGCTGAATTTGTAGAGCAATTCCGCGAGATTCTGCAACCAACAGGCATCGCTGTCGATGCCAGTGGACTAGGCATGGACGATAGTTTCATGTCCGATGCTGACCTCTACAATATGCAAACCGAACTATACGATGCTGATATGGATGCTAACCTGCTGGAAGCAGTTGACCTATACAGCCGTGCGCGGGTGAATTGGCAGGGTGGGCAAGGACGTTTCTTGCTTGGCATCACACATTTCTTGCTGATGTCCGAGTATTATCAGAATGCCGATGATTATGGTTTGTCCATTGACCGCGAAGGCTATCAGATGCTTTTGCGTGGGGCGCTAGAATACGATTACGAACTCGAATACTGGTGGCATCAAGTTAATGATGATGACCGCCGTTGGGTATGCTTACACGCGCTCCGCAGTGGCAACACCCCCGCACGCATTCGGGCATTGTACCGCCTAGAAACACTGCCCGACGAAGAAGGCACGATGATTATTCCGCGGCTGGTCACGCAGGCGCTCGAAGTTGAAAGTGATGACCAAGCGAAAATCGCAGCTTTGCATGTATTAGGTACACGCGCTCGTATTATCAATCGGAAGCCAAGTGTCAACATCATGACTGAATTTCGAGGACGCTTGCTCACTTCCATGACCCGTCTCGGTATCGAAATTCGCCCTCCAGCCGATTGGTCGCCACAAGTCTACTCGCGGGATGTGGATGTCCTCGTTGCCGAACAAGCCTTTGACCCATCCGAAGATGTAGCAGAATTTGCCGCACGCACAGTCGGTAAAATGCGCTCACTTGCCGCCATTGAACACCTCGCGCACGAGCAAGAAAACGGACGCGAAGGCGCATTAGAAGCCCTTGCTCTCGTCCGTGATGAAGCACCCGCCTTGCCGGATGTCGTCAGTCGGGAAGGGCGTTTCTATGCATGGATTACCAACACGGTGCGCCGCCTTACTGAAAATCCGAACGAGATGATTTTGCGCTTGTTGCTCGTTTTCTTTGCCGGCTGGATAGCGATGGGCAACCATATTTGGAGTTACTACCGTGTCGGCGTCGGCACACTCAGCAATGCACGCTGGGCAAATTCGCTTGGTTTCGGCATCAGTTTTGGTTTGCTGATGGCACTGACCTATCTTGTGACCAAAGAAATATCGAGACGCTTAGATGGCTTCTGGTCATGGTGGATGCGCCTACTGCTAACAGGCACGCTGGGCTTTATCTTAGGTATGATTTCCTTTGCCAGTTTCCGCTTTCTGTTCATGCAAGAGCCGACGATTAGCATCTTATGGGACGAGATGCGTTTTGTCGGTGCAGGAATGGCGTTGGGCTTAGTGGCGAGTTCACTACTGAAATTGCGTAGCTGGCAAGGTGTGTTGCTCACGACACTGACAACCTTCACGCCAATTTATGCGACGTATCGCGCTTATTATTTCGCTAATGAATCGACTATCGTGCCGTTGGCAGTGCTGGCGTTAGGCTTAGGCATGTTTGCAGGTTGGCGGGCAACCAAGCTCACTGATTTTAATCCGCGTCGTTTGGAGATTCTCGAACGTAAATTTATGCCGATTATCATCGGGTCGGCGTTGGGTTTTGTGTGGGTCGCGCTCATATGGTGGCAATTTGCGCGGGTATACAACCAAATTTTGATGACAGAAACCGTTAGCTGGGATTTTGCACTTAACCTAATGGGCTTTAGCTTCGTGTTTGGTTTGCTCCCTATCTATTGGCTCACGCGCACCGGACGCCTTGCCTTTGCACTCGCATCGGTGGGTAGCTTCGTAGCTGTCTACATTGCATACGGCTGGGTATTCTTCGACCATAGTTATAGCCTATTGCTGACATCGACTATCGCGCCGGATTTCATCACCTATTACGATGGCACACCGCTCTTGCCGACGACACTCCAACCGATTTTTAATTACGATGACCTATCGCAAATATTCAAAGTTACCTTGCCGACCATCATCGTGCTGGCTATCGGCGTGAACTTGCCCGAACTGCTATCCGGCTGGTGGAATTGGGTTGGCGAACCACGTCAATCAGCCGAACGGGGCGCATGGCTGACCAGTACCTTACTCTATGTCATGATATTGACAGGCTTGGTGAGTTTGCTGGCGCTTTATTCACCTGGCACAAATCGCCTCTGGGAATTGGC
This sequence comes from Chloroflexota bacterium, assembly GCA_038522085.1. Classification (GTDB taxonomy): domain Bacteria; phylum Chloroflexota; class Anaerolineae; order Aggregatilineales; family Phototrophicaceae; genus JAUZRW01. The sequence goes on from JBCBKJ010000010.1 coordinate 45,829, forward strand.
ATGGAGTGGCTGGGCATTCGTGACTTTCGTTTTTGCGATAGCAACCCATCGCAGAGCAAAGTGGGGCGCACGGGCATTGCTCTATAGTGGCTTACTGGTGATAGTCGGTGGCTTTGCTTTTGATATGGTCATGCTCTACACCCAAACGAGCGAAGGCAGTACGCCTATATTACTTTCTCCTATGCCACAGGTTGGCACATGGATAACAGCACTCACTAGCGCGATAGCCCTCACACAGTTGCAATTCTGGAGCTTGTGGACAGTTGTTTTGGGCGTGTTTGTTTGGGGCGCACAACGTCGTAACCTCTGGGGCGGGATAGGCATTGTGGCGATGCTCATTGGCTGGTACATCCTCTTTATAACCGTGCCAATGCACGCGAGTATTGCTGTCTTTGCGATTACGAATGTCGCGTTGGTTGCTTTCGTCTTGCTAGATACCTATGAAGAGATGGAAACAAATCGCTTCCAATTCAGCTTTGCGACAGTAACACCTACTATGCCGACATCAACTGATACACAACGCGATGAACGCGATACCTACCAACCAGCCGCCGCAACCGAAATTGTGCCGGATACGCCAATTGCATCTGGTAACGATATTCTCGCAACCCATGTTGCGCCAACGAAAGAAGCTGAACCTGACCCGCTAGATACGTCTGCTATGCCTGTCAAGAAAGCGCAATCAGAAGAATCAGAATCTGCACAGTATGACCTTGAAACCATGCCACCTGTAGACTTTGATGAAGAGGTGATGCAAACACGTACTATGGATGATGTCGCGCAACAGACAAAGCCTCAAAAGGGTATGGGACTCAAATTAGATACCAGTGCGCTCAGTAAGCCCAAATCAGATGAGACAACAACACCGGAAACACAGGGCGTCTCAATTAGGCTGGATACATCCGCGCTCAGTAAACCAAAACAAAAAGAAGATGAAGCACCGTCATCCGGCGAAACGCAAGGTGTGTCTATCAAGCTCGATACCAGTGCTATCAGCAAGCCCAAACAAGACGATACACGCTCGTCATCGGGTGAAACACAAGGCGTATCGCTTAAACTGGATACATCTGCATTGAGCAAACCGAAGCAGAATAAAAATAGTGACGACGAAGGAGATAATAAGTCGTCGGACGAGGATTCATCCGACGACTGAGAAGTTTAAAGTTAGGCTTGGCTGTATAAACGCCCGCCAAAACGTTGCACGAGTTCATCATCGAGGTCATCGGCGTATTGCGCGATTTGCTTGATAATGAAATTTGCTTCTTCAATGCCTAAACCTGTCAATGGACGCTCATTGAAAACGTACACGACATCCAAATAGACGCCGAGCGAGGCATTCGTCAGCGATAGATTCAACTCTAGCAAACGCCGATAGAGTGGTAAAACCGATTGCTGTGGCAGATGAAAGAGTGGGGCGAGTACCTGTAAATATTCACGCCCTTCTTGCTCTGCCAAGTAAATTTCAATCAGTGCCGACCCCTGCTGAAAGCTCCAGCCGTAACCATTCTCAGTAGGCATCTGTGCTTGCTGTGGGTTGATATTGATAGAATAAAGAATTTGCTCCACTGTCTCGACGTGTTTTTGTAGCAAACTCGTTTGTTGGGGTTGTTGTTGTCTCCAAAACATGCTTCGCTCCTCAGGTGATGTCTATACAATTTCCGCGCCACAGCGCATGCACGCACCGTTGTAAATGCCTATTTGTGACCCGCAATTTTGGCACGGACGGTCATTTTCGCCATATAAACCCGCAAGTGTTGGCTGTGGTTCAAGCATATTCTCCTCTACGTAAGGATGCTTGATGCCACAATGCTCACAGAAAAAACCACGATAGCTCGGCGCAACGCTGATGATGCCACATGAATTGCAATAAATCGTCTGACGGTCAGCGACTTGTCCTTTTTCGTATACATACTGGTCTACGCATTCGTAAATCTTATGAATGTGCAAACCATACATATAGCCACTGGCACGGCTGGCATTTTTCGTCAGCATCCCAACCAGCACATTGCGCTCATTGAACATCGGATTCCCGCCTTCATCCATCAGCTTGTTTATCAGCGTTGGGAACCAATGCCCCCCAATATTGTTAGCACTGCGCCGTTTTGCTGTCCGTAAACCCTGTCCGCTATGTGTCACAGCGACCATAGTGGCGTTATCGGGAATACTTGGCTGTTGCAACACATTCATCAGGCGAATCAACTGCACGTTCGTTTGTATCAGCACAAGGTCAAAAGCAGGAAATGCCCGCACGACTTGCCCGCGGGTACTGCGCCCATCGAGCAATTGCACCGTAACTTCGCGTGCGCCCCCCACGATATGCCGTGTTGTTGCTACGATACCATCCAGCGTGACGAAAAAGCCTGTCCCGATGCCCCCCGCGCCACCCGTGATACCGACAGTGCGCTGAACCTGCTTTATCTGAATAGTCTGATCCTGCACAGGCATTTGCCAACTGTTAGAGACATTTTGGGTTGGAAATGTACCTGTATCGTGCAAATTGTTAATCTGTTGCTGATTCCACTGTTGCCAATTTTGTTGCTGATTCGGTTGTTGCTGTTGCGGATTCCATTGTTGCGAATCATTTGGGTTATTCAGGCTGTGAGGGTCAAATTGCCCTGTAGACCCGCGCTGATTAACATTCTGTGTATCCCAGCGTTGCGAATCGCCTTGTATCAGGGTGTTAAATTGGTCAGTACCCGTGTTCGGACGGTTGTTCAAATTATTGGGATTCCACTGCTGAGAATCACTTTGTATCCGTTGATTGAACTGTCCTGCGTTCCATTGTTGCGAATCACTTTGCTGTCCTTGAGGATTCTGCTGATTGAACTGTCGTGCGTTCCATTGCTGAGAATCGCCCGCTTGTTGATTCCACTGTTGTTGCTGTTGATTCTGCTGATTGAACTGCCCTGCGTTCCACTGTTGCGAATCGCTTTGCTGTTGTGGTGGCTGGTTTGGTAATGGTGGATTTTGCTGAGGTGCAGGTTGCTGTGGCGCTTGTTGCACCTCATTCATCCAGTAATTCAAACGCCGAATGACATCTTGATTGGTGGGGTCAAGCTGTATCGCCTGTTGATATTGCTCCACCTTGAACTGTGGATTCGTATCTGTTTCTGCCAACCATATCAACGCAGATACGCGCTCATGTTTGGTCATCGGGTCATTTTTCAGACCATACCTAATCAATCGCTTGCCCTCTTTTGGCTTCCCGCCTTGGATAGCAGCGATTCCTTTTTGCACACTGTCTGATGGCATCCTCGCACCCACCTTTTCGTTATCGCGTCATAGCCCTAGTATAGCGCAAATAACTTATGCTTGCGTCAGCCCCTATGGTATTCTTATCCGCAATGACTAATCGACAGGGAATAGGTATCTTTTCGTGACCACTAAGTTATATTTTGACAACCCAATGCAAATGAAATTCCAAGCGACTGTCCTCTCCTGCATCCCAACAGATGACAATCAGTATGATATTGTCCTCGACCAAACCTGTTTTTATCCTACAGGCGGCGGACAATCGTGTGATAAGGGCAAGCTAGGGGATTATCCTGTACTGGATGTGCGTAAAGAGGGCGATACAGTTATTCACACTATCGCACAAGCCCTTGAAGCAGGCACGACTGTGAGTGGCGACATTGATGAAAGCTATCGCATTGGCAACATGCAGGCACACACCGGACAGCATATTCTCTCAGCATCATTTTTAGCAGAACTAAATGCAGAAACACTCGCCGTAAAGATGAGCGCAGACGGACTTTCTACTGTTGATGTATCAATAGGTGATTTATCGGTTGGTGCGCTGAATAGTGTGGAAGCTCTCGCAAACAAGGTCATCATGGAAAATCGACCTGCACATTCAACCTTTGTCCCGCCCGATTCGCCACGCCTCAATGACCTGCGTCGGGCGGTCAAATTTGACAAAGTAGCTGACGATGTGCGCCTCGTTGAGATAGAGGATTTCGATTTATCCGCTTGCGCCGGAACACACTTGCCCTCAACAGGGATGCTCGGAATTTTAAAAATCATCTCGGCAGTGAATTACAAAGGGGGTTCACGGGTGTCGTTCGCAGTCGGCTGGGAAGTGTTGGGGCAATTTCGGCTCTACCAAAACGCCGTTGACCAACTCAATAGCCTCTTATCTAGTGGTATAGAAGATATTCCTGAGCGTGTGTCACAACTTCTACTTGAACGCAACGCCCTCAGCAAAGAAGTCGATAGCTTGCGTGAATCCTTACTCGCTTATGAAGCGGACTCACTCTTTGTAGAAGGGCAGGTCATCACACAGGCATTCGATGACCGTTCAGCAGACGAATTACGCACCCTTGCTAGCATCCTCACGCAAAAAGGGACGCCCCTCGTCGCTTTTGCCAGCCTCACAGATGGCGATACCACGCTCTTAATCGCTACCAACGGCGATAACGACTATCACGCAGGCAACATCCTCAAAGCAACCTTAGCCGAGTTCGATGGACGTGGTGGTGGGCGCGATGGCTACGCACAGGGCATCCTCAAAAATTTCACGGATACCGATATTCTTTTAGCATCTATTAACACAAACATTTGATGCATGCCTTCGAGTGTGAATCTCAGGTTGATCTGAATGCTTGCGAGAAAAAATGAAACTCCCCTCTCCTCAGTGAGCTTGCGAGCGCAAGGAGAGGGGTTGGTGGAGAGGTAAAGGCAAACGAAACTACTCCACAATCACCCATTCATTGTCAGGATTCATCTGCTCCGGCAACTGCACCAATTGCACCCACGTATTACCTGGCGCCAGATAAATTGTCTCGCCGTCGTTCGTGACGAAAGTCAACAATTCAGGACGTGATGGACGCAACCAGCGACCCTCATAACGCACCCCATCCCGTAAGATAACCGCGTCACCTTCGGGCCACACCGTAATTTGCTGACTCCAGTGAATATTATCCCCATAGCCACTCTCAACGATATCTGTTAGATAATGCCCTGCATAGACAATCACCACATTCGCCGCACTGACCTGTTCATCGGTGTTGCTATCCGCATGCACTTGACCATCCGTACTGCGGAAATAACGTCCCGTTTCCGTATCGTAGTGCCATTCGGCAATTGTCGTCGCATAGCGCACCTGTGCATAGATACCACTGCCTGTCGGTTCGCCCTGAGGTTCATCATGAAATGCCATTCCACTCAAATCAGGACGTTGCCCATGCCCATCAGCTTCTGCCAGTTCCCACAACGCCGAAACATTCGTGAACAGATTATGTGGCACAGGCGCAGACCCATCCCGATAAAAATAGGGTGGTCCATATAGTACGCCTTTATACGCACGGTCAGCAAATTCAGACGGGGGTACAAAATTCGGAGGTGCAATGATAGCCGCTTCTGCGAGGCACTGGTCGTAATCCGTGCGGTTCTGACACAAAAATTCTGCTACGGCTTCACTGCCGTAAATGCGTTTATCCACGCCAATTGACGCACCCGCAAACGCCAGCAAGCCATCGTACATCGGCACAAGTTCGTAATCAATCAGCCGCGCACTGCGAATTGAGCCAGCACGGTCTGTCCCTGTGCCATAAAAAATCGCCGAAAAGCGCGTGATACCCACTTCTGTATAATGTTCAAACACGAGGTCGGCGCTGTTCAAACCCGCTTGCGGACGCACCAGCGCAGGTGAATTGCTAATTTTCACCACCACCGGACGGCGCTCCAACTGCGATACATCTTCTACTGCTAATCCTGTCAGCGGATTGATTAGCTCGTCATAAGTGCAAGGACCTTCCGCACCCTCAGCTTGTACACACGGCGTTTCTGTTGTTTCAGGGGTGGCTTCTGGGGTACTTTCCTGTGCCACAACCAAAAGCGTGCTGGTCATCACGACAACGCTAACTAGGACAATACTCCTACGCAAGATAGCTCGCAAAGGCATCAATTTCCCTCATTTGACATCATTTTGTTTGCGGTTTGATAGGCTTAAATGCTAAAATTGATTGTGCCAAAACACAATATGCTTTAAAATGTATGCGTGTCGATACCTACGAAGCAGTGGGCAATCGTATGGTAAGCTAGACTTACCCGCACAATATTTGGGGTGTCTCTTAACAGATACAAGCACCCTGAACAATTACCGTATTTGTTTGGATTCAGGGGGCGTAAATGCCACTCCAAGGTAACATTCGTGATTTTAGTACCACCCAGTTACTCAATCTCGTTAATCTAAGCCGCCGTACAGGGATGCTCACCATCTTTGAAGCAATCCCCACGGGCGAAAAAGATGCCATGAAAAACGAGAAGATGGCGGCTGGTGAAGAACGGGCGAAAGTCGCATTCAACAAAGGCAAGCTCGTCTATGCGTCTTTCTCAGAACAAGATAACGGGCTGGTCGCTGTCCTCAACAAAGCGGGCAAGCTGACCGATGAGCAAGCCAAAGTGCTAAAACAGCACGCCAAAAATACATCCGATAAAGCCTTAGCGATGCGCCTCATCGGGGCAAAGTATGTCACACAAGCAGACATCGTGAGTTGCATCAAGCAACATATTCTTGATGTCGTCTATAGCTTGATGACATGGTCAGAAGGACCGTTCCGTTTTGATGACAATGTCACACCGGGTAAAGAACACATTCTCGTACCCATTGACCTCGAAAATGTCATCATCGAAGGCTCGCGTCAACTCCAAAAAATGGCAGAAATCAACGCTGTCATTGATGACCTCGATATGGCTCTGCGCTTTCCAGAGAATCCTAAAGAAAAATTCAAAGGCATCCACCTTAGCGTGGATGAGTGGAAAGTGGTATCCTACGTCAATCCGAAGAACACGATTCGCCAAATCATGAAAGTTCTCAACATGAGTGAGGCGGAAATTAAGAAAGTGATCTTCGCGTTGCATCAGGCAGGTTTGGTGGAATTGGTGCGCAAAGAGAAACCAAAAACCCCAACACGGCGCTCACGTCGTCGTAAACAGGCAAACCAACCTGATAAACAAGTTATCAATCGTCTCATTGATAGGCTAAAATCTATCTAAGGGGTGACACTTAATGCTCATATCACATGAGCATAGCGTATAATCAGTATTGTAATCGGATTTTGTCCATCCAGAAATTATACACGACTAGAAGAGCGGGGCATTATGCAAACTGTTAAAATGGTTGTCACAGGACCGTTCAGTTCCGGTAAAACAGAATTTATCAAATCCATTTCGGAAATCGAAGTGGTTTCTACCGAACAGGGCATTCGTGAAGATACAGCCGAAGCACTCGAAAAAGACAATACTACCGTAGCGATGGATTTTGGTCGTATCACGGTGGATGATGACCTCGTGCTGTATCTCTTTGGTACACCAGGTCAACGCCGTTTCGACTTCATGTGGGAAATCTTGGCAGAAGGTATGCTCGGATTCATCGTCATGGTCGATAGCGCGAAACCAGAAACTTTCCGCGAAGCAAAAAGTATTCTCGAAACCTTCCGCGCCTATGCACCAACGCCATACGTGGTCGCCGCAAATAAACAAGACCATCCTGACGCATGGGATCCAGAAGATTTGCGCATCGCCCTTCGCATCGAACCAGAAGTGAAACTCCTGCCATGCATTGCGAAAGAACGTGATAGCGTCCGTAACGTGTTGCTCGAATTGCTCTATACCATCCTCGAAGAGATGGAAGGCTAAAGACTACATCCCCTAAATAGGGCATAGTCGGCTGAAATACACGTCAACACGGAGAAAAGAACTACATGCCAGCACTCGTCACCGAACAGGGCATTGTCCATTACGAAACCTACGGGCGTGGTCGTCCAGTCATTCTGTTGCATGGATGGCTTGGCTCGTGGGCGTTGTGGCGCGAAACAATCGAAGAACTCGGAAAATATTTCCGTACTTACGCGCTCGACTTTTTCGGGTTCGGTGACTCGCTGGATAGAACTGCTGAATTTTCAGTGAGCAACTATGTTGACCTCGTTCACCAGTTTATGGATAGAGTCGGCATTGTCAAAGCACCACTCGTCGGTCATTCGATGGGTGGGTCAGTCTCGCTGGGTGTTGCATCTAAATATCCTGAAAAAATTGTCAAAGTCGTTGTTATTGGTTCACCCATTGATGGTGCATCACTAAATTTCTTCCTCAAACTGAGTGGCTACAAGTACATCGCAGATTTGCTATTTGCCGCACCCATTCTTCTGCGCTCTTTCATATTTGGCATTACGCACCTCGCCGCCAACGATGGACCCTCTCTTCATCGCATGGTCGCAGCCGATTCCGAAAAGACAACGGCAGATTCGTTTTTCCAGAGCATCGGTACATTGCGTAGCACCAACCTCACTACACAACTTGCTGAAATGCAAATGCCTATCTTGGGTGTTTACGGACGTAAAGACATCATCGTGCATCCAATGCAAGGTAAGATGTTGCTCAAACACGCGCCGAATGCCCGCGAAGCATGGTTTGAAGATTCCGGTCACTTCCCCATGCGTGATGAGCCAAAGCTATTCCACTCCACTATCAACGATTTCTTGCACAACGGATAGAAAACACGAACGCGCTCTTTGTGTTACATTTTGTAACGAAAATCGGGTATACTAAGCCTATACCCGCGTCCTGTAGCTCCAGAGGCAACAGCTATGAATCGTTATTACATAGAAGATAAGCATCACGTCCCACCATTCAACACACCAGCGAGTGAATTAACTGTTGGGATACGTCCGCTGAAATTCCATCAAGAAGAATTGTTTGCGGATTATCTCGGTGAAAAACTCGAACTCGGTGGCGTGTTCACAAGCAGTCAAGAGCTTGTGCAGGTCAAAGGCGAATCGGTTGTCTACCGTGATAATTTGTGGTTCGATATGGAATTTCTTGAATATTTCATGCAACGAGCGCGTGAATCGAAACGTGCCAGCCGTGCCGCATTCCGTGAAGATGACCCCGCGTTCAGAACATACACCTTACCACTCGCGCATGACCTTGATTCCGCGATTGATGAAGACGGCAACACGATTTATCTGCTAGACCTGTGGTACTTTCCTAATGGCTATACTACCGATGTGACGCCAATTATCATTCCTAGTGATGCGCGTGAAATGGGCTTCTCTGCTGTTCCCTCCTACATGACCATGTCGCAAGGTCGCCTGACCCATTACGCCCCTATGCGAGCAGTCGTCAGCATCGAAAGTTGGGTACATCTCTATTTCGCAAGCATCATCTTCGGAACCTTTGCGCGTTCAGGACGCTTGGATGCCAAAATTGAAAGTAGTCTCTGGCAAAATATTCGCATGGTTTGGCAAGCCATTGTCGAACAACGCCAAATCATGAGTTCAGCTGAAGCTGTCGAAATTGGTGTCGGATGCGATATTCACCCCTCAGCGATTATCACGGGACCTGCAAAAATAGGCGATAGAGTCTCCATTGGAGCAGGGGCTATCATTGATAACTGCACCATCGGCAATGATGTCAACATTGATGCTGGGTGTATGCTCTTTCAGAGTACCGTCGGTGACGGATGCTTCTTGCCATTTCGAGCAGCACTTTATCTGACAACTTTGATGCAAGATGTGATTGTCGCGCAAAATACCTGTTTGCAAATGTGTGTTATTGGGCGCAATACCTTTATTGGGGCAGGGAGTACCTTCACTGATTTCAACATGTTTGGGAATGTCCCCATCAAAGCCGTCAACCGTGCGGGCAAATTTGAAGAAGTTGGGCAAGTTGTCATCGGTGGCGCAGTCGGTCATAACTGTCGTATTGGGGCAGGCATGGTCGTCATGCCAGGACGCATGATTGAATCGGATGTCGTGCTGATTGCATCGCCCCAACGTCGTGTGATTCGTAATACCGTCACCTACGACCAAAGCGACCATCATATCTACGGCTCACACATGCACCCACGCTTCCATCCGCGTGTCGGGGAGAAAATGCCCGCTAACGAACTCGAATCGTGGTGAGCCGAAAATAAACGATTTAACAACAATTTTGTAACTTTCAACACTTTTCTCGTTCGGACATGGTAAACTGATGTATACACACAACTGGAGTTACCATGTCCGAGAATACCTTTGGTTTTATCTTTCATCCCATCTTGATACGCGAGCATGTGAATAAGAAGTTCCCGCCCTTGGGAACGATTCTGCCTCTCTCGGTTATCAATTGGGCGTGTCAATATTTCCCACCCCAATACATCAGCGAAATTACAGGCATCACCTCACAATCGACAGGTGAAGAAATTCGTGGCTGGTTTGTCGCAGCACCCTATACACCGCAAGCCATGCACGATTTACCCCTCGAAAAAGTCTATCGCAAAATTGTCGATACCATCAACTTAGCCGAAAGCAAAGGCGCACGCATCATGGGTTTAGGGGCGCATATAGCTGTCGTTGGTGACGCAGGCAAAACCATAGCCGAACGGGTGAGCATCCCTGTCACGACGGGCAATTCTTATACTGTTTCGGTAGCGGTTGATTCTATGCAGGAAGCAGCCCGCATCATGGGAACGGAGATGGCAAATGCGAAAGTTGCTGTTGTTGGCGCTACAGGGTCAATCGGTAAGGCATGTGCGAGAGTGTTCGCCAGTGATTGCGCCGAACTCATTCTCGTTGGACGTGACCAAGCGAAAACCGACGCTGTGCGTGAACTGTGTCTTGGCAAGCACGCTACCGTCACAGCCACAACCAACATCAACACCATTTACGATGCCGACCTCGTGCTGACAGTATCCAGCGCGATAGATGCCATTATCGAACCCCGTCACCTCAAACCAGGCTCGGTTGTTCTCGATGTTGCGCGTCCGCGTGATGTTTCGCCACGAGTGGTCGCTGAACGTGATGATGTTTTGGTCATTGAAGGGGGCATGGTGGAAGTGCCAGGCGCGAATGTCGATTTTAATTTTGATTTTGGCTTCCCACCGCGCAAAGCCTTCGCCTGCATGGTCGAGACGATGGCACTGGCAATGGAGCAACGCTACGAAAATTTCACCATCGGGCGTGATATTTCTCCTGCACAAGTACAAGAAATGCGTATCATGTGTGCGAAACATGGCTTCAAGCTCAGTGGCTTCCGTGCCTTTGAACATGCCGTCACCCAAGCGACCATCGACACCGTACGCGAACGGGCTATCGCTAATCTTAAGGTGTGGCGTCCTGCGATTCCAGTTTAATCACTATTTGAAAGATGCTTATCACATGGCGTATGACAAAATAGCATCATTTCTAATATCTGGTGAATTGCCACCAATATATGTAGGGCAATCACTCGATGTCTTAATTAATAAAATGGGTACACCAACTAGCCATAAAACAATAGAGAGTTTCTGGCGAGATATTGAGCGAACACGCCAAAAAACCTATAACTCAGATAGGCAGATAGTTTGGTATGGTGCGGCTGAAATATATCTTTTTCTTGAAGACTATCAACTACAGAATATGAAAATTGAAGGCTACACAATCAAACATATTTACTACCAAGATAGGTCATTGCCACGATTGTTAACGAACGATGGGTGGCACACTGTATTTAATACCCTTTTTGGATGTTCTGAAGCCAAGTTGCGTTTGCTGTTGCAAAATCTCTCCATCAAGGCTAGAAAAAGAGTAAATCGGTTACCATATTTGTCGATACACATAGAAGATTCTGATGTTTGTTTACACTTTGACGGTGACAAGGGTATTGGTGGACTACAGAAAACTGGTGTCGATAAACATTTATACCCAACAACGGAAGCGTGGTAGGTAAAATACCGTGTTTATATAGAATTACTCGGATTGATCCAATTTACCATTCCGCCCAGCCCCATCCGTGAAGGCTTGTGCGCCTGCCTTGCCTTCACCACTCGCCCACGTTTGCGCTCCCAGCCGTGCCTCATTTGCTAGGGCATCTGGTAGAGATTTACCCAAACTCTCGTATACAGAACGACGGTCATTTAGCATCGCTACCTGCGGAAATTCAGCCAACTGCTTCGCTAATTTAACTGCCCGTTTGAGTGCCTTTTTCGGTGCTGTAATCTCGTTTGCTAAACCGATTTCGTATGCCTCATCTGCACTAATCAAGCGTCCGGTTAGTATCAATTCTAGCGCACGCCCTAATCCAACAATCTGTGGCAAGCGCACCGTACCACCATCGACCAATGGCACACCGAAACGCCGTTCCAAACAGCCAAAAGTTGCTGTTTCATCGACAATCCGTAAATCGCACCAGCATGCTAGTTCCAAGCCACCCGCAACGGCATAGCCTGCAATCGCCGCAATCGTGGGCTTGCTCACCTGCAAATGTGTGAATCCCAGCGCCCCCGCTTCGTTAGTGATGTCTAGCGTGTCAATTTCTTTTAAGTCTGCACCCGCACAAAACACAGTATTGCCCCCCGTCAGAATACCAACGCGCTGGGTGTCGTCCGCGTCAAATGCCAACCATGCCTCGCGTAAGGCGTTGGCTGTTTCCCCATTGATAGCATTGCGTCGCTCTGGGCGTATAATCGTGATGATAGTCACTGCACCATCACGTTGTATGTCAATCACATCGGACATGCTCACTCCGCTCCTAATGCGTTTCGTCTATGAACTTCTAACAAGGTTGACCCGCTAAACTCATCTCATTCTCATGTATAATACCGGATACCGTATCACTCAACCAAGCATAAACAGTGAGAAAACATGGCTTATGGCAAATAGTCTACAAAATGTGTTGACACAACCTGATAGACTCAAGGCATTGCAACGTACCCAATTACTAGATACACCTGCTGAGGACGCTTTTGACCGCTTGACGCAACTCGCAAGCACGATTCTGAAAGCGCCGAAAGCGATGGTAACACTGGTTGAACCGCATCGCCAATTCCACAAGAGCCAGATTGGACTTGATTTGCCCTCGCGTGAAGCACCGATTGAGCGGTCTTTCTGTAAACACGTCGTTGCCACGCATGAACCCCTTATCATCGAAGATGCCACCGAACATCCTCTCGTGTGCGATAACCCAGCCGTGTTGAACAAAGACGTTGTTGCCTATCTCGGCATCCCGCTCACAACATCGGATGGCTACACACTTGGCTCGCTATGCGTGATAGATGACATCCCGCGCCACTGGACAAACGAACAAATTACTATCATGAAAACCCTAGCCGCATCCGTAATGAGCGAAATTGAATTGCGCATGGCAATTGATAAGCGCGACCAGTTGCTTGAACGTCTACAAGCGCGTAATGAAGAACTTGATGCTTTTTCGTATACTGTATCGCACAATCTGAAAAATGCTGTCGGCGCAATCATGGGTTGGGCAGAAATTAGCACACGCTACCAAGAACGCATATCACGCAACGAATTACTCGAAAACATGGGAAAAATCATTCGCCTTGCAGACGATACCAACGATGTCATTCATGCGCTTCTATTGCTTTCCAATATAGACCGCGCTGATGATATTGAAGTAACCCCGCTAGACATGGAATCAGTTTTGCAAGATGCGATTATACGCCTTGAACCACAGATTGCACGTAGCAAAGCGCAACTCCATTTGCCAGATAAGTTTCCTAAAGTAGTCGGTTATCCCGAATGGGTGACAGAAATTTGGGCGAATTATCTCAGCAACGCGCTCAAGTACGGTGGCAAACCCCCGCAGATTACCATTGGTGCGCATGCTTCGGACAATAAGATGGTGCATTTCTGGGTGCAAGATAACGGCGCAGGCATTGACCCCACCAAAATTGATGAATTATTCACCACATTCTCGCGCCTTCCAGAAACTGCCAATATCGAAGGGCACGGACTTGGGCTATCTATCGTAGAACGCATCACGACGCGCTTAGGTGGCACAGTCCATGCCGAAAGCAAGCGCGGAGAGGGCAGTACGTTCAGTTTTACCTTGCCAGCCGCGCCCTAATACCAACGTATCAATCATTTGTTGCGCCCAATTCGCAAATTTGCCATACTCAGCGCACTATTGACCGTGTGTGTTGAGGAGACACGCTATGCTTCCTGAATTGGATTTCAGTGATTATCAACCAACTGATGACCTCGCCTATGCGCAGACGATGCCTGCTCATTGGTATACCGACCCGCGCTACCTCGAACATGAAAAAGAGAAAATTTTCTGGAAAACATGGCAACCCGTCGGACGTGTCGAAGATGTTTTGCGTGTAGGCGACTTTTTTACCTGCGAAGTTGTCGGGCAACCCCTCGTCGTTGTGCGGGGCAAAGATGAAAAATTGCGAGCATTTTACAATGTGTGTCCACACAGAGCCGCTGTTGTCGCACACGGACGCGGCAATCGTAAAAGCATGCAATGCAAATATCACGGTTGGACATATGATTTAGAAGGTAAGCTCATGCGTGCGCCGGAATTTGAAGGCGTCAAAAATTGGAATCCGGCTGAGGTCTGTCTAACATCCGTCAAGGTAGAGACATGGGGTCCTTGGGTATTTGTCAATCTCGAACCTACCGCCCAACCAATGGCGACTGTTTACGGCACAATTCATGATGAGATAAAGACGGCTGGTTTCAATATCGACCAGATGAAGCTCGTTGAACGTCGGGATTACCTCATCGACTGTAACTGGAAAGTCTACGTTGATAATTACCTTGAAGGCTATCATCTGCCTATCGCGCATCCTGGCTTATTCCGTGAGGTCGATTACGATAAATACGAAGTCGAAACCTTCCGCTATTATTCCAAGCAACACGCGCCCATCCGCGAAGTGGACGAAAAGGAAGTCCGTGACCGTCGCTATGTGCGTAGTGGAGAAGCCGAAGCAGACGCGCTCTACTACTGGATTTTCCCCAATGTGATGCTCAATGTCTATCTCGATAACACCAGTATCAACATCATCCTCCCTGTCGGACACGACAAAACACTGACTATCTTCGAGTGGTATTTTGAAGCACCCGGCACAAGTGAAGGGTGGGGCAGTATGCAAGATATTATCGCCTTCAGTGACGAAATCCAGCAAGAAGACATTGAACTCTGCGAATGGGTACAACGCGGTTTACAATCCAAAGCCTACACACAAGGGCGCTTCTCGGCGCTACGTGAAAATGGCGTCCATCATTTTCAGTCACTTGTGCATGAATACCTGACAGATATACCCGAAACCGACTAATGACACACAAACAAAGAAGGCAACCGTACCGGGTTGCCTTCAATGGTGCGTAACTGCGTTTGATGCAGCTTCAATCCGACGAATTGCCATTCTTGCGTGCTTTACGCCCTTTGCGCTTCGCTGGCAACCCTAAGCCCATTTCCTCTTTTTTATGCGATGTGAGGAAATCATCTTTTGCTTCAATCTGCTTGACCAGTGTATTGAACGACTCTTTCAGCATTTCTAGCGATAATGTATCTTTGCCGTCGTATGCCGCCATTGTCAGCGCGTATAATGCCACCTCACGAATGAACGCACCCGGACGTCCCAATAATTCAGGCACGAGTTCACTGTGTTCTTCCTGCCAAGCGGTGCCAAGATACTGTTGTAACATCTTGTTCGCTGTTTCTTCGTCTTGCATCTCTGGGATGATGAACACACGGTCAAGGCGTCCAGGACGCTTTAGCACACGGTCATCAATTTTTTCAGGATGATTTGTTGTTGCAATCAAAATCGTACCGTGTTCATTACTCGGCGATTCACTGCCATCCAGCACATTGAGCATCTGTGCTTTATTCTCGTCATCGAGATAGCTATCCAGTTCTTCAACGATGACAATTGTGGGCGCGTCGCTACTAGCCGCCATATCCAGTGCTTCATGAATCTTCCAGAATTTCGCGCCGTATTGATTGCTACCGCTCACGTAAACGACGAAATACTCCTTCTCTTGCCCCCAACCGGCAATCGCACTGCACAACATCGTCTTACCAGTACCAGGCACACCCGCCAGCAACATCTTACGAAAGGGCTTGATATTCAGCCGTTGATAAATGCTGACCCCTTTTTCAAAGAAGGCATCAATATCTTTGACAATATCTTCTTTCAGCGAGCCTTCCAGATAAATCTCATCCCACGATACGCTGGCATCAAAGGTCGTATCCACACCACCAACGATGTACACCTTCCCGCGATAAGGAATCGCACTACGGAAAATGTGCTGGACTTCTTTCTCGAATGCCAGCCATTGGTCAACATGTTCTTTTGGCACACTCGCAATGCTGATGAGATTATTGTTCATATCCGCATCATAAACCCATGCTGATAGCACTAGCACCTCAAATTTGGCATCCGCGCCCTCAAATTCAAATAACATCGCGCCACTACGCAATGCCGGACGCCCATCAAAATAGGTTTTTACATGCGGGATAAAATCGCAGGAGAAATCTGACCACCCTGCATAATGAAATCCTTCGCCGACATCAAAATGGTCTGCCACGTAGCTCAGGGCTGTCAGATTCGCTGTGACTGTATTGGTGATGACCAGCTCGTTGTGGTCTTCGTGTTGTGGTGCATAATTTTCGGCTATCCATGCACAGATGCGCTCGTGTGTCGATTCTGCCGCAAGTTGTAGCATGTTCTGGCTTCTCCGAAACGTGAAGTTGTAATTGCGCTTCATCATAGGTTGACTGTCCAATCAAGAATGACTGTCATTGTCGTACTGTTACGTTTTGTTAGCAGATGGTCTGTATTTTATAATCTATGCTTTTGGAAGCATTACCCACACCATAACTATCGTATCTCTATATTATACTGCACAATGTCAAATCTAAACCGCGATGTTGTACCAAAGTTCTCTCAGGATAGTATTTCTGCGCAATTTACCTACCTAGCACGATATGATAACACCACATACCTTACAATTTGGTTCGCGTAAAATATCCCGCTCCCCACAGAACAAGAAGGATTAATACATTTTCAACGAACATACGCTATAATGATGATAGCTAATTTGTGTACAAATGTTTGTACACCTGTATGCACATTAACAGATGTGATGTATAGTTGGGGAATAGTATCAATTGTGTAATTCATGAATCGTGTGAAACGAATTATTGCACGATTTTATCAACATAAACCGCGAAGTCCTGATACAATATTCAGTATAAATATAGATAGGTTACAGCTTAAAAAGCCTGTGACCAATTGTGTTAGGTGATGCAAATTAAGAATAAAATAGGTGTTCAGATAGCGGACGCATCAAGATGTGTCTCTACACAGATGAAGATTACAAACTTTGTTATGTTCATCAAACCAACACATTGTAGGGACTGGGCTTGCCCTGTCCGCTTTCAATATACCCATTTTAGATACGCATCATATCAATACATACAATTTATCAAAAAAGCGCGTCTAATCATCTCGAAACAAAGTGAGGGCATAAACCAATGAGTAAGGGTTCCATCCTCGTCGTAGAAGACGATTTCGATATTTCCAATATGCTTAAAATTTATTTCAGTGGGCAAGGCTACGCTGTAGAAGTCGCGGGCAAAGGCGGAGACGCTATTTCCTCGACACGTAAACAGCTACCAAACCTCATT
The DNA here is from genome assembly GCA_038522085.1 of Chloroflexota bacterium. Lineage (GTDB taxonomy): Bacteria > Chloroflexota > Anaerolineae > Aggregatilineales > Phototrophicaceae > JAUZRW01. Next base: position 63,223 of record JBCBKJ010000010.1, read on the forward strand.
GTGCTTGATATTAACCTGCCAGATATGAGTGGCTACGATGTATGCCGTGAATTACGCACGACTACGCGCACAAAACATATCCCAATCATCTTCCTCACCCAGAAAGATGAACGGAGCGATAAAATCACGGGGCTAGAACTTGGCGCGGATGATTACGTCACCAAACCATTTGATATTGAAGAACTCAAATTGCGTATTGGTAACGCGATTAAAGCCGCTGACCAAATTAAGCTCATCAATCCAGTTAGTAACTTCCCAACGGGACAACCCATTGAGGAACACCTGCGCGAATTGATGCGTAATAACGCAAGCTGGAGCTACATCGACATCAAAATTGCCAACTTTGAACCTTTCAAAGAGGTCTACGGCTGGCAAGCAGGGGATGAGGTCATTCGGGCAACCGCGCTCATGATGGCGGATTTACTCGAACAAAAAGGCACGTCCGACGATTTTGCCGGACACCCCAGTGCTGATAACTTCGTGCTTATCTCGCATGCTAACGATACCGAACCGCTTATTGAAGCACTCAAAGAGCGTTTTGAAAGCGAAATCCAGCAACATTACTCTTTCATTGACCGCGAACGAGGCTATATGCTCGTCGGCGATGAACAAAAAGATTTGATGTCACTCTCCGTAGGGGCAGTCTCTACCAAGACACACCAATTCTCAGATATTCGTGAAATCACGGAACTCGCCGCTGATGACCGTCGTCGCAAACTCAGTGGGGATACCTCCGCTGATGATGATGCGAATGATATTTTGACTGCGTGGTAAGTCATTACCGTTAATTTAGAGGACTTTCCAGTAGTCCTAACCTTCCGATGAAGCAATAGGTTAGAAACATTATGGGTAGTTTTGCAATTGTCGCTATTTTTGTGGGTCTGCTGATTATCGGCGGACTCTTCTGGTGGATTCGCCAACGTGAAGAAGCAGAATCCCTTGTCGTAGAAGATATGATGCGTCGCTTCGGTGCCGACCAATCACGCACCGCAAATGCTATGCTCGTCACCAACGAGGTAGGGGCGCTCCAACACATGAACACCCTCACGCGGGAATGGCTTGGTCTGCAAGACATTGACCCCACGTTAGAGGACATCATGGCGCGTGTTCGTCCACAGGATAAACTCTATAATCTGCTGACCTCCGAAGGTGAATCAACCTTTGAAATCGCAGACCGTTGGGTGCGTGCGACCTCGCATTTTGTGCCTGCTTCCGAAGGCAACCGTGTGGTTGTCGTCATGCGGGAATTGCGTGTTGGTACTGCGGATGCGCAAGCAGACGATACCACAGGCGCAGTGGATATGTCGGTGGCGATGCGTGTCATCAATGAAATTGGTGAGACGGTCAACGCGGGGATGGGTATCGAACTCGCCTTGCAAATCTTACTGGAAATCATCAACAAAGCTATTCCGTCGGATGCAGGTGAAATTTGTATCTGGAACGCGCAAGATAAATTCTTGCAACAACGCGGCTGGATTGGCGACACACGCTACTTGCTCACTGTCGCTACACAAGGCGGGGGCTATCAACCAGGACAGGGCATTGCTGGCTGGATGGCAGAACATGACCAACCCCTCGTTGTTGGCAGTGCAGATGATCAAGTGAATGCGCATGTGTTGATGAAGAACAATCCCTACGCAAGCGCGGCGGGTGTGCCTGTGTGGCTCAATGAAGAATTTGTCGGCACACTCACTTTGTTCAGTGATGAAGAAAATCGCTATGACCCAGAAGTGACCTCTTTGCTGATGGCAGTCAACAAAGCCATTGGGCAAGCAATCCGCAATGCCGAACTCTATGCGAAGCAAGAAGCACGCATCCGTGATATTGCCAGCTTGCAACAAATCGCAGAACAACCCAAAGGCGATAATGATTCTGCGCCTATTTACAAACTACTCAACGAACGCATGGCAAATCTGCTCGATGCGGATATGTGTGGTGTCTTGCTCTATGAAAGATCACGGCAAGCACTCGTTCCGCAACTGCCGTTTCATGGTCTGCCAGACCACGTTGCAGATAAAATCGTTATTCCGCTACCTGCTGGTAGCCAGCAAGAAGACATTTGGACAAACCAGCCATATTGGGTGGCAAATGACCTACGCGACGAACCACTCGTCAAAGCCTTGAATTTTGAATTTGTGGTCGAAGCAGCCGGCATTGATAACACCGCCTTGTTCCCGATGAAAATCGCGGGCGAACGCATTGGTATCATGGCGATTAGTAACAAACAGACAGCAGGCGGATTTACACCCAACGATATTCAGAACTTGCGCGTTTTGTCTTCACAAGCGGCTATCGTTGTCGAAAATGTGCGCCTTTACGAACGCGAACGCCGTATCGACACCGAGTTGGTCGGCTTGCAAGAGATGACACAAGCTATTGGCTCGCTTGACCAAGAAGGTGAATTTTACGCAGAAATTTCTTCCCGTATTGCTCGCCTGATGAATAGCGCCATGTGTGGCATCCTCACCTACGATGAAATACGTAATGCGCTCGTTAGTGAATTGCCCTTCTATGGTATTGAGGATGACCTTGTAAGAGATTATGCCATCTCATTGCCACAAGGCTCAGTCATGGCGCAACTGTGGAATGAAGAACTCTCGTGGTATAGCAACGATGTTGCCACTGCACCGCTTGTTTACGAAGCAGGGCTAGACCATCTAACAGAGACAACAGGTGTCGAAAAAACCATGATTGCGGTCATGGCGGCGGGTGGGCGTCGGATTGGTGTCGTGCAGATTTCTAATAAGCTCGATGGGGGCGATTACGACGAAAAAGACGAACGCTTGCTCCAAATCTTCGCCACACAAGCGGGTGCTATTATCGAAAATGCGACCCTCTACCGTGAAGTGCAAATACGGGCGCGTCAAGCAGAGCGTTTGCGTCGTGTAGCGGAGTTGGCAAGCTCGATTATTTCTACAGATGAATCCTACCAACCTGTGTTGAGCCAAATTTCTGAGCTGACAGACAGCAAAATCGTTTTCATCAACGTCATTGACGAAAACAGTAATGCCCTCGTTATGTATCCACGTTGGGTATTGGGCTACACAGCCAAAGATACTGTTGTTTATGACCTCAGCGAACGTGGCTTTGATAATGTGCCAGCACGTTCTGGTAAACATATCATCTCGGCTGATATTAATGCTGAAGATAACCTGCCAGAGAGTTATGTTGCTAACGCGACCAGTGTCGGCATGAATAACGTGGCAATTGTGCCACTTGTCATCGGGGATCGTATCATCGGTGAATTAGGTGTTGCCAACCATGACGGTGATTTCCTTGACTCTGACCTACAAACAGTCAGCACTGTTGCGGCACAAATTGCACCCTCCGTCGAACGTCTGCTCATCTTTGAAGAAGCAGGCGAGAATTTGCGTCAGCGTGTTGATGAATTAGATGCTATCTCGCGCATCAGCAACGAACTCACACTCACGCTTGAACTTGACAAAATCTTGGATGTCATCCGCGAAGAAGCGGTCAAGGCAACCAAAGCCAGCGGATGCTCTATCGTTCTGCTACGCCCAGAATCCGAATGGCGCGATAGTCTCGAACCTGAACTCGGACGCCGTGTCGGCGATATTACGGGTGTGAAAGACTTCATACCCATCGAAGAGAAAACCCTCAATCTCGTTGGGTCAGAACCCATCATTGTTGATGATTACAATGAGAGTGAATTAGGCGCTGTACCAACCCAAGCGCGTTCAGCCGCCGCTGTTGCCATTATCTTTGGCGATGCTATCGTTGGTGTGATTAGTGTGTATGATATTTACCCCAATACCTTTGATGACCGCGCCTCAAATTTCTTGATGACACTCGCGGCAAAAGCATCGCTCGCTTACCACAACAATCAGCTTTATGAACAACAACTTGAACGCGGTGAGCGCCTGCGCCAACGTGTTGACCAACTGAAACGTATCTTCGACCTTAGCCAGATGGTACAAACAGGCATCGAACCTGTGATGGTGCTAGATGCCATTTCGTTCAGCGTCCAACAATCTGTGGGTTTCGATAACGTTCTCATGTGCATGTGGGATGATGAAGAAGAAGCACTACGCCGTGTAGCACATGCCGGTATCCCATTGGCGGCTTTCAATGAATCAAAAGGTATCACGCTCTCACGCGAAAGTACTGATTCGCTATTCCAAGACGAATACCGCATGAGCGAGTCTTATTTTTACCCGATTCAAGAAGTTGAGTCGTGGTACACAGAAGCCATGCCAGCTGTCAGCACCTATTATGATGGCAACCGCAGTCTGGCACCACAGGGTAAATCTTACTGGCATGAAGGTGATGTTCTGCTCGTGCCAGTGTATGGACATGGTGGTAATCTCATCGGCTTGATGTCGCTTGACCGCCCACATAACAATAAACGTCCAGACGTGACCACCATTGAGGTACTCGAAATCTTTGCGCACCAAGCGAGTACCATGATTGAAAATACACGCCTCTTCCGCGAAAGTCGCCTCAGTGCAGAACGTGAAGCAACACTGAACGACACGATGGAAGCCATTGCTGCAACACTCGACCTCGACCAAATTGCAGAAGAACTTGCGCACGGATTGCGTAGCTTGGTCAAATTTGACCGCCTTTCGCTCATGTTGGTCAATCGTGGTGATAGCACGACCTTCACAGAAAATGAAACTATCTACAATCTCATTCAGGCGAACTTCGATGAAGAGGGTAATGTCATCGTTGCTGAAGATATGCGTCGTGACTTAGAAAATACAGCTATTGGGCGTGCCTATGAAACAGGCGAAATACACATCTACCGTGATGACGACGAAGCGATTGCACAATACACAGACCTCAATCGCTATCACAACGTAGGCGAACACAGCACTATCTACTTGCCGATGGCATCCGGTGGTGAAATTCTCGGTGTGCTGTCCTGCGGTAGCATGTCACGAACGGCATTTGGCGAAGAAGCAACCAGCTTGCTATCGCGTGCTGCACAACTCGTTGCCAGCACCGTACAGAATGCGCGTTTGTTCAACCAAGCGGTCAACTTACAAATTCTGAATCGCTCGGTAGTGGAATCTATCCAGCAGGGTATCGTGGTGCTAGACAACGAAGGCATCATTTTTACCATCAACCAGAATATGCGCACGGCTTACGGCTGGGAAGCTGAAGCACGCGGACAACATCTGTTTGCGTATCGCCCAGAACTTAAATCCTACCTTGAAGAAGACCTCGTCATGGTTTTCCAAGATGGTGAACCACGCGAAAAAATCGGTCAGGCAACTGCGCCAGATGCTGATGATTTCTTAGTACGCAATTTCTATCTTTATCCCTTAGTCGCAGGCGCACAGATTCGCGGGGTAGTGTTGCTCGTTGAAGATGTGACCGAACGTCGTCGCCTAGAAGATGCGATTGAATCGCGTGCGAATCAATTGGCGGCACTCACCGAAGTATCTACACACATCACGGCATCGCTCGAACGCGACGAAGTTATCGAACTTGCAATGGACGAAATGGGATGGATTATTCCTTTCGATACCATGACCATGTGGCGACGCAATGGCTCATATATGGTACTAGAAGGTATCGCCGGACAAACCAGCCCAACCGCGCTTGAAGATGGTATTCGTATCCTCATTCAAGACTTTGGTGCCGTGTCTGCCGTTATCGAATCCAAACGGGTGATTGGTGTCAGTGGGGTAGATGTGCCACGTATTAACGTTGGTCAATCCGAAAACACTCAGAGTTGGATGGGCGTCCCGCTCGTCAATCAAGGGCATGTTGTGGGTATGATCACGCTCGAACGGGACGAACCGCATGCATACGATTCCCGCCAAGAACATAACGTTGCCTTTGCTTTTGCGAGTCAGGTGGCGATTGCGTTGGCAAATGCAGACCTCTTCGAGCAGACATTCGAGCGTACCAATGAACTCGGAACCCTGCTAGAAGCGGCGCGTACAACATCACTCACCAGCGACATCAACGAACTATTCAATGCCGTTGCGGATTTGCTCTTTGGCGCTCTGGAAATGGAAGACGCCACTATCATGACGCACAACCCTATCGACAATGAACTCGAAGTGCAATTCAGTGGCAACCGCAATGGCGACGAGCTGACCTTGCCAGTAGGGACTATCTACAACGTCAATGAGTATCCGGCACGCGAAGAAGCCCTGAAAAAGCGTGATGTGATTGTCATCATTGACACCGACGACCTTGAAAAATTACCACCCTACGAACGTGAACTCCAAGATATGCGTGCGGCAGGTGTCGGGGCGCGGATGCTCGTGCCGCTCGTTGTGCGTGATGACCCCAAAGGCTTAATTCAACTAGACCAACACGCGAATGCAGAAGATAGCATCTCGCAACAGAAATTGCGCTTGGCGCGTGCGCTTGGGTCACAGGTCGCAGTAGCTATCGAAAATGCCCGCCTAACACAAGAAACCAGTTCGCGTTTTGAAGAATTGCTGACCATTAACCAACTCAGTCAGTCAATTTCTTCAACCTTGCGCCTAGACGATATGTTGCCCATCATTCGTGAGCAAGTGCCACAAGTCACCCGTGCCGAAGAACTCTATCTCGCGCTCTACGATGCTGAAAATGAAATGATTCACTTCCCGCTTGCCGTGCGCGAAGATGGCACCGAATTTGATATTCCGTCGCGTCCATTGGGCAATGATGAAGTCTCCTTCATCATCAAACGTAAACATGCCCTCAGCCTCGATGATGACTACTTCAGCATTGAAGAATTGCGCCGTAGTATGAAAATCACAGCCGGCGAAGGCGAGATAAAATCATATATGGGTGTGCCTCTCAAATCCGGCGATACCATTCATGGTGTACTGGCGATTCGTAATGTCACCAAAAAGAATACGTTTAACATCAATGATGACCGTATCCTGACCACTGTCGGCTCGCAATTGGGCGCGGCAATTCAGAATGCGCGTCTCTTTGAACAAGTCGAAGAATCACGCGAAGGGTTGGAACGCCTCGTGCAAGCGCGTACCAACGAACTCGCCGAACAATCTGAAGAACTCGAAGAAGAACGTGACCGCCTCGATAAGCTCTATCAAATCACATCTGAGCTGGCACGCACACTCGATATGGAGCAATTGCTGGAACGTTCGCTTGGCATGCTCAGTAAAGCCGTTGGTGCAGATGATGGCGTGATTATGCTCAGTGACCCCGCAACCGACAATCTCTATTCGCGGGCATGGATTAATCCGCACAATATCATCTACCTAGAAGATGAAGACATTCGCACACACCCAGCCGAAGGCTTGGCAGAGTGGCTCATCCATGAAGATGAATCTACAGACAACGTTGTTCTGATTGATGACCTCGAAGCACACGATTATTGGCATGAAGACGGGCGCGAGACAGGCTTACGCAGTGCGCTTGCTGTTATGCTAGAAAATAACGAAGACCCAATGGGCGTTATGGTCTTACTCAGCAACAAAGTTGGTAACTTCACCGAAAATCATATCAAGCTCATTGTACCTGCGGCAGCACAGGTGGCAGCATCTATCAACAGTGCTGACCTCTACCAACTCATCCGCGACCAAGCCGAGCGCATGGGGCAGGTACTCCGTAAAGAACAAGAACAAGCTCAAACAAACAGTGCGATTGTTGAATCTATCGCAGATGGCGTCATGCTGGCGAATACAGAAGGCGAAATTGTACTTTTCAACTCAGCCGCCGAACGCATTCTCGACCTATCGCGTGAGCAAGCCATCGGGCAATCCGTCAATAAAATTGGGGGTATCTACGGCGAATCGGCGCTCAAATGGACACAGATGGTCACGGAATGGGACGCGCTAGAAGAACAAACAGGCGCGGACATGATGTCCGAACGCATTGAACTAGGTGGCAAAATCATCCAAACGCAACTCTCTCCTGTATACATTGGAGATAGCTTCTTGGGTACAGTGTCGGTCTTCCGCGATATTACCCGTGATGTTGAAGCGGATCGTGCAAAATCGAAATTCATCGAAAATGTCTCGCATGAATTTCGTACACCACTCACGCCCATGAAAGGCTATATCGACCTATTGCTGATGATGGGGTCAACCAATCTCACAGAGCAACAACTCAACATGATTGGCACTATCAAGCAAAACACGGACCGCCTTGCTGCGCTTGTAGATGATGTTCTGCGTGTATCCAAGCTCGATAGTGGTGAAGACAAGCTCTACATGACTTTGGTTGATTTACAAGAACTCGTACCAGAGACATTGAGTAAATTCGAGAACTTGTCCACTAATCAAGAGAAGAATATCACCGCGACGTTGAATATTGATGGCGATGTGCCGAACATCCGTGCAGACCGTGATAAGCTCGGACAAGTGCTATCAAATCTCATTGACAATGCCTTTAACTACACGCGGGAAAATGGTAGCATTACCATCGAAATTCAACGACTAATCGACAAACCAGAAGTCCAAATCACCATCGCGGATACAGGGGTTGGTATACCAGACGAATTTAAAGAAGCGGCTTGGCGTCGCTTTGAACGTCATGACCCAACCGCCGTTGATTTAGACGTAGCAGGCACAGGGCTTGGTTTATCCCTCGCACGCGACCTAATCCTGCTACATAATGGTGAAATCTGGTTTGAATCCGAAGTCAACGTTGGAACGACCTTCTTCATTCGTTTACCCATTGAACAACCGAGTTTCAGAACCACGACTGCTGAATTTCCTGTGGTAGATGAAACTGAATCTATTGCGGGAGACTAAGACCTATGGCACACATTCTTATTGCCGAAGATGAACGCGATATACGCGAACTCATCAAGTTCACCCTGACCTTTGCCGGACACCAGATCACCGAAGCGGCAAACGGAGAAGAAGCGGTTGAAAAAGCAAAAGAAGTCATTCCTGACCTTATCATGACCGATGTTCGTATGCCTAAAATGACGGGCTATCAAGCATGTAAAGCCATCAAAGAGAATGAATCCACAGCACATATTCCGGTTGTCATTCTCTCGGCAAAAGGGCAGGATGAAGAAAAAGAGCAAGGCATCGAAGCAGGGGCGGATGAATACATCACCAAACCTTTTGAAACGGAGCAGCTAATCAAACGAGTAGCTGAAATATTGGCGAGCTTGGGCGTATCCTAAATAGGAACACCCCGAAAACGAAGTAGGTATTTATGAGTGCTATCACCATTGACGGCGATTTGATTCATTATGAAAAATTGGGACGTGGGCGTCCCGTCATATTGATACACGGTTGGGTTGGGTCTTGGCGGTATTGGATTCCGCTTATGCAAAAGTTGCATACCTCATTCAGTGTCTATACGCTTGACCTCATTGGCTTTGGTGATAGCTCCAAAAACAAGAAGAAATACTCGGTTGAGTCGCAGGTCAAAATGTTGGAAACCTTCCTCAAGAATATGGGCATTCCAAAAGCTGCTATCATCGGACATAGCTATGGCGCAATGGTTGCTACCCAATTCACGCTCCGCAATCCTGATAAAGTCGCCCGTCTGATGCTCAGTAGCATGCCATTATACGATCCAGGCGACCTCGATACACGCATCCCAGCCGGCACACGCCAGATGCTCACTAACAACGACACTCGCCATTCACTCGCGCCTAATCTCAAAGATTTTGAGCAGGCGATACCATCCCCAACCGATAAAACGGTGGCGAATACGGAACTATACCAAGACCCAACCATTGCGAGTGGGTCGAAACCGAAAACAAATTCTGGCATTTACACGCCGTTTCATGAACAACCAACGATTCAACGTCCTGATACTGAAAATATTGACCGTGATGCCTTACGCCGTGCCGCTGCCGAGCGTGACCGCAAGAAAAATCAGGCGAATCCGCTACTCAATGATTTTCGTGGCACAACAACGCTCAACTTACTAGAAAAATGCTATCGTAAATCTGAACCTGAATACGAAAAACTCAAGGTCGATGTTGAGAAAGCCGATGATGCAGTGTTGGCGAAATCTGCAGAAGATTACGAAGCTGGTAATATGCTGGATGACTTACGCCGCATCACTGCACCAATTGTCGCTATACATGGCGAAGATGACCCGCTATTCAACGTACCGAAACAAGCTATCTGGGATTATCTCCAACTTCAGAAAAAAGATATGTTCGTCTGGCTGACTCTGCCAGATACCCGCCATTTCCCGATGCTCGAACATGATGCCTTTGCATCACTCTCAACCGATTTTCTCACCAAAAGTAGCATCACTGACATCGAAATTCGTGAACGCTGGCGTCGGCGCAGTCGCTAAGGATACGCACCCCTCACATGCCTATGAATGTTCTTATTTTTGCTAATGGCGACCCCAATCCAGGTGAGATGGTAGAGCTTGTACTTGCGCAAGCAGACGACGCCATGATTATCGCCGCTGATGGGGGTGCGCGTGTCGCTTGGCATTTCGATAAACAACCACAAGTCGTCATTGGCGATATGGATTCACTCTCTGACGATGAACAAGCCAAACTCATTGCTGAAGGTGCTGAACTGCGCAAACATCCTGTAGAAAAGGATAAAACTGACCTCGAACTGGCAATCATTTATGCCGTATCACACGGGGCATCTTGGATACGGGTACTCGGCGCGACAGGTGGACGTTTCGACCAAATGCTGGCAAATATCTATCTACTTGCCTTACCTTCCTTGCAAGATTGCGATGTAGCAATCGTCAGCGATAACCAGCAAATGCGCTTATTTGCATCTGGTCAACATACCATTGAGGGACAAGAAGGGGATACCATCTCACTGATTCCAGTTAGTGGCGATGTCTCCGGTATCACTACCGAGAATTTATACTATCCACTTGATAACGAAATGCTCTATTTCGGACCCGCACGAGGCGTCAGTAATGTGATGACGGCGGATTGTGCGCGTGTTGATGTGCGTCGTGGAACACTGCTCTGTGTGCATACGAAAGGACGCGCATGAGCGATTTTCTCGTTCATAAACGCGATCATGCTGGAAAAATTGTCCTTAGCTATCCAGCCGAACGCATCCTCAAACGAACTGAAACCATGATTTGCCTACAGGCTATTTTCCAGCAATCCACCCGCGACTTAGGTTACGTCACGCTCAAAACAGGCGATATATTCACGGAATGGTTCTACACAGACCGCTGGTATAACATTTTCCAGATTGAAGATGTTGACGATGGTGCGCTCAAAGGTTTTTATTGCAACCTGACCCGTCCCACAATCATCACAGCAGAGAGTGTTTCTGCTGATGACCTCGAACTAGATATTTTTGTCAAACCAGATGGCACATGCCTCATCCTTGACCAAGATGATTATGATGCCCTGCCTCTATCAGCAGACGAAAAAGTGCAGGTAGACCGCGCCTTGGCTGACATCAAGCAAAAAGTTGCGGCACGCATAGCCCCATTTGATACCCTGTCATCATGACAGATGAGCGCGTCGCTTGCGTTCTTTCCATAGCCACCATACCATCATGACGCTACCAATGCCTCCCGCGATATATGCGCCTGTATGCGCCCAGCCATTCGCTAGAAAACGAGTATGCCGTTCGGGTGCAATCTGTGAAGCATACGGCTCTACCAGATAAAAAATCCCTGCCTCACTCGTGCTATAGCCAATGAATCCTGCAATAAACGCGACACTCCCAGTTGCCAAAAATAGCCATCCAGCCGGATGTAACAAATCGTGCCAAATTAACTTAGGATACTTGCCGATACGGCTGACCAGCGCAAACACGATACCCGCCCCCGCGCCAAACCACCATGTCGCTATGACACCCCATAGCAGGGCATGTACTGTTGGATTATCTGTAGCGACCAAGCGCACATGCCCAATCGTGAAATATTCAATTGAGATGCGTGCGGTAATTTGGTCTTGGGCAATGCCATAAGTGACAAAGCCCAAGACTGAAATGCCAACTATCTTGATAGCTTCTCGCATCACCTGAGAGACTATTGTTCGTCTTTGTCGGGATGAATAATCATCACAGGCACTTTAACTTCCTGCATCACTTTATGCGCGACACTCCCTAACATCCAGCGCAATAAGCCTGTGCGCCCATGTGAACTCATCACCACTAAATCCGCGTCCTCATCATTGATATAATCTACGATGATGCCAGCAACGCCGACACCTTCAATCAGTTGCACGCGCACCGTAATTTTCTCACTCCGAATTTGCCCGCGTAAAGCCATCAGCTTCTGCTTCATCTCTTCACGTACTGCCATCAATTGGTCGCCTTGACCAGCCAACGCAATCTCGCCGACATAATCACTTGCAGGTGGTTTCAGTACGTGTAGCAAAATGAGTTCGGCTTCGTTCACCCGTGCAATATCTACCGCATGCGGAATAGCGCGTTCGCTCCAGCGCGAGCCATCCACCGGAACAACAATCTTTTTATAGCGTGCCATCTCTGCCATGGTGTCATCCTTTCGTGTTGCGACAATGTATCTATTAGACATCTATTTTAACACTATAGCACCATACTATGCCTATTTTTAAGCTGGTTATTGCCTTTCGTCATTCAAAAACTGTATAATCTGACTACAAAATCTATAAAAACCTGTAAAAAGTAGGCAACATGGATAGCAAACCCAAAGGCTTATCTGTCTTTCGGAATACAAAAATCGCCTTTTTTCATCTTGGTTCAGGTATGGCAGATGTGCTGACGACAGGCGTATGGAATCGCATCATGATTAGCGACTTGGGCATCAGTGCGACGCCAGTTAGCTTATTAGTGAGTTTACGCTACTTCCTTGCGCCATTAGGCATTTGGGCAGGTCGCATGTCCGACCAACATCGCATTCTGGGCTTTCGTCGCCTTGCGTGGATTTGGTTCGGGCGTTTTTTGATGGTACTCAGCACCTTTGGCTTGGGCTTCGGCACGGTGCAACTGCTCCAACACCTAGACCGTCATCTATGGACAGATTGGCTCATCATTATTAGCTCACTGATTGCCTTTAGCATCGGCAATGCACTCTCTGGCTCGACCTTTTTGGCACTCGTCTATGACCGTGCCACAGAAGAACAGCGCGGACGGGCAGTGGGTATCGTCTGGACATTTTTGCTACTTGGTTTCACTGTCGGGGGCATTGTCTTTAGCCTGCTCTTGCCAGATAACAGCGAAGCAGCCATCGCATCTGCGAATGGGCTTAGTTTCACAGGTGCTGATCTCTGGCGATTATTTGTGATTGCAGGGTCAATGTTTGCGACATTTTGGTTTTTCTCGTTGCTAGGGGAAGAACGCCGCGATAATACGCCGACAGACTTTGTCCAAGAAGATAACCCGCCATCCCTGCGTGAAGACCTCAAGCTCGTGTGGGAAAATGGCGCGATGCGTTTCTTCATGTTCTATCTCACCCTGTCAATGTTCTTTGCTTTCTCACAAGACCCCATCCTAGAACCCTTTGCAGGTGATGTCTTCAATATGGAAGCATCACTGACCAATCGCTTTGCGGCATATTGGGGCAGTACATCCATTCTCACGTCATTGATTTCATTGTGGCTTTTGCGCAAAGTCGATGGTTGGAATCATACACGGCTGTCACAAGTGGGCGTTGTCATTTTGATTATCACCTTTGGCTTGCTAACCCTGTCGTCATTCGCGCAGATTGAAGCGATTATCATGCCAGGTTTGCTCGTTTTGGGCATTGGGCTTGGCTTCTGGAATATCGGCACGCTCGGCTTGATGATGGATATGAGTCCGCTTGGCAGAGCAGGGACATTTCTCGGCTTTTGGTCGATGCTCGTTACGCTCTCACGCGGCGGTGGTATCACCAGTGGGGGTATCGGGCGTGATGTCGGACTATGGACATCCGGCGACTTTGGCATGGCATATGCGCTCGTTTTCGGTGTAGCGACAGCTGGCTTAGTCGTTGCCTACTATTGCTTGATGCATATTCATGTCGATGAATACAAAGCAGAGCAAGCCATCGAACCCGATTTATCGACAATGCTTGCTACTGCTACGGATTAGAAAGTATCACAACGTTGGCATAGGCGCACGTTCTAAAGCGCGTGGAATCGTAAAACTAAATGTTGCGCCTTTGCCTTGCTCACTGTTCACATTGACGCGCCCACCTTGTGCTTCGACCAAATTTTTCACAATAGCCAAACCAAGTCCTGCGCCCCCTGTCGCCCGATTACGCGAGGGGTCAACACGGTAGAAACGCTCGAACAAGTAGGGTAGGTGTTCTGGCGCAATGCCTTCGCCTGTGTTTGTAACTGTCACCGCAATTTCATTTGGATACACATCAGTCGTCACGCGCACATCGCCTTCTGGTGGGGTATGTGTGATGGCATTGTTGATTAAATTGCGTAGCACCTGCCCGATGCGCCGTTGGTCGCCCAGAACACTCGGCATCGTATCAGGTAGCTCCGTTGTCAGGTTAATCTGCTTGTTATTCGCGGATGGTTGCGAAGCCACGATGACCTGCTCAATGACAGCATCCAACGATACATCTTGCGTTTCTATATACAACGCACCTGCTTCTGCCAGCGCCAATTCTTGCAAATCTTGTATCAAGCGATTGAGCATCACGGCTTCTTCGTGCAACATATCAACGGTTTCAGGGTTCGGTTGCAACACGCCATCCTGAATCGCTTCCAGATAACCCCGTATGTTGGTGAGTGGCGTGCGTAGTTCGTGCGCGATGTCCGTCACCATATTGCGTCGTAAGCCTTCGTTGCGGTTGAGGGCTTCTGCCATCGCATTAAACGCCTGCGCGAGTTCACCAATTTCACCCGTCGCATTCACTTTCACTCGTTGTTCTAAATCGCCATTTTCCATGCGCCGTGCCGCCAATGTCAGCGCCGCCACTGGATGCAAAATACGCCGTGATAAGATGACTGTCAGTGAGATTGCTGCAATCCCTGCGACAACAGCCGTGATGACCAATGTCCAGTTCACCGTCTCGAAGAACGCCTCTTCTGCGAGTGCAAGCTCATAATCACTCACAGGGTCAACAAACAGCGTGCCGACAACATCTTGCCCTTCATAAACGAGTAATTCACCATCTGGCGCAAGCTCTAAGCGCAGGCGTTCGCCATCTCTCAGAATGGGGTCATCAACATCGTTAAATTCTTGTAGATAGCCAATCGTGCCAACGGTTTCTAAGCGAAAATTACCCTGATCTAGTTGAATGTCATCGCGCAAAAACTGAATTGAACCAAATACGCTGTTATCCAGTTGGTTACTCGTCGCAGAATCACCCCACAAGACGAGAGCTTGTTCTAAGCGTTCTTGCCGGATTTCGCGCCCTGCTTCCACATACTGCGAAAACTGAGCGCGGGTTGTCCAACCGACGAAAATAGTCACGGTGATGATAGCGACGCCTGCGACAGCCAACATCGCCATCAACAAGCTAAAGCGAAAACTGTAAAACATTAGGCACGTCTTTCCATGAAGCGATACCCAACGCCATAGACTGTTTCGACATAATTCGGGTTGGTGTGGTCATGTTCAATTTTCTTGCGCAAATTCATCACATGCGCGTCTACGGTGCGCTCTAAGCCTTCATAATCGTAACCAAATGCGCGTTCGACCAGCTCAAGGCGCGTGAATGCCCGACCTGGGTCTTTTGCCAGTGTTTCTAGCAATTTAAATTCTTTAGGCGTCAAATGTACTACTTCGTCTTTGATGCTTACTTCATGACGTGTCAGGTTAATAGCGAGGTCGCCAAATTGAAGTTCTTTTTGCCCATTAGTCGTAATATGGTCTTGCACGCGACGCAATACCGTTTTTACCCGTGCAACAACTTCGCGTGGGCTGAACGGCTTGGCGATGTAATCATCTGCGCCTAATTCCAAACCATGCAACACATCGCCTTCAGTAGATTTCGCTGTGAGGATGATAATCGGCACATTATTTTCCATTCGCACCAGCCGGCAAACATCCAAGCCATCCAAATTGGGCAACATCAAATCCAGCACAATCAAATCGGGTTGCAAACGACGTGCCATATCTAGTCCTGTGTAACCATCGTTAGCTGTCTCGACTTTGTAACCCGCTTGCCGTAAATATAATGCGAGTAAATTGGCTGTTTTCAAATCGTCTTCAATAACAAGTATGTTGTCCATAATGGCGTACTCCTCTTTAATAGTTTGACTGCCTGAGCGTTTCTGTGTGTATTATGGGTTAAACTTATGAAGATTTCATTGCTTAAAATGCTTAGAAAAGATAAATATGCTTCTCATTTAAAATGCTAAATTAATTATTGGGTGTCACTCATGCCCAATCTTTAACAACCGCACGCAAATCAATATAATATGCTCATGATGAAAACAAACGTCACCAAACCATTACACTGGCACACTATCGTTGCATTGGCACTCGCACTCTTTGCATTCTTCATGAGTGGCTTAGTCAACGAACGTGTTTTTGAAGGCTTGCCTCACTTAGAAGACGAAATCGCCTATCTTTATCAGGCGCGGGTCTTTGCGGGGGGCAATATCACTGTCGAGAGTCCACAACCGACGAGCGCCTACTGGCAACCCTTCGTCATTGATTATGAAGGCAATCGCTTTGGTAAATATACACCCGGCTGGTCTGCGATGCTGGCGCTAGGCGTGTTGCTCAACCAAACATGGGTTATCAATGCCTTTCTCGCTATGCTGACTGTCGCGCTGGTCTATCGCATTGGCTACGAAGTGTTCTCGCCGGATGTCGGTGTTTTCGCGGCTTTTTTGACAGCTTTCTCACCAGCCGCCTTGCTCCTCAATGGCTCACTGATGAGCCATACCTTCGGCTTATTTTTAGCGACCTTGTTTATTTATGCCTACTGGCGCTTGCAGAATAGCCCACGTCCGCATCTGTGGGGCATCATTGCGGGAATTGCCCTTGGGTCATCTGCCGCCACGCGCCCCCTGACCACGCTTGCAATCGGTTTGCCATTTATCGCATGGAGTGGTGTACGCTTACTACAGGCATTGCTTGCCGATACTGTGCTACAATCGCGTGTGAAACGTGTCTGGCGAACATTATCACCGTTGCTGGTGCTGTCAGCATTTGCGTTGCTCTTTACGAGTAGCATTCCTGTCTATAGTTACCTCACTGTGGGCGACCCTCAGCAAAATCTCTATGAACTGGTATGGGATTATGACCGTATTGGCTTTGGAGAAGGGCATGGACGCAATCGGCATCGGCTGGAGAAAGCGATTAATCACACGCGCTGGGATTTAACACTCACCCGTGCGGATTTGTTCGGTTGGCAATTCGAGCCTGTCAACGAAGAGATGATTGTTCACCTGCAAACGCAAGCCGACGATTATCCTGGTACGGGCTATAGCTTCATGCTAATTCCACTTGGCTTGCTGATTGGCTTGTTTGCTTATGATAAAAAGTTGCTTTCTCTGCGCTTGATATGGTTCATAGCATGGGCGATAGTCGCCTATGCGTGGGTCTGGTTTCCGCTGAATTTGACGACTGATTTCTTCGGTATGGGAACAACAGCCGAGGTCTTTGGAGTGTCGCCTGAGCTGATAGGTGATGAAGGTTTCTCGTGGCTCTGGATGATAGTCACCTTGACATGGTTGTATGTGCCACTCTTGGTTTATAGCTTTCTCAGCGAGAAGCAAACCGTGACGTTCACATGGTTGTTGTTCGCTGTCGCGGCAGGCATCATCGTCGTGCAGATGTTGTATTGGATTGGCTCGCAACGCTATAGCACACGCTACTATTTCGAGGGCTTAACATCAGCGGCACTCCTCACTGCGTTGCCGCTTGCATGGGGCGTGCGTGCCATTGCAGATCGTCTCAACAAAACAAGCGATGAAAAATCAAAACGTGACCCAAGCACAGCGTCTATTGCGTGGCGCTTTATCGCGTATGGGGCATTTTTGGTATTCTGCATGTTCACGCTCTACAACTACAGTACCCCGCGCATCATGGCGCTGTATCGCTTCAATTTCATCAGCCCTGAACTCATCGAAGAAGTACAAAATGCCGCCATTGATGACCGCCCAATTTTGGCAATCATCAATGGCGATGCAACAGGCGATAACCGCGTGCGCTGGCGTTCCTATGGGGCATTGATGGCAGTTACCAGCCCCTATTTGGATAGCGAAATTGTTGTCGTGCGCGATTTTGGTAGCTCTCGTGATACGTTTATCGCTACCTATCCAAACCGTCAGATTGTGGATGTATTCGCATCTGGTAATAGCGCCGTTGTCGCTGAACCACCTGATTAAGGGGTAGTCGGTAATCCATCGCGGGTGAATACCGCATCTGCGCTAGATTGCCCGCTCATATCGAGCATCTGCACGAGATTATCGCCATTGACCATGATACGCGCTGACTGTATTGCATCAACCTGAAAGACAGTGAGCGCCATTTGTTCGCTAATTTCGGCGTCGCCACACGTCCCGATAAGTAGAAAATCGCCTGTTATGTTGATGACTGCCAGTCCTGCGTCATCTATGCTGACGCTCTCGACAGTCAAAGCGCCTTCCCAATAATTGCGGAATGGCTCTTGAGGCATCGTGCTGAATAGCGTTTCGAGTGCCGTTGTGAGCGTTGCTTCGTCTGTATCTTGTACGAAGGCTTCGGTTTCGACAGGTGTGATGTGAGTTTCGCACCCGATTGGTATGCTCTCGTCAGATATGGCATCATCTGAGGGCAACCAGACAGTAATCGTTTCTGGCGTGGCTGTTGCTTCTGTTGTCGGTGTAACGGCTGGTGTATCGTCAGCATTGCCACAAGCAACCAGCACAAAAGCGAGTAGGACAAAAATTAGTGTACGCATGTCGTCTCTTTCTGTATGTGTGTGTTTCCAGTTACTTTAACGTTGTAAAACTCAAAAAGTTCCAAACTCAGAATGGAGCAGTAACAATAGATTATGGATAAAAGTACATATGAAACACGCATGAAGTCCTTCGTTGGACAAAAAATCGTAAAAGTGATTTATCATGACATAGCGAATGAAGAAGATGGTAGCCCGCTGTATCAGTATTTTGATGAACCGTTTCATTGTCTTGCATGGGGCGTCGATTTGTTCATGTCAAATGGTGAATGCCTGACGCTGACTTGGGGTAAGCAATTTGGTATGTGCTACAGCCTTGACATATGTGCTACACCTATGAGCCAACGTAGCCAAGTTGACCCAAAAACGTTATTTAACCAGACAAAGATTCCTGAATGGTCAAATATCGTGGGTATACCTGTCACAGATATTCATGTTTTGTGGGATGTAAAGGGTGATACGATTTCTATTCAACCTGAAGATGTGCCACGTATACTGAAATATCCGTTCAAAATCATTCCTAACCCAACAAAGAAAAAAGAAAATTATCCACTAGATATTCGGATAACGTTTGAAAACGAACAAATGATTATTATCGGTGCTTATGAATACATGGGGAGTGAGATAAATGCATTTTACCCAGCAACTGATGGGGTAACGCTTTTCTTTGACCGAGCAACTGCTAAAAAATACAAAATTTGGGATTTACCTAATAAAATTTAGTTATGCACAAATGTTCACCTTTAACAGTGCTATAATCGAACCTGCGCTATACTGATATTTGCACATGAACGCCACACGGAGAGTCAACAGCCATGAGCCGTATTTTCATCAATTACCGTCGCCAAGATACCGAAGGCTATGTCGGGCGTCTATACGATCATCTGCTGAAAGAGTTCAAACCACACGAAATTTTCATGGATGTTCAGAATATTAAACCAGGTGGCGATTTTGTGCAGGCACTTGAAGATGCCGTCTCTGAATGCGATATTTTCCTTGCGGTGATTGGTCCCCATTGGCTCACGGTTACGAATGATGCAGGTGAACGTCGCCTTGATGAATGGAACGATTATGTGCGAATTGAAATTGAACTCGCGCTCCAATACGAAAAAATCGTGATTCCTGTGCTGGTCGGGGGTGCAAATGTGCCTGCCCCTGTTCATTTGCCGGATTCCATCAAAAATTTGTCACGTCGCAATGGCTTGACCCTCACCCATACGCGCTTCGGCACGGATGTCGAAGACCTCATCAATTTCTTGCGTGATATGTTGCCAACACACCCAACATTCAAGCGCAAAGCTGACCCAGCCGTCATTGCAGAGAAGACAGCCAAGCTCAAAGAAGTGCGCCAAGATTTGATTAATGCCAAAGATTCCCCTCTCTATGATTACCGCGTTGCCCAGCGTTATTATCCCGTGCTAGGGGAGGGCAATGTCGATGCGAATATCATGTTCGTTGGCGAATCACCTGGCGAAAAAGAGGCAGTTTCTGGTAAGCCATTTATCGGTCCCTCTGGCGAAATCCTCGATGAGATGCTCGCAGGTATCGACCTCAAGCGCGAAGATGTATTTATCACCAATATCGTGCTTGACCGTGCGCCAGAAAACCGCGACCCCAACAAAGTCGAACTCGAATATTATGGCAAGTACCTTGACCGTATGATTGACATCATCCAACCACGGGTCATCGTAACGTTGGGGCGCTTCGCTATGTACTACATTCTGCGCAAATTCGACCTGCCAGAGAAAAAAGGTACGATTACCAAACAACACGGCATGCTCATCAAAACGGAAGCACACTACGGCGATTTACACATTATGCCCATGTACCATCCGGCGTTCGTGCTATACACCGCAAGCAAAAAAGAAGTTCTGCAAGCGGACTTCGAGAAGTTAACGATCTTTATCTGATTCGTGTCGCTATGCGCGTCCTTGACCATGAAACTTTTCACATCGCAGATACGCACTTCCGCTTGCAAACCCATCCGCATAACCCGCTTGGACGCATGCAACGCGACCTATTTTTTCGTGTGGCGGATAGTGACTTGCGCGAATGGCAATTTTTACGTTCGTTCTATTTTGATGAAGCGCAAAATCCAGCGCATATGCACGCATTTTGTGAGTGTATCGCCACCGATACAGAATACCTGTCAGCAAGCCTAAAACGCTCAACACGCTGGGCAATCCGTGATGATTTATTCCTGCGTAATTGCTTCAATTCGTACTTTCAGCCGAACCCATTTTTAGCACAGCAGGGTAGCCTCATGCGAGCATTTAGCTTTTTCGATGAACATGTAGACGCCATTATCACACACCCTGATTATGCCCGTATCCAAGCACACGATACAGCCAGTGCGCCCCATCCGCATCAGCCCGACCTAGCTATCGCGCCGATTGTCTCTATGCTCAACGAAAGGGAGAATGTCGCTACACTAGCATCGTGTCAGGGTGTTTCTGGCACAGTTCACTACGAAGGCTACAACATCATGACCATTTCGTCCCATGCACGGTTTGCTTATATTTGGTTCGCACACTTGCCAGATTCACTTGCTGTACAGTTGTCATCACATCCCGCCATCACCTACGAAAACACGCCTCATATCACTCTCCGCGCCACAGACAACAACGCCGATTTCCTCAGCGCACTATATCAATTTCTCACACACTAATCCTCACCTCTCACATGGATACTTATAACACTGCGCCGTGTGGTCATTCACCATTCCGCACGCTTGCATGAACGCATAGCAAATCGTCGCGCCGACAAACTTAAAACCGCGCTTTTTCAAATCCTTGCTCATCGCCTCAGAAATCGCTGTTTTCGCAGGCACATTATCTAGCGTCTGGAAGCAATTCACAATCGGCTTGCCCTCCACAAATGACCAGATATAACTATCAAAACTGCCAAACTCAGCTTGCACTTTCAAGAAGGCCTGTGCATTCGTGACGACACTATTCACCTTGAGCTTGTTACGAATAATGCGCTTATCTTGTAAGAGCGCCTCAATTTTCGCCTCGTCATACTGTGCTACAGTCTCCGGCACAAAATTATCGAATAGCAATTTGTAATTTTCTTGGCGCTTCAAAATCGTAATCCAACTCAAGCCCGCTTGTGCGCCCTCCAGCGATAGCATCTCAAAGAGTTGCCTGTCATCATGTACCGCAATCCCCCATACCTCATCATGATACCCAATATACAGCGGGTCATCACTCACCCATTCACAGCGTTGTTTTGTCATCTCTCATCTCCTTTTTCTGCATCATAACACGCTTCACTGACAACCCTATGTCAGGAACGAACTCACCAATTTCTCAACTCTGATAACGTATCGCCAAGTATACTACCGTGTTAGAACTAGATAGGAATTACGCACGATATGCATTCCGTGTGACACTTTTTCCTATATGATACGTAAATAAGAATGAGGCGACGTGTTCGCCACTTACTGTATAATGAACCTTGTGAAATAGAGGACAAACGATGCGAGTCATTGTTCATACTGGAAAAGGCGGCGTTGGGAAAACCAGCGTATCAGCCGCAACTGCGCTCCGTTGTTCAGAGATGGGGCAGAAAACGCTGGTCATAAGCACCGATACAGCCCATAGTCTTGGCGATTCACTTGGCGTAGAGATTGGACCCGAACCGACACAGGTCGCGCCGAATCTCTGGGCGCAAGAGATTGATGCCCGCTATTCGATGGATAAATACTGGGGCAAAATTCAAACCTACTTGGCAGCTTTTTTCAGCCAACAACGGGCAGATGAAATTGTCGCAGAAGAAGTGACCATCATCCCCGGTTTGGAAGAAGGCGCGGCACTTCTCTGGATTAACGAATTTTTTGAACAGGGCGAATTTGATGTCCTAATTGTCGATGCTGCACCCACCGCCGAAACGATTCGTCTACTCAGCTTGCCGGATGTAACGCGCTGGTGGCTAGACCGTATCATGCGCCTCACACGTGGTTTCCGTGTCGTGACCGATACCGTCGGCAAAGTTGGTAAATTATTCAATCGCCGTGATAAAGAAAACGGTGGTGAAGAAGATAGCGTCGATGTCGATAGTGTATTCGCACAAGTTAATAAATTATTCGACATGCTCGAAAATGTGCGTAATCTGCTTACCGACCCCGAAGTTGCCAGTATGCGCCTGGTAGTCAACCCAGAACACATGGTTATCAAAGAGACACAACGCACCTTTACCTATCTCAACCTGTATGGCTACGCAACTGATGCCGTACTTGTGAACAAAATTTTCCCAGATGAAATTACAGACCCCTTCTTCGTGAAGTGGAAAGAACGCCAAGCAGAAAATGTAGAACTCGTGCGCGATGGTTTTGGTGGCTTGCCAGTCCATACCTCGCCCCTGTTCCGCGAAGAAATGGGTGGGCTAGACTTACTGCGTCGCCTTGGAGATGAACTCTATGGTGATCGCAACCCAGCCGAAAAATTATCCGATGGTAGTATCCATCGCTGGGAAAAAGTAGAAGACGCCACCGATGGCACGAAATACATCATGCACGTTCCGCTAGGTTTTGCTGATAAAACCGACGTTGATATGTACCGCTCGCGTGACGAAATTACCCTGCGCGTAGGTCCCTACCGTCGTAATATCATCTTACCGGCGATGGTGCATGACCTTGAACTGGAAGCTAAATTCGATCCCCCAAACCTAAATGTCCGATTCTACACTGATGACACAAACGCCGAATAACACATCCGAGAAAGTTCGTATCTCCTCCGCAGAGGCGACGGCGATGCTCGCTGGTGAAAATGGTCAACTCGACCCACCAGAAAAAGTTAATTCAGCATATAGCAACGGGGCGGCAGTCAAAGTCGCCCCGATTCCACCAGACCGCTATACCGAACCCGTAATCCCGAACGGTAATGGTAACGGCGCAACCAATGGCGCGTCTGTGCCATCGTCTGCTGGGGCGCGTATTCCCATTGAGAATACAACGCGAAAAACATCATCTCAGCCCGATACTGCACAGATGATGAATGCCATGCCCGCACAGGCACGCGCCGCCATCCCTGATGTCATGGCAGATGATGAAACATCACATATGCCACCACCACCCCAAGCAAAACCTGCCGAAACTGTTGAACAGACGGTCAATCGCCTGCGCCCAAAATCCATACGGATGCAATTTAGATTCATCTATACCGTTGTTTTTGCGCTCTGGCTCTTCGGGCGTCTCGTTTTCTGGCAAGTGTACGTTGCAAAACTTTTCCCGCAATGGGTCAACAATCGCAACACCAAACGCTGGAAAGGCTATGCCCGCGAATTCCGTAAATTTGCGATTCGCATGGGTGGCGTGCAAATCAAAGCCGGACAATTCGCCAGCACCCGCGCTGATGTACTGCCAGAAGAAGTCATCGAAGAACTTGCTGGCTTACAAGATAAAGTCCCAACCTTGCCCTTTGACCGCATCCTACGCGTTATCAAAGATGAACTCACAGATATAGATGCGCGTTTCAATCACATCGAACCTGAACCCATCGCGGCGGCTTCGCTAGGGCAGGTACATCGCGCACAACTCACAACAGGTGAATCTGTCGTTGTCAAAGTGCAACGTCCGCGCGTTCGTCGCATCATCTACACCGATATGGCAGCGCTATTTGTCGTCGGGCATGTTGCTATGCGCTTCGAGTTCGTGCGACGTCGCATGGACGCAGGCATCATCATTGAAGAATTTGGGCGTGTTTTGCTCGAAGAAGTCTCCTACGAAAAAGAGACGGATAATGCCCGTCGCTTTGCGCGTATCTTTGCGGATGATCCCGGTATTTACGTGCCAAGCATCTACGAAGAACACAGCACCGATAAACTCATCGTCATGGAAGATGTAACCAGCATCAAAATTGACGATTACGCCCGTCTCGCCGCAGCAGGTGTCTCACGAGAAGAAGTCGCCCAGCGCCTGATGGATACCTATCTCACGCTTATCTTTGAAGAACGCTTTTTCCATGCTGACCCTCACCCAGGTAACTTGTTTATCTATCCCTTGCCCGTAGAAGATGAATCAGTCTACATCGGCAAAGGTGGCAGACCCTTCTACCTGATTTTCATTGACTTCGGCATGACAGGCACGCTCACCCGCGAAATTGTACAGGGCTTAATCAATACCCTGACAGCCATCGTCACCCGCGATGCAAAACGCCTCGTCGCGTCTTATAAGACACTCGGATTCCTACTCCCTAGCGCCGATACCCGCCGTATCGAAGAAGCAACGAACGCAGTATTTGATGAGGTTTGGGGCTTAGGCATGGGCGATATGGCAAATGTGGATTACGAAGTGGTTGAACAAATCGGCAACGATTTTAATGACCTCATCGCAGAGTTGCCCTTCCGTATTCCACAAGATTTTGTGTATCTAGGGCGCACAGTGGCTATCCTAACGGGCATGGCAATCAAACTCGACCCGACCTACAACCCATGGACGGAAATCCAAAAACGGGTACAGACACTCGTCACAACCGATGAAGAGAACAACATCTTTGACGAGTTTGCCAAAATTCTACAAGATAGCGTTGATGAAATCATCGCAGACGGACCACAGGGCATCGTGCGTGTGACCCAGCGTTTCTTACAGCAATTCCAGCGCGTCAGCCGCACCGAAAAAATGCTCCAGAAAATCATAGACGGCGAAATCGTGGTCGAAACGCGCATGAGTGGGCAACAACGCCTACAATTCCAGCGCATCGAAGCACAGAGCAAACGCAACGGACGCATCATGCTCGTTGCCAGCTTGCTCATCTGCGCGACCCTTTTCTATACCAATGGTGATACAGCCATCGCAACCGCCGCCGTCAGCATCGCAGGTGTTCTCTACGCCAGCACTTTCTTCATTCGTCGCTAGAAAACAAAATACCGTGTTAGAGGGCTTGGTAGGGGAGGCAGGTCTGCCTCCCGCAAGACTAGAGGCTTAATTAAGCAAAAGATCAGTAATTGACTGTACCGTGTTCTACAGGTGAACCACCGTCATTTTTGCTATCATCATCAAAACGCCCATTTGGACTCGTCCAATAATGAGCCGTTGTTGCACTCACCTTGATGAGCTTGACTGTTGGTGATTCTGGTCCTGCACCATCGAACCACTTCTTGAGTTCAGGATACCAGAGTTCTTTTTTCTTGGCAGTATCATCAACCATTGAAGCTGTACCAGAAATCGACACAAAGTTACCCTCTTTTTGGTATGCTAAGTTGACGCCGTTATTGCGCTCAATATCCTCAATCAGTTCTGCATCATCACCTGTTTCTTCGTTGTGAGTCACAAACATCACCGTTTCGTGTTCGTCAATCATCTCAACGATTTTTTGTTCTTTTGTTTTCGTGTGATTCATCCTAAGCTCCTGTATTCGATTAACATTACACCCAAGATGACATAGTGGTTTTGGCAGGAGGTGAGATGCGCGTAATAAATGTATCGTTCCACGATAGAATGTCATAATAAACGCAAAAAACCCTGTACCATCCGATACAGGGTCAATGAGGTCGGGTGTTTTGCGTGCCTAGTCCAGCTTCACACGTACTTTGGTCTTGCCTGTTGTGGTTGGCGGTTCATCATCGTCACCATCATTGGTGTCGTCCACATCAGCGGATTGTTCCTCTTCCTCTTCGGCGCGTTCACTCACTTTTTTCAGTTCGTCAATTGCCGCATCCACAATGATACTGAACCCGCGTGCAAATTCTTTGCTTGCCTCACCTGCATGATTGCGAAATTCCGGTGGCAGTAACGCTTCCAATGCCTTACCAGTTTCCTCTAATGCACGGCGTTGATGGAAAAAAAAGCGTTCCATCGGCGTTTCCAAATCATCTTCATCTTGGAGCGGAATATCATTCACTTCAGGGTTTTCTGTGTTCATGTCTTTGTTTTCAGCCATGGCGCTGTAGCCTTTACTCTCGTCAACTTAACTTACTATAGTATACGCAATCTTGGGGGGTAAGTTGCATTATTGCTTGCTTATTATACAACTATTTACGATTATTTTAACGCATCAGGCGCGTTTTTCGCTAACCATTCTCGCACAGGAATAATATGCTCCTGAAAATGCTCAAAGGTGTCGGTCATCACCAATTCCCACATCGGTTTTTCTACTAGCCCACCAAACGTACTCTCGAACAATGCCTCATGGCTCAATCCTGCCACCAACCGATACACTGCATGGTAAGTATCATGAAAATCTGCTAGTACATCATCTAGCGATAGCGCCTTGTCGCGCTCATGTTCTGCATCATTGAGTGTATCTACCATCTGCCACGTATACCCCTCGTCAGGAATTGCCGGAGTGCGTTCCTCATCAAGGGCTTCAAACCATTTTAGCACGCGCTTCATCCATGCTGTTAGATGGGCAATAATGTCTTTAACTGACCATGCACCTTCAACATTTGGTTCTGTCATTTGCTCGTAACTCAAATCATCAATCGTGCGATGCACAAACTCATACTCAAGCTCTAGCATATCTAACAAACGTTGTTTATCAGTGAAAACAGGCATTAATAGCTCCTATGTCATTCCAGTATAGGAAGATATTTGAGAGATAGCACTGTGGGGAGTGCCTGTGTGCGCTCCTGAAAATCTACCAAACAATACAATCCCTAGTACTTCAAGTGTAAGCCACATTCGCGCAGACACAATAGACACCCTATAATGAAATCATAAAGATAGAAAAAGGTATGTGCGATGGCTAACCCAGAAGAGAAGAAAAAACGCAAAAACAGACCATCCCGCGACCAGCACGATAACTCAGGTTGTGGCTGGATGCTAGTTGATGGTTGTTATGTTATGACATTGTTTGATGGCGATGGCTGTTCAAATAGTGGCGATGGCTGTCTCGGATTCGATGGGGGCTGTTTTGATGGCTTTAGTGGGGGCTGTAGCCTGTTGTTTTTGCCTCTGCGCTGGCTCGTCATCGTCGGCTTGATGCTCTATGGTGATTGGGATTACAGGCAGGGACGCGCTAAAGCAACGCATCCCCACCACGAATAGCTTAATTAAACGCTAGTCACCAGCCGCCGCTTCGAGTTCGGCTTCTGGCAACAGGTGTTTTTCCAGATATTCAGCAATCATGCGCCACCATGTAAGGGCATTTGCACGCCGTGCCGCGCCATGTCCTTCTTCGGGATCAACATAATAAGTGACATCAATACCTAGCTCATTCATTTTCTCTACCATCTGGTCACTCTCTGCTTTGACCACCCGCGGGTCATTCGCACCTTGAATGATGAGCAACGGCGCCTTAATATGCTCTACATAGGTAATGGGCGAACGTTCCATCAGCATATCGTAATCTTCTTCTGCATCCCCAACCCACGATTTCATGATGGGCTTCCAGTGTTCCGGCACAGATTTCACGAACGTTACGAGGTTTGATGGACCTACCACATCAACACCGACTGCCCAATAATCCGGTAACCGTGTCACTGCGCTCAAGGTCGCAAAACCACCAAATGAGCCACCAAAGACACCAATTCGCTCATTATCTACCCAGTCCAGAGCTTGTAGATACTTCGCGGCATGTTCAATATCCTTCAACTCATCACCACCCCAATCCCGATGGATGAGCTTCTGATAGCTGATACCAAACCCTGTTGAACCACGCACATTCGGCGCCAGAATGCCGATGCCACGATTCAGCAGATATTGATACAAACCAGAGTAATTGTATGTGGGGCGTTCTTGCGCTTCGGGTCCCCCATGAATCGACAGCACAACAGGGAAGCTATCACCGTCTGTTTTTGGCTTATACAACCACGCCGGAATTTGCTTACCGTCAAACGTTTCATAATGAATCAACTCAGGGTCAACCATATCAGCAGGGTCAACACCACCCAACATACTCTGGCTGAGGGCTATCAATTCACCTGTAGCGAGGTCAAATTCGTAGATATTACCTGCCGCTTTAGACGAACTGTAATTCAACACGAGTTTTGTACCATCCGGCGAGATATTCCCACTCTGCAATACGCCAACAGGCAAATCAGCGACCTTAACAGGCTCACCACTATCCAGCGCAAAGGCTTTTAGTTCAGTGCGTCCACCGTTGTTGATAAACACCAGTACACGGTTTGCATCTTCGTTAGCGACCAAGCCTTCAACATCATGCTCGCCTGTGTAATACCAGTCTCGTTTACCTGTTTTCAAATCATAGTAAGCGACATTTGCAAACTCGCGTCCATCATTTGTCAGCATGAAAAAGCCACTGCTATCAGGATGCCAATCTAAATGGGCAAAGCGGGTTTCGCCTTCGTGTGGGGTCGCTAGTGCCGCTTCACCAGATTCCACTTCTAACACAAGCACGTTCTGGTCAGTGTTGCCATTGAATTGCACCACGTTGATGTATTTGCCATCCGGTGAATAGCCCGTTGCAAAATTAAGATGTCCGGTCATCATCCGGCGCAATTCACCTGTAGCGAGGTCATGCTCAATTGGGTCTTTCTCACCTGGCTGGGCATCATTGGCGGTGTATAACAACTTGCTATCATCCGGCGACCAGCCAGCAAGGTCATATTGACGGTCAAGTTTGTCGGATAGCATCTCGTGCCAACCACCCGCTGAATCAATGATGAATACCTGCCGATTCTCCGACCCGTCTTTGTCTGCGACAAAAGCAATTTTGCTATCATCATTCGACCAGTGCAACGAGCGTACCGCCCAATCCTCAAACGCGGTCAACTGACGCGCAAACCCGCCTCCAGCCGGCACAATCCAGATGTTGAACTGCCCCGATGCATTGGTCGTGTACGCAATCTGTGTGCCATCATGTGAATACTCAACTGCACCGTGCAACCTTGTTGCCGTGAATTGCTCGAATTTGTATTGTTTCGTCATACAAAAAGCTCCTCGATAAGGTTATTTTCTAAGAATGATGTGCATAACTTGTCACATAAGACAAGCGATTTGCACCATCAACATCTACCCTTACGCAAGCCAACCACAAAACGATTTAAATCCTGTGAAATTCATATACAAAAATAACGTAATCAGTAAACTGCCTGATAGAATCACTGATTGGAGGCGATAAATGCAGCTTTGTAATTAGTCCTCAAGCCTTTTCCAAAGCCGAAGGAGTAGGGCATGTATTTTGTCTAAAATGTGCGCTACAAAGCATGAAACTTCCCTCTCCATCAGTGAGGAACGGACGTCTTGGAGAGGGACTGAGGGAGAGGTTCAGTTCAGTAACCCGCTTCCCGATTCAACTGATTATAAAGAGGCTTTTTATCCAGATACCGTTTCAGATTCGCAATGAATAATTCAGCTGCTTTCTCATGATAATCATCCGTGTTCCCGCTCACATGTGGGCTGATAATTACATTATCCATTTTCCATAGGGGACTGTCTTCGGGTAACGGTTCTTGCTCAAAAACATCCAGCGCCACCCCGCGTATCGTGCCTTTGGATAGTGCCTTAATCATCGCTTTTTCGTCTACGACACCGCCCCGCGCAATATTCACCAGAACAGCCGTCTCTTTCATGGCGTTCAATACGCGCTCATTGACCATATGTCGTGTTTGTTCCGTCATCGGCACTGTCAACACAATATAATCACACTCAGGTGCCATCGTAGCGAGTGCCTCCCCCGGATAAATCCGCTCAGGGATAACGCCATCGGGGTCGCCTGTGCCTTCTGGTGAATAATCAGTGTCGCTTTCTTTTGCCGTCATCGCATCGTGCTTGGTCGCTAATACGGTCATCCCAAATGCTTGTGCGAGTCGTGCCGTTTCGCGGGCAATACTCCCATAACCGACTAAACCCAGCGTTTTGCCCTTCAAATCCGACGGACGAAATATCTCATACTGATTATCTGCCCATTTGCCTTGTCGCTGAAAATCCAACATGGTTGGCAACTTATAGTGAAATGCCAGTATCATCATCAGGCAATAATTGGCAATCTGCGTTACATGAATCCCACTCGCCGATGTGATAGCGACATCTTCTGCTTTCGATATGTCCTCGCGCAAAACACGCCCCATCCCTGCCGAATTGATTTGTATCCAACGTAACAAAGGGGCATCGGCTGGTTTTGGATAGTTGCGTACCGTATATAGCACTTCGGCTGTCTTCCATTTTGCATCCGGTACATCAGGGAAATGCTGTTCTACATTCAATAAAGGCGATACCGCACGGATACGCGCCATAATCTCGTTGCTAAAATCAATCGACACAATCACATTAATCTGTTCGTTGTCTGCCAAAATGAGCCTCCCATCAGGTTTCGTGGCTTAGGGCATGTTGCCGTGTTATAAAGGGTGTCGTTTACCGACCTACGATTCTATGCGTTCCCGCGTAGAGTTACAAATGACTAAACACATAGAAAAGGAACAACTCATGGGTTTATTAGATGGCAAAGTTGCCTTTATTTTTGGAATCGCTAATCATCGCTCCATCGCATGGGGTATAGCCAAGCAACTACACGAACATGGTGCGACCATTGCGCTCTCAATATTCAACGAAGATATGCGTCGTCGTGTCGAACCGCTCGCAGAAGAAATTGGTTGTGAATTTGTAGAACCCTGCGATGTCAATCAGGATGACGAGGTAGATGCTGTTTTCGAGAAGTTCAAAGAGAAATATGGCAAGCTCGATATTCTCGTGCATTCCATCGCGTTTGCTCCCCGAGAGGCACTCGGCGGACGCTTCACGGATATGAAACGTGAAGATTTCAAACTCACACTCGAAAGCAGTGCCTATAGTTTGGTCGCACTCGCCAAACGCGCCGAACCGCTCATGGACGAGGGCAGTAGCATCATGACCATGAGCTACTATGCCGCCGAAAAATACATCCCTGACTATAATGCGATGGCAATCGCCAAATCCGCGCTCGAAAGCATCACCCGCTATCTCGCCGTCGATATGGGACCACAGGGCATTCGCGTCAACGCTATCAGTGCCGGACCTATCAAGACACTCGCGGCGGCAGGCATTCCAGGTTTTCGTAGCTTGATTAAACATTTCGATGCCGTATCACCACTCGGCGAAACTGTTTCGGTAGATGATGTCGGTAAGACAGCCGTGTACCTCGCTAGTGACCTCTCGCGCATGGTGACAGGCGAAATTATCTATGTGGATAGTGGCTATCAAGTCCTCGGCATCACCGTCCCCCGCGACGAAATGTAAATCCACCATCACCACAGTTAAATGAACGGGCTATTTAGCTCGTTCATTCTTGTTACACACAGAAAATGCTATACTCCTTACGTGGGTTGATTCATACACTTAGTTCAGAGGTAGACCATGCAAGATACCAAAGCCAAAAAAGATGATGCGTTCGGACAACTTGCCGTCTCAATAGCCAGTCTCGGTTGGACGCTCTATACCAACAAAGAGAACAAAATCGTGGCAAAGAAGAATCACGGTATTAATGGCTATATCGCAGTATCAGCGATGGCAATCTTCGTGATTTTCGGCTTTTATTGGATGAGTCTAATAGCCTCACTCGTTGTAATTGCGTGGATTGTACTTAACGGTAGTGAATACATCACCGTAGAGCGCACTGCAGACGATACCACTCTCGCCAAAGTGAGCGCCAAAAAATTCACAACCACGATTACCAAGCCCCAAGAGATGGTTACCTTATTGCAGGTCAATTACGCGGGTTTCCGATTGACCTTGTTACCTGCTGTTGCTGTAGGGATAGTCTGCTTCATTGCAGGGTTTTTCATTTATGCCAATTTTTTCTTTACGCCACGTACAATCATCATATATCCGTTTTTCTAACTCCTATGAAGCACTGTAAAGGACGCACCGAAGTGCGTCCATAAATAGCCCAATATTGCAGCCTGAAAGTTTAGCGTTTTGAACGTTCGCCATTCATCATCAACAAGCGACGTGTCCCCTCAACCAATGTAGCCGCCAGCAAAGCCTTAATCATATCTGCCACGATGAACGGCGCGACACCCCACTGCCATGCTTGCGACCATGTTGCGCCGTCAGCCGTGATGTCAAAGTAGAATTTCAGTGTCGTTGTCCCCAGCGCATAGATAATTACCACACCGACCAAGCCAGCGACCCAGCGTTGCCACACTTTATCGCCTGCTTTTTCGACCAACCAGCCGGATACAAACGCCGCTGGCACAAATCCAACCAGATAACCAACCGTCGCCCCCGTCAGCGCACTAAATCCCGCGCCCCCAGCCGCCACAGGTAAATTTACTGCAATCAGCCCAAGATACATCACAACAGCTAACGCACCATCCCGCGCACCCAGCACCATCCCTGACAATAACACAAATAGCACTTGCAAGGTAAATGGTACAGGACTGCCTATATACAACTCAATCTGTGCGCCGATAGCAATCAGCACCGCAAAAATTGCCATCCCCAACAAACGAAGATTTAGTGCATCAGTACGTGTCTGCTCAAATGTCCGTAACATAAACGGTCTTCCTTCCTGAAAAAATTCTCTTTCTACAAATAAAAAAGGGCGGAATCCGCCCCGTGTAATCGTATAACCCGCGTCACCACAGTTTGTCACGCAATCCTAAACTAATCCAATCGATTGTCTGCTGTTGGCTCAACCACAATCTGCGTGATGTTGTACGTGCGCTTGCTGAAGCCCTCTTTTTGCTCTTCTTCGATGTCTTCGTACACCGTCACCTGCGCCCCAGCACCTTCCATGATGTAGCGCGTCATCCACATACCACTCTCCTGCACATTACGGAAATAGGCGAGGCGTGCTTTTTTGTCTTTACGATAAATCGTGTTGCGAATACGGTTGAAGTTCTTATCTTTGATGTCATCCAACAGAGCATCGCGCTCTGCTTTGTTCATAAATGCCATAACGTCCCTCTAGCTATACATATTTCAAAAATGTCTTCCTGATTGTATAGTTTAGAGCAAGATTAGTCATCATTCAAATTGCCCGAAAATTTATAAAGACCAAGCGATTATGTCCAATATCTATAGTGTCGAAGGTGTGACAGCCTATATTCGGGGCTTGCTCGAACGTGACCCGCCCCTGCGTGATTTGTGGGTACAAGGCGAAGTCTCCAATTTTAAAGCCGCTAACAGTGGGCATTGGTACTTCACTGTCAAAGATAAAAACGCCGCGCTCAAGTGCGTGATGTTCCGCAACAGCGCCAGCCGACAGTCTATGCAACCCCGCGATGGCGAAGAAATCCGCATTCACGGCAGAATTAGCGTCTACGACCAGCGGGGCGAATATCAACTCTATGCTGATGAATTACAACCCGCAGGGGGTATCGGCGATTTATACCAGCGATTCGAGCAACTCAAGGCACAATTGCAATCCGAAGGGCTATTCGAGCCAGAACGTAAACAAGCCTTACCCGTGTTTCCTCTGCGCATTGGGGTTGTTACCTCGCCGGATGCTGCCGCCTTTCAAGATGTGCGGAATGTGTTATCACGCCGTTTTCCACTGGCAGAAATTATCCTTAGCCCGACCCTCGTGCAAGGTGTAGAT
Organism: Chloroflexota bacterium; assembly: GCA_038522085.1. Lineage (GTDB taxonomy): Bacteria > Chloroflexota > Anaerolineae > Aggregatilineales > Phototrophicaceae > JAUZRW01. The sequence continues at coordinate 97,311 of JBCBKJ010000010.1, forward strand.
GCCCCGCGCCTTATCGTGAAAGCTATCGAACGCCTCAACGCGCATAATGCCTGTGATGTGATTTTGCTGGTGCGTGGTGGGGGTAGCATCGAGGATTTGTGGTCGTTCAATGACGAAAGCGTAGCGCGTGCCATTGTCGCCAGTGACCTGCCGATTATTAGCGGGGTAGGGCATGAAACAGATTTCACGATTGCCGATTTTGTATCTGATTTCCGTGCGCCAACACCGTCTGCCGCCGCCGAAGTCGCTACCCCTCAGCTAGACGACCTACAAGCCAATCTACAGCGTTACGACTTTGCCTTGGATAAATTTCTCGCGGATGCCATCACCAGCCGACGCAGTGACCTTAGCATCCTCACACGCACACTCAACAGTGCATCACCTATGCGCTATGTACAAGATACACGTCAGCGTCTTGATGACCGCACCGAACGCATGACAGACAATCTGCAACGTCAGCTTGCTTTGCTCCGCGAACGTCTACAAAATCGGCGTAACGCTATCGAAAGCGCCAGCCCGAACGCCCTATTAAAACGCGGTTATGCCATCGTCACTAACACAGCCGATGATACACCCGTTACAACCATCGCAAATCTATCGCCAGATACGGCGCTTACGATTCGCCTACACGATGGCACAATCAACACAAACATAACTGACATTACACCCAACAAAACGGAGAACACCCCATGACAGCGTTTGACAACAGCCAAATAGAAGACATGTCTTTTGAAACAGCCTACGATTTACTAGAAGATGTCCTCACACAACTTGAGAGTGGCGAATTGCCTTTAGAAGCATCTGTTGCGATGTATGAACGTGGTAAATTGCTCTCTGCACATTGCCAAACCCTACTAGACGAAGCCGAAACCCGCATCCAAAAAATAGATGATGCAGGCAACCTCACAGAAATGTGAACTAATCCAATTTCAATGACCGTTTCAAAATCGACTCAAAAATGGCGGATGGCATAATATTTTTTAGCGCAATCAATGCCTGAATACTCGTGCCAACTGCATAACGTGCTTTCGGTGTATGGCTTGTTACTGCACTGACCACTGCTTTCGCCGCACTGCGGACAGGTGTTGCGTTATCAGCTTGCTCTTTGAGTGCCAGAATCATGCTATCAAACATATCAAAATACTGGTCGCGTGCCTTAGCATCGAGTTCTTTATAGACATTCTGCATCTCAGTAGCGATGTTTTGTGTCATGGGCGTATCAATTGCGCCTAGCGTCACCAGCGATACATGAATGCCTTCTTGCGCGAGTTCCAGCCGTAACGTGTCCGTCATCGCATTGAACGCATGCTTGCTCATACTATACGCGCCCATCAGGGGCATAGCCACTTGTCCCATCAACGACGAGACATTCACAATGCGCGGATTTTCAGTTTGCCGTAGCAAAGGCAAGGTCGCCTGTATCATGTACAACTGCCCGAACACATTTACATCGAATTGCTTCCATAATTGATGTTTAGTGAGGCTCTCTAATGGCGCAGTCAAGTTAATCGCCGCGTTGTTCACGACAGCATCCAGCTTGCCCCCTGCTTCAGCTTTCAAGAATTTGACCACACCCTCAATCGAATCCTCATCAGCCAAATCTAGCGGGATTTTCTCGATGCTTGCATCCAAAACACTGAAATCATCTTCCTGTAACCCCGTCGCAAAGACGCGCCAGCCGGCTTGGTTCAATTGGGTAGCAACCTCCAGACCAATGCCCGATGTCGCGCCCGTAATGAAAACATTTTTTGGCATAAACAACCTATCCTCATGGAGCAAACATGATTACAAATGCAAAAATACTATAAAGACAGGAAAAACGCGCAACCCAATAGCACGGTCTGCGTATAAGAGAGTAGAACACACAAAAACACAGACTAACAGGAGCAATTCTGATGCAGAAACAAAAAAATGACTTTCAACCAACCATGACCCGTAATAACATCATTATCGGTGGTATGGTACTGCTGGTACTCGTTTTCACAGGCATCCTGCCCGCATTCATTGAACTAGTGGTTGGCTTAGTAGTCGGCGCAATCGCACTCGTCGTTGGCTTGGGTGTTGGCGCAATTGGCTTGGTCGTTGGTTTATTCGTGGGCTTCATCGGCTTGGTTTTCGGACTTGCACCCATTCTGATTCCTGCCGCCATCATTTACTACCTCGTGCGCGACAACAACAGCGAAAAACGTAAAAACGACTACATCTAAACGTGATGGGGCAGACTACTTGCCCCTCACACATCACATTTGCGAATCACGTTTCGGCTTCTGCCCGCGTGCCTCATTCAATAACTCATCCATCGACATCAACTCACCATCTGTCCCCAAGCCCAATGCACGTTCTTCTAAACGTTCCTCCAAATAGGCTTGCTGTTCAGGTGTCAACTGTTGCATGATGTCAGCTAATGCGCTGTCATCTTCAAGCGACGTCCCAAAATCATAGTCGCCACCTGCCGCTGATTTCTTTTGTACATTCGTCATGCGTCGCCATAATAGCATCGCACCTGTTCCCAAGCTGTACATCACAGCGAGGGGTGAGGCACATAACAAGAATACGATGATATTTGCCAGCCAGTCGCCGAGCATTGTGCCTTCTGTCAGCACTGAACCAAAAAACAACACGACGAATAACAGGAAGATGCTACCCAATATGATGAGCGACTGTGTAAAACGATTGCTCATAGCACGCTCAATTCATATTGATTTGACGAAGCAAAATTCTATCACGCATACGGTCAGGCAAGAAACGCCACAGCATGTTATATAGCCCTGCACTCGGACCCACTGTATAGCGCGTTTTTGGCACTGTCGCCGTGAGCGCATCGCCAATCGCGTCTGCAATCACCTGTGGCGTGACACCTAGCGCGGCTTGCTCACGGGTGGTGCGATTCAATGTCTGCAATGCTTCGCCGTATAAATCTTTTGCGCCAGGTGGCAATTCTTCGCGCATCACTTCCTGCCACTCGTATTCTTTTTCCCAGATGTCTGTCGCAATATTCGTCGGCTCAATCGCCACGACATGAATGCCCCAAGGTGAGAGTTCTAAGCGTAGCGCATCCGTGACGGCTTCTAATGCAAACTTCGATGCACAATACGGACCCGAAAATGGTGCAACCAGCCTACCTAAAATTGACGCCACATTGACAATACGTCCGGTTGCCGTCCGAATCATAGGCATCATCGCCTGTGTGACTGCAATCTGCCCGATAACATTCACTTCCATCTGACGCCGAATATCATCCAGTGGCAATACTTCTAACGGACCCGATACACTGATGCCTGCGTTATTTACCAGCCCATGTAATTTATCGGTGTGTTGCGCGATTTTTGCTTGCGCCGTAGCAACCATCTCTGCATTTGTGATGTCAATATCAACCACATGCAACCGCGCACTATCGTTGATGCCTTCAGTTAGCTTAGTGGTATCTTCACCCGGATACACCCCCGCGAACACCTGCCAGCCGAGCGCGTGCATATGCCGTGCGGTATATAAGCCAATACCGGATGTCGTACCTGTTACAAAAACAGATTTCATAACTTTGCCCCTCATATTATCCTGCTGATTTCTACCTCAATTGTATGGCGCGTTAGTTATCGGCGCTATTTTAGTATGTCCGCCATTTTACGCCCAAAACTATCTTTCGCTAAGACTCTTTGTAGGGACAACATCTATGTTGTCCGCCGTTTCATAAGCACAAAAGCAGATATGTCTTAGAAAAACACCTTAGCTTAACGGCTATACGCCTTGGGGCGTCCGTGATTTTGACACCATTTTTGTGTATAGTAACAATACTGTGAGTTACTGAAATTGTGTCAAACAATGTTGTTACATACATAGTTCTAGTATTAAAACAGGCTCTTTTCTGGAAGATTTTCTCTGTGTCTTTGAGCCTCTGTGGTTCAGAATTTCTTTATCGTGCTTTTTACTATTCGGCAAGCGGAAGCCAGCGATACGCATCTCCGTTGCGCTCAATACGCCCTAAGCCGGGAAATGGAAAATGATAATTCAGCACCAGTGCATTCGTATCTATAGCAATTTCTGCCAACTTGATACGTGATTTGCGGGCGCGTTCATGGTCGGTATCATTCGCAAATTGCCAATCCAGATTTTCTAGGTGCAAGGGATGTAACAGCGCATCTCCGGCGATAATCAAGCGTTCGTCCTGTGATGCAATCATAATGCCTATGTGATGTGGGGTATGTCCTGGCAACGAAACAATAGTAAATCCTGGTAAAATTTCGCTCATATCATTGCATTCAATGCGCTCTACCTGACGCTCGGCTGGTAACAACTGCGCTTTGATTACCTCAGCTCGCTCAGGATTATCGTCAGCATACTCGCTCGAAGTAAACCATACCCATTCATTCTGGCACATATACACCGGCACATTCGGGAATTTCTCCTCGCCATTATCCCCAATCAACCCGCCATAATGGTCAACGTGGGCATGCGTCATGATGATATGCTCAGGGCGAATATCTTCGTCGTCCAAAATATCAGCTACTTGTCCTTCAGTATCACCTGCGTTGCCAATACCTGTATCGAGCAAGACCCAATCATCGCTATAGACCGCACATACGTTATAGCCAACCGCTATGTTGTCTGGTAAATCGTGTGCAGAACGGGTCGCATCGTCTACATTGCTGAACATCCGGCTGGTTGCGCCTGTGCTTGTACCATCATTAATCACCAAGCATTCAAAGCCACCTACAGTAAACCGGAATCTGTCACTTGCCATGCTATGTTTATCCTAAAAATCTGTATCTTTTTGATAGACACCTATTCTAAACTGTCCGTTCGCATAGAGCGATAGTCTTTGTATGTCGATTCATGTTTAGACTCTGTTTTTATGATGCACCTCATAGTAGAAAACAAATGTAGTGGCGTTGTACACAGCGCCCGAAATACTTGTAAAAGACACTGATGAATACAGATTACCACGCTTAAAAAGCATTCAACAGTAGGTCAGATATTTTGCCCACGATATACACAAGAAACCATAAAGCTCCCCTCTCCGAAGTGAGCTTGCGAGCGCGGAAGAGGGGCTGGGGAGAGGTAAATACAGCCAGTTCACACATATGACCTGTAAATGTAAATCACCGTCGCAAACGGCGCAAAATCAGCATCGGGACTGCCTTCGCATCTTCTAAGCCCAGCGCAATACTGACTCCAAAGAACACCGCACCCCCGACTATCGCGCCTATAATCGCTAATGGAAAATCGGTTACAGGCACAAAACTCGGCAACATCCACAACACGACGCCCATGACAGCCGCCGCCAAGCCCGCTTTCAGTGACGCGCTGATAATCATGCCATCACGGATACCCCCCACACGGCGCGACATTACCCACCATAGTAGCAAGCCCTCTACCAGTGTTGTACTCGCATTTGCCAACGCCAAACCAGCAAACGGACCCCGTGCCAAATTATTCGGGTCGCCAATGAACTGCACGAGAATCAGGCTGAGTACAATATTGCTTACCATCGCGCCAATACCAAATATTACAGGCGTCCATGTATCTGCCAGCGCATAAAATGCTCGTGATAAGACCTCTAGCAATACAAAACCCACAATGCCCGTCGCATAGAACGATAGCGCCCATGCGGTAGCTTGCGTGCTTTCGCGTGTCCATTCCCCGCGTTCAAAAACGCTGACAATCGGCTCGCCCATGATGATGAAAGCGACAGTCGCCGGAATCGCTAGAAATATCACGCCACGCATCGCACTGGCTAGGCGGTCACGATAGCCTTCCATGTCATTCGCCGCAAACAACGCCGACAAAGTTGGGAATACTGCCGACCCCGCACTCTGCCCGATAATCCCCAGCGCAAAAAACATGAGGGTAAAGGCTGTCGTTAATGTCACATAACTGCCATCCACCATCCGGTCAGTCAAAATGATATTCACCAGATAATTGACCTGCACCACACCCAAGCCCAGCACACGCGGACCCATCAACTTGAGAACCTCACCTACACCTTCTAAGCGGGGCGCAAACAACACACTCAAACAAGCTTTTACAGTGAATAAGCCGGGAATCTGTACGAGAAGGTGCAAGACAGCACTCAGCACCGCCCCAATCGCCAAGCCATACACACTCGCGCCCCCAACTTGGTCAACGGGCAAGGTATTGGTCAAAGGCAAAATCACGCTATCAACACCCGTCACAGGCTCGCTCGCCAGCAAGGGCGCAAGCACAATCGCGCCAATCATGATGCCGATGTTATTCATGCTGATAGCGATACTCGGTAATAGAAATAAGCCGTGTGATTGCAAAATGCCCATGATGAGTCCGCTAATCGAAAAGATAAACGGCGTGATACTCATAATGCGCGTCATATTCACCGTCAGTTGCTGAATCTCCGGCGTGCTTTGTGGTAGCAAAATCGTCTCTACGAGGGGTTGCGCGAAGATAGCAACCAGCAAACCCAACACCCCAGCCGCGCATGCTGTTAGTGTCATCACCGCGCTGGCAAGTCGCCATGCCTTATCTTCGTCAATTTCGCGTTGTTGTGCATAAATCGGTATGAAAGATGACCCCAACGCGCCACCAGCCACCAACACAAAAATAATTTCTGGGATGCGCTGGGCTGCTAGAAATGCCGCATGTTGGGCGCTCGTCCCAAAATAAGCCGATAGTACCCCTGTCCGCACAAACCCCAAAACACCACTCGCAAGGAAACCCACCAGCACAATAAGCGCCGCCCGTGCGACCCCTGCGTTCGATAAGGCGCGTGATTCACTCATACTCGATGCCTAACCCCTGTTTGCTTAACCGGACGCACATTCTAATGCACGCTTCACTAGCTGGCTATCCTCGCCTCGTTATCATACGATTTGCTATCCACAGCACATAAAATAACTACACGCTGTTTTAAGGATTTTCTCTGTATCCTTTGTGTCTTCGTGGTTACAGGACTTATGATTAGCCATTTAAGCTGATGTCATTACATTCATCACGCTCAATTCACACTTGGCATAGTCTATTCAGGTCGCTATAATTTGCCTGTTCTGTCCGAGACAAAACTATGAAACGATCATATCGCCCACATGTTGGGCGCTACTATTTTGTGAGGAAAAGCTGATGAAAGTAATCCTGCTCGAAAGCATTTATAAACATGGTGTCGCAGGGGAAATCGTAGACGTGGCGCCTGGGTTTGCCCGTAATTATCTCATCCCGCGTGGTATCGCAAAACAAGCCAGCAATGAAGCGTTGGAAGAACACCAAGCCCTCATGGCGCAAGCAGAAGCGCGTCGTGAAGAACACGAAAACCTGCTCAACTCGCTTGCCCGCCGTATTGATGGTGTCGAACTCATTTTTGAACGTCGTGCATCCCCAACCGGTACGCTCTATGGCTCTGTGACCACCCAAGACATCGCAGACAAGCTCATGGAAGTTACCGCTGATGACCCACTCGGCGCAATCGACATCAACCGTCGCCGTATCAGTCAGCAAGCGATTCGTGAACTAGGTCGCTCGACCATTCCTGTACGTATCGGTACAGATATTTCGCCAGAACTGAAAGTCATCGTTGTGCGCGAAGGCGAACTCGAAGAATTTCTTGCCGCACGCGAAGAAGCTGGCGCTGACGAGTACGTAGACATCGTGAACATGGAAATTGTGCGCGATAACGAAAACGCACTCCCAGAAGAAGACATTCCAACGGCAGCCGAACTCGCTGAAGAACAGGGCGAAGAACTTGATACCGATAATCGCAGTGAACTAGAACAGACACTAGATGAAATCGTAGAAGAAACTGACGCCGAAGCAGGCGAAACCGACGAATAAAGCATTGGTAGTGATTCAGAACTGAATCCACGCTATAATCGACCTCACTATCATTTTGGGGTCGATTTTTTGTTGTTAAGCGAGAGGTATTCCGCACCGTATGGACCCAACAGCACTTGGGCGCTATCTCCGCGAATCCCGCGAAGCTAAAGAAATCACGCTAGAATATGCTGTTAGCGCATTACGTATTCGGCGTGACATTATAGAAGCATTCGAGCAGGGTAATTTTACCGTGCTGGATTCTGCTGTGCGTACACGCGGGATGCTCCGTAACTATGCACATTTTTTGGGCTTGGAAGAAGAGCGTGTCCTACAATATTACGAAGCCGCCCTAACCGACAAACGGCGTACCGGACGCTTTGACCGTCTGCGCACAACAGAAACGATTCCTATCGCCCCGCGCAAAATTACGGATACGCCACCCTCTCTGCCTGTCGTCAATGTACAAGAGCGTTCATCGGCTGGTATCGGAACACTCCTGCGCAATATCGCTATGTTGCTGGTATCCCTAGCAGCACTCGCCGTTATCGCTTTTGTCGTCATGGATACACTTGACTTGCGCGACGACGATTCAGCAGATACGGTAGCCGACGCACCGACTTTACCGGCTGGTTCAGTCACTGTTACGCCCACCAATACAGCAACCGTAACGCCCCGCGCAACCATCATCACAGATACACCCGACGCGGCAGCACTTGGTATTGGGGTCGGCGTGCAAGTCGTCATGGAAGTGACCCAACGCTCATGGATTCGTGTCACTGTTGACGATGTGGAACAATTTGCGGGTTTCTTTGAGCCAGGTAGCATCAGCACCTACGAAGCAAATGATCGTGTTAGTATCACTGCCGCCAACGCCGCCGCCCTCGATATTACCTATAATGGGGTAGAGCAAGATAGTTTCGGTACACGCGGACAAGAAGTAGAGCTAACATTCTCCACAACAGGCATCGACACCAATACCAACCCACTGCCCACCGAAATGACACCAGCAACCGAACCCGCCCAAAGTACCCCGTTGCCAACAGAAAGCACAACTGACGAAGCAAGTGTGCCTGCGAGTGATACCGTAGCCTACAGCGAACCCACGCCGACGCCTCTATTTTCTGATGAACAAGAGGCAAATATCATCGCCGCAAGTGCGCAAAGCTCACCCACTATCGTAGCGAACACCGCTCAAACAGGGCAGGTCGCGCCATCGCCTACCACTATTTCCGAAGCGAATACCAGTACTAGCGACACAGCATCCGCACAAACAACAACGACTGCAACGCTCGCACCAACAGCTACCGTTCCACAAGCCAGCCCCACCAATCCGCCGACAGCAACGACCTTCGCTGTTTTGCCTCTCCGTGAAACGGCTGTACCATCGCCCACAAAATCCAATCCCTGAACGTATATTGACGAAAATTAAACACAATACGGACAAATTTCGGTTATCATGGCTATATAATCTATAGTTATGCTAGTTACATCGTACAAATCGCAGGAGTATCGCCCGTATGCAATCACCCCTTTTTCTCACATCCGAACTACGTCACATTGCCCGCGTGTTAGGTGCAATGCTGATGGTGTTTGGTGGGTTGGCACTCTTGTTACAGGGCTACGTAGGCAATATCTTTCCGCCAACGGCTGGCTTTGTCGAAAGTGAAGCAGTCGTCGTTAGCAGAGAGCGCACAGGTACGTTCCGCGAACCAGGCTTTTTGATTACGCTCCTGTATACAGTATCAGATGAGAACGGTATGACAGAAGAAATTCGCAGTGGACACCGTGTTGAATTTGAACAATACTTCGACCTTGCCGAAGGCGACAACGTAGAGATTCATTATAATCCGGCTGACCCCTACGAATGGCGCTTGGTCGCGCAAGATAGCATCAGTGAATACGGCTTAGGTTTGCTGATGGTCATTTTAGGCTGTCTATCGTTGGCATTTCCGGCGCTCATTAGTTGGGCATCGCGCCAAGACGACTTTGAATCTGATATACCTGAGACAACACATCCCACCACCCGCAATACAACCAGTGGAGCAACGATTTATTCCTATGACAACACCCACAAAACAACGTGAAGACAAATACTTCCTCATGAGCCTTGGTTGCTCAAAAAACACCGTTGATTCTGAAAGCATCGCGCAGGTGCTTCACCAAGAGGGCATGATAAGCGTTGGCGTCCCCCAAGATGCCGAAGTCCTCATCGTCAATACCTGTGGCTTCATTGATGCCGCCAAACAAGAGTCCATTGATGCTCTGCGTCAACTAGTAGACATCAAAACAGATAAACAGATGGTTATCGCGGCTGGTTGCCTATCGCAACGTTATGGCGAAACGCTCGTGCGAGAAGTTCCCGGCTTGGATGGCGTCATCGGCACACGCCGCTGGATGGATATTTTCGACCTTGTTACGCGCCTGCGTGACCGCAAACATCCCGAACCCATGTATCACCTGCCAACCGAAGCAGAAACCGTAGGCTTAGATGAACGTGGTGTGTTGCGTGCCAGTGTACAAGGCGCACATGCCTATCTCAAAATTGCGGATGGCTGTCGCCGTCCCTGTGCTTTTTGCGCGATTCCGAAAATCAAAGGGACAGCCGTCAGTCGCAAGATAGACGACATCGTTGCCGAAGCTGTGCGCTTGCAAGATATGGGCATTAAAGAGATTATGCTCATCGCACAAGATAGCACCGACTATGGGCATGATTTAGGCTTGAAAAACGGACTCGCTACCTTGCTCAACGAAATTTGTGCCGCCGCGCCGGATATTCCTTGGTTGCGTATCATGTATGCCTATCCCGGTTACGTCACCGAAGAACTCATGGCGACCATGGCAAAGCATCCACAAGTATTGTCCTATCTCGATATGCCACTTCAACACGGTAGCCGCGAAGTGCTAAAACGCATGAAACGCCCTGCAAATGTCGAATGGGTTTACAACACTGTCGGCAAACTCCGTAGCATGATTCCAAATCTCTCCGTGCGTACCACCTTCATCGTGGGTTATCCCGGCGAAACCGACCAAGAATTTGACGAACTCATGCAATTCGTAGAAGACATGCAATTTGACCGTGTCGGCGCGTTCAAATATTCCTACGAAATCGGCACACCCAGCGCAAAATTACCCAATCATGTTGACGACGTCGTGAAGCAAGAACGCTACGAACGCCTCATGGCATTGCAACAGGGCATCAGCCTCAGCAAAAATCAGAGTTTCATCGGCAAAACGCTCGACATTCTGGTAGAAGGGCATGGCGCCGCCGAAGATGAACACGGCAACGAACTTGATGGCATCATAAGCATAGGACGCAGTTACCGCGATGCCCCCGAAATCGACGGTTACGTGATTGTCGAAGGCGAACTCCCACCCGGCGAAATCGTCCCTGTTCGCATCACAGGCGCAACCACCTACGACCTTATGGCAACCGTCGATACACACGGCGCACAAGTCATTCAACCCGGGCAAGTCATCAGCGAAGGCATGATTTCCCTTGATGACGTTGAGTGATTTTCGCCTTTTAGCATGACTCATGAAGAACGCCTTACCCGTGCGCGAACCTCCCTCACAGGCTTATCTGTGGGGGATGCGCTAGGTGGCTTCTTTGAACTTAGCAGTCCCCGCAACCTCTCGCATTTTGTGACCAATCGTACCCCACCGCAAGGCACGTGGCGTTTCACTGACGATACCAACATGGCACTCTCAATTTATGCTATTCTGCGTGAGCATCAGCACATCAATCAGGATGCCCTCGCACAGAGTTTTGTCAAACATTATGACCGCAGTCGAGGCTACGGACGCGGGATGCGAGCAATGGTTGCACGTATCGGCAAAGGACAACATTGGCGTGAGGTCAGTTATAACTTTTATGGTGGCAATGGTTCATACGGTAACGGCGGTGCAATGCGGGTCGCACCCATTGGTGCATATTTCGCAGATGATTTACCCGCCTGTATAACAAATGCTCGTGCTTCTGCCGAAATCACCCACGCCCACCCAGAAGGCATCGCAGGCGCAATCACCATAGCTATCGCAGCTGCACTCGCACACCAACACAGAACAACAGACATCACCAGCACAGAGTTTATGCACGCCGTCTGTGAACACATCCCATCTAGCGAAGTCAAAACCCACTGCGAACGCGCTATCGCATTTCCGATAGATACACCCCGCATCGAACTCGTAGAATCACTCGGCAACGGCACAAAAATGACTGCCCAGCGCACTGTCCCGCTAGCACTTTGGCTCTCTGCCCACTATCGCAATAATTTTGAGGAAGCTATCTGGCAAACGCTATCTTGTGGAGGCGACACAGACACCATCGGCGCAATGGTTGGTGGCATTGTCGCTGTTTCAGCCGGCATGGCTGGCATCCTTGTACAATGGCTCTCCCAACGCGAACCCCTGCCAGCTTGGGCTATTGCAGACGCATAACAAGTCTATGACCCCCAAATTTACCTGTTTTAAATTGTATTTCTTCGTGTTCTTCGCGTCTTCGTGGTGAAAAATAGCCCGACCCAAAATACGGATAACTAATGACTGACCACTGAAAACTGACTACCTGACCCAAAAATCATATCAACGGGCATATCTCCGCTCATATGACCCACATCTCATACCCCAAATCCAGTACACTCTACTTAGACCGCACCTTACTAAATAGAAATACAGCAACCATGACAAAAAGAACAATCATTTTCATCGTTCTGCTGTCACTTCTCCGTATAAAAATCCAAACGAAAAAAAGGTTTTATTGCGTAATTGCGCTATACCGCAACAAAACACCCTATCTGGCATAAAAACCCTATTTTTCTTACAAACATTTCAAACCAAAAGGCGCTCTCACAATGGAGAACCGATAGATGATGCTTTTCTTCGTGTTCTTCGCGTCTTTGTGGTGAAATTTTTTATGCAGTTTGCTTACTCTGGCTCAACCTTCTGCAACGCTTGACCCCGCCGAATGCTAAAATGATCCAAATCACGCACGACATAACTATCAGGGAATGTCTCTCGCGCCTCTTTAACAACCTCAAATTCCCGATAGCGACGCGAAATATGTGTCAGGAGCAAATGCTTCACGTTCATCTCCTGCGCAAATTCACCTGCTTGTTTCGCCGTAATATGCCCGAAGCTATTTGCCTCATCGCGCTCACTATCCAAAAAGGTCGCTTCCGTGATGAGAACATCGGCATTCGCAACATAATCCACAATATTATCCAACCGTGCAATGTCCCCCGTGATGACAACCTTGGTGCCAGGAATCGTCTCACCGAGCATCATATCTGGCGTGATGACGCGCCCATCGTCCAACGTGACCGATTCGCCCTTCACCAGCCGTCCGCGCTCAGGACCAAATGGCACACCCAGTTCATCGGCTTTTTCTGCTAAAAATGGGCGATGGTCATGCTCCTGAAAAATATAACCAAAACAACCCGGACCCCGATGCGTTACGGGAAAGCACTGCACATCAAATTGATTGCCTTCGTAAATTGTCATAGGGCGGTCTAATTCAGTGAAATGCAAAGGCACTTGTGGCGACCCATACGGCATCACCACCTCGTAAATCAGCGAACGCACACGGTCTAGCGTATGGGCGCTCCCATAGAAAAATAATTCTTCGAGGCTTTCCCAGCGCGTGAATGTCGATACCAACCCGCCCAAGCCTAAAATATGGTCTAAGTGCGAATGCGTCAGCAAAATGCGATTCAGTTTTTTAAAGCCGATGCCACTGCGTAAAATTTGCCGTTGCGTGCCTTCGCCACAATCGACCAAGAAGCGGTCTTCACCCGCCAAAATCGCCTGTGACGACAAGCCACGATAAATCGAAGGCGCAGACGCACTCGTGCCAAGAAATACAATATCAAACATAGGTCAGTTTTCTGTTTCTGTGTCGGATGCTAACTCAATTGTGATGGGATACAAGAATATACGGTCTCCCTGTGTTTCGCGCTCGTCCAAAAAGACAGCCAAGCGTTCGCCACTCGTTTGCTGATACACACCCACCGAGACAAAATGGATGCCATCGACGACGGTACGTGGTAGCCATACCCGCTCATCATGCAAATACACATCCCGTTCGCGTAAATGGCGCGGATTCGCAAAGATAGTATCGGACTGTGCAGCAGGGGATACAGGGTCAATCAGAATATGCGTGAAAATTATCAAATCCGAAGGCACAAGCCCTTCCACACGCCAATAAGTCGAGACAGGCGCTTGCATTCTCGGTTGATATGTATTTTCCGAAGCGACCTCGTAGCCTAACCATGTCACATTACCACCAAAGCGTATCGGTGGCGCAACAGCTAACCGCTCCATCGTATCGCTATCGGTTGCATAACTAGCAGGGGCAGTCGTGGTAAAAACACCGAGCGCGTCTTCTAATTCCGGCTGCACCTGCATATCAAAGACCATCGCCACAGGCATATCAGGCATCGGCGTACTCAGTGCCAACCAATCCGCGACGGCTGGCGACAAAGCACTCAGCGTCATGGGTTCAGCAACCAGCACCTGCTGATGCAACCCTGCGTTCACAAAGACAAATCCGTTTCGGCAATCGACCTCGCGTATCAACGCCGTGTCATTGTTCATGTGCAAACGAACGAGGTCAATATCATGGTCTGGCGCACGCAAAATCGGAGTTGGCTCCCATTCAGGGTTACAGATAACAACAGGAATCTCATCAGCCGTCAAATCAAAATGATGCGCAATCGTGCCAATGTCGCCGTTGTACGCTGTATAGACATCATCCCGTGCGTGCCACTGATTGAACAGTGAATCTACACTCCACACGAGATTCCCTGCTATCAGCAACGCAAAAATGCCTGCTACGCCTCTTTGCCATTGCTTGGGCGTTAGGTGTACCAATTGCATCGCACCTGCACTGAACAGCAATACAATCACAGGCAACAGCGTACTCATACCGATGAAGTTGGGCGTGTTACCAAGTAGTGCTGCCGGTGGCACAAGTATCACACCCGCAATGAGTACCAGTGCATAACGGGCGTCGCGCCAGCGTTGCACACACACGACCAGCCCCAACAACATGATAAAGCCGCTTAGAAAATCAACCAGCGGACGTTGCGGTAGATTGAGTGCCGCACTGCTATCGCCTTGCCAGAAAATACCTAAAATTGTATCGGCAACATTGATGATGATATTCACGCCATCCGCACCAGCGATACGCGAATTGGCACTCAAGTCTGGCAAGCGTGCTGTCGAAATCGCATAGGGCAATGCCACAATCGCCAGCATCAAAATCGCAAAGCCAATATAGCTCAAACGTCGTAATGACAAAGGACGCCTTGTAACCATGATATACACAACAAAGCTCATTGCCATCAGCACTACGAACAAACTCGATGCGTGTAAGTATAAACTCAGGCTAATCAAGCAACCCATCACTGCGAAATCACGGGTGTTACTCGTCTCTATCCGCACACGCTCATACACAGGCAATGCTCGCGCCAGCGCCAACATCACTGCCGTAACCATCAACGGCACAGTTGTTTCGACAATGACCAAGCGCGATAGCAAAATAGCCCACATCATGGCTGTATATAAGCCAGCCGCCATTAAGCCAGCCATGCCACCGAATAGACGTCTGCCGAGTGTGTATAGCAAAGCAACGGTCAGCATATTGGCAAACACCGATAGCATACGTAAGCCAAGTGTGCCTTCACCAAATAGCAAACTCGCCGTCGCCAGCACCATATGGTACAACCCTTCGGTACTCGCTCTATAGGGTGCCGTCACATCGGGGTAGGTGTAAAAGACGCGGATATTCCCTTGCCAGATGTCTTCGCGCACAATGCCCACGTTCGCAATTTCGGGGTCACTGAAGCCAACAGGCAAGGTTGGCAAGTCCCATAGGCGCACCCCTGCCGCAACGAGCAATATAAAAACCGCGATGACATAATAATAGCGTTTAGACTGTGACAAGAATAAAGTCTTTCTATCAGTTGACTGCCGTATGATAAGCACTTTAGCCGAGCGTGACAATGCAGATAATCGTTATAACACGCCCAACCATGCGCTCATCGCCAGCACAGAGACACCCAGTAGCCCTAACGCCCATGTCAAAATGACTTCTTGCTGACGTAAACGTGCGAAATCGCTATCTGTTGCCTCTGTGCCTTTGCCACGTTCCAGCAATAAAGAGGTGCGTTCTAAAGAAGGCGCAACTGCATACTGTAGCACCAAGCCCGCCAGCGCCATCACCGCAATGACAATGTGCTTGACCAGCATAATCTGACTCCAGCGATTATCAAACGTCAGGAAACCATCATAATTCGGGTCAGCCGTCATCTGAAATAAACCTGTCACAATCAACGCCACGAGGCTCAAATTGCTAATCGGGTAGAAACGTTTCCGCAAGCGCGATAAAAATTGGTACAGAGGCGGACTGCCTTCTAACACCCGTCGCACCTCTGGATACACCAGAATCATCGTGATGAGCAAGCCACCAATCCAGATAGCCGTTGCCATCAAATGTACAAACAAACTAAGGGCAAGTGTCTCGTTGCTCAAACCATTCCTCCTCACTCCAGTCCGCTTGCCAGCCAAGCTGTATCTCATCGCCACAGTATCTATCCATCTGTGCCAACGAGAAAAATACACGTCGCATCGTGCCATCACTTTCGCCCACTGCCCACCACCATTCTTCGTCAGCGGGGGTCCAGCGGGGGTTCGGCATATAAATTAAGCTCATCAGCCCGACCCAAGGACGCCAATTCTCCGCGACATATACATAAGCATCAACGGTCAAGCGAGCTTGTTCTTCTTCCGTCACGCTGAACCACGCATAATCAGAATTTTCTGTATCGGTAGTAAAACCAAATTCGAGTATCGCCATTTGTCTCGCGGCATCGTCATGCAGAAGCATAATCTTCCGTAAATCTTCTACGCGCCTAAATGATGCCCATCTGCCCATGCCATCTGCCGCCGCATCATCAGGACCATAACTTGGTACAGAAAAACCGGGCGCATGTACGCCAACGACATCAATATATTGCTGAAACGCTGCCCGATACATTGCATCCAAATATTGGTCATCGGGCATCGCATAGGGCATCGGACCCCCCGTTGGTGATAAGCCAGCCGAGATTAAAATCGCCTCACTATCGACTGCACGGATTGCCTCGCTACAGACAGCCAACAGTGCTACATAGTCTTCGGCATTCGGCGTATTTGTTCCCCATTCACGGGCGAGATTCGGCTCATTCCATATTTGATATGCGACAACCTGTCCCGCATATCGCTCCGCAATCGTACCACAATAATCAGCCATATCTTCAAGGTTATTCGGTGGCGCATCATGCGATTCATCTGATTCGATGTCTGAGCCTGTCGCCCACTGAGGCGCTTGCCCTAAACGCACAATTAAGCCCAAATCCCATTCATCTGCCAGCGCAATGATGCGATCTGACTGTGTGAAATCCCATTCGTTTTGACGCGGTTCAAGCTCGCGCCAAGGAAAATTTTGCTTGATATAGCCAAAGTTCAGCACGCGATTGACCATACTCGCTTGCATACCCGCGTTGCCTTCATCCCACCATAGAAAGGTCTGTATGCTATAGCCAATCGTGGTGAAAGGCGGGGCAGTAATCGCATCGCCTCCAAAGGGGTCAGGTTGTGGGCGCACAGCGATAATAGTAACTATGCCGATGACTAAGAGCGCGATACTGGCAAGCGCACCAATAACATAACGCCGATAACGATTAGAAGAGATTTGTGTCTTGCTCATACTGTTCCTGAATTGCAATGTGTGATGTAGTGAATGCTGTGGTTATATAACAAGCGAGGAGAGCTTACACTCTCCCCGACATGTGTATCTATATGTGTTCGTTTACTTGCTAGTTACTCTCCAAATGTCTCAGCACGGTACGCGCCGACCCAATCACGGATAGCATCGTATGCTGGACGGAAATTGAAATCAGGACCAATCAACGAATACGGTGTATTATCGTTATTTGTATCCCAACCTGCTTGTGGACCATAGTTCAAATTCCAAACAATAGCTAACCACACATCATCGCCACTCGACATATACTCAAGTGCTTCTACGAAGTAGGTTGCTTGCTCTTCTAAGGTGTTATCTTGGGCAAACTCAAACCCAGGTGGATAAGCTCCCAAATCTTCTGATACTGCCCAACCGAACTCAGTCACGCACATTTTCGTGTCGTAACCCGCGTTGCGGATGCGCGTCGCGTAGCCCTCTAACGTGCTACGGAAACTCCAACTATGATGCGGATTATCGAACGGACCTCTGAAAATTGCACTTGGGTCATTCGGGACTTCATCGAAGCGCACCAAAGGACCAATATTGTAGCCATTATGATGCACACCTACACAATCGGTAACGTCCAACATGCCGGCGTCAATCATCTGTTGCATGTAACGGAAATCGTTGATTGCACCAATACCATCGTCGATACCTGTTGGCGATAACGCACCCGAAATGACAATTGTTCCTGGACTTTCTTCGTCAATCATGTTGTAGGTATCGCGCAACAGCGAAACATAATTCGTTGCACTCAAACCCTGCATGGATGTCCACTCACGGTCAAGATTTTGCTCATTCCAGACCTCAACACCGAATACTTGTCCCGGATAACGTTGGATGATGGTACGCACAAATTCTACGTAATCGCTGTTATTACTTGGCGGACCCAATCTGTCAAGCGAAATACCTGCTTCACGTCCTGTCGTGCGTGACCAATCTGGCGCTGTCACAACGGATAGTATCGGACGTTTTTGATAGAACAACGCTAGACGCATTGCCAAGTCAAGACCGTCCCAGAAATATTCGCCTTGCTCTGGCTCAACATCTTGCCAGCGTACCTGAATTTTCACCCACTGAATGTTCATTTGCTGTACCGAACGATACCAACCTTCCATCACATCCCCGTTGAAATCAGGAGGCACTTGTACCTGAATACCCACTTGGAAACGCTCGTCTTCATCTGGTGGAACAGCCGTAGGTTCTGGGGTAGGCGATGGGGTCGGGAGGGCTTCAGTGGCTACTTGTGCGACTGCAACCGCTTCCTCTGCAACCGCTGATTCTTCCTCTGCTGTTGCCGCCGCGCTCTCATCTTCTGTAGGCGATGGAATAGCGGTTGGTACATCTGTTGCAGGCAGTGCTGTTTGGCTTGCGATGACCACAACACTATTGCCATCACCACTATTATTCGGCACGGCTGGTAAGCTCGCTTGTAATTGCGGGTCATAAGCGAAGTAAATCGCTAGAAAAGTCGCCCCACCCATAAGGAGCGTCAAAAATGTCCAGATGAGGACAAACCCGCGTACCTGTTTACGTGTTTGCATTGTTTGTGTTTGCGTTGCCATGTGTGTGTATTCCTCCTATTTAACGAGCAGATGAAAGCGCACTACAAGCCGGACAACTACCATCCGGGCGAATGATGGCATAGCCACCTTGCGGGTCGCCAGCGTACAACGTGAAATCAACATTCCAGACAATCATCATACGCACATTGCCCTGTTGCGATAGATACGCCGCCGCTTGTGCCAACCATGCTGATTGTTCAGCTAAAGTATTGCCAGAACCCCAATCAAAGAAAGTGGGTAACGGTGGGTACCCTTCTGAAGTCACATAACCTAACTCCGTGAAGCACAGTGGCTTACCCTGTGATAGTCCCGTATAAACGTTTACCATTGTAGGCAGATAGCGCGTGTAGTAATTGTCACGAATATCACCACCAGTTGCCGTTGGCGGCACAATGCCTTCATTGTAATGTACGCCGATACAATCAACATACGCCATCCCACCCGCGCTGGCAACCTGCGATAACCATGTGTTATCGTTCACTACTTGTCCGGGGAACGCAGCTTCTGCACCTGTTGGTGCCGCCGCCCCTAGGATGATGAACGTTCCAGGATTCGCACTCCGAATCGCGTTGGAAGCAGGCGCTAACAAATTGACATAGGCTTGCCCACTAATTTGTCCTGTGGGCCATTCGCGGTCAATATTTGGTTCATTCCACACCTCAATCGCGTCTGCGCCTCCAGCGGCAATGCCACCTATCCAGCGTGCAAAATCTTGAATATAGGCGTCGGTGTTGTTACCTAATTCTGTTTTGTTGCCGACTGTCCCAATCAATACACGAAAGCCAGCTGCCTGCCCGTTCTGAATGGACGCTATTGCGCCACTCGGGTCAGCGCCGAAGTTATGACGTACTTGGATTTTCATCCATGTCATACCGGCGGATTGCATGGCAGTGATAGCGCGTTGGCTGGATGTACTGGTCACATGCCCACCATACTCAAAACCACTCAAAATCACACCAGCCCCTAGCGGATTCGCATTGGTGGTAACTTGTCCCCCTGTGTTGGCGATAACTGGTGGATTCGTTGCCACAACAGGCGCAACCGTAGGTGTCATCGTTGGGACAGGGGTGGGTGTCGCTGTCGGACGCGGGGTAGGGGTAGAGGTTGCACTGAATAACGCTACTTCTGCACCCGTTCGCACGCTCTCTTGCTCCGTATTGCGCTCGTTAAGAATCACGGCTGGGTTAATTGCATAATTGCCATCAGGTGCTTCCAGTGTGATTTCAAGGTCAGCATCTAAGGCTGTTGTCTCTGTTTGCACGACCTCGCCATTCGCATCGACAATGCGCCAGCGCAGTGCCCATTCTGCCATTGTGATAGGTGTTGGAATCTGCGCACTGTATTCGCCAATGGCTTGCACAACACCATCTGCAACACCATCGCCCAGCAAATCATCAAAGCCAACACCACCGAGCGCCAGCCGTTCTGTCCAGTTCATACGGAAGCGTAACGCACTCCCTGTCGTTACCCAAATACGCGCTGTGGTGTTGCCGTCTTCATCGACATAATCAAGATAAGGGCTATTGAGTGCTTCATCGTAACTGCCGATTGCCTCGCGCCCATCAAGCGTTGCACGAATTGTCGTACCAGGTTCAATCGTGCCTGTTTCGCTGATATTATCCGCTTCCACACGCACACTACCCAAGCCAGCCAGTGCCTCGTCATAGCCAATCGGTGTGAGGTTGCCAGCAATATCACGCACAGATAAGGCTGATACATTCAGCAAAATCTTCGTGCGGTCAACTGCGCCCACTGCCCAGCCTAACATCGCCTCAACCAGTTGATTGTCATTTGCGGTATAAAATTGTGGATTGATGCCGAGTTGTACTTCAAACAAATCAACGACACTGCCCAGCGCACGCCAATCGTAAGCACCTGTTTCCCATAAACCATCGACATTGTTCGCGGCAGGGACAACAACCCCCAAAACACGTCCCTGTGCTTGCAGACTGCTTGCCAGTTCGCTGATAAATGCTGTGAAATTATCACGTTGCTCGGCAGGCAGACCACGATAATCAATCATCAGACCATCAAAGCCGTTGTTGTTGGTCGTCATCGTGAGTTGATTAATATGCGCCGCACGCACTGCTGGATTGCTAATAATCGTGCTGACTGTTTCCGCATCTACTGAACGCGGGTCATTGAAATTACGAATAATCGGCATCCAGCGATAATCACCATTCGCATCTGAACCCGCCGCCAAGCTCCCGCTGACCGTACCATCGACACGCGGTTGCAAACCACCTGGCGCGACTACCGTTGCTACTCGGGCTACTTCGGGGTCAAGCGCAGTCGCTACATCGTAACTGACAACGACTTCCGGTACATCCGGCGCAACCTGAAAAATAGCGATATAGCTGGGTACATCTTCTACAACTGTCTCTAGCCGATTTTCGCTCGGTTGGCTTGGAATAAAGCGCCATTCACCAACTGTTGCATCCCCATACCAGCCGTACATATCAAGTAAATCTGTGTTCGGGATATTGTTCGGAGTACGCAAACTCAAAAATGTGCTATCCGGTGCATCACCAACTGTATCAACGCTATATACACTGCTTTGGAGCGCCAAATAATACGGTACAGCGTTGCGCACTGCAGGTATCCACTCACCAGCCGCCCCTGACCCGGATTCAAACGAAGCGAGGTCAACCTGACTGACTTGTACACCAAAATCACCATCTACATCTGTGGCAGCCGCCAATGTGAACCGACCATCTGCGGAAGGAACAGCATCACCTTGTAAGCTGATAGTCGTGTAATTGCTACCCACCAGCACATCGTACAAATTGAACGGTGGCAGAAACAATGCGACGACGACCAGCACAAGCGCCACGAAAGCAGAGATAATAGTCGTCAGCCAACATCCAGCACTGTTGCCTTTACGTGCGGATGGGTCGGATTGTTGAGTCATGGAAAATCCTTCATAACATCACATGATGATTACGGTACGAGAATACTGCTCAGAGGCTACCACATTCTCACTGTGCTAACACCCATATTATGACAAGGGATAGCGAATCGTTAAAGATAAAAACAGTCTCTCTCCTGACTTCCACATATCACACAGAAGCAAGAGAGAGACAGCTCAAACTGCTATACTGATAGCTTAGTTACCAAGCAACGCAC
>JBCBKJ010000011.1:0-115547 GCA_038522085.1 Chloroflexota bacterium
TATCGTTAGTAATATTGTGGATGACGAAACTACAATCAGTGAGAACGATAATCCCACTGTACCACCCGCATCTCCTGTTGCAGACTAAATTTATACACACATAACAATGAGTAGTACGCTGTCATCATAACAGCGTGCTATTTGTTTGCAGACTCTGCATTGAAATTTTCTCAAGTACAGCTAAAAACGTATTCAATTACCTGTCATATGCAGATAGTCAACCAAGATGCTCGAAAACTATACTTGGCGCCGCCGATTGCTTCAATTTCTGTGGTTTTTACTCATTTCAGGTTTTGTGTGGATGGCGATTGTTATCGTCTTGATAGGCATTATTAGCTATACAGGCACACAGGATAATCGTCAGCCAGCCGACGCGATTGTTGTACTAGGGTCTGGTTTAGTGGGAAATGGGCGTCCGGGACCTGCACTGACGAGACGCAGTATTCATGCCGCACAAGTATATTGGGAAGGACATGCACCGCTTATCATCTGTACAGGTGGACAATCCCCTTATCAACCCCGTAGCGAAGCGGCTGGTTGCCGTGAGTTGCTCTTGGCGCAAGGTGTTCCGGCGGATGCTATCTTGTTGGAAGAAAATAGCCGTAGTACCGAAGAGAACGCGCTATTCAGCCGTGCCATCATAGACGAAAACAATATCCGCAGTGTCATCATCGTCAGTGATAGTTACCATGTCTTTCGCGCTCGCTACTTATTTGCCCGCGATGGCTTGCGTGTCTATCTTAGCCCTGTGCCTGCAAACCAGACTGTCAGTTGGCGCAATTATGGTTATAACGTACTGCGCGAAATTGCCGCGCTTCATTGGCAAGTCTTCAAAGAGACATTCAATATTCCCGTTACCTACATTGATTTGCGCCTCTGACAATCGGGTAGGCGCATGATAAACGTATGCTAGGCGTGTATCGCGTTTTTTCTCCCTCGCATATAATAATGCTATCAAATATAGCGCCCAAAAGGGGGAATAGACCTATGCGACGTTTTGGCTTTTTGCTCGTACTTTTGCTGATAGGCTTATCAGTGACCGTACCGCAATTGCTCGCCCAAGATGATGCACCTGCCGTTACTGATACGGATAGCATCTTGCAGTGGGTAGATAGCGAACCATTTGAAGGGACAGATTTGGGTTTAGATATGCCCATTGAACTGTTCTTTGACCGTCCACTCAATTGTGCTACAGCCGGGGATGCTTTTAGTATCAGCCCAGCCGTAGATGGCACACTCACTTGTGACGAAACACAACTGATGTTCACTGCTGACGAAAGTTTCGAGCGTGCAAGTACGTATACTGTCAGCCTAGATACGACGCTAACAGGCATAGACGGTGCGCCTCTTGGGCAAGTGGAAACTATTCTTTTTAACACTATCGGCTTTTTACAAATTGCAGAAACATTCCCAGCCGGTGACACCACCAGCATTTTGCTGGATACAACGATTACGGTTATTTTCAACCGTGCGATGATTCCGCTGACTTTCGGTAGCACAGATGACGAATTGCTTGCGCCTCTCACATTTTCACCAGCCGTCGAAGGTACAGGCGAGTGGATTAATACATCCATTTATCTATTCACGCCCGACGAGACCCTTTCTGCGGATACAACCTACACGGTGACGATTGCAGAAGATACGGCATCCCAAGATGGGGCAATTTTGCCAGAGGACTACAGCTTCAGCTTCACTACACAACCACCGAGCATCCTCGATTTCTTCCCGACGCCGAACCAAAATCGCATTGCCCTAGACCGTTCTATCCAAATGACCTTCAATCTGCCGATGGATCAAGCAAGTGTGGAAGACGCCTTTAGCCTTGTGCCAGTGATGCTTGATGAAGAGGCAAATGCCACAAGCGATGTGGCTGTGTATGTAGAAGGTGAAAGCGTCGCTGGTACGTTTGAATGGTCAGAAGAGGGCGATGGCTTCCGTTTCATTCCAGATGAACTACTCGAACTCGAAACGCGCTATCGTGTCAATGTAGACCAGGGTACTATCGCCGCACTGGGTAGCGAAACTACAGGTGTCATCGGGACAACGAATTGGGAATTTACAACTGTTCTCTATCCTGAAATACAAGAAACAAGTCCAGGTGATGATGGGACAACCCGCGCCTATGGCAGTGTGATTCTCTATTTCAGTACCGATATGGACGAAGAAAATATTGAATGGTCAGAGTTCATCACCATTGAACCTACACCTGAATTTGAACCGCGTTACTACTGGCGCTCATGGAGTGATAGCCTTGAAATCAGTTTCCGGCAATACGCCAGCGCGACCTACACAGTTACGGTTGCACCTGGTCTAACTGATTTGTATGGCAACGAAATCACAGAAGAATACAGTTTCAGTTACACAACCGAACCCTTCGTGCCAGAAGTTAGCTTGCGCGTGCCAGGTGGTATCGGCTTCTACAACGCGGAACGCGACCCCACAGGCGTTTTTGTCACTTATCGCAATGCAGATGAATTTGGCGTCGAGTTATATGAAGTTGACTTAGAAAATTTTGGCGATTATGCCGTGCGCTCAAGTTACTTTAGGTATGTGAGCCAAGATGATTTTGACATCAACGATAGCGACCTCGTGACCAGTTGGACAGTTGATGGCACAGATGTACCTGAGAACGCCTTACGCTTTGACTTGCTAGAATTTGATTCTAATTTTGGCATCAGCCGTTGCCCGACCTCGCTCCCGACTCGTTTACTCGGTGCGCAAGAAGCGGTTGTTATCTCATCACCAGACCCCGTGCGGGCGCGACAAGCCCCTTCAACAGGCGCAATCGTGGATTTGCTCTACGTAGATTATCAGCTTACGATTGCTGGCGACCCCGTTTGTGGCGAAGAAGGCTTGATGTGGTATCCGGTTGAACTCGGTGATGGCACGACAGCTTATGTCGCAGAGAGTTCCGAAGATGAATATCTCATCGCGCCACCAGAAGGTAGCAACACAACCGAACTACAGGTTGCGGATGAAAACGGCGAAGGGCTTGACCCTGGCATTTACTACCTGCGCATTGATGCACGCGGTAATCTTGGCTACAACCAAGCGCATGTGATGGTCGTAGCGAATGTCAACCTCACGGTTAAGCACACCCGCGATAGCATGTTTGTTTGGGCGACGGATGTTCAAACAGGCGAACCGGTTGCTAATTTGCCTGTCAGATTCTATGGTGATGATGGTGATTTCAATGAAATAGGCGCAGGCATCACGGATGAGATGGGTGTTCTGTTCCTTGATGTGCCAATTGATGAAAACAATAACCGTCGTTTAGCTATCGTAGATGATGAAGCAACAGGCTACTTCGGTATTGGCTATTCGCAATGGGATAGTGGCATCAGCCCGTGGAGCTTCGGACAAAGTTACGATTACTACCCTGACGATTACACGGTTTATATGTACAGTGACCGTCCGGTATATCGTCCAGGACAACCCGTGTACATTCGCGGTATCGTGCGGAGTCAGGATGACATCAGCTTCACACCACCCGATATAGATGACATCTATATGTATGTTGCCAATGGCTTTGGCGATACTATCTTTGAAGGCAATGTAGATGTCAATGAATTTGGGACGTTCAGCTTAGAACTTGAACTCGCGGAAGATACCCAACTCGGGTATTACAGCGCGATTGCAGAAGCCCCTGTTTCAGAGGGCAATTATTGGCCTCCACGCGGACGGGTACGTTTCAATGTTGCAGAATATCGTTTGCCCGAATTTTTGGTCGATGTAACACCGAATACACCGGAAGTCGTACAAGGCGATACACTCAGCGTTACAGTGGATAGTACGTATTTCTTCGGTGGCTCTGTATCCAATGCGACAGTTGAATACTCTGTTGTCAGCACATCGTATTTCTTCCGTTATGAAGGTAGCCGTCGTTACGATTTCACAGACTATAACTATGACAGTGGTCCAAGTGCGTTTTTTGCGACCAACGATAGCGGGGCGATTGCGACGGGTTCAGCGACCACGGATGCGAATGGTGAATTTGTCATTGAGCTTCCGGCTGAACTTGCAGATGCGTCGCAAAGCCAGACTTTCACTGTAGAAGCAACGGTTCTTGATGATACCGGACAAGCTGTTTCAGGACGTGGTGAAGTCGTCGTGCATCAGGGTGAAATTTATGTTGGCTTGCGCTCTGAAAGTTATGTCATTCGCACAGGCGAAGAATCTGCCATCAATTTCGTGACTGTTGATTGGGATAGCCAACCAGTATCCAATCAAACCGTTGATTACGAAGTGGTAGAGCGTCGCTGGTCATCGGTACAAGAGCGCGATGAACTCGGGCGCACGGTATGGACATATGAAGTAGAAGAAATTCCTATCACCGATGGGCAAGTTACAACCGATGCCAACGGCGAAGCACAATTCTTGTTCACGCCGGAAACAGGGGGTAGCTATAAAATCTACGCGACCACCCGTGACGAAAACGGCAATGAAGTGCGTAGCTCGACCTTTGTATGGATATCATCGCGTACCTATGTGTCATGGCGTCAACAGAATAGTAACCGTATCGACCTTGTGAGCGATGCTGAAAGTTATACTGTTGGCGACACTGCCGAAATCTTGATTACGTCGCCCTTCCAAGGGACAGCCGAAGCCCTCATCACGGTTGAACGTGGTGATGTGCTGACCTATGACCATGTGACAATGGATAGCAACTCGCTCGTGTACGAATTGCCGATTGATGCCAGCTATGCGCCGAATATCTACGTCAGCGTGATGATTGTCAAAGGCGTGGACGAGACAAATCCAGTGGCGGCGTTCCGCATGGGCTACATTCAATTCTCTGTAGACCCCGAACAGCAACAACTGAATATCGACATCTCATCGAATGTTGACCGTACCAGTCCGCAAGAGACGGTTACATATACCGTCCGCACAACCGACTATCAAGGCAATCCGGTTTCAGCAGAAGTAGGCGTTGGTGTGACAGACCTTGCCGCTCTTTCGCTTGCGCCGGATAACAGCCGTCCGATATTCAATCACTTCTATAGTGACCAACGACTGGCTGTGCGTACAACAACGCCCCTGACGATTAATACCGACCAAATCACGCAAGAGGTCTTGGATACCGTTAAAGGAGGCGGTGGTGGTATCGTCGCCGATGGTCTGATTGAAATACGCGGTGAGTTTATCGACACGCCCTACTGGAATCCGAGTATTGTGACGGATGAAAATGGTGAAGCGACCTTTGATGTGCGCTTGCCGGATAACCTGACGACATGGCGACTGGATGCGCGGGCGATTACACTCTCAGAAGATGGTAACTTGCTTGTCGGGCAAAATACATTTGACTTGCTGAGTACAAAACCATTGCTCATTCGTCCGGTGACACCGCGTTTCTTCGTCGTGGACGATGAAGTGGTACTCTCCGCCGTTGTCAATAACAACACAGAATCTGACCAAGAAGCGGTTGTCACGCTCAACTATACAGGCGTCACGCTCTTAGACGACAATGCGTCGCAGGTGGTCAGTGTGCCTGCGGATGGTAGCGTGCGTGTGACGTGGCGCGTCACGGTTGATGATGTTGAAACGGCACAACTCTCGTTTGTCGCGGATGCGGGTAACTTCACTGATGGG
Organism: Chloroflexota bacterium; assembly: GCA_038522085.1. Lineage (GTDB taxonomy): Bacteria > Chloroflexota > Anaerolineae > Aggregatilineales > Phototrophicaceae > JAUZRW01. The sequence goes on from JBCBKJ010000011.1 coordinate 5,590, forward strand.
GCAGTATCGGGGGTTAGTCAAGACCAAGACGGTACATTGCCAATTTATCGTTATGCACCACCCGAAATAGGTGATGTTGTCGGTACAGCTGGGGTTATCGACAGTGCCGATAGTCGCATCGAAACCATCTATCTGCCGGAACGCATGAATATCGAAGAAGGTACGCTGACGGTTCAGCTAGAACAATCGCTGGCGGCGACCACGAATGATAGCTTGGATTATCTCTCGTATCGTTACTATCGTTACTACTATACAACCTCTATCGTCAGTCGCTTCTTGCCGAATATCATGAGTTACCGTGCGCTTGAATCATTTGACCTCGTGAACCCGACGCTAGAAGAGAATTTGGAAACCAACGTCTTATTGGGCATCCAATCACTTATCGCATCGCAACGACCAGACGGCGGTTGGGGTTGGTCGCCGCGTAGCAGTAGCGACCCGATGACAACAGCTTACGTAGTTTTGGGTCTGCATGAAGCGCGAGAACAGGGTTTCGCTGTACCAGAATTTCGATTGAATCGTGGTTTAGAGTATCTGGATAGTAATTTCTATACCATCACGACTAACACGGTAACATGGCAATCTAACCGACAAGCCTTCATGCTCTACGTGCTGGCGCGTGCGGGTGCGCCGGATGTAGCGCGGACAGAGGTTCTCTATCGTAACCGTGATAATCTCAGTACGTATGGTAAAGCCTTGCTTGCCGAAACCTATTGGTACATCGACCCAACCGATACGTCACGCTCGGATGTGTTACTCAATGACTTGCTCAATAGCTCTATCACGAGTGCGGCAGGTGTCCATTGGGAAGAGCCATACTACGATTACTGGAATTGGAATACCAACACACGTACAACGTCGATGGTACTGAATGCTTTCGTCCGTTTGCGCCCGAATAGTGAGTTGATTCCGAATATTGTGCGCTATCTCATGTCGCAACGGGAAGCAGACCGTTGGGAATCGCGCCAAGAAACGGCTTGGGCAGTGATGGCGCTTACGAATTGGATGGTCGAATCGGGTGAACTTGAACCTGATTATGATTATACTGTTTCAGTAAATGGTGATTCGCATCTGGAAGGCACAGCAGATGATAGTACCGTCCGCGATACACGGGTGTTATTTGTAGATGTTTCTGAGTTGGTACAAGGTGAGGTCAATCGCCTCGAAATCAACCGCACAGGGACAGATGACGGCAACTTGTACTATAGTGTTTATCTGACGGCGTATCCACGTATCGAAGACTTAGAACCTATCGACAATGGCTTCACTGTCTCGCGCACGTATAGCTTACAAAATGACCCTGAAGGCACGCCGATTACAGAAGCCAATGTTGGTGACATCATCGAAGTGCGCCTCACGATAGTTATACCCGAAGGCAGACACTACGTAGAAGTATACGACCCCTTGCCAGCCGGCGCAGAGGGTATTGACCCTGGCTTGCAAACCAACCAGCGCGTCGGTACACGTCCATCGCTCAATCGGACAGACCCACTACGCTATGGTTGGGGCTGGTGGTGGTTCAGTGATACCCAATTCCGTGATGAAGCAGTCGTGCTATCGGCATCGTATTTGCCAGCCGGCACCTATGAATATGTCTACACTATGCGAGCAGGGGTTGAAGGTACATATAACGTCATGCCACCGTCCGCACGCTCAGAATACTTCCCTGATGTTTATGGGCGTGGGTCTGGCTCACTGTTCACTGTGAATCCAGCACAGTAATAACGTCATAAATGGTGTAAAATATAGCTACGGGGTGATGTCAGCAGATGTCATCCCGTTTTCTGACAGTTGTCCGCAAGCATTTTGATTAAATCCCATGACAATTCCCTACTATAACCAAAACGGCAAAGATTTCTTTGACCGTACCGTAAACCTTGACCTGACTAATCTTTATGATGCCTACGCTGATTTACTGCCTAAAGACGCACATATACTGGATGCTGGCTGTGGTAGTGGGCGCGATAGCAAAATTTTTCTCCAGCGTGGCTACACCGTCAGTGCTTTTGATGGGAGTGAGACGATGGTCAAGCTCGCCCGTGAATACACAGGGTTAGAGGTTAAACAGATGACCTTCGCAAATATCGCTTTCGATAAACGCTTTGATGGCGTATGGGCGAATGCCTCGTTGTTGCATTTGCCGTATCGCAAATTACCACAGGCGTTCGATAACTTGGCGGCTGTCCTCAAAAAACATGGCATATTCTATGTGTCATTCAAAGAGGGCAGAGGCGAAAATACGACTGAAAATGGCAGGCATTTCACTTACTTTACAGAGGCACGTCTGCGTGATTTCATTGCCCAGTTCCCGAACTTGCTCATTGAAAAAGTCATGCACACGCCGGATGACCGTGAGGATAAACCGCCTTGGGTCAATGTGTATATGCGCCGTATGGATTAAGCATTTTTACAGCTTTTCAATTGCAATACACTCGCGCAGTTGCGTAATTTCCGCTATAACAACAGTAAACTAGACTGTAAAAAGGTTTTTGCTCATGAGTGATGGCAAAACATATGAAATGCTATGGGATTGTCAATTTTGTGGTACAAAAGGCAATCTCGGTCTGACGCACCGCTACTGTCATACCTGTGGTGCGCCTCAAAATCCTGATTCCCGTTATTTCCCATCCGATGCTGACAAAGTGGCTGTCGAAGACCACGAGTTTGTCGGTGCAGATGTCACCTGTCCGGCGTGTAACGAACTCAATAGTGCCGCATCTGATTTCTGTACGCAGTGTGGCTCGCCACTGACAGAAGGCGCACGCGCCAAAACAGTCGGGGCAGAAAGCCGTGCCGCACATGAAAGTTTTGCCTCTAGTGGTTCGCGGGATGTAACCAAAGAAAAATTTGACGCCCAGATGCAAGCTATCGGTGTGCAACAACCTGCAACTGCTAAGAAAAAACGTGGCGGACTGAATCTGCGGGGTATGGCGCTCATTGGGTTAATTTTGGCAATTGTCGGTGGGGCGATTGCGCTGTTCAACTGGACAGAGACTGTCGATTTGCTCGTCACTGACCACGAGTGGGAACGCACAATTTACGTCCAAGAGTACGATAATTTTACTGTATCAAGCTGGCGCGATTCACGCCCATCTGGTGATAACGTCACCATGCGGACAGGCTCTTGTCGGCAAGAACAACGCTCGACACGGCGCGTAGCCGATGGCGAAACTTGCCGAACGGTGCGTAGTGATAATGGGGATGGCACGTTCAGCGAACGGCAAGAATGCACGACCAATTATCGTGAAGAACCCGTTTACGACGATATGTGTACATGGACAGGCTTCCGGTGGGAAGATAGCGATTCTTTTAGTACATCTGGCGACCTCAGCGACCCGCCATACTGGGCAGATGTTGACCTTAATTGTGAAGGGCAAAGGCGCGAAGGCTGTGAACGTATAGACCGGCGTACTGAAAATTATGCTGTTATCTACGAAACAGTCGGTTCAAACAATACCAGCCGTTGCACCTTTAACCAATCCGAATGGGAAAATATCCCGCTAGAATCAACATGGTCGGCGCAAGCACGAGTTGTTGATGGTGCAGTCCAATGTGATACGCTCACACGCCGATGATGTCAATCTGACCAGTAAGTAGAAAAAATACAGGCACATGATTTTTTTCATGTGCCTGTTTGTGTTTAGGCTTCGGCTGGTTCGGGGGTTTCGTCGGTTTCGGTATCTTCGAGAGGTGCTTGCAAGAATATCAGAATCTCTTGATTCACATCCTCTGCTTCGTCATGCTGAATCCAGTGGGTGGCATTCGGATAATACACGAGTTCGCCATCATCGCACTTTTGGATACTCGGGAGTGCCAGTTCACGCCCCAGTGCCACATCATTTTCACCCCAGAGCATCAGCGTCGGTGTTGGGATGTGTCGCGCCCGTCGTGCCAAGCCATTGTTGACACTAATTGTCAGCGCCCGATACCAATTAATCATAGCGGTCATTGCGCCAGGTTGTGACCATGCACGCCGATATTCCACCATATCCTCATCAGTGAATGAGCCTTTATTGGCGTTTTGTTGCATCCCGCGTGCAAAAGGCTCGTAATCACCGAGGCTGATGAGTGTTTCTGGTACAAATGGCACTTGGAAGAAGCCGATATACCAGCTTTTCAAAAATTGTGAGAGATTGCCACTGTTGAATTGCTCAATAGCAACCGTCGGATAAGGTACATTCAGAATGACTAACTTGCGTAGGCGTTCTGGTGATACGGTTGCTACCCACCATGCGACTAACGCGCCCCAATCATGCCCAACAAGGTTGAATGTCTCGTAGCCAAAATGGTCAGCTAAATTTGTGACATCGTTTGCGAGTATATCCAGTGTATAGTTGGATGCCCCTTTGGGCTTATCGCTCAGGTTATAGCCACGTTGGTCTGGCACAATGACGCGGTAGCCTTGCTCTGCCAAAAACGCAATCTGATTGCGCCAGCCGTACCAAAATTCAGGGAAGCCGTGTAGCAAAAAGACAGGCTCACCGTCTTCAGGTCCTGCCGTCACCACATGCAGTTGCACCTTGCCGACATAGATAAAATGCTTCTCTAGTGTTTCGTGTATCATAACGCCCTATTGCTCCTGTGAAATTTAGCACAAGTATACATCACAAGTATTAAAGGGTCGTGTGTGAGTTATTCTGCCCAGCTATATAGCGTGTACTGGTTTGCCAGCGTCCATTCTTCTGTGACGGCTGGATAAAAATAAGTCGGGAATAGGTTATTACGTTCAGTCGCAAATTCCTGTAAGTCACGCCATAACGAGAAACCATTTGGTGCTTCTTCTGAATCAATGTCAAATAGCAAGAAGTAATCGTAGTTTGCTTGCCATTCGGCAATCAGTTCATCGGGTGTTGCGCCTAACTGTAACGGACGCGCCCAATTGTCAAAGAGCAAATCGCCTGTACAAGTGATATGTGCAGGGCAGTAGTACGCTTTCGGCTCCCACAAGAATAAAACACGACTGCCTTCAGGCAACGCTTCTATCTCTAGCATGGCATCGTACAGCGCCCCCTGCACGTTGTTACTGAGATAGCTATCGGTGGTTGTATCTGCGGTGCGGTCACTCGTGTGAAATTCCAGCACTCGGCTATCCGTAAAATAGGAGATGTGTTCAGGCACAGTGAATAGAAGTGTCAAGATGATGGCGGATTGCGTCAGAAACATCATATCGAGGGGACGCCGTTGCCACTGCTCCAAGCTATAAAACGCAAAACCACCGAGTATCGCTGCTAATGGCAAGCCTGTGATAGACAAGCGTACTTGTCCGCCAATGCCACTAACAGCCGCGAGTATCATGAAAAAGACGAGTATCACGAATACAATCGGCAACAAGTCACGCGCAACCCGTCGTTGTTCTTCTCCTAGTGACCACCAGCCGACGAGAAGCACGAAGGGCATGGTCAGTAAAAATGCACCACTCACAAACGAATACGGTGTGGTATTTGTGATGCCGAAGGTGGTTACCGCAAAGGGTAGGATAGGAATATGTGCCCATAACCCTTGTCCAATAAGTCCGTTGCCACTATCGCTGAAGTTCTCTGAGCGTATGCTATCCCAATTGGGACCATCGAAAATGTATGGATACACAGGGTTTTCGTAGAGGAATGCGCCTTTGATTAGCCAAGGCGTAAATAGCAACACGCCGAATCCACCATAAATAAGTGTGTTTCGTACAGCATTTTTGGGATCACGCAAAAGAATGAGAGCGTAAATGCCTACCAGCAAAGATGCGGATGTATATTTTGTACCTGCGGCGATGCTTGCCAGCAAAGCGGTTAGAATCAACCATGATTGCTTATCTTTTTCTGTTACGCTCCATTGGGTGATGCTCACGACTGCTACTGCGCTTAATGTGAATAACGCGACATCGACATATGCCCGTGTGAATAACTGCCATAACCCAAAGCTCGCCATCAACACGAGTACCGAGAACGCCGCCGCCTTGCCGGATGTGTAGCGACGCACAAAATTATAGACAGTCATCACACCCAAGCTACCAATCGCCCAATGCAATACAGCCGGCGCACGGTCACTCCCAAGCATCATGAATAGCCCATAGAGCATTTCCATATTTTGTGGGAAACCGAAGAAGTGATTATCAAGATGCTGGGTGATAGCCCCATCTGCAATGTAGCGTTGTGGAATGAGCAGATGATAATTGATAGCATCCCAAGCGTATGGTGGCGCGAGGGCGAGTATCAATGCAGAAACCAATGTGACTACGATAAACGAACGTACAAAGCGTTCCCATGGGGTAGTCGGTTTGCCACTGCGTAAAAGCAGGTCACGCAGATGACCCAGCCAAGCGAACACTTGTCGTATACAAATCATCCCAGCTACAAGCACAGCAAGCCACAAGTAAATGCCGAAATACCCGAGTAAGCCAACTGTCGCCACAAAGAGACTGATAATACCTAAGCCAAGCATCGCTTCGATAGCGACTCGCTCACCCACGCTGATATTATCGAAAGCAAGTGTCCGCAGGGCAAAGCGTCCGATACCCCCCGCAATTGCCAGTAAAAACGCAACCAACCCTAAATCATAAAGGATGAATACAATGCTCAGTAAGTAGATTTGCTGTGGAATTTCGCCGGATGGCGCAACAATATTATGTCCCCATAAATACAGCACAATGACGGCAAAGATGCCAGCAATCGTAATCAGTTTTTCTTTTAGCATACGGTGTCCTCGACAGGCAAAGGTGGGCTATTTAGATGTACTGCCGAGAACAGTATAGCGTGGAATGTGACTTATGAACGTAAAGCTCGTATCCATGATTGTACTTTGGGCATGGCTTGTGTGTAGAGCGAATACGCCAAGCCATTCGGTGCATAATCCCATGCGCCTAACCGACGCTCCACTGTGCCACGAAAACCTTGCTTGAAGCGAAAGACACCCCACATGGGGTCATCCTCTGTAAATTCATCTGGCGCGCCCCACATGTCGTAAGTTTTATAGCCCTGTTTTTGCGCCCACTGCATCGCTTCCCATTGAAGTGCGTAGTTGGGCATTCGATTCCGTTCTTTGTTGCTGGATGCGCCATAAAAATACCAGCAGGTTTCCCCAAAATGAAACAGAATCACATGCGCGATGGGCATCCCGTCGTATTCGGCAATCAGTGCATGAGCGAGGTCGTTATCCATGAACAGTTGCCAGAGCTTCGTGTAATATTCCGGCGGACGAATCAGGAAATCGTTGCGATCACCAGTGATGTCATACAAGCGATAGAGGGTATCGACTTCATCTTTGCCCGCTTCTCGAATGACAACATCTTTTTTGTATGCCTGCCGAACTTTACGGCGCGTGTTGCCACTCATGTTCATGAGGAGGTCATCTTCGGGGATAGTCAAATCGAGTGTAACCGTGTTCCTGAACTGAATTTGGTCATCACTGAATGCCCAACCGTTGTTTTGTAAATACTGTTTCACGCTCATACCTGGTTCTGCAACAGCATCGTCTTCTTCATTTGGGACACCTGTTGCGTAAGGCAAATCAGGGTCAATTTTCATCCAGATAGCGCGATGCTCACTTGCTTTTTGCTGGAGTAAGGCAATCACCTCTGCGACCAGTTCTGTGTTGCTGTAATCCATGGCGGGACCTTTTGGCGCATACATCACGGAGACAGGTCCCACACTACGCTCGCCTATGCTACACATCGCCACGATTTTGCCATCGCGTTCAAATGCCCAGCGATGCGGTGTCCAGCCAGTGGTTTCATGCTTGAATGCGCCCCACTCCCACGTCTGCAAAACATGTGCATAGGGCAGAGTAGCGAGTGTGTTGTTCCAAGTGTCTTTATCGGTGATTGTTTTTACAGTTAGCAAGTGAGCTTGTTTCCTTTCTAGGGTGACTACCAATTTGTGAGACCATGTGTAACGAATAGTCGTCCAAGTGCGTTTATTTCTGTTTTGGCTCTATGTTTTCCGAAGACTAGACCGTCAATATAGTTGCTCAAGAGACCCACATTGGCGAGCCTCTCTGTTGCCAGATTCTCGCTATGTGGTTTGCCAGATGCTATATGTACGAGTTGACCTATGTCATTCACAAAAACTCGTTGTGTGGCATCCGCTAATTGCTCGAATTCAGATTTACTGATTAAATCTAAAAATAATGCTCTGGAGAATCTTCCTAATATGTGTACTTTCTCAAAATGACTCATAGAATCAAGTAACATAAGAACGGTTTCACCGAATCGCACTTTATCTGATTCAGAACTAAATCCACTTAAAAAATTTGTACGGTCTGCCATCGGGATATTTTGATGTTCACGCAGATAAATTAGCACTTTTTTCAATAAGAGTGCGTCGCGTATTGCAAGAAGGGATTTACCTGCTTTGTAAACAGTCCCGACAATAGGAATTTCAGTAATAACTTCGTTTTGTACAAGTGAATCAACGGCGACATCAGCAATATCGACACCGAGTTCTTGCAAATGTTCGCTGGCAATACTATCTGTTAGCGCAATCCCCAGTGTCTTATTTTCATCGCTCATTCGTACTTATCACCGTCCATTTTCTCGTTGTTGAACGCATAGTAGCCACCAAAGCGTACCTCGCGTTGACGTGATAGTGCTTTGTCCCATGTGATATTTTCCAACGGTTGCACAAAATTCTTATAAGCGAGTGCCATCTGTCGGGCGGCTTCTTCAGCAGGCATACCCCCGGTTGCTGTACCTAAGCCCGGACACAGTACTGTCTCGATAGGGATTTCGGCTGTCTTATTAAAATGTTTGATAGCGTGGAGCATCGCCCACATTGCGTTGTACACAATATCTGTTTTGACAATCGTCATAGGCACACGCATGGTCGGGGTATGTGCCAGATAGGGATGTTGCGGATGCTGTGTTTCTACGATGATGGATGTCCCGACAGGTTGTTCTCCGCTCCATTCATCGCGTAAACGTTCCTGCACCCGTTGCATCAACCGGACACCAAAATAATTTGTGATATGCGCGTCAATGCCACCATCCATAATACCGAAAGAATTTGCTGGACTGACCATACAATCATATGCTTCTACATTCTGAAATTTGCCATGAAATACGGTCACGTTAGGCAAATCTGCGAAATATGTCTCGAAAGCGTCGGTTACTTTTTTGTCAATATCTACGAGAATCAAGTGCATGTATTATCCCTTAACTTTGAGTGCCGTTTTGTATGCCATGTAGATAAGTGGATTATACACCTTGTCCCATGCCCCTGCGGAACGCATGACCTCGCCACCCCAACCACGCTTGAAGCGATACACGCCCCACAGCCCATCGTTGCGGTCAAGAAATTGGTCTTCGAGTGTGGCTTCATCTTCGTCAGGGATGCCCCACATATCGTACCAAGTACAGCCGCGTTTCTGCGCCCACTTAATTGCTTCCCATTGCACGCCGTAGCTTGCCATGAGTTTGCGTTTTTTGTTAGCAGACGCGCCTTCAAGATAAATGGCTGTATCTCCGACGCTCACCACGAGATTTGCTGCCAGTGTATCACCTTCATGTTCTGCAAGAATCAACGCGCCATGCTCCGGCACAAGCAAGTCAACCATCAGCTTGTAATAATCAGGCGTATGCACCCCGAAGTCGTTGCGCTCGCCTGTGATTTCCATCATTTTTGTGAATTTGTGTAAATCATCGGGTGAGGCTTCATAATAATGAATATCGTTTTTGTATGCCTTGCGGATATTGCGCCGTGTGCTGGTGTTCATGCGCCCTTGAATGGTGTCATCATCTCCCGTGACATCAATCATAATCGTACTTGGCGGTTGCACACGCTGTAAGCTCTCCTCAAATCCCCATTGGGTGAGTGAATGCTCAAAATGAAAGCCAGGTTCCCATTTCAGAAATGCCGCGCCGTTATCTTTGGCGCACTGGTCAATCGCGTCTAGTAAGGCATCCCACTGACTATCATCGCTCACGTAGCCACCATAGGGCAGGTACGCTAACTTGCCGATGTTCATGGGCAATGGTCGAAATAGCAATTGCGCTCCCGCTAGAATCGTATTCCCATCCATGACTGCCACACGGTCAGCCGACCATCCGTAAGCTGATTTTTGTTCGCCCCATTGCGTGAGTTGCAAAAAATGTCCGCGTGGATGATTGCATACAAAAGTGTTCCATTGTGCGGGGGAGGGTTTGCTGATGACCATAGCGACCTTTCATGATGGGTTAAATAGAGTAGAACTGTTTTCTAATAACGGTAGGTCAGCGTAGATACAAAAACAAGATTCGATTTATAACGCCCGCTAACGCGAAAATAACGTTGGCTTATGTTGCATTTAGGTTGGATAAGCATCATATCATCGTTGTCTAATCTTACACTCATATGCTACAATGCTCTCAATTGTGAATTTTCGAGCAAAATGCTTTTGCTCGAACCTGAAACGTTGCTATCCACACAGTCGGGTGTTATACTTCAGCCCAATTGTGAGAAATGGCGCAAATTAAAATGTCATAAGATGGCATCCTTCTTGAATCGCACATTTCAAAAGTTAATTTAGGGAGTACAGGCTCCATGGAAGTATTGAGTAACTGGGCTTTTGTGGGCGTTTTCTTCTTGCTGGCACCGATTCTTCCGGCTTTGCCGATTGGTGCGGCGGCGTTGTTGCGTCCGAGTAAGCCAAATGTACTAAAGAGCCAAACCTACGAATGTGGTGTCGAAACCGTAGGCGATACATGGGTGCAATTCCGCGTCCAATATTATATCTACGGTCTGGTATTCCTCGTCTTTGACGTGGAAATGGTCTTGCTGTTCCCGTGGGCAGTGGCATATAAAGACCTTGACCTTTTCGCATTTGGGGCTGGTTTCTTATTCATCTTCCTCCTTGCGGACGCGCTCATTTATGCGTGGAAAAAAGACGTATTGGTATGGAAGTAAAGGCACGGGGGAGATAATTTTATGGATTGTGTAGCACTTTGTCAGGTAGTACAGAATATCGGCGTTGCCGACCCATCGCTGGCGCGGTTCATCGGTTTGCTAATCGGTGTTCTGTTGGTGAGTGGTGTGCCACTTGTCACCGTAATTGCACTCATTTTGGTAGAGCGTAAAGTCGCCGCCCGTATTCAGGATCGTATTGGTCCAAATCGTGTGGGTCCTTTTGGCTCGTTACAAACCTTTGCAGATTTGATGAAATTGTTGGCGAAAGAGGATATTACGCCTGCCGCCGCAGACCGCATCTTATACAATGTTGCGCCGCTCATCTCATTTGCATCTGTCGCGCTTATCTGGGCAGTTGTTCCTTATATGTACAGTGCGAACCCACCAGGGGCGTACATGGGTGCAGATTTGGAAATCGGGGCGTTGTATTTCATCTCGGTTGCCTCGCTCGGCACGCTGGCGATTATGATGGCTGGTTGGGCAAGTAACAATAAATATGCGCTACTCGGTGCTTTCCGTGTGGTGGCGTTGCTCGTCAGTTATGAAATTCCGCTTGTTTTCGCGCTGATTATCCCTGTGATGCTCGCAGGTAGCATGTCGATGGTCGATATTGTCAACGCGCAAAGCCACATGTGGTTCATCTTTATGGCACCGCTAGCGGCATTCTTGTTTTTCATTTCGTCACAAGCGGAAACCGGACGTGCGCCTTTCGATCTTATCGAAGCTGAATCCGAATTGATTGCAGGCTTCAATATCGAATATAGCGGTATGAAATTCGGCATGTTCTTTGCGGCTGAATTTTTGCACGTTTTCACAAACGGTATTTTCTTCGCCATTCTCTTCATGGGTGGGTTCTTGGGCTTGTTCTATCAGGTGATACCGCCACTCGGTTTCGTGTGGCTCGGTTTGAAAGCCTCTATCGTTTACTTCATCTTCTTGTGGCTACGTAACACTGTTCCGCGTTTGCGTATTGACCAAGTGATGGCGTTCAACTGGTTCTTCTTAGTGCCAGTGTCCATTGTCAATGTGTTGCTGACGGCGTTGATTGTCAAAGTGATGCAGGTAACAGGCTTTGCGCCCGTTGACCTTGCAACATCGAGTTTGATGGGCGTCTTGCCAATGACGATTGTCTTGTTCCTCAAAGATGTAGCGATGATTATTGCCATCATGGGACGGGTTGCCAACGTTGGGCGTCAAGCACGCCAAGAAGACCAAGCAAGCCAACAACGTGTGCAAGAACTCGCCACGGCTGCGGGTGACTAGATGCGAACCCGCAAGATTGTAAGTAACTGAGGAGAGGGCAATGGGTGACGTAAATTTCTTTTTGATGTTAGCGTTCGGCATCTGCACCGTCATTACACTTGGCGGCGCTATTGGTGTCGTGACGACACATAACTTGTTTCGAGGCACAGTTTGGCTCATGGTGAGTCTGTTCGGCGTCGCTGGATACTATGTGATACTCGAAGCACCATTTTTGGCGGCTGTACAGGTACTTGTGTATATCGGCGCGATTGCGATTCTGTTCACATTTGCGGTGATGCTCACACGAAGCCTGACGCAACTCACAGACCGCTATAACCGACCAATCGCTAATTTGGTTGGTGCGGTTCTGCTATTCGTCTTGCTGATGCTCGGCGCGATTCTGCCCGTGTGGTTTGGGTGGGAACCAGAAGCTGGCATCATGACGGCGACAGTTCAAAATACAAGAGACCTCGGTGTTGCACTCGTCGATAAAGACGGCTTCGTACTGCCATTCGAGGTGTCATCGCTCCTGCTGACGGCGGCGATGATTGGCGCGATAGTAATCGCCCGCGAGATTGAAGATCAAGAGAAGGACAAACGAGGATGATTCCTTTGTGGCTTTTCCTGTTGGTGAGCGCCGCGCTCTTCTCTATCGGCACATTCGGGGTGCTTTCGCGCCGCAACGGGGTTGCTGTGTTGATGGGAGTAGAGTTGATGCTAAACGCGGTCAACATCAACCTCGTAGCATTCTGGCGTTATATGACGCCTACCGAGATTAACGGCTTTGCATTCGCGGCGTTCGTTTTCGTCGTCGCGGCGGCAGAAGCGGCAGTTGGTCTTGCGATTATCATTTCCGTATACCGCAGTCGGCGTTCTGTTATTCCAGAAGAAGCCGATTTGCTCAAAGGCTAGGGGGGTGCGATGGGCTTAGATGTCATTGCAGATTTTCTAGGGCAGGCGTTCACAGACCGCAACCTAATGTTGTGGCTTGTGCCGGCTGGTCCTTTAACCGCCTTCGCGCTGATTTCGCTTATCACCATGATTCTGTGGCTTGTGCGACAGGTCACCGGTGGCGAAGGCAACATGATTGCCGCAAGCGACCATCATTATAATGACCACAACCATCCTGATTATGATGGGATGCAAGTGCCATATCAGCCAGATTGGTTCCGTGTGACAGCGATTGTCATCGGCATGTCTGGTATTGTGTGGGCTTTGGTCGTAGGGTGGACGCTTGTATTTGGTGCGCTCAATGAATATGGGGCAGGGACGTTCGGCTTAGAAGATGCCGCCGCCTATGCCGCATCACATAGCGACCATGACGAAGATCATAGCGCAGAAGAAGGTGAACACGGTGGCGAAGGCGAAGAAGCTGTTGCCACAGCAGAAACCGAAGACGATCACAGTGAAAAAGATGACCATAGCGACGATGGTTACGGGTACGCAGATTGTGCGCCGTGCATCTACGGACACGAAATTACGTGGATGTCGCTTGGGTCGCCAGATATGACCAACGGTGTTGTGCCGATGGAAGATACTGATTTTGAAGTCGGTGCATTCCTCGACCCGCTAAATATCACACTGTTGTTCATGGTGCCGATTGCGATGCTTGGTATTTTCACTTATAGCATCGGTTACATGGCACACGACGCACGGCAAGCACGGTTCTTCGCGCTGATTTCGCTCTTTGCGGGCGCGATGTTTACGCTGGTCATTGCGGATAACTTGCTGATGCTCTTCATTGGTTGGGAGGTCATGGGTTTCTGTTCCTACAGTCTCATAGGCTTCTGGTACGAAAAACGCTCGGCATACAATGCGGCAATCAAAGCCTTCACGGTGACGCGTGTCGCGGATGTTGTGATGTTGCTGGGTATTGTTTACCTATGGAGCGTCGCTGGTACGCTGAATTTCCGTGATATCACAATGGATACCGAAGTGCTTCAGATGCTTGGTAGCACACCCGCTATCATCCTCGGTGGATGGGGCGTCAGTGCCGCAGGTCTGATTGGTACATTCTTAGTGATTGGTACGATTGGTAAATCGGCACAATTCCCATTGCATGTCTGGCTACCAGACGCGATGGAAGGTCCAACGCCTGTTAGCGCGATGATTCACGCGGCGGCGATGGTTAGTGCCGGTGTTTACGCTGTCATTCGTATGTATCCGGTGTTTGTTGGCTTGACCAATCCACACGCGGCTGATGTTACGTTCTCTGCGCCTTTGTCTATTATGGCAATTGTGGGTGCATTTACGGCATTGTTCGCCGCGACGATGGGTGTTGCCCAACGGGATGTAAAAGCGGTTCTCGCCTATAGTACGATTTCTCAGCTTGGCTTTATGGTTGCCGCGCTGGGTATCGGTGCGTATGTCGCGGCTACTTTCCATCTGATTACACATGCGTTCTTCAAAGCCTTGCTCTTTATGGCGGCTGGGTCTGTCATTCACGCAATGGAACATGGCGAACATCATGTTCATGAACATCATGGTGAACACGGTCATGATGACCCGCATGGGGATGACCCACACGCTGAACATGCTGACGAACACCATGACGCGCACGATGCTCATGGGGACGCGCATGGACACGATGACCATCACGACCACCACTTTGACCCACAAGATATGTTCAACATGGGTGGGCTTGCTTCGCGCATTCCTGTCACTTTCTGGACATTCCTCATCGGTGGTTTGTCACTGTCAGGTTTCCCAATCATCACGGCTGGTTTCTGGTCAAAAGACGAGATTCTGGCAGAAGGTTGGAACGGCTTACTGACACACGGTAGTGGTTTGCACGGTCTTGTATTCTTCGTGTTGGCTATTGCGGCATTCCTGACGGCGTTCTATACCATGCGTCAGATTGCGCTGACCTTCTTAGGTGAACCGCGTACAGAAGAAGCTGAACACGCTAACTTGGGTGGTCAATACAGCTTGATTTCTATCACCATGCAAGCCCCGCTGATTATGCTGGCATTCTTCGCCATCACAGCAGGCTTCATCGGTGTCCCGACGGATTTCCCAATTTTGGGTCCAATTCTCTCACCAGAATATAACTACTTCCATCATCTCGTAGTTTACGCACTGCCATTTATGGAAAATGGGGGTACAGAGGTCTTCCATGTGGATGCACCGCCTGTTCGCTTCATTCCTGTGATGACCTCTGTTGTGGTCGCGCTGGGTGGTCTGTATCTTGGTTGGGTGATGTATGGTCGTAAACCACTGGAAAAAGGCGAGGAAGACCCACTCATCAAATACATTGGTGAGCCAATCTATACCGCCCTGCAAAATCGTTACTACATGGATGACCTTTACGACATCCTATGGGTACGTCCATCACAGTACATTTCTCGTGGCGTGATTACCCTCATTGATAAGGGCATCATCGACACCATCCTACACACGATTGCGGCTATCTTCACCTTCATCGGTGACTTCATCAAAGTGATGAATAAATGGCTCATCGACGGATTCGGTGATGGTATCCCACGCGGGATTTACAAGTTTGGTGGTTGGATGCGCGGTATCCAAACCGGACGCATTCAGTTTTATCTGTTAATTGTGCTTGTAGCGGTTCTGGTCATCGGCATCATCTTTGCCGTTGTATCAGGCGCGTTACTGGCTGTATAAGGGGGCGTTGAATGGATATTCTAGGCATCGACATCCTAACGTTCTTAATTCTCGCTCCGGCGCTGGGTGGGTTACTGGTAGCATCTCTGCCAGCGAATAAATGGATTGCACGGTGGACGGCGCTCGGCATTGGTGTGGGTATTTTCGCGCTCAGTGCATGGGTCTTCATGGACTATCAGCGTGTAGTTGCAGAAGTCGGAGGCGGTTTCCACCTCGAAGCGAGCTATCGCTGGTTCACGGTGCTGGGTGCATCGTGGCATGTCGGCGTGGATGGTATTAGTGCCGCTATGGTCTTACTGACTGGTTTGCTAACGCCATTAGCGATTCTCATCAGTTGGGAAGTAGAAGACCGTCCGAACGTACACCTCGCGCTTTTGTTGCTCTTTGAAACAGGCTCGATGGGTGTCTTCCTCTCGATGGACTTGATGGTTTTCTTCCTGTTCTATGAGCTTTCGCTTGTGCCGATGTACTTCCTCATTAATCAATGGGGTAGTCCAGCACAAAAAGGTGTGCCATATACAGGTCGGCTCTATGCATCGACCAAGTTCATGATTTACTCCATCGGTGGGACGCTCGGCATGTTGCTAGCAACCCAGCTTATTGGCTTCACGGCTGGTACATACGAAATCGCAGAAATTGCGAGCGTGGGAGGTGCCTGGCTCGGCTTGAGTGGCACAGAAGAAGCATTCTTAGGCTTGAACATCGGCTTTGTGAAGGCACTCGCTTTCATCGGCTTCTTCGTTGCCTTCGCTATCAAAGTACCTATCTGGCCTTTCCATACATGGTTGCCAGATGCACATGGTGAAGCGCCGACAGCAGGTTCGATGTTGCTGGCAGGTGTCATGCTCAAACTCGGTGCATACGGCTTCTTACGCCTTGTTGTGCCGTTCTTCCCCGATGTATGGGTGAGTGAAATCCCTATCTTCGGTGTAACGTGGGCAACGATGTTCGCCTTCTTGAGCATGCTCGGCATCGTGCTGGGCGCGTTCGCGGCGTTCGGACAAAACGACATCAAACGCTTGGTAGCGTACAGTTCGGTAAATCACATGGGTTTCGTCGGTATCGGTATCGCGGCATTTGCGATGCTCTATGGCGAAGCATGGGTCGCTGAACAATCGGCTGTCGCTGGCGCACACATGATGGATGCACTGGCAGCGACAAATGGTACAGTCATGCAGATGTTCAACCACGGGCTGAGTTCCGCTGGTATGTTCTTGCTCGCAGGCGGTATCTACCACAAAACGCACACCCGCGACCTCACACAATATGGTGGGTTCTGGGTTAAAGCACCGATTTTCGGTGGTATGTTCATCTTCATGAGCATGTCGAGTCTTGGTTTGCCAGGTCTGAACGGCTTCGTAGGTGAGTTCTTGATTGTGCGCGGTACGTGGTCAGTGTTCACTTGGTTGACGGCAATTTCCATGATTGGTTTGCTCTTTACGGGGACATATATCCTCAAGGGCATCCGTGCAACACTGCATGGACCGTTCAACATGCATTGGCAAGATTACAATCTGGAAGTTGATTGGCGTGAATTTACAGCGGTAGTCGTACTTGGCGTGTTCATTTTCTGGACAGGCTTGGCTCCTAACTGGATTCTCGACACGATTAACGCCAGTGTGACGACAATTTTGACGAATATAGTAGGGTAGGCAGATGGCAGGATTTGGTTTTCCAATTCTAAGCGCCCTCATCTGGATTCCAGTCATTGCGGGGATAATCATCTTATTTATCCCTGCGACGATGCGTGATATGTATCGCGGGGTGGCAATCACAGCCGCCTTCGTGATTCTCGCGCTATCGGGTATGGTGTTCTTTGGCTATAACGGTCTAGTGATTGACCAGCTAAATGACGCCGTTGACGATGGACTCGTAGATGCGGACGCCACAGAATACGACGCATTTTACATACAAAACGAAGAAATCACCGCCGAACTCGAAGGCGTGACGGACGCGACAGTTGCGTTCAAAGAATCGCTCGTCTTTGAAGAATACATCGAGTGGGTGCCGGAAGTGGGTATCGCTTATAATCTCGGTGTGGATGGCTTGACCGCGCCGATGGTGCTGTTGACGGGTATGGTATCCGTTGCTGGTGTCTTCATTTCATGGCGCATCTATGACCGTCAACGGGAGTTCCTCGCGTTCTTCATGTTGCTGGTTGCAGGTGTGATGGGCGTGTTCATCAGCGTGGACTTGTTCTTGCTGTTCTTCTTCTATGAGCTTGCCATCTTCCCGATGTATATCTTGATTGCAGGATGGGGGTGGATAGAGTTGCGGGAATACGCCGCGATGAAACTCACACTCTACATTCTGGTCGGCTCGGTGGTTTCACTGGTTGGCGCGATTGCGATGGTTTTCCAAGCAAGCCAATTCTTTGAATCGCCAGAAGGCTTGATTATTCTAGCCAGCGCGATAGAAGGCGGCTTACTACCGGAGACAGCGACCTCGCTCAGCTTTAATATCACTCAGATTACACTCGCGGCAGAAAATGGTGCATTCACTGTGCCACTGTTCGGCACGACCTTCGCACAATTCTGGTTCCCGTTTGTTTTCTTGGGCTTCGCAGTGATGGCAGGTGTTTTCCCCTTCCACAACTGGTCGCCAGATGGTCACGTTGCCGCACCAACGGCGGTGTCGATGATTCACGCGGGCGTTCTCATGAAATTGGGTGCGTTTGCGGCATTGCGTGTGGGTGTCCAATTGCTTCCGAGTGGGGCAGTCGTTCACTTGCCTTGGATCGTCTTCTTGACACTCATCAACGTGGTGTACGGGGCGTTTATCGCTTTCCGACAGCGCGACTTCAAATATGTGATTGGCTTCTCGTCTGTGTCGCACATGGGCTTGGTCAGCATGGGTTTTGCAACCATGAACCTAACAGGGCTTACGGGCGCTGGTTTGCAGATGTTCAGTCACGGTGCGATGACAGCACTCTTCTTCGGCTGTGTGGGTATGGTTTATGACCGCGCACACACCCGCGATATTCCGTCGCTCGGTGGTTTCATGAAAAAGATGCCGTGGGTGGGCTTTGCCTTCATCGTCGGTGGTCTGACGAGTATGGGTATGCCTGGTTTGAGTGGTTTTGTCGCGGAGTTCCCCATTTTCCAAGGGATGTGGGAAGCGAGTGGCGATGTGACCCTGCAGATAGGCGCGTTCACGCTCAGTAATTACTACACATGGATTGTCATTGTCTCGGCATTGGGTATCGTCATCACGGCGGCGTATGTTCTGCGCGTGACGGGTGCGGTGTTCTTTGGCGAATTTGACGCAGAAAAATATCCCGATGTAGGCGACATCACGGTGACAGACCGCGTTGTCCTCATCATATTGGGTGTGCCGTTGATTGTTCTCGGTATGTATCCGGCAATCATGGCGCCGATGATTTCTGTGGGGGTTTACCCTGTCCAGCAGCTCTTGAACTTGATGGGAGCATAAAACGACATGGATACTATGATTACCTCTCTTTCTCAAAATTTTGTAGCTGTCGGACCAGAAATTGGCTTGACCATCCTAGCGATGGTCTTGCTCCTGCTCGATAGCTACTTGCCAAATGCCAAGAGCAATCTCGGTTATGTTGCCGCGATTGTGATGGCAGGGCTTGCCGTGGCAACCGTCACTATCTGGATTCCAGACCCCGAAACAAGCCAACTCGCATGGGGTGGCATGATTCGCTACGATGTGCTGGGGCAAGTCTTCAAGGTGATGGTACTCTTTGCGGGTGCAGTCACGAGTTTGATGGCTGTCCGCGATAGTGATGTAGGGCAGAAGGGTGAATTTTACCTCATCATCACCATCAGTACGCTCGGTGGCACACTGCTTGCCGCTTCGGCTGATATGGTGATGCTCTTTGTCGCACTCGAAACTGTTTCGATTCCGTTGTATATCTTGGCAGGTTTCAGTCGCCAAGACCAACGTTCAGCAGAATCCGGCTTGAAATATTTCTTGTTCGGTAGTTTTGCGAGTGCGCTCTTGCTCTATGGTCTGAGCTTGCTCTTCGGTTTCACAGGCGAAACCCGACTCGACTTGATGGCACAAGCACTCATGAGTCCTGATAACATCGTTGCGGGCAATATCTTCCCTGTGCTGATAGCGATTACGCTGGTTGTGGTTGGCTTTGGCTTCAAAATCAGTGCCGCGCCGTTCCACTTCTGGACACCCGATGTATATGAAGGTGCGCCAACACCAGTGACGGCGTTCATCAGTGTGGCAAGTAAAGCGGCGAGCTTCGCAATTTTGATGCGCTTCTTTATAGGAGTTTTCCCCTCCGAACTGGCTTTCGATGGGCAGAATTTACAAGTCTTCTGGACGAATATGATTAGTATCATCGCCATTGTCTCCATGACGCTTGGTAATATCTTTGCTTTACGCCAAGAGAACATCAAACGTATGTTGGCATATTCATCTATTGCACAGGCAGGCTATGCGCTCATTGGTATCGCCGCACTCAGCGCAGAAGATACTAGTTTCGCTATATCAAGTGTCGCGTTCTATATGTTCATGTACACTTTTAGTAACTTGCTCGTCTTTGCAGGGGTCATTCTGTTTGCAGAAGAAGCAGGTACAGAGAACATCAGCGAATACGCTGGTATGCAACGTCGTAGCCCATGGATGGCATTTGCGATGACCGTTGGCTTGCTATCGCTAGCAGGGATTCCACCTGCGGCTGGCTTTTTCGGCAAGTTCTTCTTGTTCCAAGCCGCCATCGAAGCGAACTTAGTAGCATTAGCAATCATTGGCGTGCTGAACTCCATTGTCGCCCTTTACTACTATCTAGTAGTCATTAAAATCATGTGGGTCGATCCAAGTGAGGATGAAGACAAAGCAATTGAAATGTCTCCCGCTATGGGCTGGACCTTCGGCGTTTCAACGATTGTGGTCGTTTTGCTGGGTGTTTTCCCAACGCCAGTTATCAATTGGGCGCGGGATGGCGCGGAAGCAATCGTCGCTGTCGCAAACACTTTGATTAGTCTAATCTAACCCATAGCATTCAGAAATCGTTTGTGATAGAATGCACGCACGTTGAAGCAATGAACGATTGGCAACTATAAATCATGCCATCGCGCATTAATAACCAAAAAGTCGCGGGAATATTAGCGCTCACAGGTTGCTTGGGCTTTCTCATTGCACTTGGGGCGCTTTTTATCGGATTGTGGATAGACCAGTTTTTCGGTGAATCCGGCATGGCAATTGTCTGTGTCATCGCTGGAACAGCGCCGATTAACCTCTACCTCATGGTTCGTTTTGCCTTGGCGCTCAAAAAAAAGTGGAGTAGCTGAGGAATCCGCAGTGACATGGTGTCACATCATAAGGAGGAGTAGTCCTTTGATATGTAGTTTATTTGTAGTATCCGATGAGAGGAGCAACGCATGAATAGTAATACACGCGGGCTTCTTATTTTCGGTGGTATCGTAGCCTTCGTAGCTATTGTTTGTTATTGGATACCTTATGTTGGGCTTGGTCTCATCAGAGGTGGTTCGATAGCGGCAATGCCAGTTATCGAAGTGCCAGGCGAAATTCTGACCGACAGTGGTTTCCCATTCGTGTTCTTTGGGTTTGATAACCTCACGAATACATGGACATCAACGCTGTTTGCAGGTTTTGCCACACTCGTCTTCGCTGGTTTAGCTTGGCGTGCATCCAATGGATGGACGAAAGAGAACAACATTAGCTTGTTCCAAGCGTGGGCAGAAACCATTGTGGAAGCCCTCTACGGCGTCACGAAGCAATTTGCAGGCGATACGCCAAAAGTAAGAACACTTTTATTCCCAATCACGGGGACCATCTTTTTATTCTTGCTGGCAGCTAACTTGATGACCTTGTTGCCAGGTGTTGATAGTGTGGGTGAGTTGCACTGTGCGCACGGCGCTCAATCCGGTTATATGCGGATTGGTCAGCAGTTGTACAACCCAACGGCACTCAACGCAGGTCGCTCAGCAACTGAAATCGAAGAACACGCTTGCAACGACATCAAGAAGAAAAAGATTGCCGTACCATTTGATGTTAACGAAGACCGCATCCCAGATTATGATGAAGCACGCGAAGCTGATATTAACGAAGCCGCCGCACTTCTGAATGATTCTAACGCGGGATTAAGTGACGCAGAGTTTGAAGCAGCCGTCGCCGCTTATGAAGAGGCAACAGGTTTTGAACATGTCGTTTACTTCCCAGATGCCGACGAGCTTGAACGTGGCGTTCAGCCATACAGTTTCGTTGTGACACCGTTCTTCCGTCCAGCCGCAACAGATCTCAACCTGACACTAGGTTTGGCGCTGTTCGCATTCTTCTGGATTCAATATTTCGGTGTTAGCGCACTCGGTATCGGTTACTTCCAGAAGTTCATCAACATTGGCGCTCTGGGCAATATCCAGAAGAACCCAATTGGTGGTGTAGACTTCTTGGTTGGTCTATTTGAAATCGTCTCTGAGTTTGCGAAAGTCATCTCGCTGGCGTTCCGTTTGTTCGGTAACATCTTCGCGGGTATGGTTCTGATTTTCGTTATGCACTTCTTGGTTGCAACCGGTTTGCCTGCCATCTTCTTTGGTCTCGAATCCATCATTGGTTTCGCACAGGCGGCTGTATTCGCAGTCTTGACATTGATTTTCTGCGCTCAGGCTATGGTCAGCCATCATCACGATGACGACCACGACGAGCATCACTAAACAAAAACAAACACGATATAACACGACTTAAGGAGAATTATCATAATGATTGAAGGTCTCGACGTAGGTTTGAAAGCAATGGGTGCTGGTCTCGCTATGGTGGCGGCACTGGGTCCAGGCATTGGTATTGGTTTGATGGTTCAAGGTGCTATGCAAGGTATTGGTCGTAACCCCGATGCTGCTGGCGCAATCCAAACGAACATGATTCTGGGTATTGTTTTCGCGGAAGCGGTAGCTATTTACTGCCTCGTGGTCTCGCTCATTATCCTGTTCGTGCTTTAAGCGCGTTTAGGGAGGCGAATAACTCATGACAAACAAGATGCTCAAGCGTCTACTCGTTATCTTCGCGGCGTTGTCGCTCTTGCTGGCATTGTTCCCAGCAACTGCGCTCGCTCAAGACGAAGAAGGTGGCGAAGACGACACAACGACGGAAGTAGTAGAAGAAACTGAAGCCGAAGAAGAAGCGGCAGAGGAAGAAGCATACGAAGAAGAGGGTGACGGTCTCGAAGCTCTCGGTATTAATCTTGGCTTCCTCATCGGTCAAATCGTAAATATCAGTGTGCTGTTCATCGTTCTCCGCGCTATCCTTTGGGGTCCAGCTGTGAACATGCTCAACACACGCCAAGCGAAAATTCAAAAAGGCTTGGAAGATGCAGCCGCCGCATCCCGTGCGCGTGAAAACGCGGAAGCGGAAGCGGAAAAAATCCTGCAAGAAGCGCGTGCAGAACGGCAATCCATTATGGATGAAGCACGTAGCCAAGCAGAAGAAGTCAAGAAAAGTATCGAGAGCGAAGCACGTCAAGAAGCTGAACGTATCCGCACGGAAGCGAATACCGATGCTGAAACCGCTAAATCTGCGGCACTTGCAGATGTACGCGACGACGTAATCAAAATCTCGACAGCTATGGCTGGTCGCATTCTTGGCGAAAGCATGGATCAGAAGAAAAATGGCGAAATGGTCAGCAACTTCTTGTCCGACCTGCCTGCTGATGCCAGTAGCTTGTCTGGTGCGATTGAAGTCACCAGTGCAATGCCACTTACCGACGCTGAAAAGAAGAAGGTAGAAGGCGTACTCAGCGGTGATAGCTACAGCTATAACGTTGACACAAGTATCCTCGGTGGTTTGGTTGTCCGTTCAGAGGACAAGATCATTGATGGTAGCTTGCGCGGTAGCTTGGATGGCGTATCCAGCAACTTGAAATAAGGGTCGCCGCACGATAAGTAGCACAGAAGCGCATCGTTCTGACGGTGCGCTTTTTGTATCGTGTCTCTAGTGTAACCTTAATCGTAGATATGCCTTTTCTGCTCTTATGTGTGTTCTAAAAACAAATATAAGTGTGTCAGCTAGTCAGCTTATCAGCAACCGCAGTATGCGTTTTTCTGACAGGCTGAGAAGCTAACGTGTAGCTATATTTGTTAGCATGTAAAAGTAAGTGAAATTCTAGCTTTCTGACAAGACGATAAAATAACGCCCTGAATATGCTCGTTTGTATCTCAGAGGAAATAGCATGCCCCCATCATCAAAAATACTCCAACAACATCTCGATACCTTGCCGGCTGGTAGTGTCGTGCGCATCACAGGCGACCTCAACCTACCCGTGACCGCGCCATTCGTAGAAGATAGCCGTTATGTTGAAGCAGGCGGCGTCTTTGTAGCGCGTAAAGGGCTAAACAGCGATGGACACGATTACATAGAAACGGCTATCGAACGTGGGGCAGTCGCTATCATCGGGGAATATGCTATTGACCTCAAAGTGCCGTATGTACAGGTCAATGATGCCCAACAGTTGCTAGGGCAATTAGCGGCATCCTACTATGATTTTCCGTCACGGGATTTGGTGGTTGTCGGTGTGACAGGTACAAACGGCAAAACTTCTACTACTCACATTATGCACAATGTCTTGCGTGAAGCTACTGATAACCAAGCAGGGTATATCAGTACACTCGGCGCATATCTGGGTGGTGGTACAGCCGATACAGGCTTACACGTCACGACGCCAACTGCCCCTGAAATTCAGCAATATCTCGCCCAGATGCGTGATGCAGGACTGACGCATGTTGTACTCGAAATGACCAGTCATGGCTTAGAGCAAGGACGTCTTGTTGGTGTCGATATCGATGTTGCTATCATCACCAACTTAACCCATGAACACCTCGATTTTCATGGTTCGTTTGAGGCATACCGCGCCGCAAAAGGCATTATGTTCGATATGCTGGCAAAATCACATCATAAAGACGGTGTGCCAAAAATTGGCATCACCAATGCAGATGATGCTAATTTTGATTATTATCATGCTTTTGAAGCAGATAAACGTGTGAGCTACAGCATCAAAAACGATGCTGATTTCACGGCGAGGAAAATCGAATATGCCCCTGACGCGACACACTTTTTCCTTGGACGGCGCAAATATAGCTTGTCTCTGGTTGGTGAATTTAACGTGTACAATGCACTAGCAACCATCGCCGCCGCCGATAGTATGGGCATCGACAACAAATACATCAAACGTGGTATCAGCAAAATGGATAGTGTTTCTGGTCGTATGGAGCGCATAGACGAAGGGCAATCTTTTGTCGCGCTTGTTGACTTCGCGCATACACCTGATGCCCTTGAAAAAGCACTGCATGCCGCCCGTACTATGCTCACGCCCGATAACAAGCTCATCGCTGTGTTTGGGAGTGCTGGCTTGCGTGATGTCCA
Organism: Chloroflexota bacterium; assembly: GCA_038522085.1. Lineage (GTDB taxonomy): Bacteria > Chloroflexota > Anaerolineae > Aggregatilineales > Phototrophicaceae > JAUZRW01. The sequence continues at coordinate 30,672 of JBCBKJ010000011.1, forward strand.
AAAACGCTTTTTGATGGCAGAAATTTCTATCAAGCTCGCAGATATGACTGTTCTCACTGCTGAAGACCCACGTACTGAATCGCTCGATAGTATCTTGAACATGATGGCAGAAGGCAGTATCGCGGCTGGTGGGAAAGAAGGCGTTGATTTTATCCGCGTCGCAGATAGAGGGCAAGCTATCTACGAAGCCTGTCAGATGGCACAACCTGGTGATTTGGTTATTGCCTGTGGTAAAGGGCATGAACAGAGTATGTGCTTTGGTGTCATCGAACACCCTTGGGATGATAGAGATGCGATGCGAGTAGCCTTGCAAGGTAAACCACTGCTTACGCTCCCAACCGCAGAAGAAGCGTGAAAATATGGTACAATCGCTCCGCTTTGAAAATATCCTCTGAGGCTTGCATGGTTGATTTAGGTATCGTGATTGTAAATTGGAATACGGCTGATGAGCTTCGTAAGTGCTTGGAAACAGTATTTGCGAGTGAAGGCGACTTTTCCTATCGTGTTGTCGTCGTCGATAACGCCTCATCCGATAATAGCCCACAAATGGTACGCGATGAATTTCCTGATGCCGAACTCCTCGCCTTAGATGATAATCTTGGTTTCCCGAAAGGCAATAATGTTGGCTTGCGTCATCTTGGCTATCGTGGCGTAGGGGTGGTTGATGCCGACGCACCACGTTATGCACTGTTGCTCAATCCTGATACCGAAGTGCCACCGACTTCGCTCTATGAGATGGTCAGCTTTATGGATGCTAACCCAGAGGTTGGTATCGCAGGACCTAAACTTTTACTGCCCGATGGTTCGTTGGACAAAGCATGTCGGCGTGGTTTCCCAACCCCACTCGTTAGCTTCTATCATTTTGCAGGTTTGGCAAAGTTATTTCCGAAAAATGAGCAATTCGGGCGCTATAATATGACCTTTGCTGACCCCGATGTGGCGATGGAAGTAGATTCTGTTGTGGGGGCATACCTACAAATCCGCAAAGAATGTATTGAGAAAATTGGCTTGATGGATGAGGCATATTTCATGTATGCTGAAGATATAGATTGGTGTTTTCGTGTTAAAGAGGCAGGCTGGAAAGTGTGGTATCACGCACCTGTGACTGTTTATCATGTAAAACGTGCCGCCAGCAAGAAGAGTGCCAAAGCACAATTTGAATTTTGGCGTGCGATGCTCATCTTCTATCGCAAGCACTATCGCACAAGTACACCATTGCCAGTCCACTTAATTATTTTAAGCGCCCTGTTAGTCAAAGGAGGTCCCGGATTATGGCAGGAAATTCGCCAGCCGACAGTATCTCCAATGAGCGCCTAAGCGCCGAGAAACGACAAAATAATACCCATTACTTCAAATTATTCATGGCGACCTTGCTAGTCATCTCTGACCTAGTGACGCTCACACTTGCTTTTATAGCGGGATACGAAGCACGTCTAATCTTGCCTTTTTTCCGCATTCCCATCAATCCGCCACCCTTGCTAAGTTACATGCCGACACTCGTTTTGCATGTTGTCATCATTATGACTATCTTTTATTTCAATCAACTTTATCATCTCCGGCGCACCTTCAGCCGTTTCGACCAAGCACGCACAATTGCAGGCATCACATCGTTAGGGGCAGTGCTGGTTTATGGTTTCCAAGAGCTTATTTTCCGCAATACATGGCTCTATGAAGAATACCCCCGTAGTATGTTCGTTTATGTATGGTTTTTCAGTGTACTTTTCACAGTTGGCGGACGTGAATTGCATCGCTTGTTGCAAGTACGCTTACGTAAACAGGGGGTCACCCGCGACAATCTCATCCTTGTAGGGACAGGGCGCATCGCCCGCGACATCATCGGCAAAATTAAAAATACACCTGCACTTGGCTACAACATTATTGGCGTTGTCACCAGTGCTGATGAACATCAAGGGCGTATGCTAGGCTATCCTGTCATTGGTAATTTCCCACAACTCTCGTCCATCATTGACCAATACGATGTGCAACAAATCATTATCGCCTTGCCGGATGCCCGCCGAAGTGAGTTAGTAGAAATTGTTACGCTCTGTCAGCGCGGAAATATTGACGTAAAAATTTACCCTGATATTTTTGCTTATATGACAGGTGACATGAACGTTGATGATTTAGGGGGGACACCGCTACTGACTGTGCGCGATGTGGCGTTACGTGGCTGGAAATTGAGTCTCAAACGAGGCTTAGACCTATTTGGGGCGACTTTCGGGCTGATTATTCTCTCGCCGTTCATGCTCATCACGGCACTGATTCTTTATTTGGAAGACGGTGGGACACCCTTCTACACACAAGAGCGTATGGGCTTAGACGGGCGTCCCTTCCCCATGATTAAGTTTCGCTCTATGCGTGTCGATGCTGACCAAATTGCTGATTGGACAGTCGAAAATGACCCGCGTGTGACGCGCATTGGTAAATTCATGCGCCGCACCAATTGGGATGAAATTCCTCAGTTGATTAACGTACTACTCGGTCATATGAGCCTCGTCGGACCGCGCCCTGAACAACCGCAATACGTGCGCCAATTCCGCGAGAGCATTCCGGGCTATATGTCGCGTCATCGTGAAAAAGGTGGCATGACTGGTTGGGCGCAAGTCAACGGCATGCGTGGCGATACGTCGATTGCTCGTCGTACTAGCTATGACCTCTGGTATATCGAAAATTGGTCTATCTGGCTGGATATTAAAATCATACTCAGCACGGTTATTCAGACGATTAATGGCAACAATCGTAATGCCTACTAACGCTTAGGACGCCAACATGGAACTCAAAACACTCGAAGCTGCTATGCACAAATTCGTCCAAGAGATGGGCTGGTACGAAGACGATTCTAAGAAACCACAGACGCCCAAAAATCTAGCCATTTCGCTCATGTTGGAAGCAGGCGAAGTCCTCGAACATTTCCAGTGGGGCGACGAAATAGAAGATAAAGACGCTTTTTCAGAAGAACTCGCGGATGTCATGCTCTATCTGCTCCAGATAGCCAGCATCACCGATGTTGATTTGGGTGAAGCTGTTCTCAAAAAATTAGACCGTAACTACACACGCGATTGGGACGCTGAAGCCGACGAAAAGTAATCAACGCATACCCTACGCTACATCCGCGAGCATACACACTCAGCTATCAGTGACCTATGCTTGCGCGAAAAACAGGGTGTGTGCATGTCCAAAATAATTATGATGTCGGGTTTGCCCGGCACAGGAAAATCTACAATAGCGTCGCGTCTTGCCTCCGAAAATAACTTTGCTTTCCTCAACAAAGACCATCTTTCTGGTACATTGCATCTACACGACACCGCCAACCACAGCATTCTAGGCTACTACCTGCTATTCACACTCATTGAAGCCCATGTTCAACTAGATATTGATTGTATTGTGGATGCCGTGTTTCCCAAGATAGGTTTTCGAGAGCGCGTGCGTGAAATCGCTCTCAAATATGACGTCGAACACTACATTCTGCATACACTCTGTTCAGATACTGCCTTGCATCGCTATCGACTGCAAACACGCAAGTCTATTGTCCTTTGGACACCGATTTCATGGGAAAGGGTAGAAGAAATACGCGACTTCTATGTAGCTTGGGATACAGATACCGCTTGTTTTCTCGATGCTGTTCAGCCATTTGAGGTCAATCTTGCCCGAGCGCAACGCTATACCCACACCGTCCTTGAATAACTGTTCTCTAGCGCACATAATGACCCTTTATAGGTCAATACGCTAACAGAAAGTATATTCATGCGTCTCAGTCAATTATTCAGTCAGACATTGCGCGAAGCCCCTGCTGATGTCGATGTCGAAAGCCATAAGTATCTCTTACGTGCGGGCTATGTGCGCCAACTTGGGGCAGGTGTTTTTAGTTATTTGCCACTCGCTCAACGTAGTTTGCGCAAAATCGAGAATATTATCCGCGAAGAGATGGATAATATCGGCGGACAAGAAATTACTATGCCAGTAGTCCACCCAGCCGACGTTTGGAAAGAGACGAATCGTTATTACGAAGTCGGCTCAGAAATGACACGCTTCCAAGACCGTAGCGGACGCGATATGGTACTTGCCATGACGCATGAAGAAGTTGTTGCAGACCTTGTTCGTCAAGAAATCGCATCTTATAAGCAACTGCCTGTTTTGCTCTACCAGATACAGACGAAATGGCGTGATGAACCCCGTGCGCGTGGTGGACTTATCCGCGTGCGTGAATTTACGATGAAAGATAGTTACTCGCTTGACCGTGACGATGATGGACTTGATAAGCAATATCGCGCACATTATCAAGCCTACTTCGATATTTTCAACCGTTGTGCGCTTGATGTGATTGCAGTTGCGTCAGATACAGGCATGATGGGTGGGAAACTCGCACATGAATATATGTACATCACTGAAATAGGCGAAGATACCCTCCTCATCAGTGAAGATACAGGCTATGCCGCCAACCGTGAGATTGCAACTTTCCTGAAACCACCAGCCGAAGCTGAAGATGTAGCCGAACGTGAAAAAGTGCATACACCAGCAACTAAAACTATCCAAGCAGTCGCTGAGTATGTTGGTGTACCCGTTGCCAAAACAGCCAAAGCTGTCTTCTTCACAGGGACATTCTTAGAAGGACAGGAAGAGGTAGAAAAATTGGTCTTTGGTGTTGTGCGTGGTGACATGGAACTCAACGAGACAAAATTGCGTAACACGACCAAAGCAAAAGCTCTGCGTCCTGCCACAGAAGACGAAATTAAAGCTACCGGTGCTGTTGCCGGATTTGCGTCGCCTATAGGGATTAAGCGCAAAAATGTAATTGTCGTAGTTGATAACATCGTGCCAGAGTCACCCAATTTGGTTGCTGGTGCAAACGAAGTGGATTATCACTTCATCAATACCAATTATGGACGCGATTACGAAGCCGACATCGTAGCCGATATTGCAACGGCACAAGCAGGACAGACCACCGCAGATGGGGCAGGTACGCTCAAAGAAGTGCGCGGTGTCGAAGTTGGCAATATCTTCAAACTCGGCACACGCTATACAGATAGTATGGACGCTAGTTTCCTTGATGAAAATGGCAAACGCCAATCCGTCATTATGGGGTCATATGGTATCGGTGTCGGACGTCTGCTGGCATGTATCGCAGAAGAATACCGTGATGATTATGGACTCAAATTGCCTATCAGTGTTGCACCTTATGAAGTACATCTAGTAATGCTAACAGGTGATGAAAGCGAAAAACTCGCGGAAGACCTCTACCAATCCTTGCGCGAAGTTGGGGTCGAAGTTCTCTATGATGACCGCGATGAACGTCCGGGTGTCAAGTTTAACGATGCGGATTTAATCGGTATTCCTTTGCGCGTGACTGTCAGCCGTCGTTCACTAGAAAAAGGTGGCTTCGAGTTCAAACGCCGTGATAGCAAAGACAGCCGTATCGTGCCACAAGAAGAAATCATCGCTACACTCCAAAGCGAAATCGCATCTTTGCATGCAGTAATTAAAGAACGGATTGTAGAAATGCCGTTCAAAATCTAAACCACACTCATTTATGTAGTGGGTTTTTTCTACAATATGTGATACGCTTCACAATAGATTCAGGTGCTACTTATGTAGCACCTGTTTACCATTTAAAGTAGGCTGACAATGCTCTAACGTGTACTTAACGTGGATATAGTACACTTATTTTGTTAGATATGGTAACGATTGGAAACGTTTCCCAAAGGGGATAGGGTACGAGCTATATCCATTGTTCCCACATAATTGAGTAATTTCTTGTATAGTATGAACTGTTGAAGGTCAAATGTGAAACTGTTAGACTTTAAACAGCATATGGGATACACTACGCTATTGTCATACATCCACGTCGTTATCTTAAAATTTATTAGTGACCCACTCATTACAATGAGTGACAACATAGTGCTATTCGCGTGAATAGTCGGTCTTATTAGGAATAGATATGGCAGCTTATTTAATCGTTGACGTAGACGATTTACTTGACCGTTTCCGAGATAGAGGGATGTCTGTTGACTTGCATGAGTTAGCAGTCGGATTACGAGGTAGTGCCGCACTCGCGGCTGGTCTCATCAGCTCGGATAAACTCAAAGCAATCGCCGTCGCCAACTGGGACAAGCAACAAGAACAACCCAATGCGGTTGACGCAAAATCAATCTTCTCTGCATCAGGGTATGATGTTTTCGATGTACCTCATCGAGAAAGTCTAGCAGATGTTCTCATTATTCATTACTTCTCTTATGACCCTGAACCTGTAGACGAACTCATCCTTGCGACCACTAGCAAAGATTTACTTCCGCTGATTCGGCGTATCAAAACGACCCGCAGTGCGCGTATTCGTATGTGGGGGACACAAGATGTACTCAAAGGTACAGAATTTGCCGACGAAATCATATTCCAACCATTAGAAACCCTACTCGGTATCCAGACGAAAAATGTCGCTGTGTACATTGATTTCGAGAATATCGCTATCAGCCTCAGTGAACATGGCTTTGTCGTCAATTTAGAGCATCTGATTACTCGCATTCTCTCGCAAGCAAAAGCGCACGGGCAGGTGGTCAAGATTGCATCTTATGCTCCTTGGGGGCAACGAGGCACGCTTCCTCCACTTGTTGATAACGCCGGACGCGAAATTGCAGAGGAAGCCCCCTCACGCTTGATGATGGCGAATATTGACCCCGTGTTTACACTACCAGGTAAAAATAGTGCAGACATCAAAATTGCACGCGATGTCATCACCGATACCAGCCATCCTGAAGGTGGGGATATGATTATCCTCGCTAGTGGGGATCGTGATTTCAACGATGTTATCAACACGGTAGTTCAGCGCAATAAATCCGTCATTATTTGGGGTGTACGAGGTAGCACCAGCCGTCAACTTGAACAGCACCCAGCCGTCACAGTGGAATACATAGAAGACTTCACTGACCTTGCCACGCATCAATCACTTGTTGATGCGCCCCTGCAAGATACAGAAACGGAAGCCTTTATTCCGTCACAGTGGTCTAGTGTAGCGATTCAATATGACCGTCTACGCGAATATATTGATGATGAGACACCTGTCACTATCCAGCGCCTGATTGCTCAATTAGAAGATGTTGGCGCAGTCGTGAGTGTGGATAGAGGTGAAGACCTTGTATCACAAGCTATCTCGATGGGCTTGCTGAAACGCATTGACTCCAACGGGGCTATCGAAGCTAACGCCTCGCATCCAATTGTAGATAAGGCACGTGCGATTACCGATACCATTAGCCGACGTGTTGCCAACACGCTCAAAGTGCGCGGGTGGGAATACGTCAATTATGGTTTCTTGCTCAATGGGCTAGATATGGAACGTGAATTGATGCGTCCTGGTATGAACGAAGATGACCAATGGCGCTCTCACTGGATTGATGCCCTTGTGCGCGAAAAAGTGCTGAAACGCGAACTCGTGCCACATCGTCATAATCCAGATGACCTTGTGCCTGTTATTCGTCTGCCGGATGAATACGAAGATGTCGTTGACCCCAGCAATGTGTTGCCTGGCTCGCCAATCGAAACATCGCTTGATTGGAAAGGCATGACAACCAAAGACCTTGCAGAAGTCGATGAGACAGCCGCCGATATGACTGTTCGCATCATCGTCAGCGTGGAACAATTTACCAGTTTCCGTAATTTTGCATGGTGTCCGCTTGGTAGCCTGCATAAACGCTTGCGCATGTTTGACCCTGGTATGTCTTTCCAACGTGCTGTCGAATACCTTGAGGCAAATGGGGCAGTCAGCGTAGACGAATACGAAAATCCGCAGAGCAACTATCAGACTAAAGGTATCTCTGTGAAGATGAAATCGCCCTTTGTACAAGCGGTTCTTGGTCAGCGTGATGAGTTCATCAAACTCTTGCTGACGCTCTATGAGCAAAACGTACCTATCACTGAAGAACAAATCACAGAATCATCGGATAGTGATTGGGCGCTTGAATTGTGGATTTCAATCATGGAAACAGAGAATATTCTCAATCCATTGCCGGGACGCACTGACCAATACAGCCTCTTCCGCACGCATCATACGGTGAAATTGGTCGCGGGCGATAATATGGATGAAGAAGACGAACAAAGTTAGCATACAAACCGCTTTTTGGGGGACGTCTATGTGTGGCGTCCTTTTGTTTTACAAGCCCCGTGTAAAAATATTTTGCTCATTTGATTCATATCAGAAGCGCATACAAGATGACTGTTGCCCATTTATTTTGTGCTTTGCCTCTGATATACTCTCTCGGCATTGTAAGAGACCGTTGGGTTAACTGTCCAACCCAACTGGCGACACACATATTTAGGAGAGAAGGACGGTTTATGCCACTCCCAACAGAACAAAAACAACAAATTATCGAAGAATACGGACGCTTTGAAGGCGATACCGGTTCCCCAGAAGTACAAGTCGCGCTACTGACAGGACGCATCGTACAACTGACTGAACACTTGCGTACACACAAACATGATGAGCATTCCCGTCGTGGCTTGCTCAAGCTCGTTGGTCAACGTCGTCGTCATCTCAAGTACTTGAGTAATAAAGACCCGAAAGCCTACCGCGATTTGATTAAACGCTTAGGCTTACGTCGTTAACGAAAATACGACAGGCGCAAAGTATAGCAATCAGTGTTATACTGAAGAAGGATGTTGCTTGGCATACATCCTTCTAACAATATGTTAGGCAGGATGCCCGGTGACGTAGGTTTTGGGGCGCGAGCTTAGTTGCGGTTAGCAACTCGGTTCTCCCACCAAATCCTGCTACCGGGCTATTTTTTTGACGTAGTAAAACAAAATTCAGGAGTTAACTATATGGTAGACACAGCACAACAAAACGTGCATACCTACACAGCCATGCTCGGTGATCAAGAAATCACTATCGAAACAGGGCGTTTGGCATTCCAAGCGGGTGGTGCAGTCACCATTCGCGCAGGCGACACGATGCTTTTCTGCACGGCAACTATGAATTCCTCTGCCCGTGAAGGTATGAATTTCTTTCCGTTGTCAGTTGATTATGAAGAAAAACTTTACGCAGGCGGGCGTATTCCAGGTGGTTTCTTGCGCCGTGAGGGTCGTCCAACTGATCGTGCGGTGCTTATCTCGCGTGTGATTGACCGGACTCTGCGCCCGTTGTTCCCCGATGGGATGCGTAATGAAGTGCAGATTATTCTGACCTCACTCGCACACGACGGAGAAACACAAGTAGACATGCTCGGCATCATTGCCGCGAGTACCGCTATCATGATTTCTGACATCCCATGGGGTGGTCCTGTTGCAGGGGCGCGTATAGGTCTCATTGATGGTGAACTGGTTGTGAATCCTAGTATTCCAGACATGGACAATAGTGACCTTGACCTACGTGTTTCTGGTACAGGCGAAGCAATTAACATGGTAGAGTGTGGTGCGAACGAAGTAGACGAAGAAACCATGCTTCATGCCTTCCGTCTTGCACACGAAACCATCCAGCCAATTATTGCCCTGCAAAAACAGATGGCAGAAGAAATTGGTAAAGAAAAACGTGAAGTATCGCTCGTCCTTCTCCCAGAAGACCTCAAAGAAGCGATTAAAACCCGCACCTACGACGAAATCAAAACCATCGTTCAAGAAACCACTGCAAGAGACGACCGTGCTGCACGAATGGATGTACTCGTAGACACCGTGTTGGAAGAATACGAAGCTATCAATGCTCAACGTGAAGAAAATGGCGAAGAACCTTACAGCAAGGGCGACATCAAAGACGCTATTAGTAAGGTCAATAAGGGCATCATACGTCAGTTCATCGCTGTAGATGGTATTCGTCCTGATGGGCGCGATACGACAACCATTCGTGAGTTGTCGGCTGATGTAGACCTCATTCCTCTTGTACATGGCTCTGGCTTGTTCCAACGTGGTTTAACACAAGTGCTGACGATTGCTACATTGGGTACACCACGCGATTCTCAAATGCTGGATGGTCTGGGAAATGAAGACAAAAAACGTTACTTGCACCACTATAACTTCCCACCCTACAGTACAGGCGAAACATGGTTCTTGCGTGGAACAAAACGCCGTGAAATTGGTCATGGTACGCTCGCTGAACAAGCACTGTTGCCGATGATTCCAGACGATAAAGACTTTCCATACACCATCCGCCTCGTGAGCGAAGTTATGAGTTCCAACGGCTCGACCTCGATGGCGAGTGTTTGTGGTAGTACGCTTTCACTAATGGATGCCGGTGTGCCGATTAAACGTCCGGTGGCTGGTATCGCAATGGGGCTTATCAAAGAAGGTGACGATGTCGCTGTACTAACAGATATTCAAGGCTTAGAAGACCATATCGGTGATATGGATTTCAAAGTGGCAGGCACATCTGAAGGTATCACGGCACTACAAATGGATATCAAAATCGCTGGCTTGCCAGATGAAGTGATGACGCGGGCGTTGATGCAAGCAAAAGATGCACGCATGCAAATCCTTGAAGTCATGGAAAGTGCTATCTCTACACCTCGCGCTGACCTACGTGATTCTGCGCCACGCATGATTACCATCAAAATTGACCCTGAGAAAATCGGTGCAGTCATTGGTCCAGGTGGTAAAAATGTACGTGGCATCCAAGAAGCACATAACGTCACGGTTGAAATTGAAGAAGATGGTACAGTCTTCATCGCAGGCGATGATGGTCCATCTGTGTATATGGCACGCGACAAAATCCGTGGTATGACCGAAGAAGCCGAAGTCGGACGTATCTACACAGGTAAAATCGTGCGCCTCGAAAGCTACGGCGTATTCGTAGAAATCTTGCCAGGCAAAGACGGGCTGGTACACGTCTCTCAACTCGCAGATTATCGTGTGCAATCCGTTGAAGCAGAATTTAACGAAGGTGACGAAATCATGGTGATGGTCACAGATGTAGACCGTCAAGGACGGGTGCGCCTCAGCCGTCAAGCTGTTCTCGAAGGCTGGACACTTGAAGAAGCCCAAGCGAACGACTCTGGCATTAAAAAAGGTGGTGGTAATGGCGGTGGCGGACGTAACCGACGCCGTAACTAATCCACACCTCTGATGTTGTAATAACTAACGCCGTACATATATATGTGCGGCGTTTTGCATTCTGCTTGCGTAGATGATGCTACAAGCATAGGCTTTAATATATCGTGTATTTCAGTGATAAACGCAATCGAGGACAAGATACCGTTGAACCACGACACATCGCCAGCATGGAATATCAGCACGAAGCGCACTATCACGATTATTGTCTTTATTTTCGTTGTTTTGGCGCTGTGGTTTTTGCGTGCTGTTTTGCCACTCGTCATTATCAGTGCGCTGATTGCCTTCGTACTCAATCCGATTGTTACCTTATTGACGCGCCGTGTGTTCATTGCCCGCCAGAATAGAGGCGCAAGGCGTGGGTTAGCAGCAGTGATCACGTTTATCTTTGCTATTTTTGCAGTGACCATTCTTTTCTTGCTCATCGTGCCGGACTTACTCGCAGAAGTCGGCGCGTTTGGGCGTCAGATTCCCGCCCTCATTCAAGAATTTGAAGATGAAATCGAAACGGTTTTAGACCAGCCGATAATTGTTAACGGTGAACCTTTTATATTTGAGGGCGAAGAATTTAATCTCCTAGACCGCATCGAAGAGATTACAGGCTCGCGTGATATTAGTGCCTTGCTCAACCTTGACCAAATTGATGTGACTGCCGCTACAGAGACGTTCATTGGCAGTGTACGAGGCTTATCAGGTCCAGCGTTTAGCTTTGTGGGTGGTGCGTTCAATACCATCATCAATATGATTTTCCTCATCATGATGACATTCTATTTACTTAAAGACGGTGATGCGTTTATCAGCGCGATGATTAATGTTGTTCCCGACGAATATCAGAGCGATGCGCAACGCATGTTTGAAGAACTCGGTCATGTCTGGAATGCTTATTTGCGTGGGCAACTCATTCTCTCGTTGGTGATGGGCATCGCTGTTTATTTTGCCGCCACACTACTTGGGCTACCTAACGCCGCTATTTTGGGCTTGCTGGCAGGTGTTCTTGAGTTCATCCCGAACTTAGGACCCCTTATTGCACTTATTCCGGCTGCCTTACTCGCGCTCATCTCTACTTCAACTACCATTCCGGTACTGTCCGGCGTACCATTCATGCTTGTTGTCATCTTTGTGTGGACGATGCTCCAAAACGTGGAATCTGTTTTTCTTGTACCACGTATCATGGGCGATAGTCTGGACTTACACCCGTTTGTGGTGATTGTTGCCGTGCTGGGGGGTGGGGCATTTGGGGGTGCGCTGGGTATCATTCTCGCCGCGCCATTTGTAGCAAGTGGGCGTGTGATTGCCCTCTATATCTATGGTAAATTGACCGATACCGAACCCTTCCGCCAAATGGAAGATGAACGTATACGGGCGCGTGAATCTTGGTTAACGAAAGCGATTGTTGGTGCATGGGGAACACTCAGTAACTTAATTGCCCGTAGACAGAAACGGAATACAGTCACCGATGCCGAATAAAAATGACTTTATAGAAGCGATGGCGAAACACTTGCCTCCTTCTGCGGCAGATTTACGCCTGCTCGATATAGGTGGGGTAGCCAGTGAAACTCTGCTTGCTTTACGTCCTGATATTGATGCACAAACAGTCTCGCTACTTGCTGAACACTGGTCATTTGAGAGTAATACAGTTGATGCTGTTGTCGGTTATGACATTTTCTTAAAGCCAACGTTACTCGCCAGTATTTTAGATGTTATGCGTCCAGGTGGGCGTTTTACGATTGTGAATCCCTCTAATAAAGTCGATGAAAAATATGTTGTACAGCTAGAATCCGCAGGTTATACACGTATCTTGGTAGAGCCAGCCGTTGGTAATACAGGTGTTCTCATTCGTGGCGAAAAACCGCATACTACAGCCGACACACACGAACGGGTACAAGATGTTGCCACCCGTGATGCTGATTTGCTCGATTTAGCGACCTTTCGTGGGCGTTTCGTACATCTGCTCGTTGTCCAATTGCCAAACAAGCCTGTCTGGAAACTTGACCCAGACGATACCATCACATGGCAAGCTGTCGCTATCAAACGTGATAATATGATTTTCATGCTGGGGTTCAGTAGCTTGCCGAAAGCAGTGGGCTTCATGCAACCAGCCGTTGTTGAGGGCATCGTCAAAGATGTGAACAAAGTAGGCAAATTCACGAAAGCTGTTGCACAAAATTGGGAGCATCCCGTATTGCTCAACCCAACCCTCGATAGTATCCGCGCAGATGAGGTCATACTGCTAGATATTGATCCTGATACCGCAGAAGCGCCTGATGAATAACTAGCCTTATATACTGTACTGGGTGTACAATATTCAAGAATGATGGCATCTTTAATGAGCTATCGTGTAGCAAAGATAATTTACGAGGAATGAACCTATGCAAAAGCCTGTATCTGATATGACACCTGAAGAATATCTCGCCTATCTCAACAATTTGCCCCGTGCAGAATTGTTGTCGATTGTCGCCCATGATGTGAAAAAGGTTGTCAGTGTGGCACATGGGTATCTCTCACTGATGCGCCTCGATATCGAGGAAGGTATCCTCGACCCTGTGCAAGTGCAGGACTATATCAATGAGATGGAAGCTATGCTCGAAAAATCTTATGTTTATATCGAGCAAGCAGAAGATTCCTACCGCAAGCATCTCGATAGCTAAATCAACAGATTCGCATTTATCGACGGTGTATTTTCAACATACACCGTTTTCTATTTCTTATGTCCATTACCCAAATTGACCTCGACTTTTTGACCTCTGCACAAGGGCGCTCCTTATTGGCGGAACTCGCGCAAGCCGACCTTTCCGCACAAAATCGCCTGTCACTTGTCACACGCCTGCGTGATTCCTATACCTTAGAGCAGGTCAGCGTGGCTGTTTCTATGGCAGAATGGCGTGCAAAAGCTATCGAGAAATTCGGCAATGATGCACACCAGCTACTTTTCACAGACGATGGATTACAACAAGCGAGTGACCCGCTCATTCGGCAGTACCGCGCAACAGAGCTTGCAAATAGCAAAACCGATACTCTGCGTGTGCTGGACGTTTGTTGTGGCATTGGCACAGATAGTATCGCGTTTGCACGGGCAGGCATGACCGTACATGGTATTGATATGGATGCAACGCGCATAGCGATTGCCCAACATAATGCTGAGGTACTTGGCATAGACATTACATTCAGCATCCAAGATGTGACGCAAGGCATCCCAGCAGACTATGACATTATTTTCTACGACCCCGCTCGCCGAGATAAAAACGGCAAACGTATCTATGATGTAGAAAGCTATTTGCCACCTCTCTCACTGATAAAAACATGGTCAGCAGAGCAAATTATCGTCAAATTATCGCCAGGTGTTGACCTCGCGCAGTTAACAGATTACAACGGCACAGTCGAATTTATCAGCGTAAATGGCGACCTGAAAGAAGCTGTTTTGCGCACCCCCACAACTGAATCATATGCTTATGCGACGTATATCAACGAAACAGGGGTGCATCATTGGTATCCGCAACGTGAAGAGGGCATGGTCATTCATCCAACGGTGTCGCTTGCAGAACCCCTCGGCTGGCTTTGCGAACCTGACCCTGCTATTTTACGTGCTAGGTTGGTCGAAGATGTGGCACACGCCCACAACGGATACATGCTAGACGAGCAAATTGCCTATTTCTGTACATCAGAATGTCCTGAATCCGTGTGGTTACGCGCTTGGAAAATACGCGAGTGGTTGCCCTTCAACCTGAAAAAATTACGCGCTCGCTTACGCCAAATGGATGTCGGCACTTTAACAGTTAAAAAGCGTGGCTCACCTATTACACCGGAAGAACTCATACGCAAACTGAAGCTCAAAGGTACGCAATCTGCAACGGTTGTGCTAACGCGCTATCGTGACCAACCGATTGCCATTATCTGTGACGATATTCTCACCGATTGACATTTGCGCAAATCACGCCACAATACATAGCACTTCATGCACACAAATTTAGTGACGAACGGATAAAAAGCGCCATGTCGATGCCTCAAAAATATAAACGTCTTACATGGGACGATGTTGACCGCCTTATTGATACCCTCTTGCCCCAACTAGAAGCCGTAGGTCCTTTTCAGGCGATGGTGATGATTACACGCGGGGGGGTGATTCCAGGTGGCTTACTCGCAGAAGCCCTCGATATTCAACATTTACTGACGGCGGCTGTCGATTTTCCATCTACTGAGAAGGGTAGCATGATGGCATGGCCTAAGTTCTTACAATTTCCCAACGACGATTTGCTACAAGGGCGTCGGACGCTTGTTATAGATGATGTGTGGGGCAGTGGGCGCACCAGTATGGCTGTCCGTGAACGGGTACACAAAGCCGGCGCACAAGTTTATAGTTGCGTGCTACATTTCAACCCTTATCGTGATTTGTTCAGCAAAACAAAGCCTGATTACTACGGCGAAGCAACGGATGCTTATGTCGTTTATCCTTGGGAAATTGATAGAGGCGGTTATAATATAGGCGAGTTCGACCCCGTTCTTGACCCCGAAATTAACTGATTTTGCGCTATCAACAACTGTCAACCTCTGTCTAAATGGCAGAGGTGTTTGTATACCTACAAAATTCCACCTCAACTCGCAAGCGTAAATTTAGACTATCTGCTATAATTTTAAATGAGATGAAAATGAAGACAGTTGTACGATTGGCAAGCCGTTAACAAATACTGACGACCTTATATCTTGGGTGACGTATACCGACTCGATATACTCGTTCATACACGCATCATCAAAAACGAGTGATTCATCATGTCCCATAGATATTTGATTCTCGGGTTGTTGGCGCAAAACCCGATGACAGGCTACGATATTCGTAAGCATGTCAAAGAGGTACTGAGCGTTGTGACGAATGCCAGCTATGGCACGCTTTACCCGACGTTGCATAAGCTGTTATCTGAAGGCGCCGTGCGTATGGACGAAGTTGAGCAACAAAATCGTCCAGCTAAAAAGGTGTATTACATCACTGCACAAGGACAAGCGAGTTTGCAAAAGTGGCTTAAAAAACCACCAGCTGACGATAAAGTACGGCGCGAGTTTTTGCTCAAGCTCTACTTTGCTTCAGAAAATGCAGAGCCACAGGTCACACCGCTACTAACACAACGTCGTCAGCGCATGCAAGCGAAATTAGACGCGCTACAAGCGGAACGCCGAACGGTCAATGACTTGCGTCAGCAATGGATTATTGACTACGCAGTGTCCATGGTTCGTGCCGAAATCGCGTGGCTCACAGATATGGTATCGCGTTTATCTGTTGCCTAAACTAGTTAGAAAGACGTCTCATACTTACACACAGGGTAAACATTACCCACCAATGCAACATGGCGAAAGGAGCAAGGTGTTTGCGACCCCTATATCCGAACACCACCACCCATGAGTACCGAATTTGAACAACCATCCACGCCAGATGACGATTTTGAATCGATGCTCGAAGCATCCTTCGGATACGCTTACACTCCGCCTCGTCGTGGCGAAATCCGTAATGCCACGATTTTACAAGTCGAAGATAGAGAAATCATCGTCGATTTGGGGGCAAAGCAAGACGGTCTTGTACCCCTGACAGATATTGAGCGTATGGATGACGAGTTATACAACTCGCTTGAAGTTGGCAAAGAAGTACCTGTCTATGTCATGAACCCAAGTGATAGTCAGGGCAATCTTGTTGTCAGCATCAATATGGGTATGCAACGCTACGATTGGGAAAATGCCCGTAAATTGATGAAAGAAGAAGATACGACAGAAGTCAATGTCGCTGGCTTTAATAAGGGCGGTTTGCTCGTTCGCTGGAATCGTTTGGAAGGCTTTATCCCTGGTTCACACCTCACCTCGACTGACCTCACCATGGACAGACGGGATGCGATGGCTGCTCTCACAGGGAACGCGCTGACGGTGAAAGTTATTGAAGTTGACCAAGACCGCCGTCGCCTCATTTTTAGTGAGCGAGAGGCACAACGCGAATGGCGCTTGAAGCAAAAATCACGCTTACTGGATGAACTCGCAGAAGGTGATGTCGTAGACGGCACGGTTACAGGTCTGCGTGACTTTGGAGCGTTCGTCAATATTGGTGGGGCAGACGGGTTAATCCATGTCAGCGAACTCGCATGGCATCGTGTCGATCATCCGCGTGACATTTTAGGCGTTGGTGATGAGATTAAAGTCTATATCCTCAATCTGGATAAAAAGACAAATCGTATTGCGCTCAGTCTCAAACGCCTATTATCTGACCCGTGGGAAAATGCACAACAGCGTTATCACGAAGGGCAACTTACAGAAGGCGTCGTGACCAATGTCGTTGATTTTGGGGCATTCGTTGCTTTAGATGATGGTTTGGAAGGCTTGTTGCACCTCTCTGAAATGGGTGATGGTGCGCTCAAAGAGCCGTACTCTTATGTACAAAAAGGAGATCGTTTGACCTTGCGCATCAGTCATCTCGAACCTGAACGGCGTCGGGTAGGCTTCACACAACGCTGGGGTACAGAAGATGAGGAACTTGTCATCTCTGCTACCGATACCGAAGATGCACCGTCTGCTTCTGATGTAGATACACCTTCAGAAGATGCTGTGACAGAAGAACCTATCGAAACAGAAGGTGAACAAGCAGACGATACCAGCGAAGAATAAACATCCTCACTATAGATAATCCATAACCCACCGCTCATTTTTGATGTGGGTTTTTATGATACCTATCTTTTTAATACCGATTCCTCCATTTACCCCCAAAATTGAAGTATTTTTGCGCGTTTACAAATGTTGCAATTTGTTGACAAACTTATCACTACTCAGTATAATCTGCCCGTTTTTGGGGGAGTTCAGAACCTTCATCATTCGTGGTCAAGGGCGCGAATCAAGAACAATGCAGCATACCAATTGAGCGTTCACAGAATCGGGTACATGTACACGACTCATGACCCCTTATTGCTATGCGCCTTCTCCCAGAACACACACTGAACGTACAGGGAGTTTTTATTCATGTCTACACAAACAACACTCGACACTGCCATCGAAGAGATGGATTTCGCCGCAATGCTCGAAGAATCATTAGCTGATAGCTATATCGAGCGTGGCGATATGATTACAGGAACCATCCTCCATGTAGACCAATACGGTCTCATTGTCGATGTGGGCTGGAAACACGATGGCATCGTTTCTCGTACAGATATTGACCGTATGGGAATGACCACGGATGATTTTGAAGTGGGGTCAGAACTTGACGTTACCGTTGTACGTCTCGTCGATGGTGATGGCAATCTGGTACTCTCCGCCGCACAAGCTAAACAAAATGAAGATTGGAAGCGTGCGGAAGCTATCAAGGAAGAAGATGATGTTTATACAGGTGTCATCTCGGCAGCAAACAAAGGTGGCTTGATTATGCCTTACGGCAACTTGCGCGGCTTTATTCCAGCCAGCCATGTTGTCGATATGCCACGCGGACTCAACGACGAAGATCGCATTAAGCACCTCACTGACCTCGTTGATACCGAAATTAGTGTTAAAGTCATTGAAGTGAATCGCAAACGTCGTCGCCTCGTATTCAGCCAACGCCTCGCAGAACGTGAAAATCGCCAAGCTCGTAAAGAAGAATTGCTCGATAAGCTCGAAGAAGGCAACGTCCGTAAGGGTGTCGTCAGTGGTTTGTGTGATTTCGGCGCATTTGTTGACCTTGGTGGGGCAGATGGTCTGGTACACATCTCTGAATTGGCATGGCATCGTGTTAGCCATCCAGAAGAGGTTGTCACCGTTGGGCAAAAAGTGGAAGTTTATATTCTCAACTTGGACGAAAGTGGCAAACGCATCGGCTTGAGTCTCAAACGTCTCCAGAAAAATCCTTGGGATACCGTCGAAGAAGTCTATCACATTGGGCAATTGGTCGAAGGCACGGTGTCGCGCATTGAGCCATTCGGCGCGTTTATCAGCATGGAACCAGGTATCGAGGCATTGTTGCACATCAGCCAGATGTCCGACGACGAAGTGCATGACCCACGTAATATCTGCTACGAAGGCGAACGCATCCTGACGCGCATCATCAGCATTGAAGCGAATAAACAACGTCTCGGTCTGAGCCTAAAAGAAGTGACCAAAGCAGAACACGCACAATGGGAAGAAGACCGTAGTGCGAATTTGATGGAATCAGCATCTGACGAAGAAGACGCAGATGTAGAAGCTGAAGTTGTCGCAGAAGCAGGCGACTAAGTTACATAGGCTTTCATAGAAATTCTTGCAAGGTCATGGTAAAATCTATGACCTTGCTTGTAGCGATACTAAGGCTTCTCAGCCCTATAGGCATCTGTTACAATCAAAAACCAATCATAAGTAAACGAATTGAATCACAAAGGTAAGGTGATTTCCTGTGGCATCTGTCAAGCTGAAACCAGGAGAATCTCAAGAAGGTTTGTTGCGTCGTTTTCGTAAGAAAGTGACAAATGCAGGCATTCTGAGTACGGTACGCCGTAAACGTTGGCATATTTCAAAGAGCGAACTGCGTCGCATCGAGAAGAAAAAAGCGATTCGCCGCGCACGTCGCCGTCGCCGTAAGGCAAAAGCTCGCGGGCGTATCTAAGAGAACTTCCCGGCTTTCACGTTTATCATTGTCACGACCCCGCTACGAGAGATTCTTGTAGCGGTTTGTTTGCTTATCGTTCACATATATACTATAAAGTAAGTTCAATATTTGTCTAAGGAGACCCATGGCAAAAGACGAAAAGCTCGAAGTTGAAGGTACGGTAGTCGAAGCACTGCCGAATACGCAATTTATGGTGGAGTTGGAAAACGGTCATCAGGTACTCGCGTATCTATCCGGCAAAATGCGCAAGTTCTACATCCGCATCCTGCTCGGCGACCGTGTAAAAGTTGAAATGACGCCCTATGATCCAGATCGTGGTCGCATTACCTATCGCTTCAAAGACGCGAGTGGTAGTAACTAAGCATTTTTGCGGTACAAAATAAAAAGTCTACCTCATATGCTGGTAGACTTTTTGTTTTTCTCGTTGGGTGACGATATTTAACGTGGTTTCTCTGCCCAATGAATCGCCATCGTGCCGAACATGAATAGCTTATAATCAACGTTTACGTACCCTGCTTCACGCAAAATATCCGCGAGTTCGTCCGGTGTTTTGAATGACTGTGTCGATTCTGGCAAATACGTATAGGCATCAGCCGCCGCTTCGCCACCAATCATCCGACCCATCACCGGAATCACATAATCCAGATGAATCTTAATGAACGGCTTTAACAGGTTGTCCTGTGGAGGTGAGGTATCGAGAATCACAATGCGTCCGCCCGGTTTGAGAACGCGCATCTGTTCTTCGAGTGTGCGTGGAATATCAATCACATTACGTACCAGATAGCCCGATACAACGGCGTCAAAGGTTTCGTCATTAAAGGGTAAGTTGAGCGCATCTGCGCCTGACCATTCAATTGTATTGCCGCGTGGTTCTTGCTGACCAACGTGCATCATCGGCAAGGCAAAATCTGCGCCGACCACATGCGCGTTAGGATGCTGTTGTGCCGCCTCGAATGCAATATCGCCTGTTCCCGTTGCCAAATCCAACAATGCCCCATTTTGAGGCAATGCTGCCTGCTTGACAACGAATTTACGCCAACGCATATCCTGACCAAAAGTCATGATGCGGTTCATGAAATTATACCGCTCGGCAATACGCCCGAACATATCTTGCACGTAAGCTGACCGCTCTTGTCCTGTTAGGTGTGCCATGATGCTCCTGTTGCTCAATTCACAAGTTTCATAATTTACTGAATATAAGTATTATACTG
The DNA here is from genome assembly GCA_038522085.1 of Chloroflexota bacterium. Classification (GTDB taxonomy): domain Bacteria; phylum Chloroflexota; class Anaerolineae; order Aggregatilineales; family Phototrophicaceae; genus JAUZRW01. The sequence goes on from JBCBKJ010000011.1 coordinate 51,474, forward strand.
TGAAATTCTGCACGAGTCAGCACTTGTTTTGTGGTAGTCTTGGCTAAAACATAGGAGAACCATTAGATGAAAATTTTGATTACAGGCTTTGAACCCTTTGGCACAGTCAGTGATAACCCTTCTCAGCGCATTGTGGAACACATTGGCAAACAAAACAATCCAGCGATTATCACGCAGACGTTGCCTGTTGATTACGCGACGGCTGGCGAGAAGCTCATCCACCTTATAGACACGCATCAGCCAAGCGCCATTTTATTACTCGGTGTCGCCGCCAAACGCGAGACGATTGCGCTCGAACGTATCGCCGTAAACATCAACGACGCCCGCATCCCTGATAACGCTGGCAATGCAGTCAAAGGCGAAAAAATTGCTGAAAATGCCCCCGTTGGCTACTGGTCAACTTTGCCTCTGGATAGCTTTCACACTGCCGTTGCGGAAGTTGATATACCCGTTTCGTATAGTAATCACGCAGGCGCGTATCTCTGTAATCACGTTTTCTACCGCGCCCGCCATCACCTAGAGACGACTAATCGTGCTGATGTACCGTGTGGCTTCATCCATGTACCGTCCATTGAAGCGGTATCACTAGATGAGCAAATCCAAGCGATACAAGCCTGTGTTAATATTTTGCTGAAAGAGAGCCTTTTACAAGACGCTTAACTACTCATCACCTCGTCTATGATGCGTTCCATTTTCGTATAGTGACTACCTTTCCAGTAGATTTTCTCGCAAGATAAGCACTGATGGAACGTATCGTAGGTTTCTGCGACACTCTCTGGCACATCATCTATGATGGTTGCTTTAGCTACTTCGCGCAGATTGCCATTGCACGACATACACCTGCCAAACGGTTCAGCGTATTTCACCAAATTATAACGCTCGTTGATTTCTAGTAGGCGCTTACGTGGGTCGGTGTTGCGTACGAAATAGCCGTACACAACGATGCCACGCTTTAGCACACCTACATCCCGTGTTAGCACGATGCGTTCTTCGTTTGCGGATACTTCTGCTAGTACATCATCAGGGTAATCATTACGGTACAGCGTATCAAAGCCCATCATGCGTAGATAGCTCGCTAACCGTCCCAGATGTGTATCCAAGATGAATTTCGGTTTTCCCGGATAAGCAGGCGTCAGGCGAATTTTGTTAGGCACATCAACCGCATCAAAATCACTGTAGACATGCACCTCATCCCCATCTTGCATAATGTAATCCCAATCAACAGACTGCCCATTGACCACAATCAAGTCGATTTCAGGATGGGGCGGGGCAATGGCTTCGACCATATCTTTGATTGTTCCACGCCAATCGAAGGTCTGCTCAATTGGTTGGTCTTGCTGATGCCGTGATAGAAAAAATTGTATGCGTCCATGAAATGTGAAATGCGCTATTTTTTGTGTACTCACATTGCTGGTCTCTCTGCTTCGACTAAAATCCAATCCCCTTGTTGATACCGTGCTACAGGCTCAAGCCCAGTCTTGCGCAAAGCCGCTTCCACGTCATCAATTTGGGTGTCTATAATACCACTGAAAATTGCTCGCCCACCCGGACGCACTGTATCACCTAGATTTTGTTCGGTCATCGCCATGATGATTTTTGCTAAAATATTGACGACTACTAAATCAAAGCGCCGTGCAGAGGTGATGACAGTTTCTAAACCGCCTTGATAGGCGCTAATTTGCTCTGCAACACCGTTTTGTTCTGCATTTTCGTTCGTGGCTTCGATGGCTTTCTCTTCAATATCTACAGCGACAATTTTACCCGCACCGAGTTTCGCCGCCGCAATGCTCAAGATACCACTGCCACAGCCTAAATCCAGTACATCGAGTTTCGGCGTTACCATGCGTTCGAGAGCTTCCAAACAGAGTTGCGTTGTCGGATGTGTGCCTGTCCCGAATGCCATGCCAGGGTCAAGCGCAATTTCTATATCATCATCGCCTAGTTCTACATCATCAATCCATAGTGGACGGACTAAAATGCGTTTTCCTAGCCGGACTGGTTTATAGTGCTTCTTCCATGTGTCTGCCCAATCTTCATCCGCGACCACGCGCCATTGTGCTTTCGGCATCGGGAGCATCATATTCATATAACCCAGCGAACGCTCTATCTGATAGCGCTTTTCTTCGGTTTCGGCGTTTTGTTCAATGTACCCGCGTACAATCAACGTCTCCGCAGGTGGCACATCACCATCATCATAATTGCCTTCTTGTACGCCAACTTGCTCAATCGACACGCCTTGATGACACCATTTCTGTAATTCTTGCGCGATGGCTTCTGCCGCTTCACCATCTACTTGTAATGAAACTTCTACCCAATTCGGCATGGTTTATCGTCCTATTTTTCGTGTCCAATATCGTCATGTAGCAAAAAAGCGACTCGTGCAGAGCCGCTTCATGATTTTATCTCAGTTGCACGGTCAGCGAGAATGTCTACTCACCGAAAAAGTTCATCACACGGTCAAAGAACCCGCGTCCGTTTGCCTGTGGGGTGATGCCACTATCCATCGTAGATGCCAATTGCTCAAAGAGTTCGCGTTGCTCATCTGTGAGTTTTGTTGGCACTTCTACCGTGATATACACCAATTGGTCGCCGCGTGCGTTGCTACTGCCGTCACTGCGCAAACGCGGAACACCTTTTCCTCGCAAACGGAAAACCTTGCCCGTCTGGGTGCCGGCTGGTATCGTCATCTCGACATCACCTTCGAGTGTCGGCACCATGATTTTGTCGCCGAGTGCCGCTTGTGCCACGTTAATTGGCAAATCGAGAATGATGTCGCTCTCACGCCGTTTGAAATATTCATGCTCGCTAACGTGAATCACCACGTACAAATCGCCCGTAGGCGCACCGTTTTCGCCAACATCGCCTTCGTTCGGGATTTTCATGCGTAAGCCATCGCTCACACCACCCGGAATCGGCACACTGACCTTTGCCTGCTTGCGTTTGCGTCCGCTACCATCACAATTGGTACACGGGTCATCAACGACAGTGCCTTTGCCACCACAACGTGGGCAAGTCGTCACACGCACTACCGAGCCAACAAATGTCTGTCGCACTTGGCGCACTTCACCTGACCCGTTACATTCAGGACAGGTCGTCGCAGATGAGCCTTCTCGCGCACCGCTACCGTCACACACCTCACATATTTCCAAGCGGAAATACTCGATTTCTTTATCGACGCCAAAAGCGGCTTCTTCAAAGGCAATCGTCACATCAACGCGAATATCGCCACCTGGGCGCGGACCTCTTCGGCGTCCATTCTGTCGTCCCACAAAACTGCTGAAAAAGTCCTCGAAAATGTCTTCAAAACCCGATGCACCTGCCGCACCGTAGCCACCTGCGTTGCCCTGTACACCCGCATGTCCGAAACGGTCATAGCGTTGGCGTTTCTGGTCATCAGAAAGCACCTCGTAGGCTTCGTTGATTTCCTTGAATTTCTCTTCGGCATTCGCTTCTTGGCTTACGTCAGGATGATACTGACGTGCCAGTTTGCGGAACGCCTTTTTGATGTCGTCTTTGCTGGCATTGCGCTGAATGCCCAATACGTCGTAGTAATCTCTTGCCATAAGTTCCAAGCCTGCTCATGTCTGTTTTGAAAGTGAGTGATAAGCGCAAAACGGGCAATCTATGTCAGATTACCCGTCCAAAAGAAAATGCCTGCGGTTTAGGTTTCCGTAAATTCCGCGTCTACAACATCTTCGTCGTCATCTACTGGATTGCTATCTGGGTTTGCGCCTGGAGGTGGTGTCGCGCCTTCAGCATTCTGATACATCTGACCACCCAATTGTTGCAGGTGATTGGTCAATGCTTCTGTCGCTGATTTAATGGCTTCAATATCTTCACCTTCGCGGGCGCTCTTGAGTTCGTTAATCAATGATTCTGTCTGACCAACGGCATCATCAGGTAACTGTTCACCGTATTCTTTGATGAATTTCTCTGCGGAAAGCACAGCACTTTCTGCTTGGTTCAATACTTCGACGCGCTCTTTTTGCTTCGCATCTTCTTCTGCAAATTGTTCTGCTTCGTCTACCATGCGGTCGATTTCATCATCCGATAGACCACTACCAGCCGTGATAGTAATCGTCTGTTCTTTGCCGGATGCTTTATCTTTCGCGCTCACGTTCAAGATACCATTAGCATCAATATCAAACGTCACTTCGACCTGTGGCACACCACGCGGTGCAGGAGGGATACCATCCAAGATAAAATTACCCAGCAACTTGTTATCAGCCGCCATCGGACGCTCACCCTGTACAACACGGATTTCTACGGATGTTTGGTTATCAGCTGCTGTGCTGTAGACCTGCGATTTACTGATTGGAATCGTCGTATTACGGTCAATCATCGGTGTTGCCACGCCACCCAGCGTTTCGACACTCAGCGTAAGCGGTGTAACATCGAGAAGCAGAATGTCTTTAACATCACCACCGAGAACACCTGCTTGGATTGCTGCACCAAGCGCGACTACCTCGTCAGGATTTACGCCTTTGGTAGGCTCTTTGCCGAAGAATTTCTGTACAGCTTCTTGAATCGCTGGCATACGGGTCATACCACCGACGAGTAAGACCGCATCAATTTCGCTTGCTTTCAGTTTAGCATCTTTGAGGGCTTCGCGGACTGGCTCAATCGACTTCTGAACGAGGTCATCCACAAGGCTTTCCATTTTCGCACGGCTCAAGCTCACGTTGAGATGCTTTGGACCACTCGAATCTGCCGTAATGAAGGGTAGGTTGATGTCTGTGCTTTGTGTGCTGGAAAGCTCAATTTTTGCCTTCTCTGCCGCTTCTTTCAAACGTTGCAATGCCTGACGGTCTTGTGTGAGGTCAATGCCTGTGTCTTTCTTGAACTCTTCTGCAAGCCAGTCAATGATACGTTCATCAAAGTTATCACCACCGAGGTAGGTATCACCGTTGGTCGCTTTAACCTCAAAGACACCTTCGGCAATTTCCAGCACGGAAATATCGAACGTACCACCACCCAAATCGTAGACCGCAATCATGCCATCTTTTTTGTTATCCAAACCATAGGCAAGGCTGGATGCCGTTGGTTCGTTGATAATACGCAAGACTTCCAAACCAGCGATTTTACCCGCGTCTTTGGTCGCGTTACGTTGCGTATCGTTGAAATACGCTGGCACAGTGATGACGGCTTGCGTCACCTCTTCACCGAGATAGGCTTCTGCATCGGCTTTGAGCTTCTGCAAAATCATCGCGCTGACTTCTGGCGGGCTGTAATCGCGTCCACCCATCGTCACGCGCACATCACCATTCGGTGCATCTTTAACCACGTAAGGCACACGTGAACGTGCATCTACAGATTCTGCGTCAGTGAATTTACGACCCATGAATCGCTTAATGGAGAAAATCGTATTCTCTGGATTCATGACTGCTTGGTTACGGGCTACTTTACCGACCAAGCGTTCGTCATTCTTGGGGTTGATAGCGACAACAGATGGAATCGTATTGTTGCCCTCAGCGGAGGGGATGACCGTTGGTTCACCACCTTCGATGACTGCAACAACCGAGTTCGTTGTCCCTAAATCGATACCTATAATGCGTCCCATATGTTTGTTATCTCCTATGTGTGTTAGGCGCTAGTGAACAAATTTAACTGGCAACACGTACCAGCGCAGGACGCAAGACGTTATTACCACTCTTGTATCCTTTTTGCAACGTGGTTGTGACGATGCCACTTTCATAATCGGTACTATCGTCCATACCAATCGCTTCGTGATAATTCGGGTTAAATTCCTCACCAACAGGGTCAAGCGTTTCAATATTGTAGTCGTCCATCACTTTTTGTAGGTTCTTCAAAATGAGTGATGTACCACTGACCCAAGGATTATCGGCGAGGTCTGCGGGAATATTATCGAAAGCACGCTCAAAATCATCTAGCACAGGCAAAACCTTAGCCAACGCATCGAGTGCGCCTTTTTGTTTGCTATCTGCCAATTGCTGTTGCGTGCGCTTACGGTAGTTATTGAACTCGGCGCGACTACGTTGCCAGCCTTCCAAATTAGACTGTGATTCTGAACGGTATTTGTCCAGCATTTCACGTATCAATGCGACATCCAATTCTGATTCTTCTACCTCAGCGTTTGGTTCTGCCACAGTTTCTTCGGCATCATCGACAATCGAAGCCTCTACACGTTTCGCTTCTGTCTCGTCTGCTTGCTGGGCATTGCCATTCGGGGAGTCCGTCTGTGGGGTACTATCCTGATTATTCTCTTTATTGATTGTATCTTCCATAGGTTGCCTGCCTCCTACTTCGCTTGTGGCGTAAGAAGCCTTATTCTATACAGATTCACCGTCAGAGTGTAGCGAATGAATCATAGAATTGTGTTAATATTAACGCCTTGAAACTCAGCAGTTCATGAGTCTATGCTTTTATCGTCATCATCATACAATTCGACCATCATATCAGTCATCATGCCGGAGACTTTTCGTACAGTGCTAATTGCGCGTCCATAGTTCAAATTTGTGGGTCCAACTACGCCCAGCGTTCCGCGTATCTGCCCCGGAACACCGTAGCGCGTCAGCACCAAACTCAACTGGCTCATCTCCTCGCGCCCGTTGCCTGCAATCACCACCTGTACATCGTTATCGTTTGCTTCTATCAATGGTTGCAGAATTTCAGTCAATAACATATCTAGCAAGGCACGTTCTTCGTAGATGCGTAATGCTTGCTCTGCGCCTTTGGTATCAGGAAAATCCTTGATGACTTCGCTCAATCCATCTCGGTAGACCAAGCGTGATGGGGTTGTGGCGTTTCTATCAATTAAATCTGATGCTAATTCAGCGACCTCGCGCTCTAATTCCGTCATGTGGCGACTTTTCATGCGAATTTGGTTGGCGCTCAAATCTTTGCAAATCACATTTAGCTGGGTTGCGGTTTCGCTCAACACAGCTTGCGTCACTGGTTCAGCTAGGGTGAGCATCCGCTGATGTACCATGCCACCTTCGAGTACCAGTACCATCAGCACCAGTCGTCCCTGTATAGAAATTAACTCGACATGCTTAAATGTGTTGGTCGTGGCTACAGGTGGCGTCACTAATGAGGCGGTGTGTGCGGTTCGTGCTAATACCGTTGCCGCTTGGCGCATCCATTGCTCTAGTGCAATTGGTAACTCACCGAATTTACGCTCGATATAACGCTGGTCAGAGGGATTCAGGGCGCTACTATCCAGCAATTGACGCACGACATAGCGATACCCATGTGCTGTTGGCACACGTCCGGCTGAGGTATGTGGCGCGATGATATACCCCATCTCTTCGAGGGTTGCCATCTCATTGCGCACCGTCGCAGAACTCACGCCCAAATCATATGAATCTACCAGCAACTTAGAACTCACTGGCTCAGGATTCTCGCTGTACAATTCTACAATGCGCGATAGTAAAAGCTCTTGGCGTGGCGATAATTCAGGGAGGGGTTGTTCAGGTTGCATTATGGCATAATATCCTTGCTGAAATGATAAAGCATCATAATCATAGCATAGGCATATCGGCATCCCCATTATTTTTCTACAAGATTTTTACAGATTGCTGATGTAAGGTCGCATGCTGTAGCATCGTCCTATGTAATGCAAGACGGTATCATCAACACATATAAAACCAATTAGGAGAAACCAATGGGTGACAAAACCTTTGAAGTTCATGAAGCAGATTGGGAATCCGAAGTTCTGGGTTCTGATACCCCTGTACTCGTCGATTTTTGGGCAGAGTGGTGCGGTCCGTGTAAAATGATTGCGCCTATCGTGGACGAACTCGCAGAAGAATACGACGGTAAAATCCGCGTGGCAAAACTTGATGCAGATGCAAACCCTGATGTTCTCACCAACTACGGCGTGATGGGTATTCCAACCCTCATTCTCTTCAAGAATGGCGAAGATGTCATGCGTATCACGGGCTATAAGCCAAAAGATAAAATTGTTAGCAAGCTCACCGAGCATGTTGGCTAACTGATACCCCCACCACCAAACAAAAAGCCCGTCACGTAGACGGGCTTTCTCTGTTAATGCCTGTTTATCAGACGATTTTTCTGTATTTAATCGCCAGCCGCTTCCATTTCGCGCTGTTGCTTGCGTAGAGCCGCCGCTTCTTTTTCTTCAATACGCTTCTGCATATCATCTGCTAACGGGAATGCAATGAAGAAAGTCGACCCTTCACCTTTTTGGCTCTCTATATACACTTCACCCCCATGTTGTACCATGATGTTATAGGTCAGTGTCATACCCAAGCCGGTGCCAGATGCCATCTCTTGCGCTTCTTTGTTTGTGCTACGGAAATAGCGTTCTTTGAACAATCTGGCTATATCCTCCTTCGACATGCCAATGCCTTGGTCTTTGACCCAAACAACGACCATCCGACCCAGTTTTTCGCCTTTGCGATTCACATAATCTTCGCGCACTTCGCCGCCAACGGTGATGGTTGTACTTTCACGGCTGTATTTGTGCGCATTGCTGACCAAGTTCGTCAGTACCTGAATGATACGTCCTTCATCACCCCAGATGAGAGGTAAATCTTCTGGCACATTGTTGATAATATCTTGCTCTTTTTCTTCCAAGCGTTTCACAAATGGACGCAAGGTTTCGACGACAGCCGTGCGGATATTCATCGGTTCAGCTTCGACTAAGAATTCGTCATTGTCAAATCTTGCAGAATCACGCAAATCGTTGATGAGCGTCTGCATACGTTCTGCATTGGACTTGATAACTTGCATGAAGTCTAATTGCTGGTCACTCAATTCGCCTGTCATCCCGCCGAGCATTACATCCGCATAGCCCTTGATACTCGCCAGCGGATTCTTTAGTTCATGTGCCGCAAATCCCATAAATTCGGATTTAGACTCAATAGCATTACTCAATGCAGATACGAATTGTGCATTTGCTAGTGCGATACTTGCATGTTCTGCGATGCGTTTCGCAAAATCCCAATCCGGTAGACTAAAGCGTGGTTCGCTATTTTTCTCCAAAATGAGAATCGCGTTCAATTCGTTACCTGTCAACATCGGCAAGGTTAGCTGACTGTTGCTTCCGTCTAGACCGTATTCATAGTCAGGATCCATCTGTACATCCATAGTGATGTCAGCTTGCTTACTGCGCATCACACGTTTGACCACCCCAGAATCAAGACGCCAAAATTCTTTATTTTCACCTTCTGCATCCGGCGGATATTCGCCTTCGCTGTAGCCTTCAATAGCGACAATCTCTAAGTAGGGCGGGTCGGTATGAACAATACCCAGCGCACCTGCATCAGCTTGTAGAATATTCATCGCTTGTTGTACCGTGATGTTTGCGACTTCGCCCAAATCTTGGGTACGGTTCAACTCAGCATCAATGCGTTCTAGTGTTTCCAACTCGCGCAGACGTTGCGAAAGCTGTTGGTCTGTTTGCTGGAACAAGCGCGCATTCTCAATTGCGACAGCCGCTTGACCTGCTAAGGTGCGTAACAAGTTAGAATCATCACCCGTGAAGGGCGTACCATCTTTCTTGTTCATCACTTCCAGCACGCCGATGGCTGTATCTTGTGCAATCAATGGCACAGCCAGTAGCGTGCGCACAAAAAACTCGGCTGTCGAATCCACATTTAGAATCGTATCCGCTTCATCGTCATTAACGATAATTGGCTCACTCGTACTGACCACACGTCCGACAACCCCTTGACCTGCTTCAATGCGATTGCCAACCAATTCTTCACCACCGCCACCAACAACCACGCGGAAGATGAGGTCTTCGCTGTCATCATCTGCGGTGAGCAAGAGCGACCCCGCCTCAGCATTGAGGATTTCCACTGCGCTGTTCATGATAATTTCGAGCAGTTTTTCTACATCCGTTTCTGTTGCTACCAACTGACGGCTGATGTCGTTAAGAATCGTGAGTTGCTTCTCGCGGAAACGTGATTGATTGAACAAACTCGCTTTATCCAACGAGGTCGCCGCAAGTGCCGCCACATCGCTGAAAATCTTGAATTGGTCATCTGTATACTCGGATTGGTCGCGCCGTTTACCAGCCGCCATCACGCCGACTGTCCGACGCCCTGCCACCAACGGTACACCCATAAAGCTCAATAAGCCTGTATCCAACAACTCAAGCTCTGCGCCACGTTTACGCATCTCATTAGAGAAATTAGCCAAGCGTGTTGCCGAATTGTCTTTGATAATCTGGCTGAATATATCTTGCCCAACTACCCAGCGTTTGCGTTCCTTGTTTTCAAAACGGTCATCACCTTCAAGGAAAAATGCGAAATACAAGCGATTGATGTCTTCTTCGTATAACACGATGTAAAAATTCGGAACAGGAACGAGCTTACTCGTTTGGTTATAAATAAGCTCCAGCAAGTCGTCTAGCTCAATCGTGAAGTTCACAGCCTGACCCACTTGGCTCAATACATCCAATTCTTGCACACGTTGGCGCAATGTACCGATAACCTGCGACCGTTCTGTAGCAATCGCTAACTGGCTGACCACATCACCCAGAAAATCGACTTCTTCGTGGTTGTACGATGTTTTCTTCTTGGGTGCAGAAAGCAATACAAAGCCGTTGAGTTGGTCACTGCCTTTCAAGCTGGCAATCACCATCGTCTTCAACAAGCGCAAACGAGCTTGGTCAACGCGCAAAGCATGATGCCATTGTGTACCGTCTTCAAGCACGAGCACATCGTTATCATCCGCTTGCAAGACTTCAATCATAGGGCTATCAGCCGTGAAGCGCACATCTGTCGTGCTTGCATTTGTCTGTTGCGCACGGAAATCGCCTACAATCGGGTCACGCAGGAAAATATGTGTATTCTGCGGAGAGAGTGTTTCTTCAAGCGTATCTTCAAAGACGCTGACAATCGCTTGATAATCATTCATTGTTGCCAGCTTACGGCTAAATTCCTGCACTTTTTCTTGCAAATTACGCTGTTGACGATAATAGATTTTGTCGATGCGCGTTTGTAAACGATTGCGTACAGGGGTGAACCCTAGCACCATCACAAACAAAATGACAGAAATTAGGAATGGATTTGTTGCCGCATTGAAAATATCAATTGATAGCAAAGATGCGCCTAATGCCAATAAGAACATTGCCAGCACCAACGCGCCAATCATGATGGTATACGTAACGCTATCACTGATGATGCGTTCTGTGTTGAAGCGACGGTATTGCAATACGGCATAAGCAATCGCTGCCACAGGGAAAATGTTCAGAATTATGATGGCTTCTAGGTTGAATGGCACAATCGTCGTACCATTAATCGTCACGCTACGGCTGACTATCCACAGGGCAACCGGAACGAGCATCAAGGTACTACCAATGACAAGTGTATTCGCTTGATCGCGTGTTGCGGGTGTAATCGCGCTTGACTGTTGAAATAAGCTCAAAACCCACATCGCTAAAATACCTAAAATGCCAATGGCGGTTGATGCAGGTGTGAGTGTGTTGACGTGCAACACGGGGTCAGTTGTTGTGAAGTATTGCACGGCTAAGAAAACACCCAGCCCACTCATACTGAACAAGACAAAATATTCTAGGTACTTCAACTGACGCGCAACTTTCAAGCGTTTAGGGAATGTCATGCCAAGTACAGCCATGGATGCACCTGCGAAACAGGCGCTCAATGACCAAAGTGGTGCGAGCGTTGCTTGCGTGCCAATATCGAACATGCCACCTGTATAGATGGCACTGCTGAATGCAATTGCAGCAGCGATGATGCCCTGCGGCGTATTGAATCTGTAATAAGCTACCAACAAGCCCAAACCTAGTAATATCAACCCACCAATGTAGGGCATGATGAAATAGGCAAGGAAATCGACACCTGGAAAATTTGATAAGGGCGTAACCGTGAGTGTACAGGTTGCCATCGCCCCTGTTGCACTCTCACAGTACGGTGCTGACCCATCATCACGTAAAAAGGTGAGTTCAATCGGCGCTATATTGCTAGTTAGATTATTCAGTGTATTGTTATAATTTGCAAAAGCCGTGCTGAAATCTGTGCGTGCTTCAGTCGGGAATAGTGCCTCGCCGTTGATAGCGATTAGTTGGTCGCCACGCCGTAATTTATCCTCACCAGTCGTCGCGGGCCATGCTTCATTGCCCGTTTGCTGACCAGCATTGATTATCATAGTGTGCGATACCATCGCACCGATGAATGGACGATTCAAGAAAGCAATCGCCGTAAAAAGATAAATTACAAAGGCAAGTATCGTAACCACACCTAAACCACCCACTAGCCATTGCCAGATAGTCGGAGAAGATTGGGCTACGCTTTGGTTTCGTGTGGAAGAATTACTCAGAGTTGTAGCACTCATTTATCGTTTCCAAATTATTGTCAAACGCTCTTTTATCATTTTAGCACAGGTACATGTGTGTGACGAATAAACATCTATAATGTTGTGGTTAGAAACTGGTTGGTTTTAGTGCATAAATAGTAGATGAACACCACACATTGACGTAATTTCTGTATAGCGTTCCCTTTCCCTGCACGTTACCATAGAGCAAATACAGTAAACACCTGACATCATAGCGATTACATCGTCAACAGGGTGTGTTAATTATTTACACCGAAAGGACAAGCATATGCTCACACGCGCGGCGCGTGTACTCATCGCAAAGCCAGGTTTAGATGGACATGATAGAGGGGCAAAAGTAATTGCGCGTGCGTTGCGCGATGCAGGTATGGAGGTCATTTATACAGGTTTGCGTCAAACGCCACAGATGATTGCCGAAGCAGCACTCCAAGAAGATGTAGATGTTGTCGGCTTGAGTATTCTCAGTGGGGCGCATATGACCCTCGTTCCCCGTATCCGCGAAACTATGAACGCATCCGACCTCGCTGATGTACCAATTATTGTTGGGGGCATCATCCCAGATGAAGACAAAGTCGCCCTTGAAGAACATGGTGTTGTCGCTGTTTTCGGACCCGGTACATCCACCGAAGACATTCGTGATTTTATCAACACGCTCGTCGCTAATAAGGATGCGGATGCCTAAGCAAAATTTAGATACACTCATCGAATCCTTGCTGGAAGGACGTCGGCGCTCTGTAGCACGCATGCTGACCATTGTTGAAAACGAACGTCCGAGTAAGCAAGAAGCACTCGCCCGTATTTTCCCACATACTGGTAATGCGTGGGTGATTGGTATCACGGGCGCTCCTGGCACAGGCAAAAGCTCACTGGTCAATGTGTTAGCGAAAACTTATCGCAATCGGGGTAAGACAGTTGCCATCATTGCCGTTGACCCGACCAGCCCCTTTTCTGGGGGCGCAATTTTAGGCGATAGAATCCGCATGACTGAATTACATGGTGATGAAGGCGCGTTCATTCGTAGTATGGCGACACGCGGCAGTCTGGGTGGTTTAGCCCGTGCAACCCACGATGCCGTGCGGGTGGTCGATGCGGCTGGCTTCGATATTGTTATCGTAGAAACAGTTGGTGCGGGGCAAAGTGAAGTTGATATTGTCCGCACAGCAAATACAACCCTTGTCATCGAAGCGCCAGGACTTGGGGACGATGTACAAGCCATTAAAGCAGGTATTCTCGAAATTGCCGATATTCTCGTGGTCAATAAAGCCGATAGAGTAGGTGCAGACCAAACCGTGCGCGGTTTACGCGCTATGTTAGAATTAGGGCATCCATCAGCACGCGACCAGTTCGTTGCTCATCATGGACGCTTGCTCAAGGTGGAAACACCAGAGGTAGAAGCAAACATCGCCGAAACATGGATTCCACCCGTGCTGAAAACTTCAGCCACAAAGTATGAAGGCGTGGACGAACTTGCAGATAAAATTGATGCGCATAAAGACTATCTTATCGCATCAGGAGATATGAATCGCCTGCAAGCACGATATATCGAAATTGAAGTATTTGAACGCTTACAAGCTGATATGCTCTCGCGCCTACGTGACAGTGTATCGCAAAGCCTGTTAGCAGAGGTCATCACCAAAATACAGAAGCGGGAACTCGACCCACAATCGGCTGTCGAACAATTGCTGGCAAATGAGTAAAATAAACACACACATACATCAAATCAATCATTACAGTGAGGAACATCGTGCCAAAGGTACCAGGAACCCGTTTTAACGACGACGATTATGGCGAGCGCGTATCCCGTATGCGTTTCGGGAAGATGAAAATCTTCTGCGGAAGCGCCTCGAATTACTTAGCTGAAGAAATCGTATCCATCATCGGACGTCGTGATGGCTATGAAAATTTTACACTCGGCAGTGCAGAAACTGTCACATTTTCTAACGAGAATATCTTTGTCAAACTTAACGAGAGTGTACGCGGTAAAGATGTCTACTTAGTATCAACAATGGCATCGCCCGTCCACGATAACATTATGGAAATGCTCATCGCTATTGATGCCCTCAAACGTGATAGCGCATGGCGTGTTAATCTTGTTGTGCCGTACCTGAGCTATACACGCTCTGATAAAAAAGACCAGCCGAGAGTACCAATCAGCGCCCGACTTATGGCAAATATGATTGAAACCGCAGGCACAGACCGTTATATGACTGTTGACCTCCACGCAGGACAAATTCAAGGGTTTTTCAACATACCAGGCGACGCACTAACAGCCTTTCATTTATTGAGCGATTACGTATTACGTAACTTTGATTTGGAGAATCTGGTTGTTGTCGCAACCGATCTTGGCTTTGCAAAGCAGGGGCGTAATTGGGCGCAAATTCTGAATTTACCGCTTGCTTTCGTTGAAAAACGGCGTGTTGGCAACAATGAAAATGCAAAGGCGATGTCCATCATCGGAGACGTTGCGGGTAAGAATGTTTTGCTTGTAGACGACGAAGTGAATACAGCCGGTAGTGTTGTCAATGCTGTGAATACTGTGCGCGATGCGGGTGCAAAAGAGGTATCGCTTGCCTTCACACATGCTTTCTTGGCAGATATTGCTTATGAACGCTTGAAGCAACTCGAACTCAAAGAAATTATCTTCACCAATACCTTGCCCATAGATGAATCGCGCCGTTTACCGAATATGACGACACTTTCTGTTGCGCCACTCCTATCAGAAGTGATTATTCGTGCGCATGAAGGACGGAGCGTCGGCGAATTATTCGACGAGTAAAATCAATGCCTGATACAGATACAACAAATGTCAACAACGATTCACAACAATATTCCATGCGAGAGATTCTCGTAGGGGGTATTGGTTTTTTGCTGTTCCTAACAGTTGTGGCATTTGGTATCAATGCTATTGGCATCGAGACATTACAACAATTCATTGAGGATGCAGGGATATGGGGTCCGCTTGCCTACATTGGCATCAAAGCCGTCACTTATGTCTTTGCACCGCTCACGAGTGGACCGATTCAAGTGGTGGCAGGTACGCTCTTCGGTAATGTGTGGCTGGGTGTGCTGTATACGCTCATCGGTGAAGTTATTGGCGGTAGTATTAGCTTCTGGATTGCCCGCCGTTATGGGCGTCCGGTAGTTGGGCGTGTCGTTGGCGAAGATGGCATGAAGCAGGTCGATCATTTCTACAAAAATCGTATGGGTGGCTGGGTATCACTAGCCGTTGCCCGTATTTTGCTTTTCAGCGTCTGGGATTTCCTCAGCTATGCAGCCGGACTTGCAGAATCTATCCGCTTCCGTACCTATGTTTGGGTATCTGTTGTTTGCGGGGCATTGCCGACCTTTTTTTTCGTGTATTTGGGAACACTCGCACTCGAAGATTCCAATCTGCTCTTGCTGATATACGGCTTAGTCGCGGCATTGATATTGCTCCCTGTGCTGTTGCGTAAGCAAATTGAACGCCTCTTTGATTGGGCATCGGGACAAGACAGTGACGAAAAAGCCAAACGCCAGCCAGATACAGAGATAGAGTGATAGCTTATGAATCAAGTCTATTGGATGGGGGGCGCACCCTGCGCAGGCAAAACGACGATTAGCCACATTATCTCGCAAGAGTTCGGCTGGTATGTCTACCATATTGACCGTCATATCGAAAGCTATCTGCGTCGCGCTACAGCTGATGTCCATCCGGCGTTGACGACTTACAAAAAAATGGGCTTACAAAAATTTCTGCTCCAAACATCAGACATTCAATTCGAGCAGGTTGTTGCTATGCACCACGAGCAAGTTGCTTTCATCGAAGCTGATATTGCTGAATTGCGCCAAGAAATAGAGACACCGATTTTGGTCGAAGGCGCAAACCTTATTCCAGACAAGATTGCCCAGAAACAAGCATCCCCAAAACACAGTATTTGGCTTGTGCCTACCGAAAAATTTCTCTTGGATACGTATCCTAAACGTGGCAATTGGGTTCAAGAGGTGCTTCGACGTTACGAAAAAGCAGATGATGGCGTGCAAGCCTTTGAGAATTGGATGATGCGCGATGCCCGTTTTGCAGGTCACATCGCACACCATGTCCAAGCACAGTCCATGACACTCATCACTGTTGATGGCAGTGTGTCTCTACTCGATAATGCCGAAATTGCCATGCGCCATTTTGGTCTACTGAACTAGTCTCAGAAATCTTTCGTTGCTTCATTGAGGCGCGATAATTCGTCCTCACTGAGTTCAACATCGACAGCACCGAGCAAATCAGTCAATTGTTCAACCTTCCGCGCACCGACAATCGGTGATGTTACACTCGGTTGATTTAACAACCACGCCAACGCAATTTGTGCAACTGGCACATCTTTATCATTTGCAATCTCACGCATCACATCCAGCGCATCAAAGGCTTTATCGTCATTTGTTAGTCGTTGAATTAGCCCACTGCTGGCGCGGGTGGTATCGGCATCACTATTTTCGCGTGTGTATTTGCCTGTTGCGAACCCAGCCGCCAATGGACTATACGGGATTACCGCAATTTCTTGGTCAATGCACATCTCAGCGAGTTCACGCTCAAAATCTTTACGGTTGAAGGCGCTGTAGTGCGGTTGTAGACACTCATAGCGCGTTAAATTATTGACATCGGCTACCCAACAAGATTTCATCAGACGCCATGCTGGGTAATTACTGCATCCCACATAACGAACTTTGCCAGATTGCACTAGCATGTCCAATGCAGAAAGCGTTTCTTCAATTGGGGTTTCTGCGTCGTACCAATGTGTCTGATACAAATCAATATAATCGGTCTGCAAGCGACGTAAACTATCTTCCACGCTCTGGATGATATGATGCCGACTCAAGCCTTCACCATTAGCTCCTTCCCACATGCGCCCGCGTGTTTTTGTAGCGATGATAACTTGCCGTCTATCTTTTTCTTTCATCCACTTACCAATTAGCATCTCAGATTCACCACCGCTATTGCCATCTACCCAAGATGAATAGATGTCTGCGGTGTCAAAAAATGTAAGATTCGCGTCTAGTGCCGCATCCATAATAGCGAAAGAGGTTGCTTCATCTGCCGACCAACCAAATGTCATTGTGCCTAAACAAAGCCGACTTACTTTTAAGCCTGTACGCCCCAATTTCGTAAACTGCATAATTTTAGCCTTTCTTCAACGCCTTCTGACGTGGTACGCTTTATGTCCGCGCTAATGATATGACGAATATTCTTAATTTAGCAAACATTCTTACATAGCATTTACGACATAGTGTTACCGTATTGCCATGATGACATCGAAAAAGTAGCTAGATAGCACATCCGCGAAGAAAAAGGGTATCCCTCTATGATAAAAACGTTCATGAAAGCCATATTCGGCGACCCAATGGAACGGGCGTTAACGCCTTACCGCGAGGCAGCCGAAAAAGTCAACGAGCTTGAATCCGAGATGCAGGCGCTCAGTGATGAGGCGCTCCGCAACAAAACACAAGACTTCAAAAAGCGTCTTGCCGATGGTGAAACGCTTGATGATATTCTCGTAGAAGCCTTTGCAACCGTCCGCGAGGCGGCACGACGCACGATTGGCTTGCGTCATCACGACGTACAGCTCATTGGTGGTATGGTGCTTCACGAAGGACGCATCGCAGAGATGAAAACGGGTGAGGGTAAAACGCTCACGGCTGCTTTACCGATTTATCTCAACGCGCTCACAGGTGATGGTGTTCACCTCATCACGCCGAATGATTATCTGAGTAAGGTCGGTCTGCAAACGATGGGTGCAATCTATCACTATTTGGGAGTGACCGCTTCTGTCATCCAAAGCAAAGGCAACAATCCTAGCATGGGGTCTTTCATGTACGACCCCGATTTCGATAGCGAAGATGACCGTTATCAGAATTTGCGTCCGATTAGCCGTCGTGAGGCATACCGCACAGACATCACCTACGGCACGAACAACGAATTTGGCTTCGATTATCTGCGCGATAATATGGCATGGTCAGAAGAAAAACTCACCCAGCGCAAACTCAATTTCGCCATTGTCGATGAGATTGATAACATCCTCATTGACGAAGCGCGCACACCGCTCATTATTTCGGGTCCAGCCGACGAACCATCTGACTATTACGCTAAGTTTGCCAGTATCGTCAAACGCCTTGAACGCAGTAGCGACGAGAGCGTAGATGATGAAGATGCCGAACCCGATGGCGACTACGTGGTCGAAATTAAAGACCGCGTTTCCTACCTGACAGAAAAAGGTGTCGAGAAGGTAGAGGGTATTCTTGGCATTGACCAACTCTACCACCCCGATAACTCCGAGATGATTCCCTATCTCGATAATTGCCTGCGGGCGATGGCGCTCTATGAAAATAACAAAGATTACGTTGTGCAAGATGGCGAAGTCGTTATCGTGGATGATTTCACAGGGCGTATGATGCCAGGTCGTCGTTTCAGCGAGGGTTTGCACCAAGCGATTGAAGCGAAAGAGGGTGTGAAAATCCGTCGTGAGAACGTCACTATGGCGACGATCACCTACCAGAATTTCTTCCGTATGTACGAAAAGCTCTCTGGTATGACGGGTACAGCCGCCACCGAAGGCGAAGAATTTGAGAAAATCTATGACCTTGATGTAGTCGTTGTGCCAACAAATCTTCCAATTGCGCGTGAAGATAACGACGATTTTATCTACATTAACGAAGATGCCAAATGGCGGGCTGTTGTTGAAGAAATTCGTGATGCACAAGAACGCGGGCAACCTGTGTTGATTGGTACAGTCGCCATCGAAACCTCTGAACGCCTGAGCAAGTATCTCAAGAAAGGCAAAATTGACCACGAAGTTCTGAACGCGAAAAATCACTTCCGCGAAGCAGACATCATCGCACAGGCAGGGCGTCCGGGTGCTGTGACCATTGCTACTAACATGGCGGGTCGTGGTGTGGATATTAAACTCGGTGGTAACGCCGAAGGGATTGCGCGTGCGAACTTACGTCGTCAGGGTGTTGACCTTGCTGAAGTTGATGACGAAGTATGGCGCGAGGCATACAACGAAGCAAAAGAGCAGGTCAAAGAAGATAACGAAGCTGTAAAAGAAGCGGGTGGCTTGTACGTTATGGGTACGGAACGCCACGAAGCACGTCGGATCGATAATCAGCTACGGGGTCGTTCAGGGCGTCAAGGTGAACCAGGCAAAAGCCGTTTCTTCCTCAGCCTAGAAGATGACCTCATGAAACGCTTCAATGCTGATGCTGTTAAACGCTTCATGGGTATGATGAACCTGCCAGAAAATGAACCTATCGAACACAACATGATTAGTCGCTCCATTGAGCAAGCACAGGTACGTGTTGAGGGACACAACTTCGATATTCGTAAGCGTGTTCTGGAATACGATGATGTGGTCAATCGCCAACGTACTATCATTTATGGTGAGCGTCGTGATTGGCTGTCTATTGATGATGACGCCGTGCGCCAAAAATTCATTGACCTTATCGAAGACCAAATTCTTGGGACAGTCGAACTCCATGCCCTTGAGACAGATGATGTCGGTATTTGGGATGTCGAAATGCTCTATAAAGACTTGCTGATGATTTTCCCTGTACCGGAAGAAATCAACATCAGTACGATGGAAGAGATGGAACGCGATGAACTAGAAGAAGCACTCATCGAAGCAGCCATCTCAGCACTCGACAAAAAAGCGGACGAACTTAATGAGACACAAGAGGGCTTATTTGCCCGTGCCATGCGCCTGACCGTCTTACGGGCGATGGATTATCACTGGCAACGTCACCTGACCGCGCTCGATATGTTGCGCGAAGGTATTGGCTTGATGGGGACAGCCGGACGCGACCCACTCATTGAATATCAGCGCGAATCGTTCCAAATGTTCAATGAAATGCAAGACGGCATCGCCCAACGTGCTGCTAATCAGATATTCCGTGTAAAAGCACAAGCGGCAACCACACCTGCGCAACGGGTGATGCGTGCGATGAAAGCCAATGCTGGCTCAGAAGCACAAAAACCACAAACTGTCGTCAAAACACGCAATATTGGGCGCAACGACCCCTGCTACTGTGGGAGTGGTAAGAAGTACAAACATTGTCACTACCGAATTGATAAAGCGAAAAATCGACAAGGCGCATGACAAACGCGGAGCAATCATGTATACTGAATATGTGATTGCTCCTCCCTCAAACATTTTTTTACCTTTTTACTGGTGTAGGATTTAATCAATAATTGAGTCATAGGAGAAAATCCATATGGTAAAAACGCAATCGTCCCAAGTGATTGACGGTCAAATGAGTGCTACGTGGGAACAATTTCTGCGACAGAAGGTGAACTCGTTTATCAAGTGGGATTTGGTTCGTTTCTTCCATGACAACCCCTATACAGCAGACACTGCCCCTAACATCGCCGCTGTGGTCGGGCGAGAACCATCTGTTGTCGTTCGTGAACTAGACGGACTCGTGAAGACAGAGGTTCTCATCAAAGAAAGTGTATCTGGACAGGTAATTTATCGCCTCACTACTGAAACAGACACACGCCAACTCATACGTGAATTTGTTGCTGCTTGCCACAACCGTGAATTTCGCGTCCATGCCATCAATCAGATGATGCTTGGTATGGGATTTTCATCGCAACGCAACGCATCATAACGAGTTCAGACAGAGCAGCGAACGATGACTGACGTATCCTTGCACCAATTTTTGGTCTTGCTTACGTGGTTTCTACTCGCTGCTTTGCTGTGTCTCACCCTGCTGATTGCGCGTTTCTACCAAAAATTATCCGGCGAACAAATGCACTATCGTCTGTATTTTGTGTCTATTGTCTTGTTTGGTGCGATGTTTGTCCGTATTGCTGGTGTCGGCTTTGTCGTTGGTGATTATTTCGCAGATGCCTTGTCCATTGTGGGTGGCTCGCTCTTGCTATTCCTCTCGCTTATCCTCTATTTTCGTATGATGCGCAGTAAAGATAACCTCGCGCCACCTGATAATGCCTCATGACAATTCTTGATGTTATTGCGCATACGGCTGGCTTATTTGGCTATGTTGCTATTGGTATACTTCTCGTCATCATTGCTCAACTTAGTCAGCGATTAGGACGTGTCACCAGAGCGAAGCCCTACTTCGTCGGAAACTACCTCGCAGCGTTGCTTATATGGGGTGGTGCAAGCGCACGTTTCTATTTTATAACAAGAAGTCAAGCCAATCTTGATGCGTCAGAATCAAAAGTGGTGTATATATTGTTATGTGACGGACTGCCTGCGTTGGGTATGCTTATTGGTCTGCTCGTAACGTGGTATTATTGGAGTTGGCTACTGGCAGAACGGGACTGATGCTATAGTAAGACACCGCTGAGGATAATCTTTTGAGTGACGATAACCTGCTTTCAACCATCCGTGCGATGCCAAAAATCGAATTACATCGCCATCTTGAAGGGTCGTTGCGCTTGCAAACACTCGTTGATATTGCAGCGGACTCTGGTATTGAGATGCCGGAGTTCTACGATGTAGAAGCCTTGCGTCCGTTTGTGCAAATGATGCCGGATGAAGAACGCAGTGCGAAACACTTCCTCAGCAAATTTATTACCCTGCGCCAATTCTATCGCTCAGTCGAAATTATCGAACGCATCACCCGCGAAATTGTTGAAGATGCTGCCCACGATAATGTGAAATATATGGAATTGCGCTTTACACCCCGCGCACTCTGCAATATCACACAAGTTAGTATGGATGATATGGTATCTATTGTGTGCGAAGCGGGTAATGCTGCCGCAAAAGAGAATAACATCATGGTACGCTACATCGTCTCCATGAACCGCCATGAATCTGTAGATATTGGTGAGCATACCTTACGTGCTAGTCTCAACCATCGTGATAAAGGTGTTGTCGGCATTGACCTCGCAGGCGATGAAGGTAATTTTACTGGCTTAGAATTTCGCTCGCTGTTCAAACGGGCGAAATCTGTTGGTTTAGGTATCACAATTCATGCTGGTGAGTGGGGTGGCTCAGAAAGTGTGTGGAATGCAGTCGGCAATTTGGGTGCAGACCGTGTTGGGCATGGTGTCAACGTCATCAGTGACCCTGCAATGCTACAAGTCATCGTAGACCGTAACATCGCGCTCGAAGTTTGCCCGACTAGCAATTATCTGAGTGGTGTGGTCGAGACGATGGAAATGCACCCAATGCATGACCTAACGGGACTCAATGTGATGACGACCATCAATACAGATGACCCGCTTATCTGTAATGTAGATTTGACTGAAGAAATTTATGCTTCCATGCAAGCCATGAATATTTCTCTCAGCGAAATCAAACAATATCAGATTCGTGCAGCGCAAGCTTCTTTCCTAGAACCAGATGAACGTACTGAATTGGTCAGCACGTTTCAAGGCTACCTAGAGACATTCGAGATGACGGCTGGCGATTAGCGCGAAAGCATCTCCGCCATATCATAGTATTCTTCTGTAATAGAACGCATATTTGCAGTCACTTCTTCTAGCGCAATAGTCCCCTGACCACGTCCTGTTCGTGTAACCATGACGCCACTCTCGCCATTTAATAGACGCTTCGTTGCATCAACACCCATGCGCGTTGCCAAAAGACGGTCAAACGCTGTCGGACTGCCACCACGTTGCACATGCCCCAAAATGGTCAGGCGAATTTCAAACCCGACTTCTTGTTGCTCAAGGTATGCTGCTAAATCGGTCACACGATAGGGCGCACCTTCCGCAATGACTGCAATAGCATGTGTTTTACCACGAATGTAAGCGTCTTCGAGGCTCGCCGCAACTGTTTCTTTCTCAATCATTTGCTCTGGGGTGACGACAATTTCAGCACCACCTAGAATACCACCCATCAATGCCAGATACCCACAATTACGTCCCATGACCTCAATCAAGAAACAACGATTGTGTGATGTTGCTGTATCGCGCAATTTATCAATGGCATCCAAAATTGTATTCAATGCCGTATCCACACCAATACTGGTATCCGTGCCGTAAATATCATTATCAATACTGGCTGGTACACCCACAACAGGCACGCCTAGCCGATGGAGTGCCATCGCGCCCCGTAAACTGCCATCCCCACCGATGACCACGACACCTTCAATGTTATGCTCGTTTAAGCGCCGTAGAGCTTTACGTTGTCCGTTTTTTGTCTTAAATTCTTCATTGCGGGCAGTTTGTAGAATCGTGCCACCACGTTGCAAAATACCACTTACTTCACGACTACTGAGTAGTTCAAAATCACCCGCCAGCAATCCCGCATATGCCTGTCGGATGCCAAATACTTCTATGCCTTCTGAAATCCCTGTTCGCACGACGGCTCGAATCGCAGCGTTCATGCCCGGCGCATCTCCGCCACTTGTCATTACAGCGATTCGCTTCATGTATCTCTCCTATGCATCACGCAAAATAAACCTATCTGTCTCCTCGTAAAAATAATAATTTCATGAGTGCCTATTTTACAGATTTCCGCGCCATATTAACAGGCATGTGTGAAATTGCCATTAAGCAAAAAGGACATCCCCGTAGAGATGCCCTTGATTGCCTACTTATCATGAATCTGTATCGCATCTTGTTCAACGACAGCGATTAATTCTTTTAACAGTGTATCGCACATGCCCGTTGTATGATTCGGAAAATCCATCACCGTTGGTTTCTTGCCACCATGTATCACGATGCTGAAGGTGTCTTTCCCCGGATAACTCATCAGGGCATTATGCACGATGCGCAAACGCCGACGATCTTTGTCGGTATCGCGGCTGCGCTCAATATGCACTTCTACATGAACAGGGGCTTTATCATCTAGCAAACTGTCCCCGCGCAAATCGGCAAACGTGTCATCTGTTGCTTGTGTGGCAGGATGCTCGTCCGTTGCCCATTTTGGCGCATCACGGTATGCTTGTTGTGTGCCATTTTGGTTGCCATTCACGCTTGTACTGGTTGCAAGGGCAGGCGTAGGTTGATTATCTGGTATGACGACATCGCCTTCGTCTGTGTATTCCATTGGCGGTGGCTCACTATCAGACCCGTAGCCATTACTGTTGTAGCTCCCGCCATTGTCATAGTGATTCCCATTTTGTGATTGCGTAACGTAGCGTGGGGATTCATTATCTTGGTAAAGTTCAACAGCCTGCTGGGGAGTCAGTGATAAGGCTTCAAAATCTACGCTACGACATATAATCTGTACATCGCCTCGTGAATCATCAAAATTACCTCGTACTTCTAAAATATCACCCTCTTCAAGTTCAAACTGCATTTCTGGCATGATAACTATCGTCTCGTCGTTTTCCGCTCGATTGTGTTTATACGCATACACATGTTCTTTGACTTGCTCCCATGTATCAGGGAACATCACAATGTCGATTGTGCCTGCGCTCTCGTGCCAATCTTCCAATGACATGACAGCCATTTGTTTGTTTTGCTTCGTGAAAATTTTGCGGAAGGTCACAATTTCGCCTGCTACACGCACTTCGCCACGATGTGTATTCTCGGGTGCTTTCAAATCCGCGATAACATTCAAATTTCCCATTGCACGGAAAACAGCCGCATGATTATCTACTGGACGCCCTGTGACGTATAAGCCCATCAACTCTTTTTCCCAGCCGAGTTGGTCACGGGTCTTCACTTTATGACGGATAGGCGCATCTCCAATAGCGAGTTGTTCGGCTTCCATGCCCGTCGCTTCTCCGAAGAGGCTCATCTGCCCGACTTCCTGCGCTCGATGATAATCGGCGCTGAAGCCGACGATGCGCTCGACAGCATACAGCAAATCATCCCGCGCACCCCATTCTTCGCCAAATGCGCCTACCTTGATAAGGCTTTCAATCGTGCGCTTGCCGACTTGTCGTAAATCCACGCGCTGACAAAATTCCGCTAAGGTGCTGAATTGACCACCAGCTTGTCGCTCGTCAATGATATGTTGCAGTGCGCCGACACTCGCATTCTTGATTGCGCCCATCCCAAAGCGAATCCCACGTTTGCCGTCCGGCGTCGTCTCAATATCAAAATCGACATCCGAATAATTGATGTGTGGTGGCAATACTGGAATCTGCAAACGCCGACATTCTTCTAAAAACGTCGCTACTTTTTCGCTATTATCAAATTGCACACTCAGCAAAGCCGTCATATACTCAGCGGCGTAGTGGCGTTTCAAAAACGCTGTCTGAACCGTTATGACCGCGTAATCACTTGCGTGAGCTTTATTAAAGCCATAGTTGGCGAAGAACATGATGTCTTCAAAGATGGCTTCTGCTGTTTCTTCATCTACGCCGTTGTCAGGTCCGCGTGTCAGGAATATTTCACGATGCTTGGCAAGCTCCTTCTGTTTTTTCTTAGACACAGCTTTACGAATAAGATCAGCTTCACCGAGTTCGTATCCGAATAATTCACCTGCAATTTGCATAATCTGTTCTTGATAAACAATTATGGAGAAGGTTTCACTCAATATTTTCTTAAGTTTTTCATGCTTATATTCTGGGGTTTTTGTACCACGCAGGTACTCGTTAAACTCAGGAATAAATTCCATCGGACCCGGACGATACAGTGAAATTCCCGCGATGATATGCTCGAATTTTTGCGGACGCATCCCGCGCAACATCTGTTGCATACCTGGGCTTTCGACCTGAAATACACCAATTGTCTCGCCACGTCCCATCATCTCGAAGGCTTGGTCTAACTGTACTTTTTCTGCCTCGCTCAAGTCGTTGACATTATCATCATGACGATAAGGCACATTATCCATGTTATAGCTTGTGCCGTGATGCTTATTGATGAGGTCACACGCTTTACGCAAAATCGTCAAGGTCGATAAACCCAGAAAATCGACTTTCAGCAGACCAATCGATTCGGCTGTTTCCATCGGGAATTGGGTCACGGCTGTCAGCGAACCTCCACTCGGGTCAGTTCCTGTGATGCGATGCAGGGGCGTATATTCGTCCAGTGGCTTATCCGCAATGATAACCCCTGCCGCGTGCGTCGAGGCGTGTCGTGTCATGCCCTGTAACTCAATCGCAGTGTCCATCACACGCTTGATTTCAGCATCGTTGTTATAGAAATCTTGTAGCTCAGGATTCAGTTCAATATATTGCGCGATTTTCTTCTGGCGTGCTTCCTGTGGAATCATACTTGTTGCATGGTTCACTTTTGCAGAATCGACGCCTAGCGCACGCCCGACATCTTTGACGGCTGCTTTCGCGCCCATCGTCCCAAAAGTGATAATCGCCGCAACTTTATCTTTGCCGTATTTATCTGCTGTGTAGGCAATCATTTCACCACGGCGGTCATCAGGGTAATCGAGGTCAATATCCGGCATCGACACACGCCCCGGATTCAAAAAACGCTCAAATAGCAAACTGTTCTGAATGGGGTCAATATTTGTGATGCCTAAACAATACGCGACCAAACTCCCTGCACCCGACCCGCGCACATTCCACCAAATATCTGCCTCACGCGCAAACTCACACAAATCCCACACAATCAAGAAGTAGGTGTTGAAGCCCATATCTCCGATGATGCCTAACTCGCGGTTCATCCGCTGAATGAGTATGGGGTCGTCTTCCTGCCCCGGATAGCGCCAGCCAAGCCCCATTTCTACGAGATAGCGCAAATATGCCGCCGAATCATCATTGAATAGGGGTGGGACAGGGAAAACAGGCAATTTATAACTGCGGTCATCAAGGTCAACATCGGTCATTTCCGCAATCTTGAGCGAATTACGGAAAGACTCTGCAATCATATCTTCTGGCATACCCATGGACAGCAACTCACGGCGCATCTCATCGGCTGTCTTCATGAAGTAGCTCGAAGACGGATTCATTTTCATACGGTTGTCTTCGGATTTCAGCGAACCTGTCTGGATACACAGCAAGGTATCATGTACTTCGGCATCTTTTTCGTATACATAATGCACATCATTTGAGGCGTAAAATTGCACATCGGTATGATTGCTCTTGCGATAATCCACCAGCCATTTATTCAAAATATCGAGTTGGTCAATAGTGTGTGGCTGTAATTCTAAGTAAAAATTATCTGCCCCAAAAACATCGAGATATTGCCCAATTTTTTGCCGTGCATCTTCATCACGCCCATCTTCTACCAAACGCGGAATCTCTGCCGCCAAACACCCTGACGACGCGATAATGCCTTCACTGTATTGTGAGAGCAAATCCCAATCAATGCGCGGACGGTAATAATAGCCCTCAAGCTGAGACAAGCTCGCCAATTTCATCAGGTTGCGATAACCTGTATTATTTTTCGCAAACAACAACATGTGATACGGGCGCTTATCATAAGCAGCATCTTTGTCGAAGCGGGTGCGGGGCGCGAGATATGCCTCCATCCCGATGACAGGTTTTACATCAGCACTTTTCGCCGCCCGATAAAAATCAATCACGCCGAACATCACGCCATGATCGGAAATGCCCACCGCAGGCATATCGAGTTCTGTCGCACGGTCAATTAAGCCTCCGATGCGACTTTGACCATCAAGTAAAGAATATTCTGTATGCACATGCAAATGTACAAATTCGCTCGACATAACACGGCTCTCTGCAAACTCAGTTTTAGAATAATGATTGGAATTTAGAACAAGTGTAGTATAGCATCAATCGCCCATCTGCATAAGCGACAAAGGCATGAATTATGGTACTTTTTACTATGATGTAGCTTGCTTTTGATTAATGCTCTGCCAACTGAGGGTCTGCTATAATAGGAGCGCAATCAACCGTATCAGAAATGTAACTATGCCTGAATTACCAGAAGTCGAAACAGTGGTGCGTGGCTTACGACAGCCACTTATCGGACACACGATTCAGTCAATGTGGAATGACTGGGAAAAGACCATCGCCACGCCACATGTGAATGAATTTGAACAGCGTGTTATCGGACAAACGGTGCAAGCTGTTTCGCGTCGTGCAAAATATATCGTCGTAGAGCTAGATAAAGACTTACTTCTTGTGCATTTGCGCATGACAGGGCGCTTATATGTCACGGATGCTGATGCTGACCACGCTGTAGATAAATGGGTGCATGTCAAATTTGGCTTAGATGGCAATAAAGAATTGCGCTTCAGCGATTCGCGCAAATTTGGCAAAATTTACCTCACCGATGACATCAACACCGTGACAGGCGATATTGGTCCTGAACCCCTTGAGGATGATTTCACAGTTGAAATATTCACGGAGCGCATGGCAAATCGTCGTAAGATGATAAAGCCGCTTTTGCTTGACCAGACGTTTATCGCGGGTGTCGGAAACATTTATGCAGATGAAGCCCTACACCGTGCTAAAATACATCCAGAACGCACAGCCGATACGCTATCGGAAGACGAAATCCAAGCCTTATATAATACGGTACGTGCCGCCCTCAATACAGGGATTCAACACGAAGGCGCGAGCATTAATTGGTATCGTAAACCAGATGGCACAAAAGGCGACTCACAGAATCATTTTTATGTGTATGGGCGTGATGGTGACGAATGCCGTACTTGCGAATCTGCGCAGATAGAAAAAATCCGCGTAGCACAACGAGGTACACATTTTTGTCCACAATGCCAGCATGCACCGTAAGTCACTCATGTAGGTTCTCATTACGGAAGGATACCCCCTAATGGGCGATTTTTTAATTCAATTCATAACGCAGGCGTGGCGCTTATTTGCCATTATCGGTGTACTCATTGTGATAGGCATCTTTGCTTGGCGTCGTGAACAAGCGAACAAACAGAAGAAGTTGCAAGAACGTCGTGAGATGCAAGATGCGATAGTTTCTAATCAAAAGCCACGTCAACAGAAAAAGGCTCGTCGTGTAGCTACACCTGCAGATGACCTCGAGTTTGAATCTGTTGCCTCGTCGGTTGGGTCAATTTTTGATGATGACGAGATATTCGCTGATGATGACTTACCACCCCCACAACCGGAAGCTGAAAATCAGGACTCCATCTTTGAGAATGAGGATATTTTCGCTGAGAATGACCCTGTTGCACCTGCCCAGCCACCATCTGTCCCGCCTGTAGCGGAAGAGCCTGTAGCCAGCTTTGCAGACCTACTAAACGAAAAATCTGTAGAGCCAGCCCAAGCATCAAAAGACTATCACCAGCTCGCAACAACGCCTGTGGTGATACAGTTGGACACCAAAGATTTGACACTCGCTAAAGAAGTCTTGAGCATCTCCCGCGACGAGCGCGATAAACGCCTGATGGTACAAATTGGAGATAAAGCATATCGCACACTACTCGACACGCCAGAGGTGCGCAAAGTCTTCACTAAAACCATGAAAGCACTATCTGCGGATGTCCTCAAACCGGATACCGTTGATGAAATAGACGTTGATATAACAGGCGCATCTTTCCATGTCGTGAGCAAAGAGCCTATTGATTTGCCTGTGTCATCTGGTGGGGATACGACTGCGCTCGAAATGCTCAGTATCATGATTGATGAAAAGGATGGACACTATCTCGTGCAGATTGGTAAAACAGGCTACCGCTCGCTTGCAGAAAATGAGCGTGCGAAAAAAGTATTTGCCAAAATCATGAAAGAACTGTCTACAGTTGTGTTGACCGAAGATGATAATCCGCCCGTAGCCGCATCATCAGAACCCGAACCAGCTGCAGTTGACCCTAGTACCTTTGCGATGGCATTTGACGAAGAGGAAGAAATACCGGGTGATTTACGCTATGCAAAAATGGACGAGATGCCAGATGGCTACGAAGTCGGACGCTTCGGGCAAATTAAGGTCAAAAAAGTAGAAAATAAAGTCGAAGACCTCGATATTGCAGGGGCAATTGAAGCCTACTTGCAATACAAAATCAAACACGCGCCCGAATTTCAAAAGCGAGGTATTCACATTCGCTCTTCATATGGTGGGGGCGTGCGAATCGACATCGAAGGACGCACATACGAATCTGTTGACGATGTTGAACCACTAGAGGCGCGTGCTTTCATCAAACAAGCGATTGCTGAATGGCAAGAACGTCACTAGCGCATTATCGCGTTTGTTCTACATAAGCCACATCAAGGGCATGCAACAAGGGATTTTTGCTATTTTTCTGCTGTAAGCGTCCGACAGGGCGTTTAGGATCATGCGGGAAAATGACAATAGCATTCGTCTCTAATGCCCATTGTTGCCATTCGCGTTTGGTTTCTAGTGTGCGTAGTGGCTCAACATCGTACGCTGTCATCCAGCCGAGACGCTCAAAATGCACCGCAAAGCTCGCCATGTCACATAAAAATGCGCCATGTTCACCCTCGCTCTCAAAACGGATACTCATATGGGCGGGGGTGTGTCCTGGCGTGATAATCCCACTTACACCCGCTACGAACTCCGTATTGCCATCTAACAAACGCATCTGACCTGTTTCCACCAGTGGATGATAATTATCGGGAATGTAGGTCGCAGCCGTGCGCTCATTTGGTTGCATGGCGTCTTCATATTCACGACGCTGTGTGACATACTCCGCATTCGGAAATGTCGGCTGTAAAGCGTCATTTGCATCCAAATAGGTGTTTCCACCTGAATGGTCAACGTGTAAATGGGTGTTGATAACGAGGTCAACATCTTCTGGTTCAACGCCCAGTGTCTTCAAACTTGGCAACAAACTACCTTCGTTTTCTATCTGCCAGATGCGCCGCGCTTTATCGTTGAGCTTCGTGCCGATACCCGTATCTACCACGATATTCTTGCCCTCTGCCCGCACAAAGAGACAGGTTTCTGTCATCGGAATGAGGTTGTTTTCATCGGGTGTAAAATAGCGTTGCCATAGCTTGCGCGGTACAAGCCCAAACGCACCCCCGCCATCCACATAGGTCATGCAATCATTTATGAGGTGGATTTCAATGTTGCCAATTTTTATCATCGTTCCCTGCGTTTCAGTCGTCTGTCGCTATATCGGCTACCCGCGCCCGAATTAGTGCCATCAGAGGCGTTACTGGAATGCGTAATTGCGTGCCACGTTGTCCTGCACTGATGACAATCTGTTGATGTTCTGTAGCGCTACTATTGATGAAAATCGTCCAATTCTTATCCATAATCATCAATGGGCTGATGCCGCCAACTTGTAAGCCCGTTGCTTTTTCGGCATCCGCATGTTTCATCATCTTGACTTTTTTCTCGTTGGCGGCGCTGGCGAGCTTCTTCAAATCCAGTTGTGTATTCGCTGGAATCATCGCCACGAAGGCTTCTTCAGTCGCTACCGAGTAGGTCATGAGCGTCTTGAATACCATGAATTCCGGCAAGCCAACAGCTTCTGCAACCAAGCCTGCATCTTTGATTGATGCATCGTAGCTAATTGCTTCATACGGAATATTGTTTGCCTCTAATAGGCGCATCGAATTGAGTTTTTTCTTCTTTGCCATTTTTTACCTAACCTAGTTGCTGGCTAATCTGGCTTACGGAACAAAAACAAGCCAAAGCCGAGAGTCTCGTGTCCAAATTCTGTGTATAGATTGCGTGTCATCCGCGCACGATTGAGCATCGCAGGCACATCTTCATCGTCTGGATTTTCGAGCGCGTACATCTCAATAGCGTAAATTTGTGACCAGATATAGCGGTCAATATCGACCTTCGTGCATACCGAAGCAAACAGCGGCGTTAATCCTTCTTGCATCCCCACTTCAATAGAGGTTACATACGTGTTCGTCACATCAAAAGCTGGTTCTAGCTCTGTTTGTGGCTGATTGCGCCAATAGTAATCGCCAATCAGCACCATACCACCGGGTTTAGCAAACTTGCTCACTTCCATCATCGCTTTATCATACGTACCGTAAAGTTCTGATGTTTGAATACATAACACAGCATCAAAGCTATCTTCTTCGTACCCATACTCCGAAACATCCTGCTGAATCAGTGTGATATCCGCAGCCGGCGCACGATTTGCAATAGCTTCCTGTGCTTGGCGTAAGTAAATGTCATTGACATCTGCGCCATATGCCCGTACCTGACATGAATCTGCCATGCGGATAAGCACCTCTGCCTTTGCACAGCCTAAATCGACCACAGACATACCTGGCGTCAGTTGCATCAAATCAGCAATCTCTAGCACCATCTCATCGTTAATTGGGCTACCATAGAATAACTTGCTGTGTGCTACGGCATCATATTTATGCTTGTTCATTGTTTATCTCCCATGTTGCAGTCAGCTTGTTAACTACTATACGGCAAAAGTTCCCATCGGATTGCACCGCGCACCGTTTCCGGTGGCTCAATAGTGAAAATACCGTCGCTATATAACCCTTTATCATGCAAGGTAAAACCATCATTTGCGTTTGTCTGTGGCTCAACAGCAATTGATCCATCCGGCGCTTTGTACAAAATTACATGCTTAAATAAATCGTCAACATGCATCTGTAATTCGGTGTTCCAAGCAGGATAAACAATCCGCACAGGCTTATTGGTGTCTCGATTGGCATACAAGTCATCCAATACCAAATCATCTGGCACAGTACGCAAACTCTGGAAATCCATATCCGCGGGGACATGTACAGGTGCAGTATCAGGCATCGCATCAGTCAGCTCGAAAATTCTATCACATGGCACTTGTAACATCGGCATATCTTCTGCCATCCGCACAAAATAAGGATGAAAACCGAAACCAGCCGGAAAGGTTTCGTCGCCATCATTAGTGAGTGCCACATCCCACACAAACACAGTGTCTTCTAGGCGATAGGTCACTTCCGCAGAGCAAGCAAAGGGAAAATTGAAATCCTCAGAATCAGTTGATTTGATGCTGAGTGTGATATGTGTCTCGCTACTGTCCACAATTTGCCACGCACGCTTACGTACATCGCCATGTCGCGCATTGCCACTGTCTGCTGTTTCCAATTGCCATGATTGTCCTTCATAGCGCAATAACCCATCACGGATACGATTCGCCCAAGGCAACATCACAAAACTACTGGTGTTGCTGGCATTTGTATAATCGCTCTCATCGGTAGGGCGCATAATATCTATCCAAGCACCGCTATAGCGCATGCGCCCAAACGCAATGCTCGCGCCTGTTTCTGGTAGAATGCCCACCTGCCAATGTGCATTTTGTAGCGTATGTAACATATATTTCTGTTCCCCGTTATTTGTACTGTCGCTTCGCAAGTTCCCCGATAATACCGGGAATGAAGCGATTACCCCATACAATCAGACGGTCAAAGAGGCGTAAAATGACTGTGTTTTTGGGCTTCTCTGCCGCTTTGACTATCGCATCTGCTACCATCTCAGGCGTCATATTGGGTAAGCTACTGCTTGACCTTGCACCGTCACCCAACCGCTTTTCGTTGAACTCAGTTTCTGTGCGACCAACCAGAAAATCAGTGACATGAATGTTGTCTTTGGCGAGTTCAATGCGCAATGAATTAGCGATGCTTGTCACAAAGGCTTTGCTTGCGGCATAACTGGCGGCATAGGGCGAAACAAGATTATAGGCAACTGAAGAAATCGTCATGATATGACCATCACCATTTTTGGGCATATGTGGCACACACGCCCTTACACTATGCAATACGCCGTCTATATTCGTGCGTAACAGTGTTTCTATGCCATCCCACTCAGCATCTACCAGTGACCCACGATGTCCCACACCTGCATTCGCTACCAAAACATCCAGTCGCCCATAATGGGTTACTGTTTTTTGTGCTGCTTGTTGTACGGAATCCGCATTTGTCACATCACTCACTAGCGAAAGAAAATAATCATCGCTCCCTGTTAGCGTGCGAATCTCGTCACCCAGCGAAACTAATCTATCTTCGCGTCGGGCTGTCCCAGCGACCTTATAGCCTGCTTTGGCAAAGGCAAGAGCCGTTGCTCGCCCGATACCACTTGATGCACCTGTAATAAAAACCACACGTTCCAAATTAAAAAGCTCCTACGCCTCATCACTCTTGCTTGCAAGTGTAGGGGGTAGGAACTCAATTGGGTAGGATAGATTATGCTGTCTAGCTTTCTGATGCTTTGTCGCGTGTCACATTTACACTGACGACGAAAGCAACGATAGCAATCAGCAACCCGACAGTCGCGCTAATAATCGGGATATGAACGAGTGGCGATGTCCATGATTTACCAGGATACAAGACTTCTTCTGTTTCCGCTTCTTCGACCAGCGCGTCAATCATGCCATCAAAGATAAACTTGTGTGGGATGAACATCGCAAACCAATAAGCAAATCCCCAAAAACCATGTGACGCAAAATAGGCTGTTTGCGTCAGCTTAGATGTGCCATCTTCGCAATCTTCAATATCAAATTCGAGCCAGCCGCGCCCTGGCAATTTCATCTCTGCACGCAAACGCAAATACTCATTTGTTTTGAGTTCTTCCACGCGCCAGAAATCTAATACATCGCCTGTCCGCAAGTTGTTGGGGTCACGGCGTCCACCACGCGAGCCAACCCCGCCCATCAGTCGGTCTAAAATACTGCGTGCCGTCCATAGCCAGCTAAGATATAACCAACCTGTCGAACCGCCAATGCGCGACACAGCTTCAAATACTTTTTCGGGTGTCGCCTGAATATCGCGTTGACGCCGTTCGAGCATCATGCCCTGTTCTTCGACAAATTCATACGGCTCACCATCAGCCGAAACACTTGCTATAGCATCGCTCCAAGTCGTTTCGATTTTGCTGGCTTTTAAATTGCTCAATGCACGTCCCACTGCACGGTGATAAGACATTGGTTTGATGTCAGGGAAAATGTGTTTTGCTGTCTGTATATTGACGACAACTTCATCGCGTAGCCCATCAATCAGTGGACGTGCAATGGTCGCCGGAATAGGGGTAACGAGATGTACCCAGAAAGAGGAGAGGCGAGGCGTTAAGACAGGGACTTTTAAAATCGTTCGGTTGAGGTCACGCAAGCGGGCGTACTCTTGCATCATCGTCTCGTAGGTCATAATATCCGTCCCACCGATTTCGATGATATGATTGCGACTTTCTTCAACCTCTAATGCACATACAAGATATTCAAGGGCGTCATCTATCGCAATGGGCTGAATTTTGGTTGTTATCCAGCGTGGACTGACCATAATCGGCAAACGTTCTGTCAAATAGCGCACCATCTCAAAAGCGACACTCCCACTGCCTATGATGAGTGCGGCACGAAATTCTGTCACATCGACTGCGTAACTGTGTAAAATATTGCCCACTTTTTGACGGGATTTCAGATGCTCGGATAGGTCAGCATCTTCGTCACCCAAGCCACCAAGATAAATAATGCGGTCAACACCAGCTTCTTTGGCGGCACGTCCCATATTGTGCGCGGCTTCAACATCATGCGCATGAAAGTTCTCGCCACTTTGCATACTATGCAATAAATAATATGCGCTGCTAACGCCTTCAAAGGCGGCTGGTAGCGATTTAGAGTCAAGGGCATCGGCTTCTACAACCTCAACATCATCACACCAAGACCGTCCATTGAGCCGGCTGGTGTTGCGTGTCATCGCTCGCACACGATAACCTGCTTCTAACAAGCGAGGAATTAAACGTCCACCAATATAACCCGTCGCGCCCGTCACTAAAATTAAATCTGAATTTTCGTTTTTCATAATGCTCCCAATAAGTACCGAATCAGTCATATTCTAAAACACGACCATTAGAAGCAAATTATGATTGTGCCTCATGCTGGTGGGAGACGGTTTGGATCAAGCGATATAGGTGGTGTTTTGACTTCAGGTTCTTTCGGTTCTTCGATGACACTCGCCGCTTGTGCGACAGGTATCGGTTCGGGTTGATGAATCAATCGTTTAAACACGCAAAAATAAGTATTCGTCCACTCATGCCGATTGAACTGAATATCTTGCTTGCGCCCAACACGCGGAACAGGTTCCATATGTACCAATTCCCAGCCATCTGTACCCATTTTGTTGAGTTCGGGAATCATTGCCTCTGGCGAGTGGCGTTGTGCTTTTGTGTTGAATGTTTCCTGTATATATTGCTTAATCGCTTTATTGCTGGCATCGGCTTCTAAAAAGGTAGAGAGATACTCCCACTTTTCCATGCTTAATCCCCGTTTGTTTATGATTAGTACATGGTTGCTAGTATAGCGCATTTTGCCGTATGTGTGCATCAAGGTGCGTAGGATACGCATAGGTTAGGCGTATTCTCAGCGTCCATTACGCAACGCGCTAGCTTGATACAGTAGAAACATATCAAACACACCAATAAATCACTTGCTGGAGGATGACATCATGACAAGCTCAATCGAAAAATCAGCCAACCTACTTTTTGCTATTCTGCTTTTTGTGGGCATCATCACGCTTGCTGCGCAAGTCATCGCCTAAACAAAAAGGACATGCGCTTTACATGTCCTCAAATTGACTTTGAATTTGTATGTGAAAAATTAGATATGCAACGGCTCTTGATATAGCCCAAATGTCTCGCGCATCACATCAGTCATTTCGCCAAGTGTCACGTAAGCATGTGCCGCCTCGACCAGATGAGGCATCACATTCTCACCATTTACACAGGCATCACGCAAGGCATCCAGCGCATTGTCAGCACGTTCGGCATTGCGTTCAGCACGGACAGCATTCAAACGACTGACCTGTTTCTCGTAACCTTCGGGATCCATTTTCAAAATCGGAATCTTAATTGGCTCATTATTATTGTATTTCGACATAGCGACAATATCACGTTCACCTTTTTCCAATTCTTGCTGATGACGATAACTTGCATCTGCGATTTCTTGTTGGAAGAATCCGACTTCAATCGCTGGCAATACCCCACCAAAGTTCTCAATTCGCTTGAAGTAATCGTATGCTTGCGCCTCGATTTGATTGGTCAATGTCTCTACGAAATAACTCCCACCGAGTGGGTCAATCGTGTTAGCAACTCCGCTTTCTTCTAGAATCACCTGTTGGGTACGCATGGCTAAGGTCACAGCATGTTCACTTGGTAGGGCAAGGGCTTCGTCCATGCTATTTGTGTGCAGAGACTGTGTGCCACCGAGAACACCCGCGAGTGCTTGAATCGCTACACGCACCAAATTCACCTCTGGCTGTTGTGCTGTCAAACTGACCCCAGCCGTCTGTGTGTGGAAGCGCATCAACCAGCTACGCGGATTCTTTGCACCGAAAGTATCACGCATTTCCCGCGCCCAAATACGGCGAGCGGCACGCATTTTCGCAATTTCTTCAAAGAAATCATTATGGCAATTGAAGAAGAAACTCATGCGCGGGGCAAAATCGTCAATATCGAGTCCGCGTTCCAGTGACCAGCGCACATACTCCAGCCCATCAATCAACGTGAAAGCGAGTTCTTGCGCGGCTGTGCTACCTGCTTCCCGAATATGATACCCACTCACACTGATGTAATTCCATTTGGGCATTTCGTTGGTCGCATACTCAATCGTATCCGTCACAAGGCGCATCGAAGGCTTGGGCGGGAAAATAAATTCTTTCTGTGCAATGTATTCTTTTAAGATGTCATTCTGCAATGTCCCACGCAAATCAGTACGATTGACGCCTTGTTTTTCTGCCGCCGCAATATACATTGCCCAAATCATCGGTGCAGGGCTATTAATCGTCATGCTGGTAGAAATCTTATCCAGCGGAATGCCATCAAAGAGAATTTCCATGTCTTTTAGCGAACTGATAGCTACGCCACATTTGCCAAATTCACCCAATGCTTCGGGGGCATCTGTGTCATAGCCCATCAGGGTTGGCAAGTCAAACGCAACGGATAAGCCCATATTGCCATTTTCGACAAGATATTTAAAACGCTCGTTAGTCTCTTCGGCTGTGCCAAAGCCTGCAAACATCCGCATCGTCCAAGGCTTACCACGATACCCCGTCGCATGCACGCCCCGCGTATAAGGATACTCACCTGGATTGCCCAAATCGCGCTCATAATCCAAATTGTCAATATCAAGCGGGGTATAGAGGCGCTCAATTTCCTCGCTAGATTGCGTCATGAATTTGCTTTTTCGTTCGGGGCGCTTATCAAGTGTCTTTTTGAGTGTCGTCTGCTTCCAATTCTTTTGGTATTTTTCGAGCTTAGATAATTTTTCTTCACTAAATGTTGCCATTATTAACCTCAAGTGTATGTAATCTTTGTGCAAATTATAGCACGCTCGGGTTGTATTTTGATGAAAAGGATACCAGAGCTTTGCACATCACAGCGAAAAAAGTAAACTTATAGTTAGTGACTAGCAGGCAAACCCATCACAAAGGCGTCTTGCATGAGTGAACCCAATCCAAATGAATCATCAGATTTTAGTACAGACCTACCACCTGCGGATGCGGAGGCGACACAGCCTACACCCGTCCCACCTGTCCCAGCCTTACCGATATGGACATGGTTGAAACTGGAATCCGACACATGGTTTGCGCGCTTATTCGTGCCATTTTTGGTACTCATTCAATTGATATATACAAGCGCCCAACTCGTAACAGGTGACTTTTTTCTGGCTGTTATGTCGTTAGTGAGTGTTTTCCTGATGATTCTCTTTGCGGGTTTTCGTCCCTTACAAGAACTCATCTTGCATCGCCCATTCACACGCAGTCACGCCTTCTACATCATGGTTTTCTGGGTGACAGGGCAGTTATTCGTTTTCTTCTATCGCATCGTTGGGCAAGTACCATCACTCGGCAAAGACAGCGAGCCTTTCTATGTTTTCTTGCTGATTTTCGCTGCTGTGACCTTCCGCATGCTTATGTCACTCTATGGTTTAACCCCTTACGGCTATCGCTTATTTGCCTCAGAAAATCCGCTTTGGGAGCAGATACTCGTTGCGCTCAATGAGTTCATTTCTGTCAGCTTATTTAGCTTTGTCCTAGGTCGCTTGATTGCACGGATTATCCAGCCGGATGTTTTCACGTTGCAGACCAATTTTTACTACAATATTGGTTTGCTCTTCGTCACCGGGATTTACTATCTGCTATTACAAGCGATGTGGATTGGCGCGTGGAATCGTTGGTTATCGCGCAATACAGTTTGGGTACGGCTGGCACGTCTAATCGCGCCGATTTTGCTAGTGGTCGCCTCGTTGGTGATTGCGCGTCACTTTGCGAACCTCAGCGAACCCCGCACAGCAAATTTGCTCGGTGATGCGACGGTAGACGAAACGATTCTCTCGCTATCGCCTATTATTTGGATGATGGTTTTCTACGTGGTCATCATTGTGTATTCGGGTGGGCGTGGTTTACGGCGGATGCTAATTCCGAATCGTTTGCTCAATCATTTGCCAGAAGGTGTGGCACGTCCCTTGCGTACCATTTCTGATATGGATATTTTGCTCATCTTTGGCTTATTCGTGACTGTGATACCTGTGCAGTTATTTCTATTCAACGACACCACAATCATTGGCGATTTACAGGCACAAATTCAGGGCAATGCGCTCATAGATTCCTCAGAGCAAGCACTCGCGTTTATTTTTGGCTTGCCATTCTACATCGTTGCACTCTCGCTACTTGTTCTTTATGCCTTTGTGATGGCAAATACGACCATCTCTGCCCATGACCGCGATACACTTGTAGACCGCTTGCCAGTTACACTTATCGTTATATTTATCATCACGCTGTATCTAGCGGTGATTCCCTTTAGTGAGGTATTAGTATCGGGAAGTATTCCTGATTTGCAAAGCGACTTAGGCTACATTCTCGCCTTTAACGTGCTGATTCCTCTGGTGCTTTTTTATGGACATTACTATCTACTGATTCGTTTTCCCTATGGGCGCGGGCAAACCCGTTGGCGTGTACAACATGGTGCTGAACTAGAATCTCGCTTGCGTGCCGTGGATACCCAACTGGCAAATCTACAAAAAGACATCGACCAGTGCGAATTTGTCTGGAAAAATCGTGGGAACTTACAGACGACCAAAGACGACCAGATTGGCATGCTCTTTGACTTAATCGAACTCAATGGCAAACGTGACCGTTTGAATATGCAACGGCTACAGATTCTCTCTGACCGACAAGCCCTACAAGATGTGTCAGAGTCACCGATTTCACTCACGGTTGCGTCGATGCCAACGCGCATTATTCAGCTTGGCATCCCACTCGTCTTAATCTTCAAAGTCTACGAATGGGCAATTGTGAATGATGGTTTGCGCGAAGTTGCCAGTAATCCGAATATCGGCGTCATCGAGTTTTTCCAGATTGTGCTAGAAAGTACCAATTTCTAGTCCATCATTGTCCTACTGAGAAACGCGCAAACACAGTGTAACGGTCTACGGGTTCGCCATTCAATGTGACGGGTAGTATCTCGCCTGTTTCACTATTCACAAAATTGATGCCCAAGCGATACGCTTCAAACCCTGTTGGCAAGTCAGTAATGTTCACCAAAATAGTATCAGAGAAACGTACAACCTCGCCAACTTGCCATAGCTCTGAATTATAGTAACCGTGTTCATTGGGGTGGGAGGTGAGTTCCCACGTTTCGTAAATTGTATCCGTTTCGATATTCACTAAATCCACCCGCAGATGATAATTCTCCTCAATCGGCGCAAGCACCCTGAAAAAGACATCATAGTGAATGGTATTGCCTACCAATTGTGTATTCGATGCGCGGTCTTCCAAATGCTCGATTACACCACCGTAAATGACCTCATCCTCGAAAAGAT
Source organism: Chloroflexota bacterium (assembly GCA_038522085.1). Taxonomy (GTDB): domain Bacteria; phylum Chloroflexota; class Anaerolineae; order Aggregatilineales; family Phototrophicaceae; genus JAUZRW01. Next base: position 92,270 of record JBCBKJ010000011.1, read on the forward strand.
CGAGTTCATATAATTCATACTCAGCATCTAGAAATAGCTCGTATATATCATACGTGAAAATACCACCGCGAAAGCGCAATACTTGGCTAAATAGATGTTCCCGACCCAAACTTGCCACAATACGGTTGTCGAGTGGCTCAATGCCTTCATCTTCATAACGCCAGCGTGCTTGTGTGCCATAAATATAGTGTGTGATACCTTCAAGTTCTTCGTAGGTTGTCGGCACAGTATCCGAGATAATCGTCGCGTATGGCATGAAGAAAGGTAGGCGTTGTTCACCCGGCGCAACGACCACGGGGACTTCATCATAATAGGCTTCGTATCCCCATAGATATTCTGCGGCTAATGCCACGCCCGGATTGTAGGCTTTCGTTTTGGAGAAATCGTCTGGATAGCGATTCGTCCACAGATAATCGCTATACTCAGAAACACCTGTAATCGGCGTCAGAATGCCAGGTAACGCCAATGCAATCAGCAAACTAGCAAACCCCGTTTTCGTGATTCCATGCCACTGTCGCAGGCGTATACTCGGCAACCAGCGTGCCAGAATGACAGCCGATGGCAGAAGCATCACAGGCACAATCGCAAACGACAATCGCGCATGATAACTGTACGACCAAAAGTAAGTGACGAAGTACGGCAAAATCAAAAGATATGCCCAACCAACAGACGATAATGTTGACCCAGCGCGTTTAATCAGTCGCTCGCGCCATGTCCATGCAATCAAGATTGCTCCGCTAATCGTCAGCACAAGTTCTAGCGGTGTAAAGTAGCTCATCGGCGGGTCGCGTCGTACTGCGCCCAATGCCTCGCTAATGAGTGGACTGCTTGGCATTGTCCCTGCTAATAGGAGCAAAACACCTATCAGCATCACCCAGCCGTGTTTGATGTCTCCCTTACTTGCTTTGTAGGCAATTGCCAGCAGAAGCGCCAAAATAGGAAAACTCAATAAATCACCACTGCGCGTCGCCAACGTTAACCAAACGTCAGGCGGGAAAACAAGCGGTGGCAACCCTAAGGCGATATTCCGCAAATACCAGACTGCGCCCATTGGTATGCAAGCCAGTCCTGTTATTGCCGCGACTTCAAATCGTGGATACCACGCCCGCCAATTCCCGCGCATACGCAAGAACTCTATCACGACCAGTAACACAACACCGTAGATAAATGCACCAGCTGTTGGCTTTGTCCACATCGCAATCCCAAAGCAGATACCTGCCAGCAAAGCATAATGCCGTCGTAAACGGGTTGTCTCTTGTGACCATGCTTGTAAGAAAAAGGTCATCGTCAAGGTGAGTGTGAACGTTAGTGGGATTTCTAAATCACCAATGTGCGCCCACTGCGCCACATGCGGGTAAAATGTCCAGATTGCCGCCGCAATGATACCTACTCGCCTAGTGAACAAGCGTGACCCCAGCATATAGGTTGCCAGTATGCTCCCCACATGCAAAAACGGAATGACAGCACGGGCAGCATGGTCATCAAAACCTTCGGATAGAAGCTGAAAGAATGTGTATTGCAAAGACATGAACTGTGGATAGTAACCAATATCTTGTGGGATATAGCCCAGCAGGTGATACAAGCGCCCTTGATAGCCATATACCCACAGCGCATCATATGCGGTAAATGACCAATACGAGGTCACAACCCAGCGTACCAGCACAGCCAGCACAATTAAGTCAATCAGCAAACGTTCGTCAAAGGCAAGTGGCATTGGCTGTTCAGTTTCAACTTTCGCGGATGGTGTTTGTGCCTTGCGCCAGAGCAAACCATACCCAATCAGCGCAATCACAATCGTCCCACCAAAAGTGAGGTCAAAGCGTAACAACGCGGTTTCCAGTGCGCCACCTATCACGCCCAAAATGAGCATCCACATCGTCAAGAGTGCCGGACCAAGCGCGAATGCTAATGCCACGACACTCACACGCTTATGCCATTCTGAACGCGGTAAGCATACCAGTGCATAGGGTATGCCCACACCAAAATATACCCATAGCACGAGTGGCATAACAGCCATTGTTTGTTCTAGCCAATAGAGAGACATAATCGTTTCGGTTTCGTATTCGTTAATCAGTGCTTGCGAAGAAAGTCTGAGAAGTATTTTCGTCAATAGTTTTGGCTTGCCCTACCAGTTGCCACACGAGCTTGAAAATAAAATCCAGCCCAATAGCGCCCAAAATAGCAATAACAGGGTAGAGGGGCAAATAATACCGTTGCCAATCAATCGGCGTCAAGACCAACGTCAATATCAAAGTCGCCAGTGTCCATAACCCAATAATCCAACTGCGCTGAGGTTGAATAGACGTCACTAAGCGTATGATGCCTATGCTCACCAACCCTAGCATCAGCACAGCCCCCAACATATTCCCGCCGATACTAAAGCCACTGAGCCAAGACTGCTCATATGCGCGAATAGCATCGACTTGTTGGCTTTCAAAACCATCGAAATCGCTATCGACAATCGCTGGTTGAACGATAAATGCCTGCTCCCAGAACCCAGCCGCCTGTGCTTGCCACGTCTCATAGCGCCCAAAGAAGTCTGTTTGCCCCTGCAATAAATTGGCTCGGCGGTCTATCGTCCCCATCAGGGCGTCGGCTGGAGTACCCCACCATGCCGGATTGAGTGCAAAGAACACACACAGCGATAAAATCCCTGCGCTGAATAACGCGCCTAAATCTTGCCAGCGTGTAGCATCTTTGCCATCATAGCGCAAAATCTGCCATAAGAATAGCGACCCGCAACTCAAGAATACAGCAATAACTGTCACAACAGCCGTGTGCTTGCTTGCCACTGCCAGCCCACTCAATAATCCAAGCAAGACATATACCCACCAGCCTCGATTTTGCACCAGCCAGAGCGCGACCAGTACGACTAATATGCTGAATGCCAACAAGCCACCTTCCATCATAGCGCGTCGCCCATTGACCAGTACCGCCGGATTCAGCACAAAATAGGCACTCGCCACATAAGCAACAAAACGTCCTGCCAGCATATATCCCACGCTAAACAGTGCAATCGCACTGATAGCTAATAACACTCCCGATATATAGCGCGTTCTCAGCAATAAATCATCTGTTGGCACATGCCCATTTGTATGATTCCACTCCCAACCAGACCCCCACGCCCATTGCTGATTGATGTCTTCAAAGGCATAACCACTCATATACGCGACCATCCCGAATAAATACTTGGGCAACGTCCCGTTGATAAGTCGTAAGTCTTGCTCTGTGGCTTGTTCGCCTGTCAGCGTATCCCATTCGGCAAAGCGAATTTCCTCGCCCTGACCTTGCATGTGATAATAAAAATCACGCCCCATGAAAATTTGGGTCGGCTCATCACCATGCAGAGGCACAAGCGATACACCAGCTAGCACATACAGCGCAAGCACACTACACCAGATAGCATCTGGCCATCTAAACGCATGCTTAGTCGATTGTTGGGTTTTTGAAAATAGAGTCTTGGTCATAGCGTTGTATGCTAATGGATAGACCAATCTTTGAAAATAGGCGACATCGTGCGTAGGGTAGGCACAAAGAAAAAACGCATGGTTTATCGCCATGCGTTCTCAGAGTTAGCGCGTTGATTTATTATTCTTATTCATCTTCACCAACGATATTGACCAGCAAATTGCCTTTCTCGACAGTTTCACCTTTGGCACAACTCACGGTCTGGACTGTGCCATCGCGGGGTGCTTTTAGCTCGTTCTGCATTTTCATAGATTCCAAGATGACAACGGTATCACCTTGCGTGACCTCATCACCGACATTGACTAACACATCGACAATCAAGCCCGGCATCGGAGAATGTACTTCTCCGCTACCACTGAGGAGCGTGCCTTTACGCTGTGCCATCAGCAAGGCACGTTGGTCAAGCACTTGTGCTTCGTACAGACGCCCCTCCAGCAATATCTGATACATCCCACGATTTTCTTCAATCGCAAGCTCGAACGATTTGGTATTCTGTATCAGTGAAAACAGCGATTCTTCCAATGCCATAAAATCGACATCGTATTCTTCGCCATTGAGCAATACAGACCCATCCGGCTGGATGTCTACTTCGTAGGTTTCGCCATTGAGTATGGTTGTATATTTCATCGGTGAATCCTCTCGTAGCGCCCGACCCATTTCCAGTTACTTGTATCGCGTTCCGCAGGAGCGATGACCTGTGCCGCTTGTTGACGCTGACGATGTGCGTGCAAGGTCGCCGCAATCGCAATCGCGTTCAGTTCTTCCTGTGTGGGTTCAGATTCGTAGGTCGTCATGCTGAAACGTTTTTCTACAAATTGCGTGTCATAACGTCCGGCATGGAAGCTCACACTGTTGAATAAGTTCAAATGGAACGGAATGTTGTGCTGCACACCCAATAGCACAAATTCAGACAAGGCACGACGCATGCGTACAATTGCTTGCTGACGATTCTCACCATAGGAGATGAGTTTTGCTACCATACTGTCATAATGTGGGGTGATTTCAAAGCCAGCGAACACACCACTATCGACACGCACACCAGGTCCTTTCGGCGTGATGAGCGCGTGAATCATACCCGTCGATGGAATGAAATTGTTATAAGGGTCTTCTGCGTTGATACGACATTCAATCGCATGCCCATTAGGTTGGAGAACACTCTCGGTAGGCGTCATACGGCGACCCCGCGCGATACGGATTTGCTCTTTCACAAGGTCAATACCTGTGACCACTTCGGTAACTGGATGCTCAACCTGTAAGCGCGTGTTCATCTCCAAGAAGTAGTAGTTACCATCTTTATCGACCATGCACTCAATCGTACCTGCATTGACATAATTGACCGCTTCCGCAGCCGCAATTGCCATCTTGCCCATTTCCTCGCGTAGCTCGCGGGTGAACAAGTTGAACGGACTCGGCGCTTCTTCAACCAATTTTTGGTTACGGCGTTGAATACTGCATTCGCGTTCACCAAGATGCACAGTGTTCCCGTGATGATCCGCCAAAATCTGAAACTCGATATGGCGTGCGCCGACCAGCAATTTCTCGATATACACATCACCATTGCCGAACGCGCTCTCTGCTTCCGCACGCGCACCACGCAAGGCTTCGGGGAACGACGCTTCATCATGTACTGGACGCATCCCCTTACCACCGCCACCCGCAACGGCTTTAATCATGATAGGGAAGCCGATTTCTTTTGCGGCGGCAATCAAGTCGTCATCGTGCATACCCGCTTCAGTACCTGGAATCAGCGCGACACCTTTTTTCTTGACGGCATTACGCGCACTCTCTTTATCGCCCATCACGCGAATGGCATCAGCAGAGGGACCAATGAACACGATGCCTTCGTCTTCGCACATACCCGCAAATTCCGCATTCTCTGCCAAGAAACCGTAGCCCGGATGAATCGCATCTGCACCTGTGCGCTTCGCCGCTTCAATGATTTTATCCATACGTAGATAGCTATCACGCGGGGCAGGTAGACCGATATTTACGGTTTCGTCGCTATAGCGCACATGCAAGGATTGTCTATCTGCATCGCTATAAACGGAGACTGTCTGCAAGCCTAAATCACGGCAACCACGCAATACACGTACTGCAATCTCGCCCCGATTTGCAATCAGCACCTTCTGAATATTCTTACCTAAATTGTCAGTGACCATATTTTTCTCCTATGCCGATTGCTTACAACGGAATGTTGCCGTGTTTCTTAGGTGGATTCTCGTCGCGCTTGTTCTGGAAAACCTGCAAGGCATTGATGAGCCGTGCGCGGGTTTCGCTCGGTTCAATCACATCATCAACGTATCCACGCGCCGCCGCAATGTACGGATGCGCAAATTGCTCACGATACGCATCAGCGAGTTCTGTCTTCTTCGCGGCTGGGTCATCAGCTTTACCTAACTCACGCCGATTGATAATTTCGACTGCGCCTTCAGGACCCATCACAGCAATCTCAGCAGTGGGCCATGCCAGATTCAAATCGCCTCGAATATGCTTACTGCTCATCACACAATATGCGCCACCGTAAGATTTACGCGTCGTGACCGTCAATTTAGGGACTGTCGCTTCGCAGTAGGCAAATAGCAATTTTGCCCCACTACGGATAATACCTGCGTGTTCTTGGTCGCGTCCCGGTAGATAACCTGGCACATCAACAAAGGTGATAATCGGAATATTGAACGCATCGCAGGTACGAATAAACCGGGCTGCTTTCTGGCTGGCATCAATATCCAGTACGCCTGCTAGTACCATTGGCTGGTTCGCAACAATACCTACTGCCTGACCACCTAACCGTGCATAGCCGACCACGATATTCGCCGCGTATTCTTCATGAACCTCAAAGAAATGACCCTCATCCACAACAATTTCGATGATGTCTTTCATGTCATAGGGTTTGTTCGGGTTGTCGGGGATGATGCTGTTGAGTTTTTGGTCTTCGCGTAGCAAATCATCATTGGTTGCGAGATAGGGTGGGTCTTCCATATTGTTCTGTGGTAAATAGCTCAGTAACTCGCGCACCATCATCAAGGCTTGTGTTTCGTCATCGGCAATCATATGGGCGACACCACTTTTGCTACTATGCACCGACGCGCCACCGAGTTCTTCAAAGGTCACATCTTCGTTCAATACCTGTTTCACCACATTTGGGCCTGTGATGAACATATAGCTTGTCTCTTTGACCATGATAATGTAATCCGTCAGCGCCGGACTGTAGACAGCACCCCCTGCACACGGACCCATAATCACGCTAATTTGTGGGACGACCCCACTTGCCATCGTATTTTTCAAGAAAATATCTGCAAAACCAGCGAGGCTCTCGACACCTTCTTGAATACGCGCACCGCCGCTATCGTTCAAGCCGATGATAGGCGCACCTGTCTTCATTGCCATGTCCATAATTTTGACAATTTTCGCCGCATGTACCTCGCTCAGGCTACCACCAAAGGTCGTGAAATCTTGTGAATACACATATACCAAGCGGTCATCAATCGTACCCCATCCGGTGACGACACTATCGCCCAATGGACGGTTGTTTTCCATGCCAAAATTGGTAGACCGATGTTGCACAAAGGCATCTATTTCACGAAAACTGCCGGGGTCAAGCAAAATATCAAGACGCTCATACGCTGTGCCACGTCCTTTATCGTGCTGGCGTTCAATGCGTTCTTCACCACCGAGTTCGTGTCGTTCGGCTCGCTTTTCGCGTAATTCGTCTAATCTTGGATTTGAAACCATAAAAACCTCTCTATCTTTGCATAATCACGCACGCTAAATGTGCGTGTATCTCGTAAGTGTCAGAATATTTGATTGAGGGTGAGGGTTAGCTAAATATTCTGAACATAAATCAAACAACAAAAAACAAATATGCTCCTATCCTACCGCATGGATGCTATTTCTGCTTGTACATCCACCTTATATGTATACGCTAAATGACCCCTACATGGGGGTCATGGGTAAATGATTCCACTATGTACTAACACAGAAAGGGGATAACGGTTTTGAAATTGCTTGCTCAGAGATAACTATCAAGCTCTAATTGGCGCATCCGACGCCGTATAACCATCGGATGCCGTTCTAAAACATTGCTGATAGTTTGGATAGGTGTGCCATGTTCCAGCATAGACTGTAAACGTTTGTCCTCGCTGGGTGTCCATACCTCATAAGTGCGTGTATCAGTATCGCCGGATTTATGTGTAGATGTATGACGATGCAAGGTATCTAGTCGCAAGGCATTATGGGCGGCTTGGGCAATATCTTTTAAAGTGACATCATGTCGTTCTACCACAATATCATCTGGTTTTTTGCCAGCCGCTAAATCTTCGAGTATATGACGGTCTTTCGTGCTTAATTGCATAATACAAAGTCTCAACTATCGGACAATGAGAGCATATCTTGGCTGACAATGTGCCTGCTTGCCAAGTATCGGTTTTTGAGCGTCGCTTATAGATTATCGTCCATACTATCCAGAATCGCTTGGCGTGTGGTGTCATACTCGGATTGTGAAATCAACCCTTTCTGACGCGCATCCTCAAGCTGTTGTAAGCGTTCGGAGAGCGTGTTATTGATGCCGAAGGCTGTTGTCACGGTGCGTAAAACTTGTTGGACTTGCTCTAATTTCTCAGGTGGGATATTCATCTGCGCTAGGCTATTGGCATCAAATGATTGCCCGTACACTTCGACATCTGCCATTTGCCCAACAGGAACACCACCCCACACATCTGAAATATCAGGGGCTTGTTCGCGTTGGCGTAAGGCTACCCCGATATACACTAACAACATCCCGATACCAAAGGGTACTAAAAACGCAATCGCTATCGTTACGAACATATCAGCGGAAATATCACGTAAATTGCCTTCATTATCATCACAATACAGCGTTAGCGTAGTTTCCCCATCTGCCTGTGTTGAATTAACAGTGCTTAAACGATCACCTAGTTCACAATGCAATTGCAGAATAAAATCTTCCACAGGTGGGAACTGCTCTGGCATAAGTAAGCCAATCATCGCGCCCGAACCTGCTAATATCAGTAGTACGCCCAACAATATCAAGAAGCGCCCCATAACCTATTTTCCTTCAATCAGCCGATACACTCACAACGCCAATAGTAGATGATTTTTCTGAACAGTGCGAGTTTTAGGCGTAAAATGACTGTAAATTTTAGCCATCATGCACCATCTTGAACAAAAAACAGACCACTCATGGGTCTGCTTTTGTATCGGCTGAGTAAGCGTAATTGCTCAGAAATCTTCTGCGTCGCCCTCATCCATGCGCACACCACTGAGTTGTAGCTCACGGTTCGCACGGCGACTTTCTGTCAGTTCTGCAATGCCCCATGCCATACTCAGTAGAATGACACCACCTGTAAATGTAACCACCAGCAGTATCCATAACTCATTTCGTACCAAGGATTCTGGCTCTAAAATCAATGTGAAAATGTTGTAGGTGGTAAAAACAGACATGCCCAAAAATGCGATGGCAGTAATTAGGCTTACCCCAATAATGATTTGCTTCATCTATGTAAGTTTCCTTTAAGTTGCGTTTGTATCGCCGGATTGTTGTTTTTTCTTGTACCAGCCGAACCATTCTCCACGACTGAAAATACTTCCTAAGCTACCTATGCTACCAATAGAACCTGCGCTGCCAATACTGAAGATGCTACCTGCACTCCCAATGGACAGGATACTACCCGCACTTCCAATCGACAAGATGCTCCCGACACTGCCAATACTCAAAATAGACCTGTCACAGCCAATGCAGAGGATACTGTTTCGGCTGTTCAGACTGAAAATATTCCCATTTTCGTCGCGCCACTTTTCTAAAAGCTGGTTTTCCGTCATACCATCACCTGCGGACGATACTCGCCGAAGACCGCACGCAAACTATGGCAAACTTCGCCCAACGTAACTTCATTCTCTACACATTCGATAATTAGGGGCATTAGATTCTCATCACCTGTGGCAGTTGTTTCTAATTGTTGGCGCAGACTGCTCACACGTTCGTTATCGCGGTTTTCACGCAGGTCTTTCAATCGGGCATGTGCCGCATTCTCGATAGCAGGGTCAACGCGCAATAAGTCTGGTTCGACATCTTCTTGGGTCACGAAATCATTCACACCTACAATAATCTCGTCGTTTTTCTCTACAGCACGCTGATACACATACGCCGCATCTTGAATTTCTTTATTGACGAAACCCGCCTCAATGGCTTGCAATGCACCGCCCAAGTCATCAATCTTGGTGATGTAGCTTTCTGCTTGTGTCATGATTTCGTGCGTGAGCGATTCTATCATGTAACTACCTGCTAGCGGGTCAACACTATCCGCTGCACCTGTCTCATGGGCGATGATTTGCTGGGTGCGCAAGGCAATCTGAACGGCTTTTTCTGTCGGTAGGGCGAGTGCCTCATCCATACTATTCGTGTGTAGTGATTGTGTACCGCCCATCACCGCCGCCATCGCTTGCAATGCCACGCGCACAATATTGTTCTCTGGTTGCTGTGCTGTCAGTGTGCTACCACCTGTCTGCGTATGAAAACGCATCTGCAAACTCTTTTTCTTGGTCGCACTAAAACGTTCTTTCATAATTTTTGCCCATAACATCCGCGCCGCCCGGAACTTGGCAATCTCTTCTAAGAAATTGTTATGTGCATTGAAGAAGAACGATAGCTGAGGTGCGAAGGTATCGACATCTAAGCCTGCTTTCAGAGCTGCTTCTACGTAAGCGATGCCGTTTGCCAGCGTGAACGCGACTTCTTGCACAGCCGTACTACCTGCCTCACGAATGTGATAGCCACTGATACTGATGGTATTCCAGCGTGGTACATTCGATTCGCAATAGTCAAACAAATCGGTAATCAAGCGCATCGACGGCGCAGGTGGGAAAATGTATGTTCCGCGTGCGATGTACTCCTTCAAAATATCGTTCTGGACTGTCCCACGCAGTTTGTTTTCTTCGATGCCTTGTTTCTTCCCAACCACAATATACATTGCAAGAAGGACTGTCGCAGGCGCGTTAATCGTCATACTCGTAGAGACTTTATCCAGTGGAATTTGGTCAAACAAAGTCATCATATCGTGAATACTGCTGATGCTCACCCCGACCTTGCCCACTTCCCCAGCCGCCATCGGGTCATCTGCATCGTAGCCAATTTGAGTTGGCAAATCGAAAGCAACCGATAAACCACTTTGCCCTTGGTCAAGCAAAAAACGATACCGCTGGTTGGATTCTTCAGCCGTGCCGAAGCCCGCATATTGGCGCATCGTCCAAAAGCGACTGCGGTACATCGTCGGCTGTACCCCGCGCACAAACGGATACTCACCAGCGAAACCTTGTGCATTTACATATTCATCAGGTGTGAACGGCACATCGTTGGGGGTGTACAAGCGTTTAACTTCTATATCAGAGGAGGTTGTAAATGTTTCTTTGCGCTCTGGAAAACGGCTGGTTGCTTTGTTGACCGTTTCGTTTTCCCAGCGATTAAGGTGATCTAAAAGACTCATGCGTTAAACCCTATCTGCGTCACTATTCATGACACTATGATAGCGCCTTTGCATGAGTCTCTGCTATGTTAGGTATGAGGTTTTTGCGTATCTGTCAGCGAATGACAATGCTTCCTGGTGGAATGAATGCACTTTCCGGCACATCAATCCCCTCGAAATTCTTAAACGTCAAATCCTTGAAGGTCAATTCAAGATGATGTTTCACATAATCGAATAACTTGGCATAACTATCGCCACGTCGCTCTTCATCAGTCAATCCAAACTCACTGAGTACAAATTCAATATCTTCTGTCGCGCCCTCAACCTCGATGAATGTACCGTAGGGTAGTTCATCAAGCATTATCTCCGCGTTATGACAGTGATAGGTCGTGCGATACTTTTCATAGACCATTGATTCATTGTAGCCCAGCTTACCAAGAATGCTCTGCATAGCATCAAAATCGCTCAACTCGACTTCAATTTCTTCGCGGGTGATGATACCCCGTTCAATGATACCTGGCTCTTTATACGTCAGCGTCACGCCAACATCTTCCCGCAGACGCAATACAACCCCTCGTGAAGTCAGCGACCCATCTTCTAAATCGTAACGCACGTTTCTTTCATAAACGCGCTCTTGTACCAGCTTGGCAGATGAGTTTTCGAGCTTATCGCGTAACGCATCCAACGCTGGAACGTATATTTTGACTTCTGTCTCTGTTCTCGGTGATGACATTATATGGCTCCCTCAGTGTCGCATCTCTCGTACTGCATCCGGTAAGTAACTATCAATCGCGTTCACAACGACACAGTAGGGCTTGTTATGATAATGTGGATTCAACATGACACGATGATAAAATTGTCCCGTTGCCCGTTCCACTTGCCAGATAGTAGCTGTGTGCAAGAGCTTATCTTCGGGGAAATACATCGTATCAAAATTGGATTTTTGAATGACGTGCATGAATGTCTGGAAATCTGTCCGTGAAATGTGTCGTGTGATAGGGCGTCCGGCACAAAAACCGATGAAGGTCGTCTCTAAACTGAGTGCATCCTGATTTGCCTGTTGTACCAGTGTTGCAACCGAGTTATATGCACGCCCATCAACGTAATATACAGTGAAGCGAAATACCACCTGAACAGCCGCCTGCGATGCAAACGCCCGCAGTGGTGTTATCTGTGCCTGTTTCTGAATGGTGTTGATGGCTGAATCATGATACACCATCTCACAATCTTTCACTATGTATAACGATATAACGATAATATCACAAAATCACGTAATATTAGTAGCACTCTAGTACCACAGCACACTACTCAGAATCATCTCTAATGATAACGTTGAGATAATTTGCAACAATTTAAATGTCATCGAGGCTTAAAACGACTTTGCCATACACATCAAAGTTCTCCAGTGTATCTTGTGCCAGCCGAGCCTGTGCTAACGGGAATACTTTGCCGATGACCGCGTTCAATTTGCCTGCGAACACGAGGTTCATCACATCAACATAATCTTTATGCTCGCCCATCGTGCTACCGATGAGCGCGATATGGTAGTAAAACAACTGCGCCAAATTCACTGATGCCTCATAGCCTGTTGTCCCACCAACAACCAGAATCCGCCCACCTGGGCGCACACAGCGCATACTGAGTGGGATAGTCGCTTGCCCGACATTGTCTACGACGACATTGACGCCGCGTTTATTCGTCAGCTTGTATATCTCTTTTGACCAGTTATCTGTTTCTTGCCGATTAATGGTCACATCTGCACCTAAATCGCGTGCTAACTGACATTTTTCCTCGTCACTCCCGACGGTATAGATGGTACGCGCCCCTGCAAGTTTCGCTATTTGGATACTCGCACTGTTCACACCACCTCCTGCACCAACAATTAAAATGTCCTCACCTGCTTTGAACCCGCCTCTCGTAATCAACGAATGCCAAGCTGTGACATAGACCAAACCCGCCGCCGCCGCTTGCTTCAGGTCAAAGCCATCTGGCACGATAACACAATTTTTCGCTGGCACAGTGATGTATTCAGCGGCAAAACCACTTGTATGCTCCCCGATAATCGCCAACGGACGCACTTGGTTATCGTATTTGCCTCGTGCTGTCACTGTGCCATCATCTGGGAAAAGGCTGGGGTCAACAGCAACCCTATCTCCAACTTGTAAATTGGTAACACCCTCACCAACCGCATCGACAATACCTGCGCCATCACTCCCTATCGTATGCGGAAAATCGAGATGCAAGCCTTTCCATCCGCGCCGCACAAATAAATCGAGTCGGTTCAATGCCGCCGCCACCATCTTCAGGCGCACTTCGCCACGTTTTGGTTCTGGTATCGGCAAATCGTCTACTATCTCAATGACATCGGTGGATTCACCGTGTTCTCTAAGAACCGCCGCTTTCATAAGGTAAAAATCTTTCTCTAAGAATCAATAATTTCAGTCCATTCTACTATAACAAAAAAGACCTGTTCACTTTTTCGTGAGCAGGTCCGTTTCAATTACAGGGTTTTTAGCGCAAGCCGAGTTCGTTACGTGCAATCACCATACGCTGAATTTCACTCGTGCCTTCGTAAATGCGGGTGATACGCGCATCACGGTAATAACGTTCCACAGGCATCTCTTTACTGTAACCCATCCCACCGTGAATCTGTACCGCTTCATCAGTTACGAAAGCGGCTGTTTCACTAGCAAATAGTTTTGCCATACTGGCTTCTGTCGTGAAGCGTCCACCTGTTGCCAATGCGGTTTTCTTCGCTTGCACTGCCGCAAACAGTAGATGACGACTAGCTTCGATACGGGTTTTCATATCTGCGATTTTTTGCTGAATCATCTGCAAGCGCCCAATCGGACCCCCGAACGCCACACGGTCACGCGCGTACTGCAAACTCGCTTCATAGGCGGCTTCGGCGATGCCTTGTGCTTGTGCTGCAATGCCAATACGACCAGCATCTAATACTGTCATCGCAATCTTGAAGCCTTGCCCACGTTGCCCCAGCATATTCTCAACTGGAACTTCGTAATCTTCAAAGATTAGTTCGCTGGTTGCGCTCGCACGGATACCGAGTTTCGGCTCTTTCTTTCCGCGTGTCACACCTGGCTTGTCCATATCAATCATGAACGCGCTGACGCCCTTTGAGCCATTTTCAGGGTCGGTCATGGTGAACAGCACCACAAAATCTGCAACCGGACCACTCGTCACCCAGCTTTTGCGCCCATTGACGATATAGTGCGTGCCGGCTTCGTTCAGAATAGCACGGCTGGTCATCGTACCTGCATCACTACCGCTATCAGGTTCGGTCAAGCTATACGCACCAATTTTTTCGCCACTAGCGACTGGCACGAGATATTGTTGTTTTTGTTCTTCCGTACCAAATTTCATCAGCCCGTAGTTATAAAGTGAGTTATTGACACTCAAAATCGTGCTGTGGCTAGCATCGGCTTTAGCGACTTCAATCATGGTTAGTACATACGCAAGGGTATCCATCTCTGCGCCACCATATTCTTCCGGCACTTCAATACCCATCAAGCCCATAGCGCCCATTTTCTTGATGGTTTCTAGTGGGAAATCACCTGTTTCATCAAATTCTGCCGCAATGGGTGCAATCTCGCTCTGTGCAAAATCGCGCACCATCTTGACCAACATTTCGTGTTCTTCAGTCATTTGTAGCGTTAAATTTTTCTGTGGGTCAGCAACTACCATCTTAAAAATCCTTCTTCATAATTTGTTTTGAGTTTGCAGTGTCCGTAGTATATCATGAGAACCTAATGTGGATTAGGTTTTATTGAACACACAAGGGAGTAGTGCCAATGTCACAAATTAAAATTAATCACGTTGCCATCGTCGTCAATGATATTGAATCCTCGCTCGGTTTCTGGCGCGATGCATTAGGTCTACCAATGGATGCCATCCAAGATGTACCACAGGAAGCGGTTAAAGTTGCCTTTCTGGAAAGTGGCGAGTCACATATCGAACTCGTGCAACCAACAACCAATGATAGCGGGATTGCCAAGTATCTCGAAAAACGCGGGCAGGGCATGCACCATATCTGCTTTGAGGTCGAAGATATTGTCGCCGCGCTCGAACATATGCGAGCAAAAGGCATCGAACTCATCAATGAAACGCCCCGCGAACGCGATGGACGCCAATATGCCTTCATCCATCCTAAATCGACAGGGGGTGTGCTAGTTGAACTCTATCAACTAAGCTGAATTTTTACGGGATTGTGATAGATTCTCTATGTGTTGTTATGGTGTGCGTAATATAATGACCATGATACGCACACATAGCCTAGAAGGTTGATTTATGCACATTCCGAAAAAGTGGTTATTCATCATCATATCCTTGTTCAGTATTGTCAGCTTAGTATCCGCACAAGAAGAATGTCCAGAAACAGTCGATGAGGCGGTGTTAGCCCTCAGCGATATTTGCCTGACAATTGGACGCAATCAAGCCTGTTATGGCAATGGTGATATTGTTGCTGTGCCAGTGGCAGATGCCAGCATTGAGTTTGATAATCCCGGCGATACAGCCGCTGTTGATGACATCGAAAACCTCACCTTATCACCCTTTGAAGCATCGTTAACGGAGTGGGGAGTTGCTGTTCTGGTATTGCAAGCTGATTTACCAGATACATTACCAGGACAAAACGTGACCATGTTGCTGTTTGGTGATGTTGATTTACAAACTTCAGGGGGTACGTATTACTTTACATCGGGCATTGGTTCGCCAAGTTGTAATCAAGCGCCGAGTGGTATCCTCATCCAAACGCCAGAAGGAGCTGGGATGGTCAACCTGACAATAAATGGTATCAATATCTCACTTGGTTCGACTGCCTTTTTAGGCACGCTAGAAGAAGATGTACTCACCGTGGCATTGCTCGAAGGCGAAACAACCTTGTCAGTCGCTAATTCTGATGATGCCGATGCTGATGAGGAAACCAGTGTAACGCTTGCGCCTGAAGAATTTACCACTGTAGAACTTGATGAAGAAGGTGATGCAATGGGTGCATTCACTGAGCCAGCACCTACGACTGAGCTTGAATTACCTGCTTTGCCACTGATTCTGCTTCCTAGAGACATCACCGAAGATAGTGATTCGGCAACTGATAGTGATGATGGTACAGAAGGTGATGTGTCCGATGTTCCTGATGAAGCGATTACGCCTCAATCTGGCGAATGGTTGATAGGCTTTGGCGATTTTGTGTTTGATACCTGTACAGTAGCGATTCCAACTGACCAAATAGAGAGTAGCATCCGCACAACAGTTGGGACAGATACGGTGACTATCAACACAGATGATGGTTTCGTCTTTGAAGACTTGTTTCTGCTGTCAGAGCTTGATGCTGCTGGTTTAACTTATACCTTTGATGATTCTGTGCCGAATGTGTATACCATTACACTCAGTGTCGAAGATGTGTCTATCGTGTATCAATGGCGCATCATCTCTGATAGCCTAATCGAAGGCTCTGTTGAGCAAAATATTTCCGCGCCAGGGTTTGAATGTGTAGGGAGTATGACATTCACATTCGAGCATCAGGGCTGAGACGTAAACACCAAACTGATATTTGCCTAACAAAGCAACGCTGTCCAACTGGGCGGCGTTTTTGCTATGATGGCGCGTATTATATTTCCAATGATGCTCATCAACGAGAGATTGCCCTCATGTTAAATCGCTTATTGCCACTATTATTTGTCGCGTTTTTATCCACGGCGGCCATTGCTCAATCCGCACAATGCCCAACCCGTGAAAGAGCAGCCGTCACTGAAGCACAAACATTGTGTTCTTTCCTAGCTGATGGCACAGCTTGTCTTGGTAATTCACCTGCAAGCGCCGACCTACTCGCAGACGCAGATTTCGTGATTCCCGGCGACCAAGTATCACTGACAGATACCGCACAACTAGCAACGGCCATCACTGATGATGGCTATGGTATTGCTATGCTACAAACCACAGGTTATGCACCTAATAGTTGGCAAAGTGCCTCAGTCACGCTTGCTTTGCTGGGTGATATCACGCTGTCCAACACAGGTAATGAAAATGTAAACGTCCCGACAGCCGATGCAACAGCCGTTGCGCCCGATGGGGTGAATGTGCGGGCAGGCGCAAGCACCGAATACGTGATTTTGACATCACTCTTTGACGAAACGCCCATTAAGCTGACGGGTATTTTCCGTGATGGCTCATTTTACCGTCTCCAATTACCCGACGGACGTGCCGGCTGGATTGCGAGTGATGCCGTATCGGTAGAGCCAGAAGCAACCGAAAATTTACCGCTGTTGAGCGTAGACGATCCAGCACCAGAAATTTTGTATGCACCCTATACTTCATTTTCTTTACTGACAGCCTCAGATGATGCGCCATGTACACAAGCATGGCAGAGTGGCGTGCTGGTGCAATCAAATACGGAGGTTACTGATTTAGATGAAGCGCTTTTTGTGCGTTTGCGTGTAAATGATATTGACTTGCGCTTTTTCGGCACGCTATTTTTGCAAGCTGATGATAGTTCTGTGCGGGTGCATGTGCTTGATGGACAAGCAACCTATACAACGGTCAGTGATAATCTAGAGCGCGTGAATCCAGGCTACCGTCTCACTGTGACAGATACATCTATAAGTAATGTGCCATACAACTTTGATATGCTTGCTCCCTTGCCTACTGAAATATTGCCCGTATATACCTACATTGGCATAGAACTTACGACCATTATCACGCCTGCACCCGATGAAGATCGAAGCCCGATTGCAGATGTTCTTGTAGAAGACCCCTGCGTAATCACGACGGGTGAAGGGGGCGCAAATTTACGGGCAGGTCCTGGCAGTGAATTTGCAGTCCGTGGCGTTCTTGATTTTCGAGAAACGGCACTTCCTATCGGGCGGGCGCAAAGTAGCAACGGCACACTTTGGTGGGAATTGGCACAAAATGTATGGATTAGTAGTCAAGTTGTGGTGACAGGTGGCGATTGTGTATCCGTGCCAACATCTGAGCGCATCCCTGTGCCGTTACCAACAGCTACACCTGAATCATAAGGCACAGACATCACCGCGACCATCAGTGCTAACCACAGCGTCTGGGTTAGCACCAGCGTCCACATGAAATGGTCAAAGATGCCCATTACGCCCCACGCGATGACACCTGCCAGCAATGCCGCACGGTCTACGGTATCGTGCTGTCGTTGTTGCCAGAATCCGCCCAACATGCACAATAGCATCCCTACAAAAAATACCATCCCCACAAAGCCAAGCTCTGCTGTGATGCCCAAATAAATATTATGAACATTATTGCCGTTCAAGTCATAATCTGTATTCTGCACCAGATATACCGCAGAAAACCACGGATAATTACCTGCACCAACGCCTGTTAGTGGATACTGCCGAATGGCTTCCAGCGCGATATTGTTATAGACAACACGGTCAGCAATTGAACGTAACTCCGTATTTTGTTCACCAATCCCAACCCGTGACTGCAAAAATGGTGCGTACAAAAAGACAAACACACTCCCCACGATAAGCATGCCAACAAATAGAGGCGCAAGTCGCCTTAACCAGTGCTTTTCTCTCATAATGAAAAATATGCCTACCAAAGCCCCGATAGCAAACCCTAACCATCCCCCCCGCGAAAAAGTCAGCAACAAAAACCAGAAATTAGCCATTCCAACTACCAGCCCAAACCATTTTTGCCAGCCATCCCGCATCACAAACGGCACACTCGCTAACACACCGAGACTTAGCAAACCTCCCAGCATATTGGGATGTGGTAATAAACCATGCGGACGCAACCAGCGTTCACCATTCGCCTCTAGTACACTCACGCCAGACAGGGCAGGGTTCAAGCTGAATTCACCTAACCATGTCAGCCCAATATCGCTTTGAAACCAAACCTGCAAACCACCAACGATGCCGTTCAAGAGAGCCGTTATCACCAGCACCCCACAAAGTAAATGCAATGATGGCGTGATAGCACGTACCAGCACTAAGAACAGGGTTATAGTTATGAGTTGCAAGGTCGTTGTCTCTGCCAGCCCTGCATAATCGACCAAACCATATGCCCAAAAGTATGATAAGGTACTCCATAAACACAACATCCCCAAGCATACCCACCAACCAAAAATCCATTTATCCGTCAGCAACCGACGCCAGCCGACACATTCACCAGCGATCCATAACACGACTGTAGTAAGCATCAGCGTGACAATCACAAAGCCAAAAACATATGTGCCTGTGAATGGACGAGGGGCGAATGACCACTTGAGCCATAGTGGCGCAATGCCCAAAATCAACAAGATGGCATACTGCAAAATGAGCGTCAACCTGTGTCTCATAGCTACCTCAATAGACAGATATTGAAATACCTACGGGGGTATATTAAAATATAGGTATTGGGGTATACAAATGGAGATAATTTATGAGCGAAAATTCGCACACACATCACGACCGTACTGCACATAATAAAGCCAATCTCAACCGGATTCGGCGTATACAAGGACAACTCAATTCATTAGCGACCATGCTCGAAGAAGATGACGGTACGTGCGAAGAACGTGTCGTTCGCGCTCGCACTGTCGAAAAAGGCGTTGCTAGTTTGATTAATAATCTGATTGAATGCCACATTGAAAATACCATCAAATTTCAACTAAAGAGTGACCCCGATGCCGCTATGGAAGAATTATCGGAGTTACTAAAACTAGTCAACAAATATAAGTGAGGCAAGCATGTCTACACAACAAATCAAATTACCTATCACAGGGATGACCTGCGCAGCGTGCGAGAAAAATGTCAATCGGGCGCTCACTAAAGCGGATGGCGTCTCTGAAGTACAAGTGAATCTCGCAACTGAAAATGCCTTCGTCACCTATGATAGCACGGTCACGAAACCCGCGTCACTCATTGAGCGCGTCGAAAAATATGGCTACGGTGTGGCAACAGCCTCTGTCGAACTGCCCATCACAGGGATGACCTGCGCGGCATGCGAGAAAAATGTCAATCGCGCCCTCAGCAAAACATCAGGTGTGCTGGATGTCGCTGTCAATCTTGCTACTGAAAAAGCGAAAGTGACTTATATTCGGGGTGCTGTCCGTCGCAGCGACCTCGTGTCGGCTGTGGAAAAATATGGTTACGGGGTGATAGATACTTCGCAAGCAGATGATATTGATGATGCCGAACGTGCCGCCCGTGAAGCTGAACAGCAGAAACAATGGGATTTAGTTCTTTTCGGGGCGTTATTTACGATTCCATTGTTCATCGTCAGTATGGGACGCCACCTGTTCATGTCTTTTTTGCCCCCGATTTTCATGGCAGATTGGTGGATCATTGTCTTTGCGATACTTGCTACGCCTGTACAATTCCGACTAGGGTATCAATACACTGTCGGCGCGTATAAATCACTGCGCAACGGTACAGCCAACATGGATGTTCTCGTTGCACTCGGTTCATGGGCGGCATATCTCTACAGTGTCGTTATTTTGCTGGGCTTGCTTTTTGGCTTCTCGGATGTTGTCGGTACAGGTGATTATTTTGAGTCCGCCGCCGTCATTCTGACGCTCATCACACTTGGTAAATGGCTAGAAGCACGCGCTAAAGGACGTACCAGCGAAGCCATCAAGAAACTGATGGGATTAACGCCTGATACAGCAACCATTCTCGAAGATGGTAAAGAAAAAGACATCCCACTCTCAGAAGTTGCACTCGGCGATAGGCTGGTTGTGCGTCCTGGTGAACGTGTGCCAGTCGATGCTATCGTCATTGAAGGACGTTCCTCTATAGATGAATCCATGCTCACTGGTGAAAGCATGCCGGTCAACAAAAAAGTGAGTGATGGCGTTATCGGCGGAACAGTCAATAAACAGGGACGCCTCATCATTGAAGCAACCCGCGTCGGTGGCGAAACAGCCCTCGCACAAATTATCCGTCTCGTAGAAAATGCGCAACTCTCTAAAGCGCCTATTCAGCGTGTTGCTGACCAAGTTTCCGGTATTTTTGTGCCGATTGTACTGGTGCTTGCCACCTTGACCTTCGTTGGCTGGTTCTTTGTTGGCAATGTTGGCTTCACACAGGCAATGCTCAATGCGATTTCTGTACTGGTGATTGCGTGTCCCTGTGCGCTTGGCTTGGCAACCCCAACGGCAATCATGGTCGGTACAGGGCGTGGCGCTGAAATGGGCATCCTCTTCAAAGATAGTACCGCACTCGAACAAGTCCATAAACTCAGTACCATCGTGTTCGATAAAACAGGTACGATTACACAAGGCGAGCCAACCGTGACAGATATTGTCACGGCAGATGCAGTTGAAGAATCCGACTTACTCATGCTTGCCGCTAGTGCCGAACAAGGTAGCGAACATCCGCTAGGGCAGGCGATTGTCACTGTCGCCATTGAGCGTAACTTAGCACTAAAGAATCTCGATGCCTTTGAAGCTATCTCTGGACGTGGCATCCAAGCAACTGTAGATAATCGGCAAGTGCTGGTTGGTAGTCCGCGCTTTATCCGTGAGCAAGGCTTCGACCTCGACACGCATCATGCAACGATTCATAACTTGCAAGCACGCGCACGGACAGCCGTCGTTGTTGCTTCTGATGACACTGTGCTTGGTATCATCGGCATTGCAGATGCTATCAAACCGACATCAAAAACAGCCATCGCTGATTTGCAGGCGTTGGGTATCCAAACAATGATGCTCACAGGTGACAATCAGCAAACAGCCGAGGCTATCGCAAACGAAGCAGGTATCAGCGAGGTCGTCGCAGAGGTTCTGCCAGAAGACAAAGCAGAAAAAGTAAAATCACTACAAGCAACTAATAACAAAGTTAGCATGGTGGGTGATGGCATCAACGACGCGCCTGCACTAGCGCAGGCAGATGTCGGCTTTGCGATTGGCACAGGCACAGATATTGCGATGGAAGCAAGCGATGTCACGCTTGTCAGTGGGGATTTGCGTGCTGTGGTGCGGGCAATTGCACTCAGCAAAGTGACCATGCGCACGATTTACCAAAATCTATTCTGGGCGTTCATCTACAACATCATTTTGATACCCGTTGCGATGATGGGTTTACTCGTGCCAATGTTCGCTGCTGCCGCAATGGCGTTTAGCTCTGTTTTTGTCGTGACCAATTCTCTGAGATTGAGAACTTCATCGTTACCGCTTGCAAAGGATTCCTCGCAAGATATTGTTCAATCGTCTCGTGCTGCTTCATCCGCACCTGCGGCTTGATCACTTTAAAATCTTTTCCTCGTAGTTGGGTGATTTTCCTACGGATTTTTGCCCAACTGGGATGTGGTAATGCTGCACATAGTTCCAGCTGAGTTGCATCTTCATTTAGCATTTGTTCTATTTCCGTGATTTCATCTTCCGTCCAGCGTGAACCTGTTTTTCTAGGCTGTTGCCATCCCATTTTTTCCATTCGAGCAATGTAATCCGCGTATTTTTCCTCTCAACAAAAACTCTTGCTACTGCTTGTTGCTCAATTTATGAATCTTTATCACTACTTGAGATTTGTCTAGCAGAATCGCGACGACGGTTTGGCTTACCGTTCTCGACCCACTTGTCTAATGCAGATTGATCTATAACCCATGTTCTTCCGACTTTTTGGGCAGCCAGATTACCTGTTTCAATTGCACGTCGGATTGTGTCTTGATGACAGTCAGCAATTTCTGCTGCATCGCTTGCACTGAGTAACTGATTATTCATAATAACTCCTGATTGAATTATTGTACGCGAAATAGCGTACATTCGCAATCAACTCATAAAATTGATTTTAACCAGTTACACTAAGAATCTATCACTGTTTATTGAGATTCCTTACCTCGTGTCTAACAGCTTAAATTAACGTACCATATTGCAGTGAAAATCTTTGTCACATCTCGCCAGAATTGTGGCGAGTTTCGCCAACTTCGTGTGTAAATTTTCCACATCAATGACTTTCACTAAAATGTTTACTTGTTCTTCTACATCTTATAGGACTCAATGTCGAACAAGGGTGGAATTTTACGGTTTTAGGATGTAAAAATTCGGCTTTCTGATTCAAATTCTACGCAACTGATTTCAGAGTTATCGTGATAATTTGTTGGAATGTATAATTAGCTTAAGGGACGCAAATTTTTGTTTGTGAAAACATATGACGATTGAAAATTTACAGATAAGAGATATTACAGAACGTGAGATTGAGGTCATTGAGTTGTTGGGAGAGGGCTTAACCAACAGCGAAATTGCTGAACGGTTGTTTCTCTCCAAAAATACGATCAAGTGGTATGTACAACAGCTTAATCAGAAATTATTTACTGGTGGGCGTGAAGAAATTGTTCAGGAGGCTATTAGGCTAGGGCTAATAGGTTCATCTTCC
>JBCBKJ010000012.1:0-112538 GCA_038522085.1 Chloroflexota bacterium
GCAAAATCACCGGTTCTGCTAGTTATTCTGGATGGCTGGGGCATCCGTGAAATGGAAGAAGGCAACGCAATTTTACAAGCCAACACCCCCAATTTTGACAATTGGTATCGCAATTATGAACGCGCTGTTGTCGATGCGTCCGAAGGGGCAGTCGGGCTAATTCCAGGGCAGATGGGCAATTCGGAAGTCGGACATCTCAACTTGGGAGCAGGGCGGGTTGTCTATCAAGATATCACGCGCATTTATAATGCCATCGAAGACGATTCTCTGCGTCAGCAAGCGCCGCTACAAAATGCACTCCAACGGGCAAAAGAGGGCAAAAAATTACATCTCATCGGCTTAGTCAGTGATGGCGGCGTGCATAGTCACATTGACCATCTGATGGCGTTACTCGATATTTGCGAGGATGAAGGCGTATCACCTGTGATTCACGTCATCACCGATGGGCGCGATACCCCAACCGAGAGTGGTATCGGTTTTGTGAAGCAGATAGAAGATAAAATCACACAGCAAAATAATGGCGTGATAGCCACCGTCACCGGACGTTATTATGCGATGGACAGAGATAAACGGTGGGGACGCACGCATAGCGCCTTTCAAGCGATGGTCGCACACAAAGCCGAACACGCCGCAGATGACGCCCACACTGCCGTTCAGCAATCCTACGATGCCAACACCACCGACGAATTTATCTTGCCAACAGTCATTGGTGATGTAGAGGGCGCAACCATAGACGATGGCGATGCGATTCTGTTTTATAATTTCCGTGCAGATCGGATGCGCCAAATTGTGCAGATGTTCACTTTGCCGGACAATATCGAGGGTGTAGATTACACGCCACCAACTGACTTATACATCGCCACGATGACAAGTTATATGGACGAATTACCTGTCGATGTGCTATTCGATAAAGATAACTTGGAAGATACGCTCGCGGAGACACTTAGCAAAGCAGGCAAGCAACAGTATCACAGTGCGGAAACCGAAAAATACCCGCATGTAACCTTCTTTTTCAATGGCGGACGCGAAACACCCTTCGAGGGCGAAACACACGTCACGATACAGTCGCCACAAGATGTTGCCACCTACGATGAAAAACCAGAGATGAGCGCATATGAACTCACCGAAACAACACTCCAGCGCATCGCAGACACAGACGATGATTTTATTCTGATTAACTTCGCCAATCCTGATATGGTCGGGCATACGGGGTCACTAGAAGCGGCTATCAAAGCTGTAGAAACGGTTGATGAATGTGCGCAGAAATTAGTATCCGCTGTCGTAGAAAAAGGGGGCGTCGCTATCGTCACAGCCGACCATGGCAATTGTGAGCGCATGGTCGAATTGGCAACGGGCGAGGCACATACCTATCACACAACCAATCCGGTTTCGCTATTCGTGATAGGGCAGGGCTACTATCGCTTGCGCCCACGCGGGAAATTAGCGGATGTCGCGCCAACCGTGCTAGATTTACTCGATATTGATAAGCCAGATGCTATGACAGGTATCAGCTTGATTGATACATGGGTCGCTGAGTAAGGCATCGCACCTATTTGTTGAGGGGCATCACTGTCCCTCAACTGGACATTTGCACTTAGTTTGTTTTAAGATAATTGATAGTTATGCTATTTGATGATTCACATTAAGTTGCTTATGCCACTATCATGGGACGAAAATCACCCCAATATTCTCCGCATGCACATTCCCAATATTCGTAATTGGGGTGAGTACGATGCACTCATGGATGATGTACTAGCAGAAATCAAAGCAACAGATGAACGTGTTGATGTCATTGTCACTCGTGATGTTGTTCGTTATCGTAACGGTGGCTTACCGCATATCGCCAAAGCTATCGAAGCCTTATTAGAACATTCCAATTTTGGATTATCTATTAGCATCGCTTCTGAAACCTCCAAATTCCAAGAGAGCATGATGCACGCCATCGTGCGACGGCTAGGGGATGAGGCTGTGCGTCGCTTTCATTTTAAGCCTTCTGTAGAAAGTGCGTATGCGTTCATTCTAGAAGACCGTATCGCAGTCGATGGAGAATCCAAATCTGAGTGAATATCACAATAGTTAATGCTCACTAGAAGGCATATACGCTTATACTCAATAGATAAATGAGAATAGAGTGTAAAGCATATTACTATGCCTGTATGGTGGGATGAGCATCATAAACAAATTGCGAGGCTACATGTCCCAACGATTGTGTTGTGGCAAGAATACGACACGCTGATTGATAAGCTAGTATGTATGCTTAGCACAGTCTCGTATCCTGTAGACATCATCTCTACACGCGAAACCGAACATCGCAAGCCAGGTGGGACACCCCATCTACAACGGGCTATCAAACTCATACTCGACATACCTCATGTAAATCGCATTGTCACAATTCAGCCAGAAGGCACGACCTTTGCCAATGTGGTATTTCGCTCGTCAATACGAATACAAGATGATGATATACAAGAGAAATTCCTCTTTGCAACATCCTTGTCTAGCGCATATAACTTGCTATCTGATGAATAAGTCCACGCACTAACACGACTCACAAACCAAATCCTGACCTCACAACATTAAATCCATCGCGGATGCGCTTGCCTGACTGCCCATTAATGTGGTATTTTTAATGCAGTCATTTGTGAGGACGCACCCCAGTGTTCGATTCTCGCAAATGTGCAAGAATGCACCCTAACAGTATGGTAGAGATAATAGAGAGGAATTCGTTGTTTATGCCTGTCGTGGGCTTGCGACATCACCCCGTCGCAACGACTTTCTCATGAGTTGTAAGCATGGAAGATACCCTGTTGCAGATACACGCTAACCCCGTTCGTCACTGCGCTTCCAGCAACGCAACACCCCATTAAATAAGAAAAAGGCTGTCCAAACTGCACCCCGTTTCGAGCTTGGACCACCTCTTCTCGTTTGCTGGGATTGTTCGTGATTACAGCTTATTGTGCTAAGTCATGTAGCCCGAACAGGTTCCTACAACAAAACTAACCTATGAATATTATACCCCATAACCCCCTAAATGTACAAGTCAGTATCCCTGAATTTACTGACGAAATTGGAGCAATTTGGGATACAAACCAAATTCTAACTTTAGGTTTAACCGATACCCAGCGTACAGCGTATACGCTATACGATATGGGACTTAGTGTAATGCCCCAACCACATAATCGCAAAGGTGGTCTGCCATGGAAACGACTGCAATATGGTCGTTTGCACCGCGATGACCGTTCCTATGGACTGCGCAATCTGTTCGCAGGCGACTGTAATTTGGCTGTGATGTGCGGGGCATCCAGTGGCAATCTATTCGTAATTGATTGCGAATCCGAAGACAGTTTCATATATCACCTGAACGCCATGCGTCGGCGTAGCATACCCCTATGGACAGTGAGGACAGCGCGGGGTGGGCATATTTATTTGCGTGCGACGAACGGGGAAGTCGCCAATGTAGAACCTGGTATCATGCGCGATGCCGAAATCAAAGGACGCGGTGGCTACGTGCTTGCCCCCCCATCTGTGCATCCTGATGGCACGCCATATCGTTGGCTGATGCAAGAGGGTGATTGTATCCCAAGCGTACACACAGATAACATCGACTGGCTATGTGATGCACGCGGAGAACACATCCGGCTAGTAGCAGAAGCACCGCCCAATAGCGAACGTGGTAACTGGAAAATGCACGTCGTATCACCCGCCTCTAATCTATCGAACGCCACCCGCGACTACATGCGGAACGGTGGTAGCACGCCAGAGGGGTCACGCAACAAACGGCTGTTCAGTGCAGCATGTGACCTATGCGGCAACAACTACACACAGACCGAAGCCCAACATATCCTGCTCCCAATCGCGGCAATGAGTGGACTCCCCATCGCAGAGATACAGCATACGATTAGTAGCGCGTTCAGCCAAGCCCGCACCCCAGCCAGACCCAACAAAGCGACGATACACTATGAATGGCGATACGCGCTCCTGTGGATGACCCAACACCAATGGGATAGTCGAACAGCCAGTAGTGATAGGGCATTGATGATTGCGCTGATAGAACGGGCACGAGTGAGTAGTAATGAAGAGAATGTATTCAGAGCAAGTATTCGAGAATTAAGTGAACTAGCACGGATAAGCACAGGAACAGTACGACGTGGCTTAGAACGATTGCAGGAGGTCGGTACGCTCAAACTTTATGGACATGATAAAACAAGTGGTGCATCTTTGTGGCGCTTTGGGATTAAAATTATCAATGTTGCAAAAAGTATAGAATTGAATATGGATACAGTATGTATCCCCCCCCACTGGCTAAAGTATAGTGAGTCAATTTTCAATTCTGATGTGGTAGAGCAGGGTGGTTTAGGGCATGCGTCCTCATTTTTGTATCAGTTTTTACGCACGCTAGAGCAACCGATGATGCCATGTGAGATAGCGGAGTCGTTAGGCATTTCCGTAAACCAAGTGAATTACGGTTTGCGTGTTCTTAGTGAGCATGAGCTAGCGCGTCGCCTGGATAGAGGTTGGTATCCTGTTAAAATGACCTTACCCGAATTAGAAATACTTTTTGAATCGGTAGCAGGTAAAGGTGATGCGCGTGCTAGACGTTATCGTGAGGAACGTCAAATTTTTGCAGGTGTTATCATGATGAATGCGCGTATCAAACAAGAGGGCAGATGTTACACAGATGCTGTACAGGCACAATTACGCTATCAGCAAGAGGCACATTCGCTATTAGACGACCCATTGATTGCGTTAGGCTTAGAGCTAGGTGGGGTGATTCGATTGCCTCAATGATAATTTTGTGAAGTAGATAGCTGGTATAGCTGACAGTCTTATAGAAAAAATCATGTACCGGAGCTAGGTGGGCTTTGTGTTGCTAGTTGCTGTAAACTGATTGAAAGTCGGTTAGTGAAAAGATAGCTTGTATGGGCTGGAATTTATGGTTTGAACTCAAATATGAAAAAGAACCCGCGTATTGGGTGATGTTACCACGCTTGTTAGATGCGATGCTTGCTAGTGACCTATTCACATTCCATGAAATGTTCATCATAGATACCAAGTCTATTCATAAACAAGGACGCATGGTGGAAAATAGCCTTGAGCATGTAAAAGCAGAAGATACAGACAAACAACCGTTAGTACAGACTTTAGAACGTTGGATGCGAGAGTATGTCGGACCAGGCTTGTATGTTGAAATTACTTTATTTGCTCCGCGAAGATGGCGTGAAGATGACAAACTTCCAGAACAAACGTCAGTTTACTTAGTAGGCTACGACAAACATTTTCCAATGTTTCTCCGAGACTTATCAGGCGTAATGTATGACGCAAGAAATAAAAACTTGTTTTTCCCTACTTACGAGCAAACAGAAACGCCAAAGCATACTGAGAATCTCACATATTTGCTTGCTGAATTAGAAGTATTTGCTAAAGCAGGTATTACTGACATGTATGGCTTATTTAACGAAGGTGACGACTATCCGAATGGTCTTAGAAGCTGGCATGTTTGCTATCATCAAGACATTGGAGGATTTATTGCGGATATGAATACTCAGAAAGATACAGATTTTCTGAGTGACAATTTCACAGTCCAAGATTTACAAGAAGTTGTCGATAGTACGCCCTACTACGACTGCAAAGAAATGAGTAATGGCTACATAGTTTGGAGTATTGAAGGGACACGCCGCGCTTTCAACGAATTTCATACGGCTTTGCATGATTGGTGTAAAAGAAACTTACTCACTAAATTTGAAGATAAAATCTATGCAACATGGGCGAAGCATATCGGCTTGCCAAAAGAGGATTTGCGCAAGCGAGGCTATCATATAGAACGCCTTGAGGATTTAGACGGTACACAAACGGTTCAGCTTTTCAAGTTAGGACACTTTGCTTATCTGCGCTGTGATGCACAGTTATACGACTTACTAACAGAAGCAGTGGGTCAACTTATAGCTGATGATACCGTGCAGGATGTCAGCGGGGATGATTTACAAGGTGTCTTGACGCAAAAACGCTTGGATTATGACCATATTGAACGGGTATTTTATCTGCATCCTGATGATTTTATGCCTGTACCTGATAGTGATTTGCCAATACGCGCATTGACCGAAGCTGATACACCTGCTCTGGAGCTACTAAAAACACAGTGTACAGAAGAAGAATTTGAAGATAGCTGGGTGAGTGCCACCGACGAGCTATCTTTTGGGGCTTTTGATGGCGATAGATTGGTAGCGTGTGCGTCGATGTATCAGCTATGGGGCTTTGCTGACCCTGGTGTGCTGGTTGACCCTGCTTACCGTAAGCGCCGTCTAGGGGTGGCTGTTGTCTCCAAAATTTGTGAGCAGGTCATAGCTGATGGACTGATTATGAACTATCGCTGTACCGTTGATAACATCGCGTCGATGAAACTAGCAACCCGATTGGGTTTCAAACAACATTTTGTAATCGAAGTATTCAAAATCACAGATGTCTAATTAGCGTGATTCAATCACCACGTTCGGGACGGTGCCGCGTGCAATCGGTGGCGTGTAGTTATCGAGCAGACTATCCGAGAAATCTTGGGTGGTAATCCAGCCAGTGTTCTCTAAATCGTCTCCATAGGCGACATAGTACCAATTCCCGCCGTCATAAGCGAGAACGCGAATGGTCTGGCGTCCATTCACTTGCGCGAGAACGGTGCTACTGTTATTCGCGCCACTGTAAATATTGAGAAAAATATTCTGCGAGATATTGAGCGTCACCTGTGGCAAGAAGGCTTCGGAGGTAGCGCGGGCGGATTCGGCTAAATCGCGGGCAATATCAGCTTCGGTAGCGAAAGCATAAGCAGTGGCGCGTTCGTCTTGCGCGATGTCACGCTGAGTCGCCGCATCTTGAAACGCGATGATAGATAAAATCATCAAGCCAACCGAGATGACTAAGCCAGCTATCAAGCCCAGTTGTATCCGACGCTGACGAGTTTGCTGTTGCGTGCGGCTTGCCTGAATGTATTGTCCATGTAGCGTCAGTGGGGCAGGGGATTTGTCTGTCGCGTTGGCAATCCACGCTTCGGCATTGTCAAGGTCTTTGCCAGCCAGCAAAAAGCCGTTTTCGCGCTCATTACTCTCCCATTCACGGGCGCGAATGAGCAAACGGGTATGTTCGCGTACATAGGCTAAATCGGTATCCATCGCTTTGATGAGTGTGTTGAAGGCTGTGCCAAAATCTTGGTCAGCAAAAATCACCCAATTATGCGATGAAATCGTAGGATGCAATGTGTCAGGTGCTGTCTCTCGATAGAGAATCGGGATAATGCGCTTGTTGTTTTTGTCGGCGTGGTCAACTTCTTGGTAGCAAATATCAGAAGCGGCAGAATCAGGACTGATAACAAAGACGAATGTGTTTGCCGCGTCGATACCTTGTTTAATTTCGCGTAGCCAATCAGCTGTGGGCGGAATATCTTCCCAATCAACCCATACATCGCGCCCCAACCGTGCGAGCCCCGCATGTAATTGTTGGACAAAGGCTTTATCTTTACGCGAATACGACAAAAATACATCCGACATAATTGCCCCTAATAAATAGTGTGAAAAGTCCCAGAGCGCATTATAGCCGAGATAGAACCAAATGAAAAATGCCCCCTGAAAAAT
Source organism: Chloroflexota bacterium (assembly GCA_038522085.1). Taxonomy (GTDB): domain Bacteria; phylum Chloroflexota; class Anaerolineae; order Aggregatilineales; family Phototrophicaceae; genus JAUZRW01. The sequence goes on from JBCBKJ010000012.1 coordinate 7,614, forward strand.
CAGGAGGCACTTTGTATAGCTAAGGGTTAGAAGCTGGCTAGATTACTCGTCGCCTTCTTCTTCAGATTCTTCTTCACCCATATCTTCTTCTTCGGATTCGTCATCCATGTCTTCGTCGGATGATTCTTCTTCTTCACCCATGTCTTCTTCGGATTCGTCATCCATAGCTTCGTCGCCCATATCGTCCATCATATCGCAACCGTCTGCTGGCATAAATTCAGCCATAGCTTCTTCGCTCATGAGGTCGCCACTTACAGGGTCAACGTTGGTGCTAATGCAACCATCAATCAGCAGACCGAGTGCAGCTTCTACTTCTGTGGTCAGGCTTGCTGGCACGCCTTCACCAAGATTTTCTGTGAGGGTCGCTTCACTATCGTTGAATGGCGCGAAACCAACACCTTCGAGTTCGGCATCGAGGAGGTAGTTACCACCACCAAATTCGTTCCAAGTGTCGAAGTCAGCATCTGCGAGGAAGCTGATAGCATCGTATACACCTTGGTCAACACGTTTGGTTGCGCTGGAAATCAGAAATTCTGCGCCTTCGGTTTCGCCACTAGCGAATGTGGTCAGATATTCATCTTGATCCACACCGATAACGTACAGACCTTGGCTTGCAGCTTCTGCGATTGCAGCGGAACCGAGAGGACCACCCGCACCGAAGAGAATCGTTGCGCCTTCACCAATGAACTGGTTAGCGAGGGAAATACCCTGTGCTTGGTCAAGGAAGCTATCTGCGTATGCACCGAGAATGTTTGTACCAACTTCCCATTCTGGGTTCACATAGAGCGCACCTTGTTCGTAACCGTTACGGAAACGTTTTACCGCTGGCACGTCGATACCATAAACACCACCGATGGTTTCTTCGCCAGCTTCGTTAGCAACGAGAGCTGCCAATACACCAACCAAGAAGCCTGCTTGGTCTTCACGGAATTGCAGACCAATCATGTTCGCTGGACCATCAGCCAAGAATTGGTCAACACCGACGAAGAATACGTCTGGGTTTGCAATAGCAGCTGCTACGGTTGCATCCTGAATGAGGAAGCCAACCGTCACAACGGAATCTGCACCATCGTCGATGCAACTTTGGATATTTGCTTCATAGTCAGCTTCGGATACCGTTTCGATGAAGTTGTATTCAAGCTCGAAGTCTTCGGAAACACTGGTAGCACCTTCATGTGCATACTGGTTGAAAGTACCGTCATTCACACGACCAAGATCGGTGACGAGGCAGAGGCTTTCAATGGGTTCAGTGCGGTCGATAACGCTGGCTGCTTCAGCATCGGCGTCAGCGTCAGCTTCTTCGTCCATGTCCTCTTCCATAGCTTCTTCGGTTGCTTCTTCCATAGCTTCCTCAGTCGCTTCTTCTTCCATTTCCATAGCTTCTTCGGTTGCTTCTTCTACCATTTCGGTTGCTTCTTCTTCAACAGCTTCTTCAGTTGCATCTTGTGGACCACAAGCTACGATGAAAAGCGCGAATGCTGCCAGCACGAAAAATAGTCTGGCGGAACGAGATAACGTCATTTTGGCTCCCTATTTCGGTTTGTTTAAATGGAGATTAAAATACGCTAGTAGCGTAACGATTTTTTTAAATTTTTCAACGGGAATTTTCGCTAGAAAACATAAATAACTGTATAGATTGTTACAATGTGCTTTACGTGCTGGATTATGAGCTATCAGAATCGTAGTATTGTGTGTCTGATAAAGCATCAGGTAAGTTAGCACTTTGAGTACGTTCGCCATAGCCGAGTTCTTTCATTAGCGTCGTTGGCGCATTGCGTAAGTGCATCGGGACAGGCAAGTTGCCATGTCTCTGTACATCATCCAGTGCTTTGAAATAGGCGTCGTATGAGGCACGGCTTTTGGGTGCGCTGGCGAGATAAGCTACCCCATGTGCAAGATTGATTTGTGCTTCTGGCAAGCCAATCGTCTCGACTGCACGAAAAACTGCATTCGCTACCACAAGCGCCGTCGGGAGCGCCATGCCAATATCTTCGCTGGCAAAAATGACCATCCGCCGTGCAATGAACTTAGGGTCTTCGCCAGCATCCACCATCCGAGCGAGATAATACAGCGCCGCATCCACATCGCTAGCACGCATGCTCTTGATGAACGCGCTAATCGTGTTGTAGTGTTCCTCGCCTGTTTTGTCATAACGTAATTGCTTAGATTGCAACGTCGATTTTACATGTTCTAGCGTGATGCTATCGCCGTACAGCCGAATCGTGTTATTCAACAAATTGAGCGCGGCGCGGGCATCCCCATTGGCATAATTCGCAAGAAAATCGACAGCCTCGTTCTCGATAGTCGCGCCTAAATGTGCTACGCCTCGCTGTACAATCGCACTGATGTCTTCCGCCGTAAGCGATTCCAGCACAAAAACTTGCATCCGCGAGAGCAAGGCACTAATCACTTCAAAACTCGGATTTTCAGTTGTTGCACCAATGAGCGTAATCGTCCCATCTTCAACATAAGGCAGTAAAAAATCTTGTTGTGCCTTATTGAAACGATGAATTTCATCCAGAAATAGCACGATGCCTTCGGGTGATGGCGTGGGGTCAAAGAGTGTCGGCTGGGCATTTGCGCCAGCGCGTTCGACCACAGCGCGTAAATCCGCTTTGCCTGCACTCACGGCTGAGAGTGCCACAAAGGCTTTATCAGTATGCGAAGCGATGATGCGTGCCAGCGTCGTTTTGCCTACACCCGGCGGACCCCACAATATCATCGACGGCACTTGTCCGCTTTCGATGGCAATCCGCAAAGGCTTATCCACGCCGACGAGATGCGCCTGTCCGCGAAAGTCATCTAATGATTGGGGACGTAAATCTTCTGCAAGTGGACGGTTAGACGGTGACGAAACCATATGTGTTCCTTGTGTGATAGTGTGTAATGTATCCTTTTCGGTGGAAATTTTGGACACGATAGATCGTGTCCCTACGACGCTCCATTTCGATAAGCATTTAAGCTCAAAATAACCAAGATTTGTAGGGACGGCATCTACGCCGTCCGCGATATAGCACCCATATCTGAATTTCCATCATTTTCGATACACTACCTAATAGTGTGTAACTGACGATGATAGGGTGCGTGCGGTAAAATAGCTAGACTGATAGATGGAGAAGATAACGCAATGCAAATAGTGAGTGTGAATATTGGTAAAGCACAAAAAATAGACGCGAAATCCGGTGAATCGGGCATTTTCAAAAAACCATAGGATACATCTGTTTTTGTGAGCGAACTTGGTTTGCAAGGTGATGTTATTGTAGATACCGAAAATCATGGTGGTATAGACCAAGCTGTGTATCTGTACACGGTGCCGGATTATATGTGGTGGTCAGCGCAACTAGAACGCGATTTACCCTATGGAACATTTGGCGAAAATCTAACTATATCCGAATTAGAGAGCGCAAAGCTATGTGTCGGTGATACGCTGACAATCGGTGATATTATTTTACAAGTCACTGCGCCGCGTGTGCCATGTGTGACATTGGCGACGCGCATGAATGACCCGCAATTTGTGAAAAAGTTCATCGCGGGTAGACGTTATGGTGCATACTGTCGTGTATTGCAGACAGGGCAGGTGGCAAGCGGGTTATCCGTAACACATACACCATTTGATGGAGAGCGTGTCACTATCAACGAATTTGCGGATGTTTTTTACGCACGCAAACATGAGCGTGAACAACTTGAACGTTTGTTATCTACACCTGTGCCACAAAAAGTAATCTCTCGTTTTGAGACACTGTTGGCTGATTTATGAAATGCTAGGTCTATACGAAATGAGCTAAACTCATGGCAATAACAATTCGTGAATTTCAAAAAGCGGATACAAAAGCTGTGCAAGATTTTACCGAACGCGCATTCGAGCCAATCTTCGCATCATTCAAAAACATACTCGGTGACAAAATCTTCGAGCGTGTATTTCCTGATTGGCGCACCCTACAACGCGGACACGTCACCAATTTTTACGCTGACGAAAATGCGATTTTGCGTGTGGCGACAGTCGATGATACCCCAGCTGGCTTCATTGTTTATACCATTAATCAAGAGACAAAAATGGGTGTCGTTGAATTTCTGGTTGTTGACCCCGCGTATCAGGGTAGGGGGATTGGCACACAACTCAATGAATATGCCTTCGAGCAATTACGCGAAGCAGGTATGGAAATAGTCGAGGTCAGTACAGGTGGCGATGAATCCCACGCGCCAGCACGACGTCTATACGAAAAAGTCGGCTACGTCGGCATCCCGAATGTGTATTACTACAAGAGCTTGCTGGATGAGTGAAAATACAGTAATGGACAGAGTAACCCACAGTTCCTACAAAATATTAGGTTTTTGAGCATTACAACAAGGCAAATACCACCAAATGTAGGGACGCCGCCTTGGTGCGTCCGCTGGAATAGAAAAATCGCTTTTGATTGCGACCTCGCAGAAATGCAGGTTAGCAAAAAATTTCACATCGGGAGAACGCCCGTCAAGGCAACCCTCCCGACATGCAACCGCGTTTTGCTGTGTGTCGTCCATCACGATTCGGCAACCACCTAATAGACAGCACCCCGTTTTATTCGTGTCCGGCGATGGCATAACGCCTACCGTGACGCAATACTGACACCACAGTTTAGATTGCGGTTTGTCCCATTTATAGCTGATGCCCTTCACGTACTACGAATCTACCAGCCGTATACCCACAACCCACACACCTGCCAACCTATTCAGACAGGGGAGAGCGCGATATACTGCTGTTGATGTGTGATCCTGCAAAGGGTCTTCACAGAGGGATGTTGTTGACGCAACGTCCCTCTACCAACGAAACAGGATAAAGAGAGTATACCCCGCTTTTGACAACCGTGCAAATGCTTTTTGTGCATTTTGCAGATTCTTACAATCACCCATTTCAATGCGCCACCAAATCAAAAATAACCAACACCCGTAGGGGCGGATGCCTGCATCGTCCACATCTTAGAATATCTCGGTTTATCGAACACCCATACTCGAAAAATCTCCCAACCCTGTAGGGACGCCGCCTTGGTGCGTCCGCGATTGACTACATCGTGCCAAACTTTCCCCTAAATCAGTGTGACGCTATACTGTGCTTAATGCGCATGTTGGAGAAACAATAAAGTGAATAATCAACTAGCAAAAGTGACAGCTTTCTCAGGTATTATGATTGGCTTAGTTGCAATCATCTGGGGTATTGCGTGGTATTTTGGCGTTCAATTCGCAATTCCTATTAATTCTGATATTTTTGAGCCGACTAATCTAATTGCTGGTGGGGTGCTTACGCTCAGTATAGGTATATTCACACTCTGGTCATCATCAACAGACAAACCAGCAGAACCTCCTAAAAGTAATCGTGAATTGCTCATAGAAACGGTTCGCAACAACTGGATTGAAGGGGTGTTACACGATGCTCTGAATGATGCTCAAATTCCAATTGACATCGAAACGACTCTTGAACAAGTAGAAGAGAGTAATCGTTTTCGTGAATACGAGTTGCCAATCAAAACAGTGTTAAGGCAGGAAGGTCATGTTGAACCATTTGAACGTTCGCCTGAGCTTCTATATCAGATATTCAAAGACACCGATGGTAGATTACTAATTCTTGGTGCGCCAGGTAGTGGTAAGACTATATTGCTTTTGCAATTGGCAGAAAAATTACTAGAGCAAGCAGAAGCAGACCCCAAATTTAGTCTCGTACCAGCAGTGTTTAACCTATCCTCGTGGGCATCAGACCCGAAACAGTCTATTGAAACGTGGGTAGTTAATGAACTTGGACGAAATTATAACGTAGGCAAGAAACTTGCTAAAAAATGGGTAGATGGTGATGCGCTAATATATTTCCTAGATGGCTTAGATGAAGTTGCAGAGGTACATCGAGATGCGTGCTTGGAGGCAATTAATACTTTTATTGGTATAACACGCCAAGTTATTGTGTGTAGTCGAACAGAAGAATATGAAGTGCTGAGTAATCAACTCCAAGCGCGGACAGCTGTACAACTTCAACCTCTCTCAAAAACGTCTATAGAGGCTGTTTTGCGGAAACACATTCCGAGTGCAGATACGGTTAGCATGGCTTTAGAATTACTGACAATAAACCCTGAGGTTTGGCTTGAGGTCAATAAGCCTCTATTTATCAATATTTTGATAAATACTTACTCAGATGGTAGACCCTTTGAGAATCTAAACAAACAGATTGTTATTGAAAAGGAATTTAAGAATGGATTAACGACGAAAAATGATATCACGAATGAAACCATTAATATATTCAACGAAGCGCATGAGTTGTTCCAAAAAACTATTATACGCCACATACAACGAACAATCATCGAACCATATATCAGACGGCAGTTACGTAACCACAGTTATGAGAAAGCCTCAAACGAGCAAATAAATCGTACACTTGGATGGATAGCGCATAACTTAAAATGCCTAGATAAAACAATTTTCTACGTTGAGATGTTACAACTGGATTGGTTGCCGAATCTAAGACATAAAATGTGGTTATACGGCACTAATTCAGTTTGTCTCACTTTGATAGGTATATATACAGGATGGATAATCGCGGATTTACTCGGTAGCCTGATAGGCTTACTGCTAGGTATCATCATGAGCTGGTTGGTGAATAAGTTTCATAATATTGATTTGGAGAGAAATGTAACGTTAAATATTTCAAGTGTTGTAAGTTCTCTAAGAAATGACAGTCTGATACTGTTTATTCTTGCAATTCTTTCTAGTATAACGGTTGGTTTTCCTATTGGGATATTGGTTAGCCTGAGTGTAGGTTTGCTGGAAGGTTTAATTAGTGGTGTGATTTCTGTAATATTCAGCGGATTAATCATTCCACTATTTTTTGGATTATTTGGTGCTTTGCTAGATGGAGTTACTAACAAAAGTAACATAATGCAAAGATCCAAATTCAATCAAGGGTTTAGAGAAACTTTGTTGGCTGGTATAGGAGGAATATTACTTACAGCTTTAGTATTTAGTATGTTCAGCTCTCCAATGTTTGGTGTTATTAATGGTTTAATTGTAGGTGTATTAGGAGGAAGTATTCTAGGTATATTCTTTGGGATAGGTGATGTTTTTGAACATACTATGTTACGTATTATGCTTAATGTTAAAAACCTCGCCCCGCGTCGCTTCGACCATTTCCTCGAACACGTCATCGACAGGCGTATCATGCGTCGCGTCGGCGGTAGTGCTATCTTCATCCATCGCTACATTTTAGAATACTATGCGGATTTGTGGGAACGCGAATACGCCAAAGACTATGAATGAATAAACTCTGGCAGGATGTCAGTCTACATCAGCATTCACACTTTTACTGAAAACTGACGACTAACAACTGAAAACCAAAATAAAAATCATATCAACGGGCATATCACCCACACCCCGCACCCAAAATCAGTTACACTCAACCCAGACCGCACTTTACCAACTGTCGCTCCCAACTGAGTAGGGACAATGCCTGCATTGTCCGTCTTGCAAACAAAGAGGGAGAGGTCAACCGTTAACAAAAACAAACCAACTTTTTTGTTTTATTGCGTATTTGCACTATACCGCAACAAAACGCCCTTTCCAGCAAAAATAGCACGCTAAAACGTTTATGTTTTCTAATGATGATTTTCTTTGTGTCTCTGAGACTCTGTGGTTCAAAAATTTTTCAGCATGTCATTTTAGTTTGGTGCAATTCCCAGCTACAAAACAGGCAATGTCACACATGACGGATGCTTGGCATCATGATAAATCGTCTGGTGTTGGGCAATGAGCGTCGTCGCGGTATGGTGCGGTTCACCACTGCCAGTATTCCGCGCCCAACGCGGATGCGCACCACTGGCAATCAGCACCCGTAGCCGATGCCCCGCCCGCAATTGATACGCTGTTGACCACATATCCACCGTGATTTTCAGGCTACCATCTGCTTGCCGGACACTGTTCTCTGGCGTCACCCGATACAGCCCATCACAAATATTGAGCGACACGCCGTCGGGGTCAACATCGCTGATACGCACAAGAAAGTCGGTACATGCACTGCTCGATTGCACGTAAAGCGTCGCACTCACCTTGCCAATGAAATCCGTATTTTTGTTGAACGCTTGCGAGGTGAATACCAGTGTGTCATCCCGTTTTTCCAGTGGCGCATTGTCGATGCGTCCAGCCGTATTATTAAATAGCACCCCACCAATAGCGAGTGTCGGGTTCGCGGGACGGTAAGTATAAGCACTCGTTGCCTCAGCGTCGGCTGGGGGCGTTTGCGAGATACCGCTATCGGCTGTCAGGTAATAATGTGTTGCGGTACTCGGTGGTGGATAGCTTGGCAGATTGCGCCATTGCTCCGCACCCATCACATATATGCGTACCGGATACTGCCGAATCGCGTTTGTGTCGCCTTTGAGTTGGGCATCAAACCACGCGACACTCTCGCGCAAGCCATTCGTCAGCGGTTCAAGTGATAGATGTGTCCATGGACCAATCGTTAAGTAAGGCGGATTGCCATTCTCAACCAGTATTTGGTAATCTTCCAGAAAATCGCGCAAGAAAATATCGTACCAGCCACCGATGAGATGCACTTTGGCTTTTGTACGTGCTACTTGGTCACGGAAATCTGCCGCCTGCCAATACGGGTCATCGGGATTGCCTTCGGTAGCCAACCATTGCTGATAAAATTTCGCATGTTGACCAATCGCTTTTTTGTCAGTGTCTGTGAGTGGCAAGGTATCATAAGCAGATTCCACCAGCACATTCGCATTAGACGTATTCTGGAGCGTTTCTAAGCGGCTCGGCGGACTATCGACAACACCCGACGCTGTACCTGCGACGGTTACAACCCAGCGCAAAGATAATTCCAGCGCAAACGCATCATCAGGGTATTGCAAGCCACGCAAGTGTGAAGACGTAATCGTTGGCACAATTGCTTTCAGGTCATCCGGTGCATCGCCAGCAATTGCCCACTGCACCAGTCCCAAGTAACTCATACCGAACATGCCGAGCGTGCCGTTGTACCAATCTTGTTCTTGTATCCATGCAATCGTATCCAGCCCATCTTCTTTTTCATGGATATAGGGCATGAAATCACCACCGCTATCGAATTGTCCGCGTGTCGTTTGTGCGATGACATGGTAGCCCCGTTCGGCAAGGCGTTCACAAAAGACAATCACGCCCATACCCCCAGGCATCGCATCGTAGCCCCGCCCATACACCGAGCGAATCAGAATGGTGGGGAAGTCGCCTTCTGTATCCGGCGCATAATGGTCAGTCATCAACGTGACACCATCGCGCATCGTGATAGCCAGATTGCGATTGACCGTGACACCATTTTTGACAGGGGGCAAGCCCAGCAAACCACCGAGAATCCGACGCCGTAGTATCCATATCAGTGATACGATGCCACCAAAAATTGCAGTCAGCCAATAGAAAAATTTACGCATGAAGGCTTGCTCCGATGTTAGCGATTATGGTCTAGTCATGATTATATACGTGAAATCATGTTAGGGCGTTACGGCAGGTTCTCCGCGAAGAAGGCTTCGTAAGCACGGGCAGTCGCCGAGGCACTAAATTGTTCGCGGACGTGTTGCACGCCAGCACGGCTGATACGAGCGTAAGTGTCTGCCTCTGTCAGCAGACGATGCACACGGTCAGCGAGCGAGTCGGGGTCATCTGGATTGACGAGAAAACCCGTTTCGCCATCCTGCACCGTTTCCGCAGGTCCGCCCCGATTCGTGCTGACGACAGGTGTGCCACACGCCATCGCTTCTAAGTTGACCTTGCCGTAGCTCTCAAATTCACTGGCACACACGACCACATCTGCTAGGGTCATCACGCGCTCAATATCATCCCGAAAGCCAATGTAATGCAGTCTGTCTTTCAGTAGTGGGTCAGTCTGTGCTGTGTTGAGGGTGTCTTGCTTGTAGGCTTCGTCTTTCGCCACGCCAAACGTATCCTCTCCCGCCACAATGAAATGCACATCGGGATGTTGTTCTGCAAGGATGCGTATCATCGCCTGAAAGGTATGATGCCCTTTGACTTTTTGGAAACGCGCAATCAGGGCGACAATAGGCGCTTGTGGTGTAAAGGGCAAATCAGCCACAAGGGACGCAGTATCTATCTCAGGATGAAAGCGGTCTGTATCAACACCGGAATAAATAACGGGAATCTGCTCGGCTGGCATGAAAGGTGGTGTGCCGAGATAGCCTTCTCGGATGCTATGCGAACGGGCAACGGCTGGTATCTGCTGGAAAAAATTCCGTTGCCATGCTTTGGGCTTGAACCACCAACCCCAAATCGACCAGATAACAGGCACGCCCGTCTGTTGCGATGCACCGTAAGCAAAGGGCAGAGTGTGATATTGTGCATGTATCAAATCAATATCGTGTTGTCGCACGATGTCTGCGATACGCTTAGACGCTGGAAACTGCGTCCAGATAGCCGGTATGAACCATGTCGTCGTACCACGATAATCCACGATATGCACAGGCAAATCGCGTTCGCGCCATTTCTGCGTCAGTTGTCCCTCACGCGGAACAAGTAAATGTAGCGTGTATTGTGTGCGGTCAATATGGTCAGCGAGAGCGAGCAAATCAGTTTCGCCACCGCCCAACCCTGTGTACCAAGAAGTCATCAGAATATTCATGCGCCGTAGTCTATCAGAAAGTAAAACACATGGTAGTGTGACCTGACGGTTGCAGAATGCTATGTTGCTCAGTTTTATAAGTAATAGTATGCTTGCAATGGTAGCAAAAGACGGGATATGTTGATTTTGGCAAAGTCGATTCAACAATACAAACGACCACTCGTGATAACGGTGTGCTTCTTGGCGATGGCGCTATCCTATGTATTCAACGTGCCACATGTCGAAGGACCTGATGAATCTGGGCATATTTTGTATACCCACTATATTTTAGAGCATGGGTCGTTACCGCCGTTGTTGACCCGCGAGACGATTGCCACACTCACTGAACGAACAGACCTCTGGAACACGCATACGCATCATCCCCCCTTATATTATGCGCTGGGTGTGACACTGACTGCTTGGACATCACGCACAGATATTGATGCGTATTTTTTGCATAATCGCACGCTCTTTGAACGGACTCACACACCCGCAAATATCAATTTATGGTTGCGACCAGTAAATACGCAGGGCGATACAGGTATTTTTTTATATAGCTTGCGCTTCATGAGCCTCACATTTAGTCTACTGACACTCTGGCTGATGTATTGGGTAGCGATGCTCATCACAGATGACCCTTACCTGAGTGCGCTGGTGATGGCTGTCCCCTTAGCGATGCCCTCGTTTTTGATAGCCAGTGCATCGGTTGGGAATGATAGCCTCCTGATTTTGCTTTACACGGCTGGTCTTGCTTGGGCAGTGCGTTTCTGGCAAACACCTATTATTTCCCGTATAGATTATGGTGCTGTCACGCTGATACTCAGTAGCGCGATTTTGGCGAAGCTAACAGGTATCACATTAGGCGTAGTTGTCTATGGTGCGGTATTAATTCGCGCTTGGCAGAACCACATAAGCTGGCACGAGAGTGTACGCTTTGTGAGCATCACAGCTTGCCTAGTCGCCTTGCTGACCAGTTGGTGGTTTGTGCGCCTGTATATCGAGACAGGACATCCCTTTGCATCAACGACTGTACTCGATATTTGGGGCAGGGCAGAGCCATTGACATGGACAACCCTCTTGCTTGATTTGCGCGAGATTTGGGTGTCGCTGTGGGTATCAGTTGGGTATGGCGCATATCCGTTTCAGTTGCCGACCCTCTATTATCTTTATGCAAGTATGCTCACGATAATTGGCTTGGGCGCGAGCATGGTGCTGGCAGGCAAGGCACGCTTGCTTCGGCTGGGCTTGTTCGGCGTGATTGTCATGCTCGTTGCTTTCTTGCTATACGTGAACATGAGCATGGATACCTCGTATGGACGTTTACTATTGCCAGCACTTTTGCCTTTTGCACTATTGCTCATCGTCGGTTGGGCAGGCATCCGACGCTGGTTGCCATTGCTGATGCTCACGCCCTTGATACTGGTATCGCTCTGGGTGACGTTCGTGAGTGTCCCGCGCTTGTATCCGCCATTAGCGCCAACCAACGATATTCCGCGCATTTACCAATCGTTAGACCCTGTACTGCTTATCGAGACAGACTATGCACTACTGCGCGATGCCTTATTTGTAGACATTTATCTCACTGCGGATTTTCCTGCGGATACGGCACTATCTTTTGCGGTACATGCCAACGATAACAATGAACGTTTAGGCTATGTGGAACAGATTCCGGCGATGGTCGATTGGTCAACCGTCGATAGTGACACAGGTACATTTTACCGAACAGAAGTGCGTGTCCCTGTCGCAAGGTATACCGACGCTGTGTTATACCTTGATGTGCTTGACCTCCCGACAGGGCAAGTTATGCAGTCAGCGCAAGTGCCTATCCCGCGATGATGCGTTTGACAAGTGTCATGCGTTCGGCAGTCTGGAAGGCTTCGGCATATACTTCAGCATTCCCAAAGTGCGTTTTGTTGATGTAGCGCACCGTCAGCGGAACAGTTAGTTCATCGACTGCCAGCGGACTAGGTGTGAGGCGTAGTGTATCGCTGTCTACCAATTCACATGCCACTTCTTGCGCAGGATTTTCTGCTGAGAATGGCACGGTAATTGTGCGCGGTGTGAATGCGCCACAGACAAACAGCGACATAAAATCACAGGTGCGCAGAATACGATAATTACGCTCAATCGTGTTCTCATCACTATAACGCGCATAAAAGGGATGGTCAGCTAAGATAGCGCGGAGGGCTTTATCGTGCCGTTGTAGACGAAAGAGATACGGTGCAACATCGTCTTCGCTATCGCGCCCGTGTTCAACACGGCTGTTGAAAATCGTCTCGATATGCCGTTTGACGAGCAAGGCGGCGTAGGGGTCTATTGCGCGAACATCGACTACACATTGTATGTACATCTCGCCGGATTCTTCCAACGTGGGGTCTAAAAAGTGTAGTGGTGCGCCCTCGTCATTGAGCAATGGCAGGGTATCTTTACGCAACCACCCAATATCATGCAAGGTCGTCGCTAACATAATAGCGTGCGCGGGTTCGAGCGGGGTCGCCCAATGTTCGGCAATTAAGCCGGATAGCATGGCATGTGCCGGCTGGGGAATGAGCAAGAACCCTGCTTCACCATCTTTATCATAAGGAACACGAATCATGCTGGGTCGCTTTCTGCTGATGTTGTGCGATTAAGAACGCCGGATTCTGCTAAGTCATTCCAGACGTGTTGTTCGCTAATTTTACCATCCCGCACGACAAAGCGGTCAATATAGCGAACGCCCTCAAACGGGACATCCTGTAAATTGACCCCGTAGAGCGTTCCCATGATATAGACAACTTCCGCGCCATCCTCTCGCACAAAGGATTCGCTGTGGTCGAATGTCTTTTTCACCCATTGATAGCGTCCACTGGCATTGGCGACCATCTCGCGCTGACTAGCATAGCGATTGCCACTTGGAAAAATAATTATTGCGTCGGATGCCATGAGTGCATCGGCGGTGTCTAGGTCACGGGCTTCCATCGTGCGCAGAAACTGTTGAATCAGGTCAATCGCGGACAAGGTTTGTCTCCGTTCGTGAAATCCGGTGGTTCATGGCTATATTCTACCCGATGTCGCTGTTTTATTGCCGTATACGGCAAATAGGCAATAAAACTAAAAAGTTGGTTTGGATTTGTTAACGAAATAGTTTGTTAGGTGAGCGGTGGTTGTCGCGTATGGCACATGTTCTGAGACGGTAGATTTTAGGTGAAAGTGAAAAGGTAAAAAGTGAATTTTTTGGTTGACCTCACTATCTAACACGAGTAGATGGACGCGCCATTGCACGTTCCTACAGGGCTTTTACATATGCTGACAGTTGGTAAAGTGCAGTATAGCGTTATGAGGGGGTGGTGTGTCGTTCATATGGACGTTGATATGATTTTTTTGCGATAGTTTCTGTGGGAGTATATCAATTTCGCTAGAAGACTCACTTTCCGGCAACAGTGTGTCTGATAATGTAAGTTAAAAACTAAGGATAGAGAGGTTGCAAATACAGGTAAATTCTTTTGAGGACTATTGTCTGAAAACTCGTTTTAAGCACATAACTTGCCCCAAAATAGACATCTTTGTAGGGACATTCTTCTGGGTGTCCGCGCCGAAAAAATGTCACCACATTAGCTTGTGGTTGTACCCATACAGCTCATCCCACACACATTTTACAGACAGTAAAATTCACTGAGCAGACTGTTGGTTTTGTGCGCTGTCGTCATCGTAGCCCATATTATCATCCAAGCGACTGCTCCGTGCCTGATTGCGCAGGTTCGGGTTATCAGGGATATGCTCCATAGACAAAATTGTTTTGGTCTTCGGCAGATAATGTACCAAATACGGTTCAAGATGCTTGATGCGAAACAAGACATCTTTGTCAGGGTCAAACACGATATCGTTGATTTCTACAGTTGAATTGTTCTCGTCTAATTTGACGATAGCAACACCTTGCATAGTACTAAATGCACTGCGTTCTAACTCATCAATCAGCGCATAACGTTTCCTACGCCCGATAACTATCGTAAAGACGCTGATGCTTAGAAAAATACCCATCATTACAAGCATTAGGTACAAATCTGTAACAGGTGCAGATAAGAACGCGAACACCCCACCAACCACAAGAAACCCCAACCCTATAAGTGATGTTAAGCAGCCGACAGCATAATAATTGCCATGTGAGCCAGCATTAGGGTCACTCAACATCTCGCGCTGATGGTCGGTGATATAACCGTTGTTATTAGCGGCGAGGTCTTCCGGTGTGATATTGAGTGCTTGCATCAGTTCACCTGATGCTGTCGTGAGCTTTTTCTTCCCTTTGGTCATGATGGGTATCCTTAGTCAATTAGACTACATTATGTCTTTCATTTTAGACATAAATACAATTTGTGTGTGTTACTAGCATGACGACAATATATTGCAAATGATAATGATTCAGATACATGTTTCAAATTGGAGACTACGACGCAGACTGTTGGTTTTGTGCGCTGTCGTCATCGTAGCCCATATTATCATCCAAGGGACTACGACTTGCTTTGTTATGCAGATTCAGGTTATTAGGGATATACAAATAAAATATGTAAGTTTCATATTTACAGCGCTTTCGACTCATGATGCCGACTTTCTTAGTCAAATGATATTTTCTTAATTTATGTCATCTCATTGCACCAATATAATGGATCATGGACTTTGACTAATAGGAGATCATATTATCTATGTATATCGCAAAACAATTCCAGAATCCTGAACAAACTGAAGTACTTGGTAATCTCATTTTGTCCTTACAAGATAACCTCGAAAGCTATCGTACAGACGCTATTTTCAGAAAATATGGTTATGAAAAAGACAGTATCCAACCTGATGAATGGTATTCAGGTGATATACTTTTCGACATCTACAAAGCAATCAAAGAAGAAGGGGGGTCAATGCCCCTTGTTGCTATGGGAAAAGCCTCTGTTGAGCCAACAATACAAGCCTTCAACGTGGATACATCACAAGCATTTCTGATGCGACTACCAGATGTATCTACTATGTATGTGCGTAATGCACCTGATGAATATGGTTTTAATATCACTAAAATTAACGAAAAGCATTATAAGGCGTATAATAATACACCTGTTCCCAATGATGTCTTTTATGGTGCGATCTGGGAGAGTGTTCGTGTGTTGAAGCCAAAAAATGCACAGTTTTCGGTTCGCCCTATCAAAAATTATCCTAATAGTGACGAAGGTGTTGTCATAGAAATTGAGTGGGATTGATATATCTAGCTGACGATTTTCAGTTTCGAGGACGCATAATAGGTGGTGGTATTTAGTCTGATATAGTTAGCCAACCAGCACATTCAGATGACCGAAGCGCAGGTTATCACCACTTTTGAAAGGCATGAGGCGGTACGGAGGAATTTTCTGATTATTGATGCGTGTGCCATTGGTGCTACCCATATCTTTAAGGTGAAAGTGTCCGTTGACGAGCGTAATTTGGGCATGGAAACGTGATACACCGAGCTGTGCGCCATGGTAGGGGGTGAGGTCAATTGTTGGGTGCATCCCTGCACGAAAATCAGGACGCCCAATCGTGATAGTGCCTGTCATTTCCAGTATGAGAGGGTCGCTATCTGTCGGAAAAAACAACACCAATTTACGTTCGGTAGACCGATACGTATTCCCGATTTTTTCTAACTCGGCACGCAATTCAGGATTGAATTTACCCGTGTCGAGTTGTTTTGTGCTAATCTCACGTTCTGGTAAAGTATCCGGTTTGTTGTCGTCAGACGTTGAATCTTTCATTTGCGGGGCAACATTTCCAATCTCTGCCTCGTTCATAGCATGTTTCTCTAATTATTAAGTTCGTTTTAATTAACATTACAACAGATGTAACAGATAAGCAAATACAGGCTGGTTAGAATCTGCACACCAAACGTTGAACCGCTCAGTCCGCAAATTTTACAAGCGTCGTGAAGTGTCCTAAGCGCAATTGGTCAGAATCTTGTAGTTCTGTTGGCGCGTTCGCTGGCACCCGCGCATCATTGACCCATGTACCATTGGTACTGCCTAAATCAGTGATGGTATAACGTCCATCGGTATAAGTGATTTTCGCATGAATGCGCGAGACACCCAATGCCTTACCATGATACGGATTCAAATCAACGATGGGTTCTGCACCCCCTTCTGCTCTACCAATGGTCACGACCTCTTGCCCTGTAACCACCAATGGATTCGATTCATTTGGGATATAGAATAAAACGCCTGTCCCTGCGTCTGGTTTTTCTGCAAGGGCTGCTTCTAGCATGTCAGTTAAGGCATAAGAAATTGACGAATCATCAGAGATTGTCCATGTTTTGCCATACTCTGTTTTGCTCAGGTCGTCGGTATCTTTTTTCTTGCCGGCTGGGTTCGTCATGTATTGTCCGTCCTATATAGAAAAGCACATATATATCACTTCCCGAAGACATGCTTACACTAAACAATGTCATCGCGTGATAGTAATGACTACAAATTGTTCGATTGTGACTATTATGACACTATCATAACAGGATTTTGTGATGTAAAAGGCGTAACGATAGCAAATTGGGATAAATGGGCTATTCACAGTAGGTAAAGCAAACCAGAATCACATAGGTTTGATGTATGATAAAATGCAAAATAAGAATCAAACCTGTCAAACCAATAGTATCGTTTTAAGTAATGGTCATACTGATATTATGTGTGCTGAACACGCCTCTCTGCTCATTCAACAAACAAAGCTCCAGCAACCCTACATAACGACATCACTCATTGAACGTGACCGCTTGCTAGAAATGCTCAACACGGCTACGCAACATATCGTGGCAATCGCGCCGGCTGGTTATGGCAAAACGACCCTCATCGCACAATGGCTGGAAACGACCTACACGGCACACCAGATAGGGTGGGTATCACTTGATGAATGGGACAATAACCCAAGCATCTTCCTCAATTACGTGCTGGCGACCCTGCAACGAGACGCGATTATAACGTCTGCACCCGATATGGCATACAGCAACGATGTGTATAATCATCCCCAAACCATTATCACGAATCTCATTAATTCACTAACGCTACAAGACGATACGCCCAGAGTGCTAATTCTGGATGATTATCATCTGATAGATACAGACAACGATGCTATCCATGCTATCGTCCGCGCTTTGCTGAACATAACTGTACCTCACCTGAAAATTGTCATCATGAGCCGACAAGCTCTCCCCTTTACCATCGCCAAAATGCGAGCAGAGGGACGCATCACAGAAATTCAGTTTGACGATTTGCGTTTTACCAACGACGAAGTGCGCCATTATTTTGAAACACGTCTTAGTATGTCGTTATCAGACAAGCAGTTAAACACGCTCAGTCAATCGACAGAAGGGTGGGGCGTTGGGTTAGCGATGCTGGCACTGCGGTTACAAAATACACCTGATTTGGACACGTTGATTATGCAGTTCGCAGGTACAGAACGCTTTGTATCCGACTATCTTTTAAGTGAAATATTCGACCAGCAATCCGACGATGTACAACAGTTTCTTACTCAGACGAGCTTGCTCAATCGTCTGCACGGGGAGTTGATAGATACCGTGTTGCAACGCGATGATAGCCATGAACAACTCATCAAGTTAGAGCAAATGGGTTTGTTGGTTGTTCCCTTAGACCACGAGCGAAAATGGTATCGGTATCATCATTTATTTCTGGACTTTTTGCGCGGACGCTTGGTACAGTCAGATAGCGCATGGCAACAAGACGCACATGCGCGTGCGAGTACTTGGTTTGCAGATAAAGCTGATGATAATCTGGAAGCTGTGTCCGCTACTTTGTATCATGCGCACCTAGCTAGTGATAATCTGCTTCTCAGTACCTTACAACAGTTTGGTATCTGGCTACTAAAACACGGACATCAGCGCCTCATCTTGCATTATTTAGCACCGTTTTCTATCGACAGGCTTGATATATTCCCTCAATTATTAATCTACTTGCTATGGACATTGCTAAGTGTTGGCGACCTGAATCGCTTGCAATATGTCATCCAACATGCGCTACGCTACATACCTCCTAACATGCAAGGCGATGTACTGGCAATTCAGGCAGAGCTAGAGCCGGACAGGGTAAAACAGCGCGAATTACGCGAAAAAGCCCTGCACTTACTGTCAGATACAGACCACATCACACACTGTTTATTGAATATCAATTTGGCGCGAAGTGAGTTTTTCGCAGATGGTAAAACAAAACAAGCCATCGACAGCATGACACAGTTAGCTACACAATTAGACCGCCTCAATGCAATACAATTATGGGTAATTAATCTTGATTGCTTGATTACAATGTACCTCCGGCAGGGAACGTTGGCAGAAGCAAAGGCATTATGCCATCGTGGGATTGCAGTCTGTGAAGCAAATGAGCAACACCGCTTAAGGTGTGTCTTTTATGCCCAACTTGGCACAGTGTTGTATGCGCAAAATCAGCTTGATGAGGCAAAAAATGTGTTGGTGCAGGGTCGCAAGATGAGTGATGCGCCTAGTTATCTGCATGCTTATGTTGCTTCTACCTTAACACTCGCACGTTGCTTACCAGCCGACGACGCCACTGACATACTGGATGCCTTACGCGAACGTGTAAAAACCTCTGCATACTTCCAGCAGAGAGTTGACTATGCTACCGACTTTCCTCTTGCAGACCAAAGTTGGATTGCACCCCATATCGACTGGCAAAAAGTAACGTTCGACCCTGAAACTGAGCGTGTTAGCCCCGCGTCTTTATACACTCATTTGGTATTAGCACGGCGCATGGCACATGGCGAGAAAACAGGCTTGAGGCGTGCAGTATCGCTATTGCATCAGCTAAAAAATCTCTGCCAAAAAATCCAGCGCAAAAGCGACTTGATTGAAACACTCATTTTGTTGTCGCTTGCCTACGAACGGTTAGGCAAGCGTGACGATGCTATTTTCACATTGGAAGACGCTTTGCGAATCGCTCAACAAACGGGACATATACGGCTATTTCTGGATGAAGGCAGGCACGTTGACATACTGCTAGAACGCATCTGCCAAGATAAGTTTGGGCATACGGATATTTTGCATCTATTCGACCCGACCTTATCACCTGCACCAGTGACATTAGAGACGCCTCTTACACGGCGGGAGACTGAAATTTTAGTGTTGCTTGCCAGTGGCTTATCGAACGCTGAAATCAGTGAAACGCTGTCTATCTCCCTCAACACGACGCGCTGGCATCTCAAAAATTTATTCCGCAAATTACAGGTCGATAATCGCACCAAAGCCAGTACCTACGCCAGAACACTGGGTCTGCTGACGTAGGTACATACTAATTATTCTGAGCGTGGCAAGACAATCGCACGTACAACACTCGGATAATTTGTGCCGTCCGTCTCCGCGACCACTTCGTTGATATAAATGACACGACCATCTGGGCTGATAGCAAGAGCATTGGGTAGCGTGAAGGTTGCTTCTAGCAACGCGCCATCTTGATTGCCACGCTCTCCTGTCCCTGCCAAAAGCTCTACCTCGCCATCAAGTGTCACAGTGAATACCTGATGTGTCCCCCGCGAAACAGCATACAGAATACCATTGTGATACAGCGCATGAGAGCCATTTGAACCCGGCAATTGTGCGATGCGACTTACCTCGCCATCAGGTGTTACTTGGGCGATAGACGAGCCTCTGAAATTAGCGACATATAGATTGCCATTCTCGTCTTGCGTTAGCCCATTTGGACAACTCAGGAAACGAGAGCGTGCAAACAACGTGACTTCACCATCGGGTGTAATGCGTGCGATGGAGCTATCATTGCAGGTATTCACATAAAGGATGCCCTCGTCATTAATGACAACACCAACAGGACCACTTAGGTCTTCTGTGATAACATCAACAACACCTTCTGGTGAGACACGCAAAACAGTACCGCTACCATAGCCTGACTGATAAAAATTGCCATCCGCATCAAAGGTGTTACCCGTACCGCTTGCAAGATCGTCACTTTCAAAAAATACCTCGTAGTCTCCTTGTGGCGTAATGCGATAGACGGTGTTACCAATGGTGACATTCTGTTCACCAAAGTCGGCAAAGTACAAATTACCATCAGCATCAATATCCAAGCCACCAGTAGCTGCAGGCAAGCCCGTTACAACGGTGTAAACCACACCTTCATTTTGTAACGTAACCGTATTGGATGGTTCAGAAAGATTTTCAGCTTCAACATCTAGTACGACAAGCGCGTAGGCAATCCCTTCTTGAATTGCATCACCGTCACTATCTAGTACCTCAGCAGAGAGCATCGTCGCAACAGACGCCGAAGATGGTACGATATTCATGTAATTGGGATTATCCATCGCACTCGCAAGCGTAAAATCTTGCCCAGCCTTGATGACAAATAAGCGTACTTCTTGGTCAATAGCGTCTGTGGTGAATTGCACCCATAAATCTGCGCCGTTGCCGATGTTGTTTCTATCAGCGATAGTAATTCCCGTACTCGCATCCTCATTTGTGCCTGATGTTTCAAAAATAGGCGCAATAGCCCCTTCAATAGTGAACAAGAAAATATCTGTACCAGACCCACCCCCTGCTTCTATCAGGTAATAGTATTGGTCATCTTGATGGTAGAATGCGCCTTGAAAGAACAAAGACCGATTGACCATGTTATCTGTTGTGAAAATCGGATTTTGCGCATAGCGATAGAAAGTGATGCCATCCTCACTAATTGCCATACCGGTTCGGCTACCTCGCGTTCCGCCTTCGTATAACATCACCCAACCGTCATCTGTGCGTACCACTTCGGGACGTCCGAGCGTGCCTTGTTCCCAGTCTTCTGTAGGTAGCATGATAGGGTCGCTCTCGGCGTAGGGGGCGTCGGTTGTGGTGGGGTCATCGTGCTTTTCCCATGTGATACCATCATCAGAGCGTGCCATCCCAATGCGAGAACCATCTTCACCAACGCCCGCGTAATACATCACATAGCCATCTTCTGTCGGGATAACGTTAACGCGCATCACTTGTCCATCGTCCCATTCGCCTTCACTGCCAGGACTTAACACAGGTGTCTCATCAAACACCCAATCGCCAGCCGGTGCGTCTGCTGTGATGCGCCCAATAACACCCGACACTGAGTTGGAGGTAAAGGTATGGTAATACAATACCCATGTACCATCATCTTCGACAAAGCCACTCAATACGAGCGCACCTGTACCCGCCAACGGCACATCGTCTATTGTGAACAAGGGTTCTTCTTGTGCGCGTGTCCATGTGATGCCATCTGGCGACGTATAGTAAAAGGTCTGTGTAGCGCCGGGCCAATTATTGAAAACGTTTGAAAATAAGTGATATTGCCCCTCATGAAAAATGACTGCACCGCCGTTTGCGTAGCGATTACCACGCATGCGCGGGATAGCAGGGTCTTCTGAATAGAGCGTAAATGTCTCTGCTAATGGTCGCTCAGTATCAAATGTTAGGGTGTCATGCTCTGATTGCGCAGAGATACTATCGAAGGGTTGTAACAAACACAGTAGAACAAAAGCCAAAATACCACCTGTACGGGCTGAATAAAATCGCATCAGAAATCCTCAACATCAATTGAATAGTTAGGGAAATGCTAATGCACGGCTGTTTAGAATAACCCACATCAAAGGGTGGTATTGTGAACTAGATGAAGATTGAACTATGTCATCCTGCACCGCCGATGAATTAAATCATTGGCTACTATATTTATTTTGGGTGCTGACGCGGATTTATGGATAGGGTCAGGGACATTGCCCTGACCCTACGAAAGTTGTACTTATTTGGGGGCTTACATAAGCGGGTTTTACTTCCGTGCTAATTTTTAAACAGTATCAGCCAACGCATATTTGCCCCCGTACTTTAGACAAGCTGAAAAGAGATTTAGGGCAATAGCAAAATAGCTTACTAACCCATACTTGTGCCATCATCATCTGAAGACGATTCATTACCAGCCGTATCCGCAGACGCATCCGTACTATCATCACTTTCAGCATCGGCTGTGCGTGCCGCCGCATCTGCCGCCAATGACCCCTCTGCAAAATCAGGCGCACTAATTTCAATTGCCCGCAGACGCGCTTCTTCCACAAAGGATTCGATACTGCGTGGTGTCCTTATCGACTGTCCCCATTGTGCTGTTTCGTCACTCATCACCTGCAATGTGCCTTCTGCATAGGCTTTCACACTGGCAAGATAATATTCATCTTCCATTTCCGGCAAGGGTGAACGCGCATCGGCAACTTCGATATTTTCGTTGGCTGTTCTGTAGAGCGAAATTTGCTTATCCCACTGATACAAATCTGCCAGTGTACTAAAAAAGCCACCTAGCGCAGGCAAGGCAACTGAAAGCACAATCGCAATATCAACTGTATATTTCAGCATCAAGCAATTAAAACGTTCTGGATTCTCGGCGGTCATTACTGCTATCTCGGCACAGCTACTACCAGTCGTGAAGTAAATCGCTGTCAGCAAACCAGCTAGTGCCGCCGTCAGACCGGTTAGTAACGAAATGGTGGCGCGAATCGTATTGACCCCTGCCGCTGCTTTTTCGTGCCGTTCTATCGTGCGGTCATAATAATTACGTTGGTCATCCAGCGCAAAGGTCTGGAACATCATGTAACGCGCTTCTAAATCTTCGCGGCTCAAATTTCCCATGTTTCACGCCCCCTAAATATCAGCTGATTTATCTGGATAAACACCACGATTAATATTCGCGGCACGAATAGACAGGAGTTGCTTGCGCTCGTACCCCGAAACCGTGTCATAGGGTTCTAAGTCCATCAAGAAGCGATAATATTCACGGCGCAAATATTCAGCATGCCGACGATTATTGATCCATTCTGGCAAGGCTGGCACACGTCCCGAAATAGTCGCCAAATACGTCGTGAATAACGCGACAACAGTCTCGCCAAACGCAATATAAGGCATGATGTCTGGTGCGGTGTTTACCGTCAGGGCTTGGATAGCACCCAAAACACCCGCGAGTGCCGCTAACAAGGTAAAACCGACTTGGTACAAGCGATAACGATTCTGTTGCAGACTAGCGCGGTAATCCCGTTGCCGAAATAACCGTTCCAGTTCATGGTCAAGAAAATCAATATCATCTTTAATACGCTGAATCGCTTCTGGTGATGCGCCCCGTTCTTCAAGCGATGCGATTAGCCTATCTGTATCAATGAGGCGAAATGTTTTATTCGGTTGGTTAAATCGAAATTTGGGTAATTGTTTTGCCCATGCGGGCCAGTTCTTGCGATAATCACGTCGTTCAGCAGTGACAAATTCTTCTGTCTGTTGCTTCTTTGCCTCAGACATAGCAGGTGTCCTTTCGTCTATGGCACTGTTACACAGCCATAACCATAATATGCCTGCTCAAAATGCGCTAGTCATCTGCCTGTGTTAAACGCCCGTAATGCTGTGGCTGACGTTGTTTGAGCAAAGGAAATAGGGAGCGATACTGTGCCTGCACGTTCGGGTCAAGTGTTGCCATGACGACCTCATCCCTATCACGGCTGGCTTGCACGAGGACATTGCCAAGCGGGTCGCATACAAAGCTACTGCCATAGAACGTGACGGCATTTTCGTGTCCGACGCGGTTACATGCCCCGATGAATACACCGTTCGCTACCGCATGCCCGCGCATGATTGTCTGCCATGCCTGCGCACTATCAAAATCGGGCGCATCTGGTTCGCTACCAATCGCTGTCGGATAATAAATTACGTCCGCACCATTCAGTGCATAAATGCGTGCCAATTCAGGAAACCACTGGTCATAGCAGGTCGGCGCGGCGATATTTGCCAGCCCAATATCATGCACCGGAAATTCACCATAGCCATTGAAATATTCCGTTTCGTGGTAGCCTGTGCCTTGTGGGATGTGTACCTTGCGCGTGTAATGCGATAATGCGCCTTGTGGGTTATAGATGACGGCTGTATCCCATAACCCATCGTCGGCTTCCTCGAAAATGCTCCCAATCAGCGTGACCGCATGCTGTTTTGCCATCGCGCTGAAAAAATCGTGCGATACACCCACGCCACGACGCTCTTGCCAGCGTGTGCTTTCAGGGTTGTTCTCTATGCCGGGGAAATATGGCAGTAGTGTGAACTCTGGCAAACAAATCAGCGTAGCATCTTGGGCGACTGCCTCTGCGATTAAATCGGTATAAAGCGCAATTGTGCTTTCCTGTTCGCCAGTCCAATGCCCCTGACATAATGCCATATTAATAGGTTGCATCATTCTTCCTTTTAGAATCTCTATTCGTCACAAGCACGATAGTATACTACTCAACCAAAAAGGTTTTTGATGGTATTTTCTGCATCTGGGCGGGCGAACACACAGGTTCGCCCCTACACAGAGTCATTTGCGTAGGGGAGTGCCTATGTGCGCTCCCGAAATAACATAACCATTTTCTGGAAACTAAATTGGTCATGTAGTACTAATTATTTTTCAGCTCATACAACATCTGAATATCTGACACAGCTATCATGAATCGTAGGGACGCCATTCTTGGCGTCCGCAAACCAAAAACACGTCATCCACGACGTTCTGTTGTCCTACCTACCAAAAAATGTATATTGTAAGAAAGTATATTTTTGATTACTCATAACTGAGTTTACGCTACTCACTGATTACCCGTCACTTGGTTCTTCAGTTTCGATGATGATAGGCTCACCGTTGTGACTGGCGCGTTCAATCTGGCGGAAGCGTAAAATGCCATTTTGCACAGTAACGGCGTTGCCTTCAATCAAAACAGTGTCTTGCGCTTGGGTTTGTAGATACAGTGGGTGCGCACGGTCTACTTGTACCGTGACGCCATAAATAGTCATTGTAAGATAGCCATCGCCGGATTCCACTTCACTGACGACGCCTTCAATATAAGTGTTCGTTTCCAAATTATCACTTGGCTGAATGAGGGCGCTCTGCAAAGGCGGGAAAGATGCCAGCAAGTCATCATAAAATACAAAGCCAATGCCACCTAATACAATCACCAAGAGCAATAGCAACAGGGGTATACGACTACCTCGTTTTTTGGGTAGGGCAGGTGGATTCGCCATAGATTGCGTCGGTGGTAAATCAGGATTGGGGCGTGGCGCATCTAAAATCATCGTCGGTGGTTTAGTCGCCATCGAGACGGCTGGTTGTGGCAACGGACTAATGTGGCGCTGAATGCGTGTTGCGGGATTGTGTGTGCTGGTTGTGGGCGCTTGTTTGCTTTTCTGTGCAACCTGAATCGCTTTTTTGAGGTCTGTTACCAGCGCGGCGGCTGTTTGGTAACGGTCAGAGGGGTCTTTTTCGAGGACTTTATCAAGCACGGGCAAAAATGCTTGATGCAACTTGGGATTAATTGTCAGCGGGTCGGGCAACGTATCGCTGATATGCGCCATGGCAACCTGTAGTGCCGAGCCTTGGGTGAATGGCATACTGCCCGTCAGCATTTCGTACAGAACAACGCCCAGCGAATAAATATCAGTTTGTGGCACTGCTTTGGCAGAATTGACAGCTTGTTCAGGCGCGATGTAATGCGGTGAACCGAATGCCTCGCCGAGTGTGCCTTCGTTGGTATCGAGTGCCAAACCAAAATCAGTGAGAATTGCCGCGCCATCACGGGCAATCATGATATTCGAGGGCTTAATATCTCGATGAATGACCCCGTTCTTGTGCGCGTAATCAAGAGCTTTGGCAATTTGGTTGATGATGTCGTAGAGCGTTTTGTAGTCGATCAGTTCACCGTTGCTGGCATAATCGCGCAATACCCAGCGTAAATCGGCACCGTCTACAAATTCCATTGCCATATACGAAAAATCGTCAGTGCGATTAAAGCGATAAATAGCGACGATGTTGGGATGCTTGAGCTTGGCTATGGATTGCGCTTCACGGTCAAAGCGTTTTTTGTAGAGTTCGGCTTTGTGTGTCGGGTGCGACATCACTTTTAGCGCCGCGTAGCGATTGAGAGTGATGTCGAGTGCTTGGTAGACGCGCCCCATGCCCCCATGTCCGAGTAGGCTCTGAATTTCGTACCCGTCTATTATTTGTCCGATAAGGGGGTCGGTTCCTTGCACTGTTGTTTGCTCCTCGTGGCTTACAAATCGCGTGATGGTAAATTTTCTATAAAATATAACAAGATGGTGTCAGTTGCTTGGTATGAATCTATATGCTATGTTAATCTTAACTAGATTTGTGTAGGGCGCAAGCCACAACCCCACTACACAATCACGATTGTCCATACACTTTTCAAACCTACATGATTATAACCGTCATACAAAACGCAACGTTGCATCTAACCTGTTTTCCATTCTTCTGTATAATAAAAGTCATAATCATTATCTGGTAACTTACATGGACTTATCATGTTTAATTTACGATGGCTATTTTTGCTGACAACACTCTTTATATACGGGGTGTGGTCAACGCAAGCACAAGGCACATGCAACTTCGATGTCCAACGTGTCATTCAACAAGTGACAGAAGAATGTGATGGTATGGAGGCGAATACGGTCTGCTACGGCAACCGTGATGTCACTGCTACACCCCGCATCGACACAGTAGACTTTGTGTTCGATACGCCTGGTGATAGGGTAGCACTCCCACGTTTATCTTCACTGGTAGTAGATGCGACGGGGGCAACCGCCGAAGAATGGGGGGTTGCACAGATGCGCTTACAGGTTGGCTCGGAAACGGGCTTGCAAGATGTAACGATGTTACTATTTGGGCGCTTTGATGTGGCGAATGCCCAAACGCAATTCACCACTGAATTTGATTTGCAGATTCGTAACTTCACCGTCGATTTGTACGCTTCACCGAATACGCCAGAGACACCTATAAATACTGTGGAAGCTGGAACCGTTGTGCGGGCGCTAGGGCGTTTGGATGATAGTACATGGATTCGTGTAGAAACCCCTGAGCGCATCATCGGTTGGATGGAAAATAACCAAGCGGGTTATACATTGGTTGATGACGGCGATAGTATTGGTCTGTTGCCTGTACAAGCAGCCGATGAACCTTACTATGGCGCGATGCAGGCATTTTATTTCAGCAATGGCGAAAGCGACATCGGGTGCGAGACTGTTGCTTCTGATGGTTTGCTGATTAACACTGCCGAAGGGCAGGCGCGTATTTCACTGCTCATCAATGAAGTGAGTTTCGAGCTAACAGGTATTCAAGAAGGGGGCTTATCCGAGAGTGGGAGCGCCTTCATCCAAGCAGACCCCACCGACGAAGAGGGTATGCAGGTCAGTGTCATCAACGGTGAAGCGACGGTAGAAACCGACGACGGTTCACGAACAGTTGCTTCTGGTGAACGCTCATCTGTGCCACTGACTGTCTCCCTAGATAGTCTGGGCAATACGATTTTTCGTCCGAACGGTGCGCCAAGCGAAACGACCCCACGCGACCTAGATGATGTTGATGTGGGTGCGGTTGTTGATGTCTGGACGTCCCTTAGTGGGCAGGGGGGTACGAGTGGTAACGGCGATGGTGGGACAGTTACATTACCAACAGGCGATAACAGCGCCAACACTGGCAATACAGGCAATACCGGTAATAGTGGCTCGACAAGTGGGCAAATCGATCTATCTGTGAATACAGGCAATGGCGGTAATAGTGGTAACGGGGGCAACGGCGGTAATAATTCATCATCGAGTGGCAATGGTGGTAGTTCCGATGTGGATACAAGTAATCCGTTCCAAAATCCCGATAACGTGCCATTGTTGCCTACATCAGCACCAGGGGATGGTCAATCCGACCAAGTGTATACCATTGAAGCCATTACAATCATAGTCGTTGCTATCGCTGCGGTGATTGGCTTAGTCGTCCTTGCTGTGAGCATTTGGAATACCCGTCGCTCCCGTAATTAATACACACACAACGTCACATAATGAATAGCACTTTCTCAAGGATGATTGTCAGGCACAATCATCCTTTTGGTTGATAGCGAATATTTGTAACTTTGTTATGCTTGTTTTTGCAACATGAAAGCAAAGTGTCCGTATACAGGGACAGACCGACACACCATGCCAACTAAGGGAGCAAAACACCACATGGCAATGTTAGAAGCAACAGATTTACAGAAGTCGTATAAGCAAGCAGATGGCACGCCGATTGAAGCCGTCAAAGGCGTGAGCCTTGCTATCGAAGAAGGTGAGATATTCAGCTTGCTGGGTCCAAATGGGGCAGGCAAGACTACGACGATTAGCATGATTAGTGGCTTAATTGAGCCGAGTAAAGGCGATGCAACGATTGGCGGACACAGTATTGTGCGCCAACCGATGAAGGCAAAACAGCTACTTGGCGTTATCCCACAAGAAATCGCGCTCTATCCTGAATTGAGTGCTAGACAAAATCTCACATTTTTTGGACGTATGTATGGCTTGGGTGGTAGCGAGCTACAATCCCGTGCGGACGAAGTGCTGGATTTTATAGACCTCACAGACCGTCAGCATGACCGCGTGAAATCTTTCAGTGGGGGTATGAAGCGCCGTGTGAATATCGGCGTTGGCTTACTGCATCGCCCCAAACTCGTTTTTATGGATGAACCGACTGTAGGTATTGACCCGCAAAATAGACGGCGTGTGCTGGATACAGTATATCGCTTGCGGGATGAATACGGCATGACCGTTCTCTACACAACGCACATGATGGAAGAAGCACAAGAACTGAGTGACCGTGTTGCTATCATGGATCATGGGCGCATTATCGCACAAGGGACACAAGGCGAATTGACGCAACAAGTCGGTGAAGAAGACCGCCTTATTATCAGCTTCGATAGCCCAACCGTGCCGGATTCACTGGCAGACAAAATTAAAGAGCGTGTTGTCGGCGTGACCAAAGTGGAGACACTGAACGCCAATGAAGAAACCAGCGAAAATATGCGCGAGAGCAGTCTGATTGTGTATGTACAGATGGGGCGCAAAGCCCTCCCGCGTATTCTGAATGTCATAGAAGAAGCAGATGTAGAAATTCAATCAGTAGAAGTGCGTGAGCCGGATTTGGAAGCGGTGTTCTTGCACCTCACCGGACGCGAATTGCGCGATTAGGGGGCGAGCATGCAGAAGATATTGACCTTTGCGTGGAAGCAAATCCACACAGTATATAGTGACCCTAGCTTGCTGATGCTCATGTTTGCGACACCGCTTGCGCTGGCGACCATTATCGGTTTGGCATTCGGTGGCGCAGGTGGCGAGTTGACCATTAACAATATCCCGATAGCAGTTGTCAATCTTGATGAAGGCGACGGCGATACCAATTATGGTGATACCATAGCCTCTATTTTGCTCTCTGAAGACGCTACTACCAGCGATGATACCAACACGGAGACAGCCTGTTCGCTCTTGCCGGAATCTAGCACAGATACAGCATCGGATGCGCCAACACAACCTTCGCTATCGAGCTTGCTCAGTGCAGAAAGCCTCACGGATGCTGAAATGGCGCGTGCAGGCGTAGAAGATGGCACATATGCAGTTGCTGTCATCATCCCGCCGAATTTTAGTAGCGCACTCGCACCGAATATTGATTTTGCGAATCCACCAGACAGCCCAGATGACATCACAATTACGCCTGTTGAGCTAGAGATTTACGCGAATGGGGCAGAGGTATTATACGCAGAAGTTACGCGGAGTGTCGTCGCGTCCATCAGCAACCAAATTGTGACGGGGACGACGGCTATCAACGCGACGATTACGACCACGCTCGAAAATCCGCTCAATGCCGTGCGCCTGACAATTGCCAGCGATGATGATTTTGCTGATTTCAGTTGTGGCTTTTTATCCGAAACAAGCACGATTCAACTGACGCGCCAACCACTCGATGATATTCAGGCAGAGAGTCCCTTCGTGCAAATTCTAGTTTTCACAGGGACAGCACAAGCGGTTTTCTTCGCTATTTTCACGATTAATAACGCGCTGATGTCTATTTACAACGATAAAACACAAGGCATCTTACAACGCTTGCTCGTCACACCGACGCCACGCATGTACATCATCGCGGGTAAGATTTTGGGGTCGATGTTGCTGGTGCTGATACAGGTGGGCTTATTGCTCGGTGGCTTAACTGTCATAGCGAGTATCGTCATGGGCGAACCCTTGTTTATCTGGGGTAATAATTACTTGCTCCTGATTTTACTAACGCTTGTTGTGGGCTTGTCCGTATCCGGCTTAGGCGTGTTCGTAATCGGGATTGCGAGTACCCCCGAACAAGCACAAATCTTCGGCACATTGGTTGCGCTGGCGATGGGTATTCTCGGTGGGAGCTTCGGCTTCGGTGTCGGTGATATTGGTCAACTCTCTATCATTTATTGGGGTGTGGATGCCTATTCCAAACTCTCGGCTGGTAATAATGACATCACCATGAATTTGCTGATATTGCTGGTCGGTGGGAGTATCCTGTTCATCATTGGCTCGTGGCTATTTAACCGTCGCATAGAAGTATAAGAGGGGAAACGATGCAGAAATTATGGGCAATCGCCATGACAGATTTACGCATTTTCATGGCAGACCGTTCTAACTTAGTAGGCTTACTGCTGATTCCGGCTGTGTTTGTCATCGTACTTGGCTTTGCGCAAGGTGGTGCACCCACGCGCAATGTGCGGGTTGTAGTGCTAGACCAAGATGCCAGCACTTTATCCAACACACTCATTCGAGATATTGCCGATAGCAACGATAGTTTTGAAGTGTTCACTACACCTAATTCACTGGAAGACACGCGCCAAAATGTTGTTAATGGGCAGTACGATGCCCTTGTGGTGATTCCGGCTGGGTTCAGCGAGGCAGTCGAAAATTTCCAACCTATCGCGCTAGATTTCTATAGCAATGAGGATGTCACAACGCCTAGTGCCGTACAACCTGCCATTGAAGCTGTGGTCAGTCGTTTGGATGGCAGTTTAGTAGTGGCGCGGGTTGGCGAAAGTGTGACAACAGCCATTGGCGCTGAGGTTGACCAACAAGCACTCTACGAACGCGCACAGGCTATCTTCTCGCAAGACCCTGTACAAATCAATTTTTCGTACAGCAATGTCGATGAACAGACGGTCAACGGGTTCAGCCAATCAGTGCCAGGTATGGGGTCGATGTTTGTGATGTTTACGATTCTAGGTGGTATGGCTGTCTTGGTGCGCGAACGCGAACAATGGACATTGCAACGTCTGGTAGTGATGCCTGTTAGCCGTGCGCAAATCATCGGTGGCAAAATCCTGATGTATTTTACACTCGGTATGATTCAGTACGTGGTCGTGTTTGCTATTGGGCTGGTCTTTGGCATGGACTTTGGCAATAGCCTACTAGGCTTGCTATTGCTGGCGATGGCATTTTCATTAGCGACGACGGCACTCACCTTTGCGCTGGCAACCCGCATGCGCACACAAGGGCAAGCATCCCAACTGACAACATTGCTTGCACTCTCGCTGGCGGCGTTGGGTGGGGCATGGTGGCCTCTCAGTGTCGTGCCAGAAACCATGCGCATAGTTGGGCATCTATCGCCGATTGCGTGGGTGATGAATGGCTTCCAAGATTTGCTCTTTTTCGGTGGGACAGTCACAGACATTCTCCCAGAGGTTGCTATCTTGCTGGCGATTGCAGGGGGCTTGTTCGTGATAGGGGTATGGGGCTTTAAGTATGAGCCGTAAGAAGGTTGTATTTTGTAGTTGAGAACTTAAAAAGCACAGCCCATGTAAAAGGACTGTGCTTTTTTCGTTAAAACTTGTGCCTGTTTATCAGGCAGGAGAGGGTACAGCAACGGCGAGTGATTGTTCAAGGTCGCCGAGAATATCGTCAATATTTTCGATACCCACGCAGAGGCGAATCATGTCTGGTGAGACGCCCGCACTCTGGAGTTCAGCTTCTGTCAGTTGGCGATGCGTAGTGCTGGCTGGGTGCGCCGCGAGTGATTTAGCATCCCCGATGTTGACCAAGCGTTTGAAGATTTTCAGTTCATCGTAGAATTTCACGCCTGCGTCAAAGCCACCTTTGATACCAAATGACATCAGTGCAGACGGTTTACCGTCGGTATATTTTTGCGCGAGGTCGTAATAGGGCGAACTTTCCAAACCTGCATAGCTGACCCATTCGACTGCATCGTGTGCTTCGAGGTATTCCGCGACTTTCAGCGCATTTTCTGTGTGGCGTTCCATGCGTAAAGGCAAGGTTTCGATACCTTGTAAGAGCAGGAAGGCGTTCATCGGTGCCATCGCTGACCCTGTGTTGCGCAAAGCAACCGTGCGTGCGCGTGCGACATAAGCGGCGGGACCAAATGCCTCGGTATAGACGACGCCATGATAAGACGGTTCAGGGGTACTCATCATGGGGAAGCGGTCTGCGTGGTCTGCCCACGGGAACTGCCCACCATCAACGATAACGCCGCCAATTGTTGTGCCGTGTCCGCCCATGTATTTGGTCAGCGAATGTACAACAATATCCGCACCATAAGAAATTGGCTTAATGATAGATGGTGTTGCCACAGTGTTATCGACAATGAGCGGTACACCGTGCTTATGTGCCATGTCTGCGATGGCTTCAATATCAGGGATATTGCCGGCTGGGTTGCCAATGGATTCGCAATATACAGCGCGGGTGTTCTCATCAATCAATTTTTCGAGGCTGGCTGGGCTATCATCTTCAGCAAAGCGAACATCAATGCCTTGTTTGGGGAGCATGTGCTTGAATAGCGTGTATGTCCCACCATAGAGTAGTGGCACGGTCACGATATTTGTCCCTGCTTCGGCAACGTTGAGAATCGAATAATTAACAGCCGCGCTCC
Organism: Chloroflexota bacterium; assembly: GCA_038522085.1. Classification (GTDB taxonomy): domain Bacteria; phylum Chloroflexota; class Anaerolineae; order Aggregatilineales; family Phototrophicaceae; genus JAUZRW01. The sequence goes on from JBCBKJ010000012.1 coordinate 40,935, forward strand.
CTGCACTAACTGCCAATGCCGCAATCCCACCTTCGAGTGCCGCGACCCGTTGCTCTAGCACATCGTTAGTCGGGTTCATGATGCGTGTGTAGATATTGCCTGCAACCGCTAAGTTGAACAGGTCAGCGCCGTGTTGGGCGTTATCAAACTCATAGGCGACGGTTTGGTAAATCGGCACAGCGACAGATTTTGTCGTTGGGTCGGATTCATAACCGCCGTGAATGGCAATCGTTTCATCTTTCATTCGTGTATCATCCTTCTCATGATTCAGCGTCGTTAGTATCAGCCATCTACCATACCCCTAAACGAGGCGCGCCGCTAGTGGATAGCAAAAAAGCCCTGACAGTTTAACGAACCATCAGGGCTATGACGAGGCATAGTGTTTTAATTAGGGCTTATATAAGCATAAACTAATGCTTGTGCAGTATGTAATCGTTAGCGCAACCACTCTATGAAAGCAGGAAGCCCCATTACTTTCGTGCGGAAAATATCAAAGGTATCATTGTGGCTCAAGAATACACGCTTTATCGCTAATGGGTTTTTGGGAATAGCTGACGCACGCATAGGACCAACCTCAAGCGTGAAAGCAAGCTCATAATCTAACTCGCGTAGGACTTCCATCGTCGTCTCATCGAAATCATCGCGTGTGCCGTTAGGGTAGGCGAAAGCATAGGCTGTCTGGTCTGTATGTTCTTCAATGAGTGCCTTCGATGTAGCAAGTTCATGATGCACTTGTTGGCGTGAGATGCGCGTCATGATGGGGTGTGTATGGGTATGCGGTTGGCATGCGACATTCCCCGCGACGAGTTCGCGCACCTGTTCCCAATTACAGAAAATAGGCTTATCGAGCGTGAAATTAACCTCAAGCTGTTCTTTTAGCGTTGCAATGTGCGATAGCTTCTCTGCTTCGGGAACAAATTTGAGCGCCCGTATCATCTCATTACTGATAGCGGATTTACGCCTTGTTGTATCAAATGTACGCTCACCGATAATAGGTAGTGTGGCGTGTGTGTGTTGGGTACGTTTGAAGATTTCGGCACATGCCGCCCACCATGCTAATTCATGTGTTTTTTCCATGCGCGAGGTCATCAGAAAGATGACGGCTGGCACATCATATTTTTGCATCACAGGGAATGCCGCAGTGTAATTATCCAAATAGCCATCATCGAAAGTGATGAGTAGCGGTTTCTCTGGCAAGACAGCCCCATCTTTCACATTCGCACGCAACGTATCCAGCGAAATAATGTTAAATTCATCTTTTGCCCACGCAATTTGTCGCTCAAACATGTCTACATCGCAACTGACATTAGGCGCATAGCCGACGAAATTAGGGTCGTTCACATCGGCAATACGATGATAATTCAACACCGTCAGACGGTTGATGCCCCAATATTGGTCAAGCATGTTATTGACGCCCAAACGATTAAGCCATTTAACGGTTGTATCGCGTCTGCTCATCTTTCGATAGCCTTTCTGTATACCGTGAGTACGGATTGAATCATGGTTTCTGTGCTGTAATCGCGTTTGACCATCTCGTAGCCTTGTAAGGCGATGGTACGTGCCTCATCGGGATGCTCATGAAGCCAACGAAGGGCTTCTGCAAGCGCGACGCTATCTTCCGAAGGGACAAGTTTGCCTGTGATGCCATCCTCAATGAGAGCTTTCAGTCCGCCGACAGCCGTCGCAATCACTGGACGCGCATGGGATGTGGCTTCGAGTAGGACATAAGGCTGTGCTTCTGATAGCGAGGCGATACACAGTGCATCAATGGATTGCATGATATGAGGGATGTCCTTGCGGAAGCCTGTAAAATGTACACGGTCAAGTACATTTGCCTTTTGAGCTTGTGCTTTCAAGTCATCTTCAAGCGCACCATCACCGACAATCAGTAATTTTATTGTCGGGTAAGCTGCTAAATGTGTGAGTGCCTCTATCAAATACTGATGCCCTTTGACGGGGTGCAATCTGCCGACAATTCCGATGATCGTATCGTCGGGCGCGAATCCCCACTGCTCGTACTCACTGGTATCTTTGCCCATGAAAGGCTCTGGCGGAACAGCGACGGCATTCGGTATCCATGTTGAATGTTGATTGCCCCGCGCTATTGCTTGTTGCTGGAGGTCTTGCGTTACCTGAATGTACTCTTTGACGACGTTCCGGCTAGATTGCAAAACGGTGTGGTATGCACGCCCCTTGAGATTAGGATTCTCGCGCAGATAATCGCTATGCACGGTAGCAACTCGTCCCGGCACACCTGCTAACTGCGCCGCCATTTGCCCCCAAAAAATAGAGATGACATTGTGTGTATCCACGACATGAAAGGTCTCATTTTGCATCAACCGACGCAAGTTAAATAATAAGTTGGGGTCACTGCGCCCTTGTTCGAGAGTATAATGGGGCAAGCCTGCCGCTTCCACACGCTGATGAAGTTCACTGCCTTCTAGCACAGCAACAGCACAGTAGGCAACATGCGCTTGTAAGGCTTGTGCCTGCGAAAGGACACGTACATCTGTCCCGCCAAATTGAGTCGATAGATTGATGAGCAGAACGCGGTAATCTGTAGTTTGCATAAGTTCCTATCGTATCTGTTGATGAATAGCTGATATTACACACATGATACAAAAAGCCCCTTCGACCAGATGCGCATCACGGATGATGACACGGAGGAAGGGGCATAAGTGTCTAATAGATACCTAGTTTAAGAGCATCGTATCGCTTCGCTCTAGGCTATCAAGACTATCATGCCGTTTGTGTGCTTCGCGTTTACGCTTTTCGGCTTTGTGTTCAGCATAAACAGTATTCGCCATGATGATACCCCCAGCCGCCAACGCGAGAATCAAGCGGAAGTAACGGATATAATCATCATGTAATGCCATACTCGTTAGCAGGTAGGCGATTAAGCCAAATTGTACGCCTGATAACCACATGGATAAATCCACGCGTCCGATTTCTTCCATTAGTTGCTTTCGTTTCTGTAGCAACCAGATAATCATACCCAGCATTGTCATGAATGCTCCAAATCCGATGATACCTGTTTCTGCGAGCGATTCGAGAAACAAATTATGTGTATCACGGGCTTCAAGACGATTATCTAAGCCCAGCGGCGCAGAAAATTCGAGATAATAATCAGGATAGTTATCATAGCCAACGCCAAGAATCGGATAATCCCGTACCATGTAGAGAGCAGCTAAAACCTGACTCGTTCGCCCACGCAAAGAGGCTTCGGTAATGGCAGTAGGGTCTGTTGCGATGCGGGCAAGTTGCCCCATGGTTGCGAGACGCTCCATAAAGCCAGATGGTAAGAAGGGTATCGCAATCGTCACAGCTGAAACAGCGAGTAAGCCTAAAGTATAGATGTTGTACTTTCGTTCTAGTGCAATTAAACCTGCGACTGCAATCATCATGATAAAGGCTGTACGCGAATAGGTGAGGATGATAGCCAGCACAATCAAACCAGTTGCGACGGCTGCAATGGCACGGAGCAGAATATCCTTTTCGCCATAGACTCTATACACACCGATAGGCACGACCATCAACAACAACATGGCATAGAAGTTGGGGTCAGCAACGGGTCCTGTTGGACGCGCACTATCAAATTCACCGACAATTTGGTGAAACGGCGCTTGTGCCAGTCCGAAAAATTCTTGCTCATAATTCCCTGTAACAGCTTGATACGCAGTTAGCAAGGACAGTAAAGCAGCCGAGCCTAACAAAACCCATTGGGCTGTTTTCCACGTCTTTTCTGAGGTGGAAACTTGCAAGATGATAAATAGAATAGCAAGGTCTTTCACGATGTCGAGGATAACATCCGTGTCAACCAACAAGGGATTGCCTGCTAAGACGCTGACGATAATGATGGTGCTATGCAAGATAATCAAAGCACCACCCACACCAAACACGAGCGGTTTGCGTTGAATGATGAGGCGCGTTCCTAAAATGGCGACAGCAATTAAGGCGACCAAGAGTTTATTCGCACTCGGTATCCCGAACTGCACTTCCAAAATATCAGATAGATTGAGATAAACGAACATCACCAATACATACACCCCAATAGATGGACGATTGATGACCACAAGCCCGCCAACTGCCGCAATAACAGCCCCTAAGAGATAAAAACCGTAGGGTGTTGTTGCAACGAGATAGCTCGATAAAATCACCACGAGGAGGGCAGCTGCATAAATGAGCGACTGTATCCACGTACTGAGCTTACCTGTATCATCTGTTTTTCGTTTACTTGTATAAACAGGTTGTCCCTGCATAACGGGTTTTCCTTTTAGAGCTTTTTGCTTTCGGAATTTTCACGCGCTGCTATAACGAATCTGCCGACAACCATCCCAACAGATATAACCGCAGCGATAATCAGGAAGTAGCGCACCCATACGGGCAGTGTCGCTTCTTCTGCCGTCAACTCATCTGCCGAAAATGCTTGAATAGTGGGCAGAGGCGTGACTTCTAATTCAATGGCAACGATAGCCGTCGGTGCCAATACAGTCTCGCCATCAGAATCTGGTGCGCCTGAGATAGTAGCCGTTGGTGGCACAGGTGTCACAGATGCCCCAGCCGATGCGAGTTGGGTCGCGTTTGCCACGACAGTTTGCGTTAGTGGCACAGTCGTTTCTTGACGAATTAGTTCGCTTTCTGTAGCCAAAGCAGGCACAACGCCTAATGTATCGAACGCACGACTTTGTAGGCGGGTATCTACAGCGAATACCGATTCTTGCGAGACGAACACAACATCACCGAGTAACTCTACAGACCCAACTTCTGTACTACCAACCACATCTACAGATAATGCCTGTGTGAAGTCATCAGTACCAGACATCACCAGCACCGCTTTTTCACTATTGAACGGCGAAGTGAAGGTCTGTATAAGACCGACATTGTAACTATCATCGAGACGGTATACGACGTTGTTAAGCACTTGTTCCAACTCATCTGTACCTTCAGTGAAGGGTTGAGGTAGGCTATCGCCAATCAAATCATAGATTGAGTTATTTGTTGGACGTCCAATGACCACTAAATGAAAATTAGATAACTCAAGATCATCGGGTGGCGTACCATAGACGATAATTGGGTTCATCGCGCTGACATTACGGGTTGATGACCCTAGTCGTTGCATGAAGGTCAGTGCTTGGATAAGCTCTTCTGTGCTGGGTTCTTCGGGAATGGATACCAACACATCTGACAAGACGGGATTCAAGTTGAACGGTGATGGGAACAAACCAACAAATGGTAGCAATGTAGGGGCTACATCAAATGGCAAGAACATCTCAGAACTACTACTGATTGTCAGCCATGTTGAAAGGTCATCCAGAGTACGACAATCTTCTTCATCCACTGTGTTGACCACAATACGAACGAAGTTGACTGTACCAGGGAAAATCGCCGTATTTGGAATGTTGACGCGTAATGACCGTGTATTGAAAACGAGGTCGGTGCCACTCAAGTCTTCTTGTGGGCGCAGTGTCGTTGTCCCAACAGGAATACCATTCACTTCGACGGTTAACGTTGAGGCAGTCTCTTCCATGATAGCACTGTTATTGTACATCAAGTTAAAGTAAGCATCATCGCCATCAATCGTGCCGAATGGTACGAAAAATTCGATAAATGCGGATTGTAAACCACCGCCACTCAACACAAAATCTTCGGTGAAGCCAATATCAGCAAGTGTGAATCTGCTTGATATGATGCTATCTACTGATGGGCGTGCGGATGGCGAAATGCCACTCACAATAGCGACATTGCCACCTAATCCTATAAGCGGTGGATCACCCGCTAGTAACTGTCCTGCCTTTGCAATGGCGACAGGGGTTTGTCCTGTAACAGTCAGAATGGCAAAGCGTGGATCAACCGGATGCTGAATAATCTGCACAACACCATCTTCTTCTAGCACAGGTGCATCATTGCGTATGATATTGCCATCTTCATCTATTGATGTTGGCAATACATTTTGTGTATACAAGTCGTCAATTAAGGCATGATTGCCTGCCAAACCGATGAGAATCAGGTTATTGGTGACGTATTCAATATCCGAAAGTTGGCTCACGGTTGTTGTGCGGACAACTAATTGCTCGGTAATGCTACCTAAACCTGCAACAATACGACCCGCAGCCGTCAATTCTTCAGGACTTGGGGTATCAGGGATGACCACATAAACGATTTCTGTACCGTTTGGGTGTGCCTCGAAGAATGGACGTGGATAGTCAGCCAAGTTGAGAGTCGGTTCTAATTCATTGTAACGCAGGCTCACAAAAGAACTGGCTGTATCAAATTCAACTCTTGCTGTCAAATCTTCACGACAGTGGTCAAGGGCTGTCAGCGTGAAGCCAATTACATGTGTACGTTGTTCTGTATCTTGCATCTGAACAGCAGGCAAGGGGATAGTGAGCGTATTTGGACCTACATTATCAAGGTCAAGCGCGAGCGATTGTACGAGTTCACCATTTACTGTGATGTCGAGTAATGAAATAGGGTCAATTTGGCTGGTGTCTGCACCTCGATTGAGTTCAAAATAATCGAAGTTCAAGATCAGCACATCATTACCATTGGACGCCCAATCTTCAGGATATAAGAAACGGAACGTAGCATTAGCCTGTGGTGATTGCAAAATGATGTTGTCATTGGTACTCGTGTTGAGTAGAGGTAGGTCACTGGACTGTATAGCGCCGATAACCTCGCGTGTTTCTACTTGTACTGCCGCACAATCTTCGGCACTTGCACCTGCTGGGCAAACCGTCGGTTGAGCCACAGCCACACCCGCGCTGTCAGTCGTTATCTGATTTGTACTATTCCCCACAGGTGACGGTGTTGGCGTCGGCAAAACTTCGTCTGTTGAATTGAGAACGGATTGTGCCATGAAGGCTTGGACAATCTCATCCTCAGTATTCGGTACACGAACAATGAACCAGTCATTTTCTAAAAAGGGAACAACGCCTGTTACACAGACTGTTGTGCCAAATGGCAAGTTGATAACTTGCGACGCATCAACTGAAGGGGCTGCACGGACTGTACCAGCACTCGTATTCACAGTGAAATCTGTACAGAGCGCATCATCGAGTGCTGCCTGTGCATCAATAACCGGTGCGATAGTCGAGCTTGGTGTTGCCTCTACGGCTTCTGTTGTCGTTGAGCTGGTATCACTACTAGTATCGGGTGTGCTGGTTGATGCTTGTGCAACAGCACTGCCTGCATTGACAGTTGCCCGAATCGCATCGCTTTCCGTGAAGATTTCGTTGCTATCGAGTGTCGTTGGACTCATCAAGTTAGCAAAAACCCAACCGATAGTGTCTTCGTCACCATAGCTAATACCTAGCCAATCGGTATCTTCATCTGTTTCGTTACCGATACAAATCTGTGTACCTTGTGCTAAAGTTTCTGTTACCCCACAGGTAATGAAAGGGCAGGAGCGGGCTGTTGTCGTTGGCACGCGCACTTGGTAAACATCACAGTCACTCTCTTCGATGAAGACATACTCGAAGTTAGTGAAATCGACCCATGAATCTGTGCCTGCAATCTGTACCCAGTTATTATAATCTGCACCGTAACGTACAACACAGACAGTTTCTCCCTGTGTAAGTTGCCCGAGTGCATTACAGTCAATGCTACTACATGTGCGGATTGTCGCATTATCGCCAATGACCTCATAAGCATCACAAAAATCGAAAGATACGTCATCACGATCCGCTGCACCCACAGACATCAGGTTTGCCGAGACATAACCAGGTAAAGAGCTTGGGTCATCTGGGTCAATATTGACTTCATACCAGCCGTCAATGTTATCGCTGACGACACAGGCTGTTTCCCCTACATTGAAGGCGTCACGAATGGCACACTGCGTACTCGCACACGCACGCACAACGACATTATCCACGTTGGGCGTGTACAGACGGCAAGCGTTGTTTTCAGTATCTGCAGCTACGTCGGTAGCCGTGTCGGTTTGTGCAAACACCACGGTTGCACTGTAGATAGCAATCCCAATCATGATTGTCAGTAACAACCATACACGGCGATTGAGTAACTTTTGTGTGATTAGCTTCATTAGCGGTGACTGATTATGCGTCATCGTTATCCTCATCTTCTTCGTCGTTATCACGATGAATTTCCCCAAATGGGTTACGTGGTTTCTCTACTTCTGAACGGCTCACGAAAACACTGCTCGTCGGTTGACGGCTACTACCAGCTCTTTCGCGGCTTTCGAGTGCTTGGGTATCTTCGTCGCCATCCAAACTATCATTTTTCGCAAAGAAATCTGGAATCTCGCGTGTCGATAAATCGTCTGTGCTAGGGTCGCTTGCACGAGGGCGAGCAGGCACTGGAACAGGTGTGGGTTCTCCAAAATCACTGTCGCCACCCGTTGCGAAAGGACCTGCAACGGTGCTGACAAAGACAACCGTATTGCGTGTACCAGCCTCAATGTTGCGCAAGGCTTCTAAACCGCGTTCTTGTAGCAATTGCGGATTGAGACTTTCGCCATCACTTTCGATAACGGCTGCATTCAGCGAGAAATTCGCTGTGTATGATTCAAAGCGGTAGACCTTGCTACGCAACTCGTCAATCATATTTTTCATGGCAACCCGAGCGCGATAACCAGCCCGTTCTGGAATCAAAATTTCAAAGACCTTATTACCACGGTATGCCACAATATTCGCTGGTGGCTGGTAATCTTGCATATCTAATGCAAGGCGACGCATCAATTCTGATTGTGCATCTTCTGGAATGAGATCGAAATCTTCCGTTGGCATCAACTCAATAAAGGCAATAGACACCGTGCGATAGCTATTTTTCGCCCGTTGAAATTCTTCTTGCAGACGGGTCTGGAAGTAATTATTCTTGTAAACAGCCAACTGGGAATCGCGGATAGAAAGTGCCGCGAGGTCTGCTTCGTTGCCAGAAAGATAGCTGATTAAGAATCCCACTGATATACTAACAACTAAGCCCAGCATACCGCCGAGCGCAATATTAGTGATGTGATTAGGTGCAACGGGGTCGGGTCCTGTGAATACAGGGTCGAGATTATCGAGTAGGAATACCGCGTATAAGGTATCTGCGCGTGCGCTCCCAACCTGCCCAACAGCTCGGTTCAAGCGGTCAACAACGGATGGAATTGTGCCACGCACAATGATTTCCAGCACATTGCTCTCTGGAATAGGACTACATACAACGCTCCACTCATTGTCAAAATCAAGTGAGCCAAGCGGGATACCAATCAGCGTCTGTGCTTCATCGACTGTCGAAGGACTGTCCATTACACCACAATAGGTAACAAAAAGACGCTGACGCCCTAACAAGGTATCTAGCGCGTAAATCGTATCACCCGTGATAGCCACATTAGGGTCGAGCCGTGCGACAAATGACGAGCGAGATTCGTAGATATTCGGTTGATTGAAAGAGAAGAAAGCTGTTAGCGCCATTGCTAACAACGTAAAAGGAATGATTAGCCAGATATTGCGAGTGACTATACTGATATATTCACGTAGTTCCATGAAACATCCTCATCATATAATAACAGGCAAGCGCCTATTGACGATTTATCAATGAGTATTGAATAATGTCCTGACTATAACATAATGTTACAGTAGTGATATTTTGTCCGTTTGCATCTTATTTGTCAATTGTATGTCGAAACACGACACACTTGTGAGCAAATATTTACAATTATTACAATTATACATGCACAATCTCTCAACCGAGAGACTCAGTACGTTATAATTGGGTTAGCCTTTATAATGATAACAAAACGGATTCGTCCCAAACTCATTATATAAGTATGTCTAGAGGATGCAACTGCTTCTCATATTTCAATTGGTATGTCATTTAGGGGTAGGGTAGTTGGTTAATTGTCATATTATGAGGGATAGGCTTCAGGAGAGAGTACGTGGGTTTAGCGAGAAAAACACTAAGCGGTATTATTTGGGCGTATGCTTCCTATTTTGGACGCCGCATCTTCACCTTGTTAACGACTGCGATTTTGGCGCGGTTGCTTGTCCCAGCTGACTTTGGTCTGGTTGCGTTTGCGACTATCGCTGTTACCTTCATGGAAACCATTCGTGGGTTTGGCATCAACGATGCCCTAATTTATACCGATAAGGATGTAGAGAAAGCTGCCAACACAGCTTTCATATTTAACATCCTCATTGGGGTGGGGCAGTGTGCATTCATGTTTTTCGCGGCACCTTTTGCCTTAAATTTCATTGATGACCCGCAAGTTGTACCTGTCATGCAAGTTTTGGGTTTGATATTTATCATCGTTGGCTTTGGGCAAACACATGATGCGCTCTTACAAAAAGAACTCCAATTTCGCAAACGATTTTTGCCTGAATTGCTGGCAACTGTTTTTAAAGGTATCGTGTCGATTATTTTGGCGTTCACGGGCTTTGGGGTATGGGCAATTGTTTACGGGCAATTGGTTGGGGCAATCGCGCAGACGATTGCTAAGTGGTATGTGCTGAGGTGGGTACCTAATTTCCGTTTTTATATCGAGCAAGCACGCTCACTATGGCAATATGGTGTGCAAGTGTTGATGTTCAGCTTGCTTGATAACGCGCTCGAACAAGCCGATCAATTCTTCATTGGTATCATGCTAGGGCAGGTGCAACTTGGTTTTTATGCGATTGCTGCCCGTATTCCAGAGATGATTATTGCCAACCTGAGCCTTGTTCTCACACAAGCACTTTTCCCTGCCTATTCTAAATTGCAACACGATATTCCGCGCCTCAAAGATTGGTTCATAATGACGACCAAATACACCTCTTTTTTGAGTGTACCCGCAGGGATTGGGATGTCAGTGGTTGCGCCAGAATTGGTGCTTATTGTATTTGGTGACCAATGGGTAGAGACGATTCGCTTCTTACAGGTGCTGGCATTGCTAGGGATGGTCGCAACCTTGCCTTGGAGTGCGGGCGATGTGATGAAAGCGATTGGTAAGCCGGATGTCTCTACAAAATTGTTGCTCGTAGAATCATTATATACCTTCCCCATGATTTTCGCCTTTATCTATTTCACGCAAGATGCGGTGATGGCATCTTTGGCGAACTTGATTTCGTTGTGTATCACGACTGTCTTGCGCCTGAGCGTTGTTTCGTATTATCTCAAGATGAATCCCTTGCGTTTTGTGACGGTCTTCCGTTCGCCGTTTATTTCGGCTGGTGTCATGGCATTGGGTGTTTATAGCTGGCGTCTGTGGGTCAATAGCATGGGGTCGCCTATGTTGCTGACGCTCCTTACGTCGATTGCACTGGGGGGTGTGATTTATGGCGCGATGATGTTCCTACTCGAACGCGATGAACTCATGAATATGATAGAGACGATTAAAAAAGCACGTTCTGGTGACGATGACGATGATGAGGATGAAGAGGGCGAAGATAATGTAACTGCTTAGTTGCTGATTCTAATCGCTAAGATAGACGAAAAACGAGGTCGCTCAGTGTGAGTGACCTTTTTTTAATATGATGTTTTTGTAAGACGGTAATCTTCGCGTAGCTGACCGCTTCTTATGTATAGAATTTTCACGATTGAATAGCGAAAGAGCGATTTTGTATGGCATATGAAAATCTGCAAGCATTAGTATCTACGGACTGGTTAGCTGACCATCTTAATGATGAAAATCTGCGTGTGTTTGATTGTACCGTGATGATGGGCGAAGATGCCCCGTCGGCACGCGAAGCATACGAATCTGCGCATATAGCGGGTGCATCATTTTTGGATTTATACAATGATTTATCTGACCATAGCAAAGTCCCATTTATGATGCCGGATAACGAAAAAGTGCGTGAGGTGCTGGCACAAGCAGGTATCAGCAATGATAGCCAAGTCATCCTATACAGTACCACCACCGTTATGTGGGCAACGCGGGTTTGGTGGATGTTGCGTTCACTAGGACTAGAGAATGTCGCCGTGCTGGATGGTGGCTTTGCAAAATGGCAAGCAGAGAATCGTCCCGTAGCGAGTGGCGCGGAAAGCTATCCGGCTGGTGAACTAACGATTGCCCCTGTGCCAGAACGCTGGGCAGATAAAGCACAGGTACGCGCAGAAATCGAAAATGGCGGGACGTGTATTGTGCATGCACTCTCCGCGAAGCAATTCAACAGCAAAGATGATACCTCTTATGGGCGTCCGGGGCGCATCAAAAATAGCCAAAATGTGCCACATGCTAACCTGCTAACTGAGAATGGCACGTTCAAACCAACTGATGACCTACGCGACATCTTCACGGAAGCGGGCATCCTCGAAAAAGAACAGGTGATTGCCTATTGCGGTGGGGGCATTAGTGCAACAATGGTCGCGCTCGGCTTGCACTTGGTCAATTATGATAAGGTCGCCATTTACGATGGTTCGCTCAGTGAATGGGGACGCAACGAAACTTTGCCGATGGATGTAGGCTAATCATATCTAGGTAACAAAACAGCAGACTGCCAACTGACAGTCTGCTGTATTTTCCCTGCTTCTTGGCGATACTTAATTGCACGTAATTAGCGGAGGCGCGGTGCGTTCACAAGGAAAACCCGTGCCAGAGCAATTTCGTTTGCGTCGGTGAGGATGCAACGACCACCAACACCCGCGCCTGTGATAATCAAAGAACCATCGCCACGAATACGGCTACCATTGCCCCAGCTTCTATTTGCCGTGTTGACTTGACCAGCTCGGCAAAGGCTATCCATCGTAGCTTGTGGACTAACATCACAACGTCCACCAACGCCTTCGCCAGTGATGCGCCATGTGCCATCAGCCAATTGACGGGTACCGTTGCCCCAATTGTCGTTTGCGTAGTTGATACCACCACAGTTACCACCACTTAAATCGACTTCGTTGGTGGCTAGGTAAGTTGCAATACCATCAGGTACAGCCGGTGCAGCATTTTCTGGGTCAGCAGCGGAAACAACGGATGCAATAGCGAAAAGGGCGATTGCAACGACAACAGTGAAAAGCAAATTAATTTTGCGCATATGTGAAAATTCCTCTCATAACGTAATCGAAATGTATGTTCTGTGTTTCTGACGATATGTTACACTAAGAAAGATGAATGTTTCGTGACGTTACGTAGCAATTTAGCACGATTACAAAGCGCATTTCATTCTGCCCACTTGTAGCCGTGTCCTCTTACTGTAATCAGTTTTTTCTCCTTATTGACGGCGCTCAACTTGTTCCGAATTTTAGAGATATGTGCTTTGATAAGGTCTTTGGCTTCCGATTCCGTCATGGTATAGCCGAGTGCTTCGAGGGCAATGTCATGTGCTGTTAGCGTGTCCCGACAAGATTTGACGAGCATCCACAAAATCCTGAATTGAGTGGGTGACAGTGGAATATCTTGCTCTGGCGTACTGGCTTCGTAGCGGTCACGGTTTAGTGTGAGGTCGCCGGAGATGAGGGTGTGGGGATAATTCGTTGACGTATCCGTAACTGTATTCTGCTGGTAATCACGTATCGCATTACGCATATGCCCTAAAAGCAAGGTATCAATTTTCTTCTTGTGGGCAAAAGCAACGGTCTCATCAACAGCCGTGCGGAATACATCTGATGGGGTATCAGGTGTGTAAAATTTTTGAACCCCTGCGTTCAAGGCATTAACAGCAAGTTCAAAAGAGGTCATCGCTGTCAGGATAATGAGGGGTACATCATCTACAATTGATTGTATCTGTTGTGTAGCAGATAGTGGGTTGTGAGAATGTGTTGTGGGGTCAAGGATGATGCAATCAATGTCTATCTCATTCTCTATTAACAGGCGTTGGGCGAAGGTGGTGTTCGCTTTGATGGTTATTTCAGCATCGTGAAGTGTTGCTTGTACATAATCAAGAACGATGTCGTCAATAGCTATAAGAAGAATCCGTGCTTCCTTAGCACTGCTCATAATTATATTTGTCCCATTTTACAAAAAGCATGATTTACTTGTACGTGCAAGTAATATACATCTGAGTATTATAGCAAAGTGTCATAGCAATCTTGGTAGTGTTTGGTGACTAAACCGTTACCTATCTTTACCAAAAAAGACAGACCGCATTGCGCAGTCTGTCTGCCTGTGGGGTCAAGTGTATAAATGGAAGACGATAGGGCTAAGTGAGCTTACTCGCCCATCATCATGTCAGGTTCAACAAGGACGCGAATCACGCTGGTGGTGTTCGGGTACGTAAATTCATCATCTACGAGGCGCACAACGCCACCTTCATCTTCGCCTGTGTTGGGTTCTGCTTGGCGGGGCGCTTGGTTTTCACCAACACCAGGTTCTTCATTGACTTCTGTGCCGGCATCCCAGAGCAACACTTGGTCAGCGACATTACCGCTAATCGGATTGCCTGCTTCGTCAAAGAGAGCGATACCACTTTCGGCTGGCGCAAAGAAGAGGTCATTGGATTGCACGAACATCGTCACGAACGAGAGACTTTCACCAGGAACAGCCGTTGCAGTAAAAGTGTAGCTTGTGCCTGGTAGGGCAGGTCCTGGTTCTTCAGCGCCACTTGGAATCGCAGAAACCCCTGCAACTTCGTAATTAGCGGTAGCGTATTCACCGAGTATAGTTGGTGTGCCATCTTCGGCAACAATTTCCAGACCATCACCACGGTCAGCCGTACCCGTTGTGAAGAACACACCATCAGCCATCATGTTGTCATGCACAGCGAAAACAACAGGGGCAATTGGTGTACCAAAGTCGCCACCTGCGACAGTTGCTACGAGGTCAGCCGGATTACCATCTTCTGCAACAGCTTCCAGACCATAGCCGTAGTCTGCTTCGCCTTCGGTGAAGAACACACCATGCGTCATCATCATCCCATGCGATTCACTTTCCATGCTCATTGCGTTATGCACAACCCATACAACAGGTGTGATGGGGCTGGCAAAGTCGCTATCGCCGGAAATATTCTCGATGTGCACAGTCACGCTACCATCGTCATTGGCAGTTAAATTGACACTGATGATTTCTTCTGTGCTTGGGTAGCTCATACCATCATCGAGATTATCAACAAAAGTGACGACACCATTTTCATCGTCGCCCGTGTTAGGGGCTTCTTGACGGGGTGCTTGCTGGTCGCCCTCACCAATGGGCTGGTTAACTTCTGTACCTGCATCCCAAAGCAATACCTGATTCGTGATATCCCCGCTGAAAGGTGTGCCATCATCTGCGAAAAGAGCAATCCCGTCTGCATCCGGCGCGAAGAAGAGGTCATTGGATTGCGCGAACATCGTCACAAACGATAGATATTGCCCACCTTCTGGTGTGATTGTGAACTCGTAGGCACTGCCTGGTACGGCAGGTCCAGCCTCCTCAGCATCAACTGGGATAGCTTGTGCGCCAGCGTTATCATACAGTCCCAGCGTGGCGATATTTTCTATCGTGACGGTGAACGTAACCGGCTCGGGGTCATCTTGTGCTGAAACAGCAACCGCGAGTGATGTCAGTAAAACGAGTGCGAATAGTAGACGTTTCATATGTACAACTTCCTCCTGTGTTAGCGTGTAAATGAGTATGTCTGGATTACGATGCTACTGTACACAGGATGCGTCCTGAATCTTGTCCTCAGCTTATGAAGGTCTTGCAAGAAGATTGCCAAGTGTAAAAAGGTCGTAAATGAATGGTTTTGGTTATTTGTGCAGGAATTGTCATCAAACGAAAAAACCCATAAAAGTTTGCTCTTAACGGTCTACAGTGGAATTGCGCGTTAAACTAGAACAAGGCATAGTATGAAAATCGTTTAGAAACTAACCACGGGAAAGCACATGTATCAAGAGTTCATGTATGAAGAAGTCGATCATCCAGAGTTTCTCGCCTTGCTCCAGAAAGATGACGCCTATTTGTTGTCGCTGGGCTTGGAAGAACTCAATCGGCGCACAGCAACCGCAAGCACCTTTGCGGAAGAAGGCTTGTGGTCAGATGAACTGGTCGCTTATATTGAACAGTATCCGTATGAGGAATACATCCAATTTCACTGGATTGCAGAACGGCACTATGCCAATAAATTGCGCGAACTTGAAGATGGTGATGAACTCAACAGCTATTACGTCATTGGTTATGCCCGTATCATTGCTCTGATGATGCGCTACCATGTCGAGATGGGGCATGATTCCAACGATTTCTATTTCATCCTCACCCTATTACAAGCGCATCTAGGTGAACGTAATCCTGATGACGTGTCTATATTTGAAGTCGGGACAGGTGCGGCAGACCTATTTTTGCAGTTATCGGAGGTCGGATATTGCAACCTTGAAGGCATCGAAATTTCACCAGCCGCCGCCCGTGTCGCGCAAGAACGCCTAACCGGACATCTCCCAGCCGATAGCATCAAGCTCATGTCTTTTGAGCATTTTCAGCAACAATACCCTGATAAACGCTATGACATCATCGTAAATTCTAACCTGATTGAGCATGTGCCACCTGTACAGATGGATGCCTTTTTATCAGGCATTTACGCGCATCTCAAACCAGGTGGCTATATGGTTACGATTACACCACATCGCCTCAGTGGTCCGCATGACGTGACGCGCTATTTTCGCGGTGGCGGGAGCGAACCAGAAGGCTTTCATCTGCGCGAATACACATTACAAGACCTCGAAGCCTTGCTGACAGAAGCAGGATTTAGCGATTTCATGACCGTGCGTTCGTTGCCACAACTCAATTATTTTTGGGATGTGCCGAGCAAAGAGAATTTTGCATACAAGCGCAACATGGAACCCATGCTCAGGGAAATGAGTTGGAAATTGCGCAAACCCTTATTGGATGGCATGTATTTCAAGGGTTTGATTTGCCAGAAACCGAACTAAGTATCTACCCGAGAAATCATGGTAAGGGACGACCTGTGTGTCATACCGCATAGGCGTAGACACAGCAAACCCCCTACAAATATGAATTTACGGACAGCCTGTAACTGTAATAACGAAACGACATATCAATCATGTATATCAAGGTTATGATTTTCACACCAACAACGACGACTTGCTCAATTCTGTCTATCAATAGCGTGATATAGTGAAGCAAACAATCTTTATTTCGATATATTACCAACGAGGGAAGATGCGATGAAAACGAAAGCAATCCTGATAGCTATCATGAGTATTTTGCTCGTGCTGACGGCATGTGGTCAGTTGGATGCCCCAGCAGAAGAGGCGTCCGAAGACGTCGGAACAGGTGGAGCTGTTGTCGCAGAATCGACACCTGCCCCCGCAGATGATACAGCAGACGACGAGACTGCCGAGGAAACCGATGCTGAAGCAGATACAGCATCCGCAGATGACAGTGCCGAAACAGACACCGAAACGACAGATGAAGTCGTTGTCGATACAGGCAGTGACGAAATTCAATGTCCAGAAGGCGAAAATATCACACTGACTTTTGCAGCAGGACAGGTCGGTACAGAAGGGGACTTGGCACGCGAAGGGGCGGCAATTTACGAAGAGGCTTGCCCAAATGTGACCATCACCTTTGAATCGACCTCTGATAGCGCAACCCAACGTAGTGACGATTTCCGTCGTCGTTTGGCGCTCGGCGACGATACAATTGACCTCATGCAAATTGACGTGGTTGATGTTGGTATTCTCGCGGATAACTTATTGGCACTCAACGATTTTGTGACGCCTGCGTTCTACAATTCGCAATTCCAGAGCATGGTCGCAGCAGCAACCGTTGACGATAGCTTATATGCCTTCCCTTGGCTCATTGATACAGGGCATCTCTACTACCGCACCGACTTGCTCGAAAAATATGGTTTGGAAGTGCCAACAACATGGGATGACCTCGAAGCGGCAGCAGAAATTATCCAAGAAGGCGAACGCGCAGATGGCAATCCAGATTTCACGGGCTTTGTCTGGCAAGGGAACACAGGCGAAAACCTGACAACCAACGCGCTCGAATGGCAAGTATCCCATGATGGCGGACGCATCATGTCTGAAATTTGTAGTCAAGATTTTGACAATGACGGTTTTGTGAATGCGATGGAACGTGCCGCCGGTTGGGTTGGCTCGATTAGCCCAGTAAACGTCTTAGAGTTCCGCGAAGAAGAATCGCGTGCTGTCTGGAACGAGGGCAACGCTGCTTTCATGCGCAATTGGTTCTATGCCTATGGCTTGAGTGCAGACCCCGAAGGCAGTGCGGTTGCGGGTAATTTCGACATCACAGTTTTGCCACAAGGTCCCGGTGGACAATCGGCGGCGACGCTCGGTGGTCAGATGATTGCGGTGTCTGGTTTCAGCACCAACCCAGAAGCCGCCGTGTTATTTGCCGCATACCTGACCTCGCGCCAAGAGCAAAAACGCCGTGCGCTCACAACATCGCTCAACCCAACCTATCTATCGCTCTATGAAGACCCTGACTTGCTAGAATTGTACCCACCATACCCTGACTTGTTAGATACCTTCCTCACGGCGGCAACCCCCCGTCCATCAACGGAATTGGGCTTGGATTACAATCAGGTATCTGAACTTTACTACAGCACGGTGTACGAAATTCTAAATGGTAGCACCTCAGCATCGGGCGGGGCGCGTGATTTCACCCGTACCTTAGAAGATGACTATCTTGGCGAATGCGGAGACGCTTAATGGCAACGAGCAGTTATTACGAACGTTCAGAGAGAGAAACCCTGCTTCTATGGGGGCTTTCTCTGGCGTTTCTGATTCTGTGTCTCGTCCATTGGGTGGGCGCGACATGGGTCATTTGGTCAACTATGTTAGAAACAGATACGAATCAGCAACTTGATTTGGTAATTTGGCTTATCGTCAGTAGAACGGGCATCCTGTTTCCGCTGACCTTAGCTGGGCTTGGTACAGCGTGTTTGTACGTGGCGCTAGGTTTATTGCGTGGCAGGCACAATGCTTATCGCTGGGGCATGTTGCTCGTGATATGGGTGGGGGCGTCGCTCTTTATCTTGACGCTTTCTGCCTATAATTCTGACCTTGTAAATGTGCTTTTCAATTTCCCGTTGGATAGTAATTTGCCAGCATGGATCTTGATGGGCGCGGTCTTGGTTTACGTGATTGCTCTGTATATCATTCTGCGGGCGTCCGAATCGACCTTCACGCGCTCTCGTGACCCCATCGACCACAATACGCATAATGCGTGGCGCTTCTTACTACCAAGTGTAGTGATTCTGACCTTACTCGGGGGCATTCCGTTAGAGCAAATTGTGATTGCCAGTTTTAGTAATCAATCTTTTGGCATCACCCGCGAAACTGAATACGTCGGCGCAGAAAACTATGTTGAGTTGCTGAATACACAAGTCATTCCCTGTGACCCGAATGTATTCAGTAGCGTCAATGCTTGTGAAGATGTTTTCTACGATACAGACCGCTATCGCCAATTTGATATTGTTTACCAACCGACAGTAGGCGAAACGACCTATTTTGTCGTCAGCCAAGACCCTGATTTCACACAGGCGGTCTGGGATACGGTGATATTCACGGTTGTCTCGGTCATTCTGGAACTCATTCTCGGCTTGATGTTAGCGCAGGTCTTGGTCGTCAAATTCTTCGCCCAAGATGCCATGCGCGTGATTGCGCTGATTCCCTATGCTGTGCCGACTGTTGTTTCTACTTTCTTCTGGGCAGTGATGCTAGCAGGGGATCGCACTGGCTTCCTCAATCAAATTTTGCTCTACACAAATGTCATTGACCAGCCGGTTGCATGGCTGACCGAACGCGCTTGGCAACTACCAATGCTCATTTTTGTAGATGTCTGGAAAACAACACCCTACATGGCTTTCTTCTTAATTCCTGGCTTGCTGATGATTCCGAAAGATGTCTATGAAGCAGCCGCCGTTGATGGGGCAGGGGCAATGCGCCGTTTCTTTAGTATCACGCTACCGATTACCATGCCCTTCATTGGTGTGGCTGTGCTATTCCGTGCGCTGAATGCCTTGCGTGTGTTTGATGTGTTCGATTTGCTGGTAGGTGAACGGCGCTTCTCGATGGCGAGTTATACCCAAGATGTACTAATTGACGGGCGCATGGGCTATTCATCTGCGACAGGTGTTGTGATGTTCGTTATTATCACGGTTTTGGTCTATTTCTACTTACGCACCCAACAAGTAGGAGCGAACGATAATGGCTAAATTCTTACGTCGCTTTGCATTTGCATTGGCTGTGCTGTTTGTAGCGGCATATTCGCTCTTTCCCTTTGTTTGGGCGTTGATTGTTAGCTTCACCGACCCTGGACAAGGCTCTTTGCTATCGCGCTTTACACTGGTGCATTACCAGACCATTCTCAACTTTGAAGATGAGACCTACGCGATTTTCTTCCGTAGTATTTTCAATAGTATCGTTGTCTGTGGTGCAGTGACAGCCCTCTCGCTCTTTTTAGGCGCACTCGCCGCCTATGCACTAGGGCGTTATCGTTTTCGCGGACAATATCTCTTGCGCTATGTCATTTTGGCGATGACCATTTTCCCGACGATTGCGGTATTGCCGAGTTTGCTAATTCGCATTAAGTCGCTTAATGCGCCGAGTGATATGCTGGAATTGAGCTTAGTCTATCCCTTGTTCATCCTGCCAGGCATCATCTGGTATCTGATTGCGTTTTTTGAACTGCTACCGCCACAAATCGAGGAAGCCGCTTTTGTGGATGGCGCAACACCCTTCCAGACCTTCGTGCGCATTTTGCTACCGATTACCTTGCCAGCAATCGTTACACAGGGTTTATTGAACTTCTTGGCGTTGCTCAATGAGTATCTCTTTGCGCTGTCTTTCAAAGGCAATCCATTAGAGGTGCTTGTACCTGTTGCGCTGGCAGATTTGCGTGGGGCAGGGGCAACTAATAACGAGTTGATGGCGGCATCTATCATCGTGACAATACCGATTTTGCTGATTGTGCTGTTTTTACAACGGGCAATCATCGGAGAAACGACGCAAGGTGCGGTAAAAGGGTAGCACGCGGGGTATAATGGCAATGCAGTATCGGTAGGACATGCTTCTGCGTGTCCGCCACTTAATTCTAGACATTTTGTAGGGGCGTTGCTGTGTCTGCGCCCGAAATATACAAAAAAGTTCTATCACGATTTACCGGATGAAGCATTTATCGCTGTTTAAAAAATTAGTATGGAAATTAACGGACAGGGCAAGCTGTTGTCCTTACGTTTTGCTGGTTTGTCGAACATTTAAGCTCGAAAAATCACCCAATTGTGTAGGGACGATGCCTGCATCGTCCGCTTTGTAATCTCCATATCTAATTTTGAACTTGCATCAGCGTGTGGCGCAAACTTGACAGTTAGAAAATCTTGCACGGGTTAGCAATTGGAAAATCGCAATGGCGCGTCCAAAAAGAGGGCGATTACATGAGGAATTACACACATTTTTCTTGATTTCTTTGTGTCCTTCGTGCCTTCGTGGTGAAACAAAATATCTATAGGATAAACGGGACAAATACACGGATTGAACTCATATGAGTGAATTAGTAGGACAAACAATCAAGGGCTATGAATTTCTTGAACATATTGGCAGGGGCGGTTTTGGAGCAATCTATAAAGCATACCAGCCGATACTCAAGCGCGAGGTGGCAGTTAAGATTATTTTGCCACAATTCGCCAATGACCCTGACTTCATTCGGCGCTTTGATGTCGAAGCAGAATTGATTGCGCAACTAGAGCATCCTTTCATCGTGCCATTATACGATTATTGGCGCAGTCCAGAGGGCGCGTATCTCGTTATGCGCTTGCTGGTAGAAGGTAGCTTGCGCGAACGCATGGAAAATGAGGTCATTCCACCAGAAGAAGTGGTCTCTATCATAACCAACATTGCGGATGCCTTGCATGTTGCCCATCGGCGTAATATCGTGCATCGGGATGTGAAGCCAGAGAATATCTTGCTAGACGAAGACGGACGCGCCTATCTGACAGATTTTGGCATTGCGACGCTCATTGAAGACGATAACAAAGTGAATGCCAGCGACGATACCTTCAGTGGGTCGCTCATTTATGCCGCGCCCGAACAATTTACAGATTCTGCTATCACTAGCCAGACCGATATTTATGCACTCGGCATCATCTTGTATGAGTTGCTGATGGGGTCAACACCGTACAATAACAAATCAATTACCGAATTGGTGCAAGCAAAACTTTATGAGCCAGTGCCAGACCTCGAAGGCACCAATGAACAATACCAAGCACGTCTCAACGACATCATTGCAAGAGCAACTGCCAGCGATATAGATAATCGCTATCAATCAATTCGGGATTTCAAAGTAGATATAGAGACGGCACTTGATACATCCAGTGATGTAACCCAACCCATCCATCTTGACCAATTACAGTTACAAGAACCGTCCTCTATTTTCGTCAGCTATTCGCGTGATGATGAAGACTTTGCGCAAAAACTCTCGCGGGATTTACGCTCCGCTGGGCATACAGTCTGGCTAGATAAGAGCGATATACGCGGTGGCGAAGAGTGGATTAAGTCGATCACCTCCGGCATTGCAAATGCCTACGCATTCATCAGCATCATGTCGGATAGTGCGCAAGAGAGCCGTTGGGTACAGCGTGAATTTTTGCAAGCCGAAGAAGATGGCAAGCCGATTTTCCCTGTCACGGCAAGCGAGACGAACATCCCCATCTACATGAAAGAACGCCATGTGCTGGCGTTGTATGAGGATTACGAAGGCAACTTAGAGACACTCCTCACAGAATTACCAGACCCCCCGCCCGTACTCAATTATGCGATGACGCAAGAATCAATCGTTGACCTTGAAAATCCGTATAAGGGTCTGCAAGCCTTCCAAGAGTACGATAGTGCGAATTTCTTCGGGCGTGATGACCTGACAAAACAATTGGTCGAGCGCCTGAGCGAAAAAGTTGAGTTACAACGTTTTCTTGCCGTTATTGGTCCCAGTGGTAGTGGTAAATCCAGTGTGGTAAAAGCGGGTTTGCTCCCTGCTTTACGTAAAGGCGCAGTCGATAATAGCGACGAGTGGTTCTATGTCGAAATGTTCCCCGGCACACAACCCTTTGAAGAGCTGGAAGCCGCGCTCTTGCATGTCGCTACGGAATCCGTGCCGAATCTCATGGACACTTTACAATCGGATGCGCGAGGCTTGGTACGTGCGGTCAAGCAAATTTTGCCCCGTGAAGGCGATAGCGAATTGCTCATCGTCATTGACCAATTTGAAGAAATTTTCACCCTCGTTGAAGACGAAGAACAGCGCCAGCTATTCTTGTATAACCTTTACCAAGCTGTCATAGATGAACGTAGCCGTATTCGCCTCGTCGTGACCTTGCGGGCAGATTTTTATGATAAACCGCTTATGTACGGGGGCATCGGCAATATGATTCGCCAACGTACAGAAGTCGTCTTGCCACTCAGCGAAGCCGAACTCGAACAGACGATTGTGCGTCCAGCAGAACAGGCAGGCGCAGTCTTTGACCCTGGCTTGCCCCAAGTCATCATCAACGATGTGATGGGACAACCCGGCATTTTGCCCCTCTTGCAATATGCGCTGACAGAACTCTTTGAGCAACGCAAGAACCGTATTCTGAGCGTGAAATCGTACCAGAAAATTGGGGGTGTCAGTGGGGCATTGGCGCAACGTGCCGAAGATACCTACTTAGAATACGACGAGGCATTCCAGAAAGCCGTGCGCCAAATTTTCTTGCGCCTCGTGACGCTCGGTGAAGGGACAGAAGATACCCGTCGGCGTATTCGGCGTTCAGAAGTGGATAGTATCGAAAATGCGGATCGCGTAGTCGATGTATTTGGTAAATATCGCTTGCTCACCTTTGACCGTGACGCAGGGACACGCGAACCGACTATCGAAGTCGCACACGAGGCACTCATTCGCCGTTGGGATAGGCTCAAAGATTGGCTTTCGGCAGCGCGTGAAGAAGTGCGTATTCAACGGCGCTTGACCAACGCGGTTAACGAATGGAAAGAGAATGAGAAGCGTGCCGGTTTCCTTGCCCGTGATACGCGCCTCTTGCAATTTGAAGAATGGGCAAATCACACGACACTCCAGTTAAACGAACTCGAACGCGAATTTTTGGAGGCGTCGATTGCGGGACGTGCCAAGCGTGAACAAGAAGACATTGCCCGTAAAAAACGCGAAGAAGAAATTGCCGCCCAAGCTGCCCGTTACGAAACAACAGCACAACAATTCAGACGGGCGTCCTACGTGCTGGGGGTTGTTGTCTTTATTGCGATTGTCTCAGGGATTGGTGCGTTCCTATTTGCACAACAACAACTTGACCAAGCTGCGCAAAGTGTCGAATATACTGATTTCTTGCAAGCCCGTGATGCAACCGTTGTGGCGGGGTCAGGTGGCTTGCCAGCCGATGCCGATGCACTCAGCGAAGATATTGATTTTGAGGTTGCTTTTGCGACATCAACAGCCGTTGTCAGTTTGCAAGCATGGCAAGCTGTAACCCAAGATTTCGATGGTGTGACGATGGTACAAGTGCCAGCCGGATGTTTCGTCATGGGGACAGAACGCGAATCTGTCAACGAATCGCCTGTACACGAAATTTGCTTTGATGCCCCGTTCTGGGTAGACCAAACCGAAGTCACGAACGCGCAATTCACGCAATTTGATGGCGTAGCGAATGCACCATCCGATTGGACAGACCCCGACCAGCCTCGTACGAATATCTCTTGGCAAGAAGCTGTTGATTTCTGTGCCTTGCGCGATGCCCGTCTACTCACCGAAGCGGAATGGGAATATGCCGCACGCGGGATTGATAGTACCGTTTATCCTTGGGGCAATAATGACCCCGTGCTAGATGAGGGCAACACGCTATTGGCATGGGATTTATCCGAGCCACTCGCTGTTGGTAGCTTCGCAGAGGGCGCGTCGTGGGTAGGTGCGCTAGATATGAGCGGTAATGTGTGGGAGTGGGTCAGTTCTCGCGCAGACCCATATCCATACAATGCCACCGATGGACGTGAAGAACTCACTGATGATGGCACACCCCGTATCTTGCGCGGTGGGGCATATTCAAATAAAAATCCTGATAGCATCCGTGCGACCCGTCGCTTTGCGGTGAACAGTGGCGTGCGCTTATCCGCGTTCGGTTTCCGCTGTGCGCAGGATGCCAACCCAGCCCCTGCTGACCAATCCGAATAGTGGTCATTGGCAAGGCGCACAATCTAAACTAATCTCGATAGGGGAGGCAGATTTGCCTCCTATTTTTCTACCCAATTAACGAGCATCATTTTTTCTAAGGGAGATAGCGATGCGTATTATTCAGATGGGTATGGGGGGGATGGGCAACGCATGGTTAGAACGCCTGATTCCTTTGCCCTTTATAGAGTATGCTGGCTTTGTAGAAGTTGATGAACAAATCGCACAATCACAAGCTGAAGCCTATGATTTTGATTCTGCGATAGTCTTTAAGACTTTGCGGCATGCGCTCTTGGCTGTTGAAGCCGACGCCGTAATTTCGATTATTCCACCAGCTTTCCGTACGGCAACACTCCAAACATGCATTGACGCCAATATGCCCTTGATGGCAGAGAAACCGCTTTCGGAAACACTGGAAGATGCGTATACACAGGCAACTATGGCAACCGATAGCGGATTGCTGTATATGATTACACAAGACTATCGCTATAAACCTGCGCTCTATACGGTCAAGCAAATCTTAGACAGTGGCGAACTGGGTGCGGTATCGTCTGTTAGCGTAACCCATTATCGAGGCTTACAATTCGCTGGCTTCCGTGCGGAAATGCCCCATCCACTCCTGAACGATATGGCAGTCCATCATTTTGACTTGTTGCGCTATTTCTTAGGGGCAGAGCCGGAAACGCTCTATGGGCAAGCATGGTCAACTACATGGAATCAGAATAAAGGCAAGATGTCTGCGAATGCGCTGATGCGCTTTCCAAATGATGTCCATGCCAGCTATACGGCGTCGTGGGTCAGTAACGGGCATGTCTCTAGCTACGAAGGCGATTGGCGTTTTGAGTGCGAAAAAGGTGTGCTGACACTGATAGATAACGTCATTCATGTGCAATTGCGCGATGACATAGACGGTGGCAACTATACATACCAGCCGGCAGAGATACGCGAGCCTATCACGATGCTCTATGAACGGCAATCGTATCTCGCATACGAGTTACAAGAGGCAATCCAAACAGGCAAAGCACCCGTAACCCGCGTCCAAGATAATGTCAAAACCTTGCAGATGGTCTTTGATGTGATTGAATCCAGCGAAACAGGGCAAGTCATTCATAAAAATTAGGGGGAAATAGAACATGCGTGTAACCGTATGGAATGAATTTCGACATGAAAAAGAATCCGACGAGGTGAAAGCGGTTTATCCTAATGGCATTCACAAAGCGATAGCCGATTTTTTGACTAAAGCAGGCGTTGATACAAAAACAGCGACGCTTGATGAACCCGAACACGGCTTAACCGATGCTGTGCTAGACGAAACCGATGTCCTCATTTGGTGGGGGCATAAAGCACATGACGACGTATCCGACACCATCGTTGACCGTGTGCAAGAACGGGTGTTGCGCGGAATGGGCTTGGTCGTTTTGCATAGTGGGCATTTTAGCAAAGTATTCAAGCGCCTGATGGGGACAACGTGTAATCTTAAATGGCGTGAAGTCGGTGAAAAAGAGCGCATTTGGATAGTAAATCCGGCGCATCCTATCGCACGCGGACTCGGTGAATATATCGAAATTCCCGAAGCGGAGATGTACGGCGAACACTTTGATATTCCCGAACCCGATGCCCTCGTGATGGTTAGCTGGTTTGAAGGGGGCGAAGTCTTTCGCAGTGGCTGTTGCTATCATCGCGGGATGGGCAAGATATTTTATTTCCGTCCAGGACACGAAACACACCCTATTTACTACCAGCCGGAAGTACAACGGGTGATTATCAACAGCGTGCGATGGGCAATGCCCGATACACCTGTCGATGTTCAATTCGGCAACGTGCCAGAAAAAATGAATTAACTATGCTGGAATTGTATAATCCACACTCGCAATATTCACCAAATACGGCTTGTTGAAATCAGCAATTGCTACATGGTCAGGATGTGCAAGATATGTTTGTAAGCCTTGCACATCCGCAAAGCTCATCACCAACGCAACATCCCAACTTCGCGTCGTGTGTAATTCATCCGTGCCAAATTCCAATGAGATGATTTCTGGAATAACTGGTACAAGCGCCTGCATTTTGTCTCTGAATGTCGCTATATGTCCGTCTGGAGTATTATCACTGAATTTGAGTAGGGCAAGGTGTCTGAGCATATGAATAACGTTGTATTCCGTATCTTATGAGTATCTAAGTGGGTTTAAGTATAATAAATCATTGACGAAAACAAAGTAATTATACGGAATCAATTATCTATGGACTTAATACGCGAACAACGTAATCTGGAAACACTCGGACACCGCCTACAAGCAACCCGTGAATCACGGGATATGAGTCCCTTACAATTAGCCGCCGCGATGGAAAGTAGCCTCACGAGTATCCGTGATTGGGAGAATGGGGCGCGTAAATTACAGTCGGCAACGGTTAGGCGTCTAGCGGAGGCGCTCGAACTCAGCTACCCTGAAGAGATGTACTGGCTGGGATTAAGCGGACATATTCCTTCAACACGCATGCCTGCTAAAAAGCAAATTATTCAGGCGCTTTCGGCATACTATGAAGACCTCGAACGCTTGCCATTTCCTGCCCAAATCATCGACCATCATTTCACCTATTGGATTGTGAACTCCGCAACGATTGATTTTGTTGGTTCGCGTGAGGGCTTAATTGCCATGATGCAGAATAAATTAACGGCGCTCGATGTGGTGTTCAATTCGCAGATTGGCTTTTTCCATCGTATTTCGCGTCCAGAAGAACTCATTAACCGACAGAAACAACTCGCACGGCGCATTATGGGGCGCAGTTTGCATCGTCGCCACGAAAATTTCTACCAAGATTATCCCACATGGCTCAAAGGGCGCATGTCAGCAGAAGATTACCAGATATTCACCGATATTTGGGAAGAGGCAAATGCTGTCAATGATGAGCATTTACAGCGCCCACGTCTCGAAGATGACATCATGCTTCGTTACTTCGAGTTCCAGTATCCCAATGAGCGTGTCCGTCGCTTACAAATGCGGGCTGATCATCTGCGTCACTTTGGCGATATTTTTGAAATTACACTCTTTTATCCCTATGCAGGCGGTGATTCACACGATTTCCCACCGTCGTCATCGGATGGTATCAAGTTATGGGAAGTTGCCGATGTTGACCATTTGTTGCGTACATACGAAGCATAAAACAGTGTGTACCGCTGATAGGGTGACATAGCAGAAACGATGTAGGGACGCCCTTCTTGGCGTCTCATAGCGGTAAACTTTAGCAAAAATATCCCAAGTGCTAACACTTTTTAGAGGAGGTAGGTCTACTTTTCAAAGGTAGGTCTATTATTTTTCTATCCTACCTTAATGAAACAACTATTGTAGGGGCGAACTAAAGTGCGCCCGAACCAAGTACAAGAAAAGGACGTTTTCATACGTCAAAGACGTGTGTGCAATCAATCCGTAAGCTCCCTTTCTCCGAAGTGAGGAATGAACGCGGGGAAAGGGTTGGGTAGGGGTAAATACCTTAAACACACAAGTAGAAAGTTGTTATATGACTGCCAAATCCATGAAAAATTGTAGGGGTAATGCAATGTCGTTGCCGGTTGACAAAAATATCATCATTGAAGCACTACCAAAGTTCCTCCCTGACACTTCGGGGAGATACCGCTCTCGCTCGGTTGGCGCGGTGAACAGGTGTCCAAAACAATAAAAAATTGATTGATGTAATCCAAACACGCCACATGAAATAACCCCGATTTCTCTTGAAAACCATGCCCGATAATGGAACAATATGAGCATGAGATTAAGTTTATGTTGGTAGGAAAACTATAGATGAGTCGTTTTGCAAAGTATGCGTGGTTCGTAACGGGATATACAATTTTGGTGATTTTGTGGGGCGCGGTTGTGCGCATTACGGGGTCGGGGGCAGGCTGTGGTAATCATTGGCCCGCTTGTAATGGGGAAATTTTGCATCGCCCAGAATATATTGAAACGATGATTGAACTCAGCCACCGTCTGACGAGTGCGCTGGCTGGCTTCTTTGTCTTAATCATGCTCGTTTGGGCATTCCGTAAAGTCTTTGAGCATAACCAGAAACTCATTCGTCGCATGACGGTGATGA
The DNA here is from genome assembly GCA_038522085.1 of Chloroflexota bacterium. Lineage (GTDB taxonomy): Bacteria > Chloroflexota > Anaerolineae > Aggregatilineales > Phototrophicaceae > JAUZRW01. The sequence continues at coordinate 70,030 of JBCBKJ010000012.1, forward strand.
CCTTTATTTTCATCCTCATTGAGGGCGCATTAGGGGCGGCACTCGTGCGTTTTGAACTCGTCGCAGATAACGCCTCCACAGCGCGTGCCGTGATGATTGCCTTGCATCTCGTTAATACACTCATTCTGCTTGGCTTTTCTACGGCGGCAGCATGGGCGGCATCACAACCAAATGAAGTCCGCTTTCGTGGCTTTAGTACCGATTCGACAGCTATCCTAACGGGCATGTTAGGCATTTTGCTCGTGAGTGCTATCGGAGCAATCACAGCATTAGGTAATACACTGTTCCCCTCAGAAACACTCATAGAGGGTATCCAAGCAGACTTCGACCCCAACGCGCATTTCTTAATTCAACTGCGCATCTGGCATCCAGCAATTGCATTGGCAACGAGTGGTTTCTTGTTCTGGTATGGCTACCGTGTCGTCAATCGTGATGATGTGACACCCCAACAAACGAACCATGTCAATGCACTATTCACAGTGATTACCTTGCAGGTGGTCGTCGGCTTTATGGCAATCTTTTTGCTCGCGCCAATCTGGATTCAGCTATCACATTTGTTGTTGGCAGATGTGATGTGGATGGTCTTGGTTGTGATGGCAGGGCATGCACTCACTGAACCTGTAAGCAAGCAAAAACGCGCTCAAAATCCAGCAGAAGCAACGTTGGATGAGCCAGTTTCTGCGATGGCGTAATTAGCCTCCTTAATTGAGCAATGAACGCGGGGAAAGGAGTCTAGGCGTAGGGGAAGCGTCGTTTGCTAATCTATCACGTCTTGGATAGGCTTGCTATAAGGGTATTACTATAAAAGGGATTCATAGACGATGCTACGTACTGCGCTACGATTCAGCTTGCTGATAGGCTTTTTGTTGTGGGGCGTGTTGGCGAGTATAGCCCAAGACGATATTGCACCCAACTGGTGTTACGAAGGTCAGCCTTGGGGCGATGGACGATGCAACAATCAACCCACAAACGCCGACAACCAGCATTATTGGGAGTGTGGATATTGGAATGCGAAGGTCGATACAGGTGACATCACATTGGTCGCATTAGAAACAATTGATTCACAATGCGCGGTAGGGTATGTCGCCGTGCGATGGTCACAAGATGCTCCCCTTGTCACCGAAACTGCTTTTTCTACAAGTGAAATCGACGATACCGAATCGACATCTGATGATGTTTCTTTTGGGATAGCTGAATAATACAGGTATCTACTTAACCTCACTTATAGATAACCCAAGTGGAAGCTGTCTTAACGATAGCTTTCCAGCATCTCAGCGTTTCAGTTTGTCAGCAAGAACCTATCGCTTTTGCTGATGGCTGACCAGCTCAGAGTAGCTCATTTAGGATGTTCATAAGCACACAAATCGCTATCCAGAGTTCAGGTTAATTAGCATCAACCGTCGTCTGGTCAAAGCCTGTATAGACCTCACGCAATGGTAAGCTGGGGTCTGCGCCTTCGTCATGAGGTCTATGTGTACCGTTACCATTTGCGCTCGTAACTGATGAGATGGCGTGGGCTTTCGTCAGTTGAGCGCGGGTATAGACGAGTTCAGCTTCTGTTTCGTATAAACGCCATACCAACCGTCCTATTGCAATTAAGAGGATGGTGATGATGCCCAGTGCGGTGATTTTACTTGCCATGCGGATGCTCACTTCTTTAAGTCACAGGTACTACAGATTAGCTTATGCGTAGTGTAGGAGACATCCCGCGTTAATAGCAATGTACCTTAGCGCGATTCAAACGGCTTTCGTATCCAATAGCGACCTTGCTTACACACATCATGCGTTATCAGCAGTGAAATTATCTAATACGCGCTGACATCCCGTTATGATAGCTTGCATCTCCTCCGGCTGGAGATATTGCAAAAATACCGCTTGGACGCGCTTCTGATGTGCTGGCTGTAATTCAGCTAATTTTTGTTCACCTGCGTTGGTCAGTGAAATATGAACCACGCGCCTGTCATCTGCCCGTGAGCGTTGCACGAGATTTGCCTCTACCATGCGGTCAATGAGGCGCGTTAAGCCACTGGTACTCATCATGATATGCTCCGCGATGTGTTGCATCTGCATACAGCCGTCTTCATCGCAATGGTGCTTGAGCGTCACTAATACGTCGTACCATGCCATCGGTGTCGCATGCTGGCGTTCCATTTCTGCACATAGATGCTGATGCACCCGCGTGAATGCCCGTAATAACGTGAGCCACGTTTCGCGTTCTCTCGGTGTCCAAACCTGATTGTTCTCATCTGTATTCATAGTCCGCAACCACCCTGCTGATAGTGCTGTGGGTAACTATGCGCCATAGTAGCACCCAAAGATGAGAGAACGATTCACATGAGGACTGAAAACTGACCACTCCCCAAAAAGAATACGTGCCGGAAAACGATGCACTAACAGCCGCTTCCCAGCACGCGGTCAACAAACACGCGATAGCTACTCACAGTACCATACGCACCCCTGTGTACTTAACCCATGAGCAAAAACGCAAATACATGTTGTTTCCCATCCTGTTATTTGTGCGGTTGGAGAATCCCCATCTAACCAATGGGTGACTGCGCAAACCAGCTCACAGTGCGCACAAAGCGCAGACCACATGGCAGAGTGGCGCACTTAACAACCCTGAACGACCTGTTCAGTTTTGGGACAGCGCGTTATACTGCCGTTGGTACGTGGTCCTGCAAAGGATTACTCAAGCGGGATGTTGTTAGCGCAACGTCCCGCTACCTCACATCAGGATGAATAGAGTATACCCCGCTTTTGACAGGCGTGCAAATGCTTTTTGTGTACGTATTTTATGAATGCCTTTAATCATGATGCCAAACTGATATAACAACCTCTGTAGGGGTGGCGTGTACGCCTCCCGCCGTTCTCAAATAGAGCAAATAAAAAAGACACCCACTCACAAAGAGCTACAAAAATTCCCTCCCTGACGCTTCGGGGAGGTGTCGCGTCAGCGACGGAGGGGGTCAGGCAAGAAAATTGTATATACTGTCCTCATTTACTGAAAAATCCCTTAAATTGATAGGCATGGGACGTGCCTTGGTGCGTCCGTAATTTCTTGACCATGATATTTAGAAAGTTACGAGCGGGTCAGTAAGTGCACGTCAGTGCTACTAGCCGATGATCTTATTTGTCACTAAATGACTTAGATGAGTGCAAGCGTGAAGCATACAGTTGCAAGCGCACCAGCAACCGTGCGTATATGATTCCAATTTGTCCAACGTATGAGATAGGAATCCCACAGTCGTCCTGCCTCCTGCGTGTTAGCATCAACACTATCGAGCGCATTGTTCATGGGAATATTCCGAGTGATGGTTACTAGCATAATACCTGTAAGGTACAAGATGCTACCAGCTATCGCGTAGCCCGTACTTACTTGCTCACTCCATTGCAACAACAGCGGGAGGACAAGCGAGAGTAGTGCAGTTCCCATAAAAAATAGAAAAAAGATGGGGTTAAGTATCTTACGATTGATATATTGCATCGCAAGAATTCCTGCCGACGGTTGTAATTGTTCAAAACTTTGCATTGCAAAATTAGAGAATACGAACAAGATACCAGTTACGACGCCCGAACCAAGTATAGCCAATACAATCAAAAAGCTGATGATATTTTCTAGCATAATGTGTGACTCCTTATGTACATTCACTGACCTCAATATACAGCTTGACGTAACGTCAAACTCAAGGTGCTGAACCAGTGCTTAAAATAACCTTAATGATATTTAGTGTGTAAATAAGGGCTATTTGTCGAGGTAGTACAAGTAGTTATGGCTTTAGAAGCCAATAAATCTCCTCATGCTCACGATGAAAGAGCATGTTAAAGCAGGATTGGGGGCAGGCTTTGGGCATAAACGCTTGTAGAATTCTGCATTTAAACGAAACTCAAGTTTATGATGACTATCGCTCATTCGAGTGTAGTAATTGGAAATTGAATTTCCGTTACAACCTCACGTTCAGTTGATGATTGTGGAAGTTCAAGAATGAGTTCTCTAGGGTTTCCCGCTATCTCATATTTATTGTTACCTAACCAAGTCGTAATGGCACTGTAGCCGACACTTATTTTATCAAATGTGCCTTCAATAACGGTTGTTGCTATTGTTGTACTACCTGCCAATTTCCTTGGGCTTAATGTAACCCCATCTCGCAAGGTGAGCGCGGTATCATGAGCATTTGTCACAATAATGCCGATTTCCATATCAAAATCAAATTTATCTAGATCTTCGTGTTTGTCATCATGACACATGCAGAACAACATACTCCCTTTCATATCACGAGGTAATGATGCTTGTATTTGCGCAAAAGCATCGAGTGTCCCATCAAAGTCTAGAATTTGTCGAAAGCTCAGAACAGTCTGGGTAGGAATTTGTTTGATGATAACATTTGGTGGCTTATTCGTCTCAGCATTTTCTATAGCTTGTAAGCGAGCTTCAATTTGTCGTATACGACGCATTTCTGCTTGCATCTGTTTTTCGATTTCTGCCTTCTTTAATTGCAACATGCTACTCAGTTCTTCTGTGCGAATACTATCATCTAAAGTTTCGCGGATTTGAGATAAAGAGAATCCTAAATCTCGTAGTGCAAGAATACGATTAAGGTCAGTCATCTGTGTCGCTGTATAGTGACGATAGTCTGAGCTATCATCAATATAGCTAGGCTTCAATAAGTCAATTTCATCATAATAACGTAGTAAACGTGTAGACACTTGTGCGAGTTTGGCAAAATCACCAACTTTGAACATCTTACTTGTCTCCACTTCTTTTTTAATAAACATACCTCATAACATAATACTATAAACCTGAGTTTCGTTTACGCATAGAATCTCGTGTGATTGGCATCAGAAAGCAAAATTTCTACTCAGCGGACAACATAGATGTTGTCCCTACAAGGGTTCTATGGTTCAGAATGGCTCACAAAATCAACATTCTCTTATCCGAAATTGAGGCTATAAAGCTATGTTGTTTGGATGTTAGTCCACGTCAACGCCCCTGCACTCTCTTGGCTGATGATTTCAATCGTCAGTGCTGTTCAAATAGCGTCCGCATTTTTACTGAAAACTGACGACCAACAACTGAAAACCATCACAAAAAATCATATCAACGGGCATATCACCCACACCCCACCTCCCAAATCAGCTATACTCAACCCAGACCGCACTTTACCAACCAACTATCGTCCCTCTCCGCAGTGAGCCTGCGAGCGTCCGGGGAGAGGGATAAGAGGGAGAGGTCAATCGTTAACAAAACCAAACCGAAAAAAAGTTTTTATTGCGGTTTTGCGCTATACCGCAATAAAGCACCCTTTTCAGCAAAAATGGCATGATAAAACGTCTATTTTTTCTAACCTACCAATCAACACCGGAGAGGGTAATCGCACTAAATCCGCAACCACTGCACCTCATACGGTTCGAGTGTATAAGCATCGCCCGCGTCGATAGTCACGGCTGTATCCGTCAGCAACTCGCGGAAAGGCGCATCGAGTGGCGCATACACAGCTAATAAATCCGCGCTGACCGTCTGCGCATGCTCACTGAAATTCGCCAGCACGAGAATCGCCTGACCCCGCAGATAACCCAATACATGCGGATTGTTGGTTGGGAAAAAGGTTGTCACGTTAGACCCAAGCGCAGGGGTTGCCTTGCGTGTTGTGACCATATTTTTCAAACCCGTGAACATCCGTCCGGCAAGTGTGTCAGTATCTGTGCGCTGTTCGGCGGCATCCCAATCGTGCGTTTGGCGGTGCGTCCAACGACTATCATCACGCTTTTTGGGATGCGTACGCCAGCTATAGTCGTTCACCTGCGCCAACTCGTCGCCTAAGTAAATCAGCGGGATACCCCCCGTGCTGAGTATCACGCTATGAATCAGCAACAGGCGCTTAATCGCATGGTCAAGCAAGAGGTCATCTTCTCGTGCCAATGCCTGCTCGACCCCAGCCAGCGATGCCGCCGTGCCACTGATACGCATATCGCCCGTGCGTTCGTTATAGCCAAAAGGTTCGCCCGTTGAAAAACTACCCTCAAAATCACCGACATAAAAGCTATTCAAGAAGCGCCGATGGTCATAGCCATTGATGCCCACTTCCTGCGCTTCTTCATCGGCAAATGTCCAACCGATGTCATCATGCACGCGCACATAATTGACCCACGCGCACTTTTCAGGGATGGCATAGCGTTTCGCCATCGAATTATGCAACAAATCAACTTTGCGCGTCGCCAACGATTCCCACAGCAACGCCATCATCGTTGGATTATACGAGAGCGGGCATTCCTCCCACGAAATATAACTCGCCACATCGTCGGGATGCACAATCGCTTCCGACTTGAAGACCATCGCCGGCGCGACAATTTTCACCAGCGCGTTATACGCCTGAATAATCATGTGGGCTTGTGGCAAGCTCTCGCACGCTGTCCCCATCTCTTTCCAGATGAACGCCAGCGCATCGAAGCGCAACACTTCCACACCTTGATTCGCCAGATAGAGCATCTCGCCTGCCATCGCATTGAACACTTCGGGATTCTTGTAATTCAAATCCCACTGGAAATTATAAAACGAGGTCCACACCCACTTATCAATCGTCTCGTTATATGTGAAGTTACCAGGCGCTTGTTCAGGGAAAATCTCGCGCAAGGACTGTTCATATTGGTCAGGCAAGGTACGGTCAGGGAACACGTAGTAATAATCTTGGAATTGTTCATCGCCTGTGAGTGCCTTCTTCGCCCAAGTGTGTTCGTCCGATGTATGGTTGAACACAAAATCCAGCACAAGGCTGATACCTTCTCGGCGCAATTCTGCCGCCAAGCCAGCCAACTGTTGCATCGTCCCCAAGTCAGGGCGCACGGTGCGATAATCACTAATCGCATAGCCACCGTCATTGTTGGTTGCTGGTACATCAAACAACGGCATCAGGTGCAAATAAGTCGCGCCGATGTCTTTCAGATACAGGATTTTGTCATGAATGCTACTCAAATCGCCCGCGAACAAATCGACATAGGCGACCACGCCCAACATCTGCTCCGACTGAAACCATGCTTCGTCAGCTTCACGACTGCGGTCAAGTGAACGTAACTCAGGGTGGCGTTGTGCAAACATCTGCGCCGCACTCAACAGCAGTTGCTCAAGGTGATAGAAAAAATCGTATTGGTGTCCATAGAGGTCATAGAGCAAGCGAAACAAACGCGGAAATTCTTGATAGACACGATTACGAAATTCGTCAGGCTCATCAACCGTTTGTAGAAAAGAGTCGCAACGAGGTAATAAGCGTTCAATCGTGCGGTGTGCCTCTTTTTCGAGGCGGGCAGTGCGGATGTCCATGATACTCCTGACGATACAGTGTGGGTCGTTAGATTTGCTTATTTTAACTGATGATTATGGACACTGTGCAGAGGCTCTTTGGTGAATATATCACGCTCGTATACGCATTCACGGCGCAAAGCGATAGGCATCTTCATTACTATCAGCCAGACGCACACGTTCACCTGTCAGCGGGTCATAGAACCCAACCAGCACTGTAAAATCACCAGCCGGCAGTGCACCGAGGTCATGTTGCGTGGTGATAATTTCCTCTGCTAACCAACTTGTCGTCGGGCGTGTTCCATTTGCAATATCTTCTGGGATGCCATCACGCACCAGCAACACTTGCCCATCAGCATCCAGCACTTGCACGAAAAGGCGTAGGTTCATCTCGATAGTAGCTTGCGGTTGCCAGTAGAGCGTCAGTTGGTTGTCTGCAAAATCATAACCTAGCAAGCGCACCTCATTTTCCCAGTTGATGTCAGCGGATATTTGGGGAGATGGCAACGCAAAATCACGTTCTGGCACACGGACTGTCATGCGCATATCCAGTAGGAAATACGTGCCATCAATCGACAGTGACAAATCGTATGCTCCAGCATCAAGCGTCGGTGGCACATATAAACGGTGTATCCCACGCCACACATCATCAGCTTGCCAATTGTCTAATGGATAACCAACGACCAGCGCAGGTAACGCAAGCTCAACCACTTGTTCGTCATTCTGCCACACTAGCGCCACATCAAGCGACTGATTGCCGACTACTTGATTGAGACGCCACAAAAAGTCAGCGCGGATTTCGTCTCCTATTTGGGCGTTCTCTGGAATGCCATCTAGCAAGAGGAGCGTCAGTGTATCGTTGTTCACGAGTAGCATCGGTGGCGTGTCAACAGGCACATTAGAGCGTGTGATAGTGATGGTCTGCAATGGCACATCTACACCCGTTGGATTACCTGCCCTATTCAGCACATTGAGGCGCGTATTCGTCTCTGCATCATACACCCCGACAACCAGTTGATAGTCAGCAGGCGGGGTATAAGGCGGTATCTCTAAAGAAAGTGTCTCTTGTGTGTAATAGCCTGTTAGCCAATGACGGGTAGCTAAACGTCCAGGTGTGAAATTACTCTGCTCTGCGACCACGAAGCCCTGCGGATTCACTAATTGCACAATGCTCCGATAATCACGTTCTGTAGGCGCATGTGTGAGTGTCCAGAATAGCTCAAGTGATAGCGTATCGCCTGTGGTGAACGTATCCTGTGTTAATGATGCTGTGCCGAGTAAACGCAGGGTGTTATCAAAATTGTCGGCATCAGGATTCGCGGGATTTTCAACATCCTGTAGCAGACCATCTTGTAAACGCGCTGTTCGTAATGGTGATTCTATAGTGTCGATGACGAGTGCCTTAAACGCAAAGACACCCAAACCGACAAGCGCAATCGTCAGCAAGAGTGACCACGACGCCCCATCCACAGCTATGGGTGCAAGGTCAGTGCTACGTATCGTCATAGCAACTATCAGCATAGCGACCAGCGCCAGCCCACTGATGATAACGCTCATCTGCTGTAGGGATGTGCCAGCATACCAAACGCGCATCTCATGTACCCCAGCCGGAATATCCACACTCACGAACCCAGCATCCCCAAAGGCATTTACAGGCAAAGATTCACCGTTAAGTGTCGCACGCCAACCGTCTAAATAAAGCCATTCCAAGACCAGTGTCGTATCATTTTCAACTGTGAGAGAGCCTGTCCAAGATGTACCTTGCTCTGTGACATTATTCACAGTTACGTGTGGATTGGCTTGCAAGCGTGCTTGGTCAGTTGGACGGGCAATATCGAGTGCAGAGCCATCAGTGAGCGCGGGTAGATACTCACCATAAGAGGAGAGGGCAGGTTGCGCAGATTCAGCTTCGTATGCCTGTGCATCAGCAAGGGTGTTTGATTCAAGCGTAATCGTCGGGCGATAGAGAAATGGCACAGCGTATAGTTGAAGCAGAATCAATAGACCAGCCAAAATAGAAAGCTGAAGTGTCCGTGAGGTGAGGGCGTGCAGGGCGTAACTCGTGCCGATGCCTGCTAGCAATGCCAACACTAACGCGCCAATGCTCATTGGACGCCACGCAAATTGAGAATAGCGCAGTAGTGGCACAGATTGCCATACGTCTGCCGACCATGTTAATTGTGACACGATGACTAAACCAAATGTTGCGAACAGAAAGACATGCAAGCCAGAAATAACTGACAGCGTATCTGCTGCTGTTTCGTTGCGTGGCTGGGGTAAGAAAAAGCCAGCAATCGCCAATAAAAGTGCCAGTGCATGAAAAGCAATCGGGACAGTGGGCTGTAGACGTGTGCTATCGGCAGTGTTGGGCAAGGCAAATACAGATGGCAAATCGCGCAGGGTCGCAGTCACATCAATGAAAGCTAGGTTTTCAAGTACGCCATTAATTTTTACAGCATCGGTTTCGAGCAGGGCAGGCAACCAGAAAAAGGCTGTCATCATCACTGCTAGTACACCCGCGCTCCCAAGATGCCATAATAAACGTCGCTGATTTTCTTTCGGCGCACTCAATACTAAAAAGAGACAGTAGCCTACCAACAAGAGCGACCCATATAGCGTCATGACATTGTGCGCAATGATAAAAAGGGCGTAGGTCAGGGTAGCGAGTATGAAATCTAGTCGTTTGCCGGAATGCCCTAAGCGCGTGAAGCCCCAGAGCGCAAACGGCAGAAATGCCATACCTGCAAATTCATTGCTCGACCCGCGTGTGACAGTATCAAAGAGCGTGTAGGGTGCATACATATAGGCAGCGGCTGCCATCATACTACCTAGCGGACTAATCCATTGTCGTGCCCATAGATACATCCCCCAGCCAGCAAGCACCACATAGAAAATCATAGTGGCTTTCCATGCTGTCACCCAGCCAAGTCCCAGCGCATGAAATAGCACCGTCGGATAGTAGCTCGTTGGTGGGAAATAATTAAATAACGGTGCGCCATAGCCATACACCAGTCCACTTGCATAACGCGGATAGAGCGTGTTATCCCCGCGCATCGCATCATCCAAAACAATCGAACGGTAAATATGCAAGTTACCATCGTCCGTAAGAGGCACACTATCGCCCATGAAATCTACCAAGAAAGGATGCACCGACATCAGCGCAAGGCATCCTAGCGCAAGTATTATCATGATATGGTTCAAGCTGTGTGTGCGGGAACTCATGGGACTACTATGCTTTCTAGTTCATGTTAGTGGGTCAGCGATGGGCATTTTAGCACAGCGCAGCGCAAATGAGGTCACTGATAATGCACTTTTTCCTGTCAATGGATGTTAGCTTTGTAATATGCAAAAAACACTAAGATTTACATAAATGGGAATGCGTTATACTGTCACTGCTATTACTGATGATAGGTAAAAGGATATGTATTATGCCATTAGAAAACCAAACAATCGACGACAATAACATCATCATTCTCAAAGTCAGTGATCCTTTTGATATGGCTGAGACAATCCGCGAATTAGCGCGAATCATCCAAGAGAATTTAGATGGTTTCGATGGCATTCTCTACTACATCAGCGATTTACGCGATGCGAGTATTGGCTTTGGAGACTTGATAGGTGGTATGGGGCTGGTGTTCAATAGCGACCTAACGGCATTTAATGACGCCCGCCTGCGCACTATCGTCGTCAGTGAAAGTGGTATTCTCAAATTTGGGAGCAAAATAGCACCACAACGAGGCAAACGTGCGATTAAAGTCTTTCCGACAGTCGAAGATGCGGTTGCTTATGCACGCAACCGTGCCATAGACGAGGCAAAATAAAAGGCATGTTCGGTATCTAGTCACCTTGCTACCGTACTCGAAATCAAAAGCCTCACGCATTGGTGAGACTTTTTCGTTACTTATACTTACATTCGGGTAAGTTATGCGATGGGCGCACCGACCAAAATGCTATCTGGCGCACTTGATTCGTAATTCTTGAAATTCTCGCGGAACATAGCGACCAGTTCACTGGCTTTTTGGTCGTATGCGTCTGGGTTATCCCATGTATTACGGGGTGTCAGAATGTCTGTTGGGACACCTGGCACAGCGTCTGGAATGCTCAGTCCGAAGAATGGTTCGGTTGTGTAGCTGGCATCTTCTAAATCACCATCCAGAATCGCGTTGATGATAGCGCGGGTGTGTGGCAAATTGATACGATAGCCAACGCCATGTGGACCAGCCGTCCAACCTGTATTTACCAGCCAGACATTCACATCATATTGTTGGATTTTTTCTGCCAACAATTCAGCGTATGTTACTGGATGCAATGGCATGAAGGGTTCACCGAAGCATGCGCTAAAGGTTGCTTGTGGTTCAGTGATACCGCGTTCTGTACCCGCTACTTTTGCCGTGTACCCACTGATGAAGTGATACATCGCTTGCTCAGGTGTCAGCTTAGAGACGGGTGGCAAGATACCGAAAGCGTCTGCTGTCAAGAAAATGACATTCTGCGGATGTCCTGCACGTCCTGTTTCGCTGGCGTTCGGAATGTAGTGAATTGGATACGAGCAACGCGTGTTTTGCGTGTAGCGAGTATCTGTGAAATCTGGCACGCGGTATTCATTCAGCCGCACATTTTCGAGAATCGTACCGAACATCTGCGTCGTCGCGTAAATTTCGGGCTCTTTTTCAGCGTCGAGGTTGATAGTTTTTGCGTAGCATCCACCCTCAAAGTTGAAGATACCGTTATCGCTCCAGCCGTGTTCATCATCACCGATGAGAATGCGAGACGCATCCGCAGATAGGGTCGTTTTACCCGTGCCGCTCAAGCCGAAGAAGAGAGCCGTGTCATCATTTTCAGTGGTATTAGCCGAGCAGTGCATCGCCATCACACCCTGTTGCGGAAGCAAGTAATTCATCACAGAGAAGATGCTTTTCTTCACCTCGCCAGAATACAACGTCCCACCGACAAGAATGATGCGTTTAGAGAGATTCACGAGAATGAATGTGCCTGTCCGCACGCCATCTTCGTCTGGTTTAGCGATGAGCGTTGGTGCTGCTAAAACAGTCATTTCTGGCGCATGGCTGATGAGTTCTTCTTCGCTTGCCCGCACGAACATATTCCAACTGAACAGCCCATGATACGCAACTTCGCTGACAACACGGATTGGCAGACGATAATCTTTGTCTTGTCCGCAGAAAGCATCCAACACGTAAATATCGGTCTGGTGACTGAGATGGTCAAGCACTTTAGCGTACAAGTTCTCGAATACCTCTTCGGAGACGGGCTTGTTCGTTTCGCCCCACCAAATCGTATCTGCAGACACATCATCTTTGACAACGAATTTGTCTTTAGGGCTACGACCTGTATACTGACCAGTGCGAATACGAATAGCACCTTTGTCTGTCAGCACGCCTTCGTTGTTTTCTATGATATGTTCATAAAGCTCGGAAGGGGTCAAATTCCAGTGAACGCGCGTATTTTTGATGTCTGTCTCTTTCAGACCAATAGCGTCCAAACCGATAGAACTGTGTACATGCTCAACAGGCTTCTTCAACATAATTCGGATTCCTTTCGGCTGATTTCCTCGTCTTTTTTCATTACACAACCAGCGTAACGTATCATCGGGAAGCTGTGTATGTGATGAAAATCACAAACAAACGGACAATTGTCATATGTTTTTTACGCTGTGAAATAGAGGTGACAAACGTCATGCTAAAGAGACGATATAAGGCGATTGTGTGTTGTTAGTGTCAGCAGGTATGCTGTCTTTATGAAAATGTTGTAGAGCGAGGACAGTACGATGGGTGTAAATACTATTATTGTGGGCGCAGGCTTAGCGGGCTTGGTTATCGCTAATGAATTACAAGCACAAGGCGTATCCTATTTATTGCTAGAGAAAGCACCAATGGTAGGTGGGCGTTTATCCACTTATACAACAGATGTAGGTGTCGCTGATGAGGGCGCACAATTTTTCTCTGCACGCGAATCCGATTTCCAAGAGGCTGTCCAAGCATGGCAAGCTGAGGGTTTGGTCTATGAGTACGGCACGGACTGGTCAGATGGTAGCATCAAGAAAACTGTACCGAACAGTGAAAAACGCTATGCGGTGCAGGGTGGCATGGTGCGCCTCGCAGAGCATCTGGCGAGTGGTTTGCGTGGCTTGGAAACCGAAGCGGTTGTGAAAACGATTCGTCACTTCGAGGGACAATGGTATGTCACGTTCACAGATGATAGAGTCGCCAAAAGTCAAAATATTGTCCTCACAGCACCCGTGCCTGTGTCGCTCAAGTTGCTTGCGGAAGTAACGCTTGATGATGATGTACGGGATGCACTCAGCCGTATTCACTATGCCCCAAATATCACAGCCGTGTTCACGGTAGACGGGGACACGAACTTGCCGGATTCTAGTGGTGTTCAGTTAAATGATGATGAAAGCATTTTGCGCTGGGTGGTTGATAATCAGAAACAAGATGCTTCTAATACGGCACACTTGCTGACCGTGCAGACAAATCGTATTTTCAGTAAACAGAATATCGGCAAATCTGACGCTGATATTTTGGATGCTCTGACAACCGCACTGCAAGAATTTTTGGTGGATGGCACGCGCATCACGGATAGTCACCTTGTGCGATGGCAATACGCATCCCCGATTACGACACATCCTAATGAAATTTTGCGCAATAGCGACCAGACTCTCATTTTTGCGGGCGATGCCTTTGGGGGGCGCGGACGCATGGAAGGTGCGTACATCTCTGGTAAAGCAGCCGCACACGCTGTCATCGAGAGCATGCAACCAGTATCCGATTAAGAAAGACGGGCTTCAACGATGAAACATGTACTCATTGTGTATGCTAGTCCGCATGGCTCGACGGCTGATATTGCGATTTTCATGGGGCGCTTGTTGCAAGTCTACGATACACAAGTTACAGTGCTACACGCTGATGATGTTGAGAGCGTTGCACCCTATGATGCCTTCATTCTTGGCTCGGCAATCCATAGCAGTATGTGGTTGCCGAGTCTGTCACGCTTCATGTTCCGCTTTGCAGAGACATTGGCTGAAAAACCTGTCTTTTTGTATTTGGTGTGTATCATCGCACTAGAGCAGGGTGGGGCAGAGCGTGCGATTACAGAATTTGTGTGGCAAGAAGCACTCGACAAAATCAATATACCGAAACATCATCGCCAAGCCTTTGCCGGACGCCTAGATTGGGAACGCATCACAGGTGATGAAGAGTGGATTATCAAAGGCACGTACAAAGGGCAACAGCTTAATGAAATAGCCAGTGGTGATTATCGTGATTGGGAAACCATCGCCGGCTGGATACATAAGCTGGCAAGTGCGCTTGCACTCTCTCCTGTCACAGACGATGCCATACCGACTATGCAGGGTCAGATGAAACGGGTCACGAGAGACGAAACCATCACTAAAGAAGGCGTTCGTCAACTTAAATGGCTTGATAACCCGGGCGAGGTTGCACCTATATAAGAAACAACCTTCTACCCTTGTATACAAGTTGCCTGACTATGTAATTGATAGTCAGGCAATTTTTGTTTTACGACCTTCCTGCGTTGCCTCGCTTGTCTAAAGCAATGACATTCTGCCTTCTGACATAGGAGTAGTATCACTTAACGCATCGTTACGCGCACAGGATAATAGACATAGTTAGCGATAGGATGTGTTTTATGACCGAAATTATCCATGATGTCATCATTGTTGGGGCGGGTCTGGCAGGCAGTTGGGCGGCGTTTGTAGCAAGCCAAAGTGGTGTAGAAAATATTGCGGTTCTCTCTAAAGTGCATCCCTTGCGCTCACATAGTGGGGCGGCGCAGGGTGGGATTGCCGCCGCGCTCAATAATGTGCGTCCTGTACCTGGAACGGGCAAGCGTGGTGCTTTAGAACAAATCCCACCCGATGATGAACCAGTTGATAGCCCAGAAATGCACCTATTTGATACGATTAAAGGCTCGGATTGGCTTGGCGACCAAGACAAAATCCGTGTGATGGTCGAAGATGCAGTTGATATTATCTATGAATACGAACATCTTGGCTGTGTGTTCAGTCGCACAGACGATGGACGTATCAATCAACGGCGTTTTGGCGGGCATCGTGCGCCCCGCGCTAACTTTGCCGCTGATTGGACAGGACATGTCCTTTTGCATACCGTGCATGAACAATGTCTGAAGCATGGTGTCAAATTTTATAGTGAATGGTATCTGCTTGAACTCATCATCGAGGATAATATCACACGCGGCATCGTTGCGATGGACATCCTGACTGGTGAATTGCACACGATTCGCGCTAAAGCCGTCATGTTTGCGACGGGCGGGTATGGACGCGCATGGAAAATCACGAGTAACGCGGCTGCCAACACAGGGGATGGCGTTGCGATTGCCTATCGTGCGGGTGTCCCCCTCATGGATATGGAATTTGTCCAATTTCACCCAACAGGCATTTATCGACACGGTATTCTGATGAGTGAAGCGTGTCGAGGTGAGGGTGGTTATTTAACCAATTCCAATGGCGAACGTTTCATGGAGCAATACGCGCCGAGCATGATGGAAATTGCTCCGCGTGATTTGGTCAGCCGGAGCGAGCAGACCGAGATTGATTCGGGACGGGGCGTTATGGAAGATGGCAAAGCGGTCTACCTTGATATGCGTCACTTAGGGCGCGAAACGATTATGAGCCGTTTGCCACAAGTACGCGAAATTGCACTCAATTTCTTGGGCGTAGACATCATCAATGACCCTGCCCCTATTCAACCGACAGCGCATTACAGCATGGGGGGCATCCCTACGACAGTTGATGGTCAGGTGATTCGTGACGCAAATGATACGCCCGTAGTGGGTTTCTTCGCGGCTGGGGAATGCGCGTGTGTGAGTGTGCATGGTGCGAACCGCTTAGGCACGAATAGCTTACTAGAAGCATCGGTATTTGGGCGGCGTGCAGGGTACGAGATTGCGCGTTTTATCAATGGTGGCGCACAATTGCACCCGCTTATAGGCAAACCCTGCGAGACACAGCAAAAGCGTATTCATACGCTGATGCACGGTAGCGGACAAGGCAACGAGGAAAATATCGCAGACTTGGGCGATGAACTCAAAGAGGCGATGACAGCCCACTGTGGTATCTTCCGCGACCAGGATGGTTTGACAGCCGGACTGGAAAAAGTGCGTGAGTTACAAGCGCGTGTGAAAAATGTCCAAGTGATGGACACGTCCAAACGCTTCAATACGGATGTGTTGAACGCACTCGAAGCACAAAATATCATTGACTTTAGCGCCTTGGTTGTTGCTGGCGCACTCGCCCGCACGGAAAGTCGGGGCGCACACACGCGCACGGATTATCCTAGCCGTGATGACGACCAATGGCTCAAACACACGATGGCGTACAAAGACGGGGATGATGTCAGATTGTCTTATAAAGAAGTAACGATTGACTGGGAGAAATATCCGCCACAAGAGCGCCAATACTAAGGAGATAGCATCATGACGACTGTGACTGTGCGCGTAAAACGCTTTAATCCTGATAACGATGCCCAACCGCGCTGGGAAGATTATCCCGTGATAATGACGCCTGATTCGACAGTGTTAAGCACACTTGAGGACATCAAATCGCATCAAGACGGCTCGTTGACCTTTCGCCGTTCGTGTCGGCATGCGATTTGTGGCTCGTGCGCGATGATGGTCAATCGTAGGAATACGCTCATTTGTACCAAACCGTTACAGGAAGCCTACGAAGAAACAGGGGGGATGTTCGGTAAAAAAGGTGTCATTACGATTGAGCCTCTGCCTTATATCCCTGTCATCAAAGATTTAGTCGTAGACCGTAGCGTATTCTGGGAACAATATGAGGCGATACGTCCTTGGTTGATTCCATCTGAGGACGCCAATCCACAAAAAGAGTATCGCATGACACAGGCAGAAGTGGATGCCATGCAACAAGCCGAAACTTGTATCATGTGCGGGGCATGTTATTCATCTTGCCCGATTATCGCAGGTAATAAGCAGTATCCGGGACCCCATGCCTTGCTCAAGCTATTCATGCGCGTGATGGATCCGCGTGATAGCGTGCCAGATGAACGTATAGAGCAGGTCGCTACTGAGTATGGTGCGTTCCGGTGTCATAAAGTTGTCAATTGTATTGATGCGTGTCCGAAGGGGCTAAATCCTGCTTTGGCGATTGCGACCTTAGCGAAGCAATCCTTGCGCACAGGCAAAATCAAAGGCGAGCGTGCGAAACGTCTGCAAGAACTTATCGAGAGTGCTGAGTCGGTGGATGCGCCGAAAGTGAAAATATAAAATAAAGAGATAGCTCACTGCCGAGCTATCTCTCTTTACATCTGCAAGAAGTTATATAATTTTAGTTACCAAGATACTTTGATAATCACGCCATTTTCCCAAGTGTCATAAGGTGAACGTTTTTCGTCATAGCTAACATTACAGTGTGTGCCTGCTGGCAAGAGCATTTTCCCAAAGCTGAAAATCATACCATAGGTTACATTGTAGGGATAAGGATATTCGTTACCAGGTACATGCAATCCGTAAGATGTTTCAGAGATTTGTTTGGTACGGACAGGCGGTAAGTGACCACCACGATGATTAGCTTGGTAGTGGTCATCCCAGCCCATCAACATAATTGGTAGGGTGAGTTGCTCCTTCATTTCAGGTGGGAATTCCGATTGTTCTGCAATACGCATTCCCATAGCGACAAATGCCTGTTCTGCATTGCCTGGTGCTGATTCGTAAAATTCATTGAACAAATCACACAGACTTTGTAACGGAACCCATTCATCAAGAGCAATATTATCCAAACCATGTTTGCTTGCGAAGGCATCAATCTCATTTGATGCGAGATTTTAAATCATTGAATGTGCGGCAGACCCCGCCACTTCGACTCCCTGAGGTGATTGAAATACTTTGCGCATTGTGTTCTCCTTGTACAACACAATATATCAATGAATACTTGTTGATAAAAATATTAAACAACTAATTGTATTTATTTAAAATTAAGAAATTATTTTAGGTTAATATTAAATTGTTAAATACGGGAAAATACTGATATGACAAATGGCTCACATTGCAACAAAAAAGAGATAGCTCACTATCGAGCTATCTCTTTTTCACTGGCTGATTGTCGGATGTGTGTGCTAGACCTGTGCGACAGCGATACGAATCGCGTTGGTTAATTCTACGCGGGTGATAGGTTTGGCAACATACCCATTGAAACCAGCCGCTAAGATGCGTTCTCTATCGCCGTGCATGGCATTCGCGGTGACAGCAATCACAGGTAAGGTTTTGAGAGATGGATTTGCACGTATCATGCTCAATACCTTGAATCCATCCACTTCACCCATATTAATATCGAGCAGAACGAGGTCAGGTTTTTCTTGGTAGGCAAGTTTGATGCCCTTAGTGCCAGATAGGCAGGTGATGACCTCATGTTTGCGCAACATCTTCTGCACAAGGCGCAAATTGAGTTGATTGTCGTCGATATAGAGAATTTTCATAGTGTGTGGGATGCCTGTTGGTTAATTTTTTCAAACGTAAACCTATTATCGCATCGTAATGTCTTCATCACAAGCACGATATTATGAGGATTTTGCTAGATGTGGCATCATAATCGTCCCAAGTGTCATGATTATGGTGTGCTTATGTCTGATATTGGTAACGAATCCTGTATACTATTTGTCATCTGCGCTAAACCTTTAGTAACCAACGCGCCCTAAACGGGTTATCATAATTACGTATGTCAAATGACTGAGCATAACTTTGTGATGATTACATAAGCAGGCTGACTTTGACTTGAGTTCGTAGCGTCACTCGCCTACAATGTTCAAGTTAACGTTAACTGTTTTTGACGGTATCACAAGCAAAATTTAGAGGTATGTAAATAACGAGGAAAGCACTTCATGAAGATGATTCAAGACCCACAATTTGGTGAAATTGTTGATTTCGAGAAAGTACGTGAGGTACTAACCGACGAAGTCTATGACCGTCTTTCACCAGATTTCAATATGATGGGCGCTATCCAAGCAGGTTCAAATGCACTTGGTAAGAATCCTAGCTACATCATTGCGGCTGGGGCAAGTATGCTGGCATGGATGATGTTGTTGGCGGCAGATGAGCAAGAGCTTGCCGAAGAACTTAAAGGCAAAATTTTCACGCTTGGTTGGACGGAAGAACCTATTGGTAGCGATTTGTTAGGGATGCGCACCCAAGCTACACCCAAATCTGATGACCCAGACGAACGCGAGTTCCATGTTAAGGGTAGCAAGTGGATGATTAACAATAGCTACCATGCTGATTATCATATGGTATTGGCAAAAGAAGACCCTGAATCAGATGGTCCGCGTTCGATGTCACTGTTCTTAGTACCACGCAGTAGCACGAAAAATTGGGAACGTCTGGAAACACACGTCCTGCGCAATATGGTACTGACCAAATTCGAGATTGATGGTCCTGGGCGCTTGATTGGCAAAAAAGGGCGCGGTCTGGTCATTGTGCAACGGATGGCGGCAGCAGCACGTTATCAATGTGCGTATGCGGGCGTGGATATGGTGCGCAATAGTGTTCGTGCAGCACTCGACCACCTCTCCTCGAAGAATATCTTCAAAGAGTACCCGATCAATTTCAGCAATGTATTCCGCCAGATGTACAACATCGCGCTCAACGGGGCATTCTACAACTTCTTGTTCAATCGCGCAGTTGTATTTAGTGATAGTAGCTTCCTTGCGTTCCATGGGACGATGCTCAAAAGCTGGCTGTTATTGCGTACGAACGAATTACTCAGCCAGAATTGGTTGGTGACAGGCTCGAAAGGCTTCACACGCGAGAGTATCATCGGGCGCGATACCATTGATTCCTTCGTCTTACCTGTGTTTGATGGTCACTACACGATTAACACGCTGATGACTGCTAAGTACATGAACAAATATCTGGATGCTGGTGGTTCAGCAGACGTGACCGAACGCACCAACGCCATGCGTGAAAATCTGTTTTTATACCAAGCCGGTGGTCAACTGGATATTCCATCCCGCCAGACACGCAATCCTGATTTCTTCAATTATGCGGATTATTGGAAGCAATTGAACCCAGCTGTCGATATTGATGTCGATGCGATGCTCCAACGGGTTCGTGATTTGATGGCAGAGCTTGATGAAACTGATCTCAGTAGCGACCTTGAGTACAAATATAAGACAGGTGTGCTGGTTCACTGGTTGGAAGCGGTGTTAGCTTCGGCTGAATTTGTACAAGTCATGGGCGAAGATATTTATATCAATGCCATTATCCAGACATACAATGGCTTCGTGACTGAGTTCAACAAGACCATCAGTGAAGGTGGCTTGCAAACCGAATTTCTCACACCATTACGTCAGCAACCATTGCCGGAAGTCGAAAACAATGTCAAGTTCTTGCGCGACTTGCTGAATGTGGAAGAAAAAATTGCTCAGATGCGTATGGCTGTTGCTGGTGACTAAGCATCTATAATCACACCACAATACAAAATCCCGTCACCAAATTGATGACGGGATTTTTTGTTGTGATTAATGCAGAGCATCTAAAATCGCGCTGAATTGGGTGAGGGTTGTCGTGTGCCGGATGCGAACCCGCCCTAGACGATAGGGGGTGCGTGGGGTGTGATAGGTTGCGTAAGCAGTGGTCACGGCTGTCTGATAACCTTGCTCTGCTAGTATCTCCCGTGTGATATATGTCTGTCTACCAAAGGGATAGCAGAAAGATACCGGACGCACCCCAATTTGAGCTTCGATTGCGCTTGTGCTACTGATGATTTCTTCTTCTTGGGTTTCGCGGGTTTGGCGTGACATATCGCCATGGGTTGCTGAGTGTCCGCCGATTTCTAATCCCTGACTGTGCATAATACGTGCTTGCTCCCACGTTAGATAGCCAGGTTGTTCCATAAATGAACTCACCAGATAAAATGTACCTGTCATCCCACGCTCTAGCAAGGCAGGGGCGGCATGTGCGAAGGCATCCCAATAACCATCATCAAATGTGAGGACGATAGGTTTTTCTGGTAGGGGGATTGTCCCTTGCATGCCTGCCCACATATCACGCATGGTAATCGTCGTGTAGCCACGTTCTCGGATGCTATCTAGTTGCTGAACAAAATTTTCTGGTAACACGGTGAGGTCGCGCAGGGTACGCGGGGCGTCTTCTGGTGGGGCGCTGATATAGTGATACATCATAATCGGACATACCAAGCCCCTTAGTGGTTCGCCTTGTGCCTTTACCATAGTTGGCGCGATACCAAGTGCGAGTGTGCTTGCCCCTATTATTTTTAGAAAGGTGCGTCTCGATAACGTTTTATTTTGCATGCGATGATGATTTCTGACTCTATGATTCAATGAGGCACAGTATGCTATGGAAGTATCACATGCGCAAACGAAAAGTCAGCTAATCTCAGTACATCACAGATGGGGGTGTTTGGTATCACCATGAGCAAATTACAAAGTGGTGCGAAAAAGCGACGCAACATACCGACAAAAAGCTGTAGCTATATTCGCATTCTATCAATCCGAACACTTTTGTTCACCCCACCAGCGCATCCACGACTGTCGCTATGATTAAGCCGAAAATAATTAGCATTTGTCCAGGACCATACAAAAACCACACGACATCATCCACTAGACGGAAGCGTAAACCATTGAATAAGCGCAAGGCGATTAATAAATCACTCACCAGAAATAAAACCGCGCCAATACTAATTAGGACGAATGTAGGGTCAAGCAGTGCTAAACTAATCGCAAAGCCGACTGTCGTCGCCAATAGCAGTGAATAGGGTAGGGCAGCAAAAACGAGGAATAAAGAAGGTGCATCCGTATTTTGTTGTGTACGGGTCGTGCGTGGGCGCAAAATAAACCCCAGCCAGACAATCGCTACTATTCCCCAACACATCAGCAAGAGCGTAATATTAGGATACGGACGCTCATGTGGTAGCGCAATCAGCCACATGCCGATAATGTAAGCGATATGCCCGATGCCAAACGCGCTCATGCCATACAATACATGGGGTTCAACTGAGAGAATTTGTGCCATGAAGACATCGCCAATAAAGCCGAGTGTCATGCCTATTGCGAACCATGCGGCGAGTAAGCTGACGGGTGTGCCTTGCGAGATAGCAAACCACATCCAACTAGCTATTACTAGCACAAAAGATGATAATAAACGGGTTTGGACAGGCATACGGCGCGTGTCGTCCTCGTTAGGTGTGCCAATAACAAAGCCACCAAATAGCAAGCCTGCCCATACAATTAGGGCAATCCCAAAGATAGTAATTTCGACGGTGGAAATAGGTAAATCGAGCATGATGGTCATCTCTCAGGTGACGTGCGAACGGAATTGTCATATGCACCCACATATAGGATAGCACATCTGCGGTAAAATGAATAGAAAATGAGAGATGCCTGTGACTTAGCATAATCCCGAAATTCAATTATTCGGTAAGTTTTTCGCAAGGGTTTGTCTCTATAACAGTAAACGGCGAAAGGGACAGTCGATGTCCGACGCAACTAACACTGCTTGGTATGTACGCCGACGTGGACAACTGATGACATTAGCACTCTGGTTGGTGATAGGTATCAGCACAAACGTTTACATGCGCATGACAGGTACAACAGCACTCGAACTGGTCAATCAGGTAACACATCTTTTTATGGACAATTGGTATGGTCCATTATTATATGTGATTGCATATGTACTGCGACCATTTACATTTTTACCAGGTACACCATTTACAATCTTTGCGGGTTATGTGTTTGGTTTCTGGTGGGGATTGTTGTATGCCATGATTGCGGGCATTTTGTCAGTTTCTGTGCCATATGCGACGGGACGCTGGTTCTCTGACCGTGACCAACTGGAAAAGATGCTGGTAAAACGAAGCGGACACATGACAAAGCTCATTCGTACCATGCGTGATAACCCGTTCCAGACCACGCTGACGACGCGCTTTCTGTATTTACCATATGATTTGGTGAATTTCGCGGCAGGTAGCTTACACATTCCAGTGATAGCATTTGTCAGCGCGACGCTGATAGGTAACTTGATTCCGGCGATAGTCATGGTCAATATCGGTGCGAGCATCGAAACACGCATCACAGAAGGACGGTTTGATTTTGACCCGCTTATTTTAATCATTTCCGCGTTGATTTGGCTGGGCTCGTATGTCATTTCGCGCATTATCAAACGCCGAGAGGCACAAGCAGATAACACTGAAACTTACATTGAATTGCACACAGATAAGGAGCAAGCATGAGCGACGAATATAAAATGGTTGTCATTGGCGGTGGGGCAGCCGGACTCACTGCATCGGCATTTGCTGGCGAGGTTGGGGCGAAGGTTGCCCTCATCGAGAAAGCACATCTCGGTGGTGATTGTACATGGGTTGGTTGTGTCCCAAGTAAAGCCCTACTGAAGGTCGCCAAAGTTGCCCATGAAATGCGTGTCGCTGATGACTATGGTATTGTGCCTGTGACCCCGCAAGTAGACATGACCAAAGTGAAAGCCTTTGTCAAACGGGCAATTCACGAAGTCTATGAAGGTGAAACGCCGGAAGTCTTCACAAACAGAGGCGTAGAAGTCATTGAAGGCTATGCACAATTCATTGACCCACACACAGTCGAGGTCAACGGACGCCAATTACGCTCCAAAAATTTCGTCATTGCGACAGGCGCACGCCCATTGATTGCCCCAATTCCAGGCTTGGATGAGATTGACTATTTCACCAACGAAACGTTCTTCGACAACGAACGCTTACCGGAACACCTCGTCATCATGGGGGCAGGTGCAATTGGTATGGAAATGGCACAAGCGTATAATCGTCTAGGCGCGAAAGTCACGGTCATTGGTGCGGATGTCATGCCCCGTGATGACCGTGATGCCGTAACGACCATCAAGACAGTATTCGAGCGTGAAGGCGTGACAATCGTTGAGGATTATGTGGATAAACTCGAAAAAGGTGAAGGGGATACCTTCACAGCACATACCCGCGAAAATGGTAGTATCGAAGGCGATATGTTGCTGGTAGCGATTGGGCGTGCGCCGACAGTTGAAGGCTTGGGCTTAGATAAAGCAGGTGTCGAGTATAGCAAACGAGGCATCGAAGTTGATGAACATCTACGAACGAACGTCAAGCATATCTACGCTATTGGTGATGTTACGACAGGTCCAAAACTCACGCATTATGCAGGCTTTCAAGGCGCTGTCGCTGGACGCAATATCATGGTGCCAATCTTTAAAGGCAATGGACACACCGATGTATTTCCTTGGACAACTTTCACTGACCCAGAAATTGCACAGGTTGGTATGACAGAAAAAGAAGCACGCGAGAAATTAGGCGACAAGGCGAAAGTATTTGTCTTGCCACTGACCGAGGGAGACCGTTCGCAAGCAGAAAAAGACCTCGATGGTTTCATCAAGATTGTCTATCAAGGTAGCGGGACATTACTTGGCACGACCATCGTTGCCGCCCGCGCTGGCGAGATGATTCAAGAGTACGCCAACGCACTACAAAATGGCGACGGTCTACGGAGTATCACGGGTCCGATTCATGCGTATCCGACTTACAGCGATGTTGCTAAAAAAGCGGCGTCGAAGCTCAGCTTGAAAGAACTGTTTGAAGGCACATCTGGGCGCGTAATTGAAGTGGCGTCGAATGTGTTGTTCCGGTAAAAGTTAACCCCTCCCCTAAATCCCCTCCCCTCGCGCTTCGCTTGTGGAGAGGGGACTTTAAAATGCTCTGACGTGATGTAGAACTAAGGGTTGAGGGTAACAAAAACATCCAAACACCTTATCGAACACGTAAGTATTATCAGCAAATACAGCAGGAATGTAACTATGCTCGATAAACAATTGCGCTATGTCAAAGAAGATGTTCTGACACCTGTTGCACGGACTGTCGGGGAGCATTTTACACCGACGCAACTCACGCTCATTGGCGGGGTGATAGGGATTGGTGCGGCTGTTGCTGGCTGGCAGGGTATGTACGTGCTGGGCTTAGGCTTATGGCTAGTCAATCGGGTGTTCGATGGTTTGGATGGGGCAGTGGCACGACTCTTTAATAAGCAGAGCGATATCGGCGCGTATATCGACATCATGGTTGATGCCACTGTTTATGCGCTAGTGCCGATTGGCTTGGCGCTGGCGGTTAACGAACAGAGTGTTTATATTGCGCTGACATTCATGTTGGGTGCGTTTTACGTCAATATGGCATCGTGGACATATTTATCGTCTTTGCTGGAAAAACGTAATCGTGGGGCATCGACTTCTGGGGAAATGACGAGCGTCACGATGCCTGATGGTCTGATAGAGGGCACAGAGACGATTGTGTTTTATACCCTGTTTTTCTTGTTGCCGTCGTTTTTAACGTGGCTTTTCGTAATTATGGGTATAATGATTGTCATTACTATCCTACAACGGATGGTTTGGGCGCTTGACCATCTTGATTGATTCCGTTCTGGAACGTGATTTGCCACATGTTTAGCATCAAGCGAGTTGACGGACACGCAGAAGCGTGTCCCTACATTCAATCCGTTTTTGTAGGAACGCCAACAATGGCGTTCGCAGATATTGAAAGACAACATTTGAATTGTCTACCAAAAATGAGGAGTAATTTGGTCACTATGTTACATAAATTCACACGGACACTCTTTTTAGTCAGTTTATTGCTCATGAGCATTGGCGCGTTTGCTCAGGATGATGCCGCCGATGATGATGTTTTTGCTCCACCGGGATTTGATAATTGGGACGCTGTGTTGGAAGCGGCACGCGGGACAACGGTCAACTGGTATATGTGGGGTGGTAGCGATGCTATCAACGAATTTGTAGATGAATTTTACGGTGTTCCCCTTGAGGAAGAATTTGGCATTACGCTGAACCGTGTACCTTTAGCAGACACGGCTGATGCGGTGAACCTCGTTTTGAACGAACTCGAAGCAGGCGTGGATGATGGCTCGGTTGATCTCATCTGGATTAACGGTGAAAACTTCTTCACGTTGCGCCAAGCAGATGCACTCTATGGACCTTGGGCGGAAGAGATTCCGAATAGCACGCTTGTCGATTGGGAAAATCCGGCTGTGGCGTTTGATTTTGGGACGCCTGTAGAAGGCTATGAAAGCCCATGGAGTAGCGCACAACTGCAACTCATCTACGATACGGCACGCATAAGCGAAGAAGACCTCCCGAGCAATTATGATGAACTGACAACTTACATTAAAGAAAATCCCGGACGCTTCACCTACATTGCACCGGGTCCTGGCGCGTTCCAAGGGACACGTTTTGTCAAGCAAGCTCTCTATCATGTGAGTGGGGGCGTTGACCAATGGACAGGCGAATGGAATCAAGAACTCTTCGACCAATATTCACCTAATTTGTGGAGCTTGCTCAATACATGGGAACCGAATCTATGGCGCGAGGGCGAAACCTATCCAGCAACCGAGAACGAATTGCACGAATTGTTCGCTAACGGCGAAGTCGATTTCACGGTGACGCAAGCAACGGCTGGGGCAGGTCCACTCATTGAAGCGGGACTCATCCCACCAACCTCGCGGGCATTCGTGTTTGATGAATACGCGATTGGTGATTTCAACTACGTGGCAATTCCATCTAACGCCAGTAATCCCGCCGCCGCGATGGTACTCGCTAATCTGATTTTGCGCCCAGACCGTCAAGCAGGGCACATCTTGCCGGAAACGGGCTTCGGCTTGGGCTATGCGATTGACCTGACGCAAGTGAGCGAAGAAGAACTTGCTATCTTGGAAGAATCCCTGACTTTACTCGGTGAAGGCGCGGCAGATGCGGCAGATTTACAAGCGGCATTCGCGCCGGATATGGCACCGGAATCCCAATCCGCTATCGAAGATGGTTGGGAACAAAATGTCCTCTTAGGAGACTAAGCCTATGCGCTGGTGGGAACGCTGGCGGATACCTTTGATGCTCACCCCCACTTTAGCAGTCATCCTGCTATTGTTCGGGGGTGGGCTGTTGTATGGGGTGATTGTCAGCCTTGGTTACAATCCACGTATCGGCAACACCACGTTTTCGCTAGATGCGTATCATACGGTGCTATTTGGGGAGCAGTATACTCAGCAATTTTGGGTTGGGTTATGCTTTACGTTCTGGATTAGCATTGCCAGCACGGTGATTTCAGCCGTACTTGCTGTGTTGATTGCATTGACAATTCGTTCAACCGGCTTTGGACAGCGGACAGCGTCGTTCATGTTGCAATTCAACTTGCCGATTCCGCATCTGGTGGCGGCGATTGGGATGCTCTTTTTGCTTTCGCAGAGTGGCTTGCTGGCGCGTGCCGGAGCCGCCGCTGGTTTTATTGAACGCCCAAATGAATTTCCGATTCTGGTGCGCGATAGCTTGGGTCTGGGCATTATTATCACCTATGTCTGGAAAGAAGTGCCGTTCATCGGGATTATCGTGCTGGCTGTCTTACAATCACTCGGTAAAGATTATGAAGATGCCGCGCTCAACTTAGGCGCAAATCAATGGCAACGCTTTCGCTATGTGACGCTCCCGCTCATATTGCCTGCCTTGCTCTCCGCGAGTGTGATTGTCTTCGCATTCACGTTTGGTGCATACGAAGTGCCGGAGATACTCGGCGTGCGCTATCCCGAAGCCTTGCCTGTGATGGCTATCGACCTGTTCAATCAAGCTGACCTCAATGAGCGCAGTAACGCAATGGCTCTCAGTGTCATTATCTCTAGTATTGTGATGGTGCTGGTGGCGTTTTATATGTGGTTGCGCGATTGGGCAAATAAACGGCAATGAATTGAACCCAACAAGGCTTGATTATTTTGTGTAAACCACGCCTTGTTGGGTTCATAAATCTGCCATCTAAGGTTGGTACTGCAAACGATAGGTTACATCATAGTCCACGGCTGAATCGCCTGTTGTCCAGTAAAATCTTTGTTCCGTGGAAGAGGCAAGCGTATAATTGCTCAACTCGCGCTCAGATAGGGTGAGGTTTACACTACCAATCAAATCATCTGTGTTATCAGTCAATCCGGTTTCAATGAAACACCCGAGAATACTCCAGCCATCTTGGAAATCGTCACAGGCATCTTCTAGCCTCGTTGTATTCGCTGCTGTTTGATCAAGCTCTTGTAATTGAATAAAGACCTGAACTGAATTTCCTCGTGTGATGGTTAACGCTAGCAATTCAAAACCAGTTGAAAAGCTATCACGCGCTTCTACGTTGTCTTGTTCCCATGTATCAAACACGGCATTTGTGGTCTGTTCGCCTGTCACACCGATTTCGCGCATACCGTACTGTAAGAAAAGCTCATCCGAACCATAGCCAGACTGTGTCCAAATATCATCGCTGATATTGAATGCCTCAACCGATTGGATAGCTAAACTTATTTGAGGCGGTGGTGGTACAGTAGGTAATGGTGTTGGGGTAGGTGGATTTATGATAATAAAACGGTTGTCATCCAAAAATGACAATAGCGTGACGCCACACGCAAAGATTGTCGCAAGGGAAGCTACGAAAACAACGGTCAAATTTAGACGGTCAAAAATACCAGTCCCTTGCTTCGTTTGATCAGACATCGTTACACATCCTCATAAACAACAGTATTTGGTACGTATAATCTACCAATAAACTATATGAGTCTTGTTTGTGTAAGGTAGTTATGTGATATTTCTGACATACCTTGTATGCCTACTCAAACATCGCGTCGATTCATGCCTGACATCTGCGGTATTACTGGCATCTCTAATACAATTCCATCTTATCGAAAATGTGCTTTGTTGTATCATTAATGTATCCATTTTATTTTGAGAGGTTTGGGATACACATATGCTGCTCGCTATCGGATTGCTGAGTGGTTTGGTCTTGTTGTTTTTAGGGGGTAATTAGCTGGTGCAGGGCGCATCGCGGCTGGCTGAGTCTGCGGGGGTATCGCCTCTGGTTGTCGGGCTTACTATCGTTGCTATTGGTACGTCTGCGCCAGAACTCATCGTGAGTATTAGTGCGGCACTCAGCGGGTCAGCCGACATCGCTGTGGGGAATGTGGTTGGCTCGAATATTGCGAATATCGGCTTGATATTAGGATTGAGTGCGCTCATTTACCCCGTCAGCGTACATGTTACTATGCTACGCCGCGAAATCCCCATTATGTTATTCGTTACTTTGCTTGCTGTCTGGATGTTCAATGACAACACCCTCACGCGAGGCGAAGGTGGCGTATTGCTTATCGGGCTTGTGCTTTTCACAGCTTTCATGCTGGTTGCCTCACGTCAAGAACAGCAAACAGATGGGGATGCGTCAGCCGACCAGCCTGTAACCGTTGGGCGTCTTAAAGAAGGTATGCGCACGCTCGTCGGTATGCTTTTGCTCGTCATCGGTGCGCAGTTGACCGTTAGCAATGCGACTGAACTAGCTCGTAATGTGGGGGTTAGCGAAGTAGTCATTGGCATTACGCTAGTAGCTCTAGGAACATCTTTGCCAGAACTCGTGACCTCTATCACTGCCGCATGGCGCAAACAGAGCGACATCGCTATTGGTAATATTGTAGGCTCTAATATCTTCAACATATTGGGCATTCTGGGCGTATCTGCGCTTCTTCAACCCATTGAAATTGTTCAACAAGTTGCGACAGTCGATGCGCTGGTGATGCTCGGCTTTAGCATGTTGCTATTGCCGTTTGTGCTGGATCGTGTACTAGGGCGTATCGAAGGGTTAGGTTTCTTGCTCGGCTACATGGGCTTTACGCTGTATGCCATTTCATGATGTTTAATGCTTAGTCATGGTCAAACATCGCTTCCATCCATGCCTGATGCGTGCGGAAGTGGTGCGCGGTGTTGCCATAGAGAACGTTCATTGCTGGCATCTCTACGAACGAAGCATCTAAATCTGGCTGATAGTGCTTATATGGCTTATTGACATCACTATCAGTCAGGGCAGTGATTATTGCCAGCAGTGCTTCGTGTGTCCGCTGAAAATTAGCCCGCACGCTTTCTAGCGAATCGTCTTTATGTGCTTCATAGATGACGATATTCGCCGCCTCAACATCTTCTGATAAGTAGGTTTCTATAGATACGCCTAAGCCTTCGTGTGGTGGTTTGCCTGTGATGAATGCTAGTGCGTAATTTTCCCATGCTGTTAGATGGGCTACATGGTCTTTAATCGTCCAGCCGTCTTCGTTTTGGATGGTTGTCCACTGTGTATCTGACAAGCTATCTAAAAACTGATTGAGTGCATTCCAATCGCGTTCAATGTGTGCGATAAGTTCTTTTTGCGTAGTGATATATTTTTCACTCATTGCAATCTACTTTCTCCACTAACTCCTTTTGTTTATTGTAACGGATATTTATATAACTTCTTCGTGACATTTAGGCGAAAAGCACGTATAGTTCCAAGTTTTATGTACATATATGTACAGTCAACTGGTTTATACGGGTAAAACCCGTACTGGCGAAACTACAACCGCCTCTATCCCGTCAGCAAAAGCGTTCGGGATTACTTGAAACATTGATGACAGCCCATCTATGGCTTATCGAGATAACCTCGACGCTTGTTGGGAGAGTCAATTTCAAGACAGGTTGGATTTTACGCACTGACTGTTTTGATAGTGCAACCTTATGTCCACGCTCTTATGATGGATACTATCTGAATAAACCTGAGAGCGCAAATGATTTGTCAGACAAGAACTCTTGACTGCTCATTAATGTACATAATTGTGTATAAACATATCTAATTGTCTGTGTATTGAGTTAACGTTTACGATAGTGGTTTAAGGCTAACAATGATAGTCTTGAGAAATGGCTACTATCTATAAGTAATCAACGGAGGGGTACATCACTATGAATACGCAATACATGACACATAAAGAGGGCAAGTTAGCCTATACCGATTATGGCGGGACGGGGGATTTGGTTCTCATGTTGCCTGGCATGGGTGCATTGCGAGAGGAATATCGCTTTCTCGCGCCGGAATTGGTTAAAGCCGGTTATCATGCGGTTGCTGTCGATTTACGCGGGCAAGGCGAATCGACTGCTGGCTGGTCAGTGTATGATGTGCCATCTGTTGGTGAGGATATTTTGGCGCTGATACAGCACTTTGGTGGCGAACCTGCCCATTTGATTGGTACATCATTCTCGCCAGCGTCGATTGTTTGGGCGGCGGTAGAAGCACATTCGCAGGTGAAATCGGTAACACTCATTGGCGCATTTGTCCGTGACCCACAGACGAACCCGCTTATGAAAATGATGATGGAGCTTGTCATGAATAGTCCTTTCCGTGTGCAGGTGTGGCGTTCATTCTATCCGACGATGTATCCAGCACAGAAACCAGATGACTTTGACGCATACATGGATACATTGATAACCAGCCTCAAAGGAAAAGGGCGTTTCGATGCGGTGAAGGCGTATAGCTCTGCAACCCGTCAACCATCTGAGAGCCGATTAACGAAGATTCAAGCACCCACGCTCGTTGTCATGGGGACAGCCGACCCTGATTTCCCTGACCCTGTTGGCGAAGCGAATTTTATTGTGGAAAAGACAGGCGGACAATTGGCACTCATTGATGGGGCAGGGCATTACCCACAGACGGAAATGCCAGATAAAACCACACCCGTCATCATCGACTTTTTGCAGAGCGTGTAGCTAAACGAAAACGAGGCGCGATAATGTGCGCCTCGTTTTTTGTTTTAGAGCCTAGCCCTTGCTACTGTGTTTTACGCTTACGCTTGCCTGTCTCTTGCGAAGCGAAGTATTCCAGTAGGTAGCGATGGATGAAGATATAGCCCCCGCCGACCTTGCGTAACAGAATCCGTTCGGATGCCGCGTCGAGTACACGAGCATAGTTCAATGGGATATTGCCTTTGCGCATCAGGAAGGCACGCAGGACGCCATGCTTGATGACGGCATCAATGCCACCGAACAACACGCCTAAGCCAAGCCCAATTGCTAACCCGGTCGTGACGCTAGTCGCTATCACATGGTCGTAGGTAGTTTGCGACCAGCCAGTATCAGCTTGTGGGATTGTCCAGAGGAGGAAACCAACCAGCATGCCGACACTCGCGCCAACAGCCGCGAAAGCCACCAACACGCGCAAGGCAGTGATGGCAGTGCGCCGCATACCAGAGTTGGGTTCGGTACGAACTTCAACCATTTCAGTTTTGCGTAAGCCACCGACCACGCCACCACCAATGACGATGGATAAGCCAATCGTCAGAGCGATGCGTAAGTTGATGAGCAAGCCTTCGTAAATGCCATCTTTTACATGGCGACGATAGTTCCAGTGTGAATCACGTTCTACTTGTGCGTTGATATCTTCGCAGACGGTAATTTTTTCATAGGTATTGGCTATATGTGTCATTTCCGTATCGCTGAGACCCATGTCTGATAGACGTCCTGCCGCATCATCAAGCTCTGCTGTCCAGAATTCTTGGTAATTTTCCCAGTTACCATACTGAGTGAACTGTGGATGATAGCGTGAGTAGGTACTTACCGTGTGATTGTAGGTACATGCGGGCAACTCCCAGTAGGATGGATACCGTTCCATGAGATGGAAATCTGCAAGGAAGTAATCATGGACGGCATTTTCAAAACCAGCTTGTGTGTATTGTGTCGTTAGTTGCTCGTACTCGGCGCGTAGGAGTATGAGTTCGGCACTGTTGTTATTTATGACTGCCTCATTCCTTTCTATGCGTTCTTGAGCAGTCTGCTCCCATTCAATTGTCCAATCTTGTAATCTTCGTAAATCATCTGACAAGAAGAACAAACTGAATACGATGGTTGCGCCGACACCAACGGCTGTCCAGCGCCAACTCCATGACCAACGCAATGCTTCTGCACTCACGATGTCGTCGGTGATGCGCCCAATTAAGCCACCAATGAAGCCACCACTAGCAATGGCTACCAAACTCCATGACCAGAACCACATATCAATTATGACATATGGTCTGTAACCGTAACTATTGCCCATAGACTCAACAAGGTCGTAAATGCCTATCATAGATGCTATGAAGAATGGAATCCCTGCGCCTGCGATGACGTAGATATTCAGCCAACGATATTTACGGCTCGCCAGAGTCATCATGATGAGAAATAGGGCAGTCAGTACGCTACCGCAAAAAATAGTTATGCTACTTTCAATTGTCTCATCAAAATGGTGCGTGAAAGGGTCTGTGAGTAGGGTCAAATCTTGCAAGAAAATTGCGACTGCCATCAAGATCATAATAACAGTCAGGAAACCTGTCATCACACTTAGCGACACGATACCCACTGATTGAGGTAACATATCGCGCCAATCGCGTGTGGATGGGGTAGGTGTGTTGTAGAGTGATAGGACATCGCTGTAGTCGGCGTCTTCTTCGCGTGTAGAGGTCAGCATATTTTGTGCTGTGCCGACGATTGCACTCACTGCACCGCCGAATGCGCCAAACCCGATTCCCCATAAGCTGAATCCAGCAAGCCATAAAGCATATGCTGTGGCATGGTAGTAAGTTGTGTCGTTGTAGTAAAAGCGATGGAATTCGCTGTAGTCCTGAATCCAATTAACGACAAGAACACCGCTGTAGAGTAAAACCCCGCCCAGTAAGCCGAGCGTTGCACCTACAAGCGTGGTGGCTAAGAAGCGTTTGCTATAGTTGCCGAGTGGCTTAAAGGTTGTTGGCATCAAATCAACGGCGAGTGATAGCACGCCTGCAATCGCAAAGACGAGTGCGCCTAAGCCTGTTGTGATGACGAGTGTGGCGACCACACCTGAGACAAGGTTGCGGGTGTTATCAATAAAATCAACAGTGTTGAGTTCACCTGTTAAACCTAGACCTAGCAGAATGGATAACAAGCAAATCACACCGATGAAGAAACCCCCCAATGCGCCGAATGCCAAGCGTCCGAGGATGCTATAGAGCGCCCGTGACCAATCGCCATCTACCCAGTCGGATTGCAGATTTTCGATGTAGAACACGGATTGCTTGCGCTCGACCATGCGCCCCGCTAACCAACGGAGATAATGTAGTAATTCGCCTTGTTTCATGCCAGCCGTCTCTGCTGGACGACGCTCGAACATGCGCTTGGTGTAGGTTTCAAAGAGGCGGTCACGTTGCGCGTCGATATTATCCAAAACGGGCAAGTCATCGGCGGGTAAATCGTAAAAGGCGAGTGTCATAATACTGAGCATGAGGGGGCTATCTGCTAAACGACGCAAGCTGGTATCTTGTGCCATCGCGGAACGCACGCCTTGCATTTTGCCACCTAAACTCGCTAGATAACGGTCTACTTGTGCGTCATCAAGCGGTTGCAGAACGATTGCGCCATTCAGACGCAGACGATTTGACAATGCTTCGTAATCCATGGTGCGACTACAGACGACCATCGGCACAGACGGATGCGCGACTTGAAAAGCATTAATAGCTTGCACGCATTCATCCCGAAAGCGACTGTCTACTTCGTCTAAGCCATCTAGCAGAAGTGAGAGGGCGTTTGCCTTGACCCATTGTTTCGCTGTGGGGCGCGGGACTTGATATTTGCTCGTTAGTTCATCGACTAGCCAGCCAGCGAGTGATTTGCGCGTATCTGCCCATGAGGACAAATTGAAAATGACTGGTATGGGTTGCGTGCTGTCGCTTTCGGCTTGTTCTAATAAGCCTTGTGCAAGGGTGAGCAGGGTGGTTGTCTTACCACTGCCCGGATTACCGAGAATCAACATTTCGTTGCCGAGTTCCCGATAGATATCTGCGATATTGGCGCTGGTCGGTAATTGATAATCACCATACGCCTCGTGACGCAGGACGGTTTCCCAAGGATTTTCGACTTGTGCATCATCTTGTGCGATGCCTAATTCAATCAGCGCGACACCATGCACGGATTGCTCCAGCACGCCATCAATCCAGAAGACTTTGACTTTTTCAAGCATGCGGGCGCGGTTGGTGTTGTGTTGGGTGGAGACTGTGTTTCCTGTTTGGGTCGCCTCAACGGTTTCAGGGATGATTTTCCCTTGTGAGGCGAGAATGGCTTCTAAGTGTTCCCAGCCGGCGACATCATCATGGCGCATATCAATGCGTTGTAGACGTAGGAGGCGGGCGGAGAGTTGGCTTTCGTCAATATCATTTGCCCAGAGCAACACGAGACGCTTGCCTGTGGAGAGGGCATGTTCCCATGTTTGCACCGTTGGGGTGTGGCTGAGATTATCCGGCGTCAAGATGCCGACAACAATTGTCGCGTTCGCTAAGGGCACGTTGCTGTAGCCCCATGCGCTCAACTGAGTGGCTAATTTGCTGGCAAAAATACTCTCTGGTTGCGATGTGCTGATATGAATGTGCATCTTTTTCCCCTGACTGACCTTACAGATATGGTAAGACATGCTCACACTACAGCACGGTAACGACAATCAGCAGTGAACAGTTCCTTTACAAAGGGGTATCGTCAGGTTCTGAGCTGATTATCGTCACTCTCGTGCAAGTTTGTTAATGGAATGTTTTGCTATGTGTTCAATAGATTAGATGATCTCAATAACAACTCAAAACAATACAAGTTCGCTCATTGACCACTCGATTACAGTCCAATAAGAAAGGGGACTAGTACTACCTGCTTGAAAATGGATTGATGCCAAGAAGACAAGTCTATTTTACCGTGCTGAACGGGACACAATGTATTTCGTATTGTTCTGCTCTAATCATTATGTTGGCGAATAGTCATCTTTACTATTCATTTCGTAACTACTCCCATAGTTGGACTCCAATATGCTTCCCTATTGACCAGAAAAATGCTACTTTGGGTGTTCATAATTCATGGGAGATATAAAGCGTGCCACACACAATTCTACTGGTCGAAGATGCGAATGCTCTCGCAAAAAATATTCAGCGAGAGCTAACACAAGCTGGTTTTAGCGTTCATCATGCGATGAATGGTTTACAAGCTCTCGAAATTCATGCTAGTGAACAACCTGATTTGATTATCTTAGATTGGATGTTGCCTAAACTAGATGGCTTAGAAGTTCTGCGTCAGATACGCCACTATAGCGCAACCCCTGTCATTATGCTCACAGCACGTAGTGAAGAACTGGATAGAGTGATGGGTTTAGAAGTGGGTGCAGATGATTATCTCACGAAGCCCTTTAGCAACCGTGAACTGATTGCGCGTGTGAAAGCCATGTTACGTCGAGTTGAACTGATTGAGCAAACACTCCAGCAAGATCGCCAACCGAAACAGACCAAACTTATCACCTACAGCACACTCCAGCTTGACCTTACAGCCTATCGTGTCACATTAGATAATGACATATTAGATTTGAGTCGAACCGAGTTTGATTTGTTACGTCTCTTGTTGCTTAATCCCGGACGGGCATTTAGCCGCGCATATTTACTAGATACTATATGGGATGTCGATTACATTGGCGGTGATCGAGCCGTTGATAATGCAGTTTTGCGTTTGAGGAAAAAGCTTGGTGATTTAGGTGAGGCGATAGAAACGGTATGGGGTGTGGGTTATAGGCTATCCGATGAAAATTGAATTTCTATGGCATTTCAACCCTGCACGAACCTATTTAGGGTGCTTGGTATTCAATATTATTGCAGTATTCGCCCTGAGTCACTTCGACACACGCCCTCAGAGTGTCGCTTCAATTATGGTCATTATTGGTGGTATACTGGCATTTGTCTTCTTAAGCGAATTGCCATCAGGACATTGGAGCGAACGTCTATTCCTAGAAATACTGCATTTCCTCGCATCGGCTATGCTGTTTGTACTAGGAATTGCGTTGCTCATCTTATTCGCACCTGAACGTATATCCTTGCTAGAGCCGATTGTTCTACGTACTTTCAGTGGCATTGCACTCGTATCACATATTGCTGTGCGTGTTTTTGCGCGCGTATCTGCCCAATGGACAGCCATGCGTCGCCGTCGCCTACTGTGGGATATTACCCACGCACAATTACGCCTTGTCTTGCTGACGATGCTTATCTTATTTATATTGTTGATGATCATAAACCTCGCAACCAATGACCTTTACAGACAACTACAAACGTCAGATTTCGTCGTTAATACGATTTCACTTTTAATAGCTGTGGGTGGTTTCTTTGGGATTATGACAGGGGTGCTACTCTTTATTGTGCTTATTCCAGCAAGTTTACTCTCATATTTTACGGCGCGGGGCATCACCCGACGCTTAGATAATCTCATACAAGTGACTCATGAGGTGCGTGAGCAACGCTATGATGCTCGCGCACAGGTAGCAGGCGAAGACGAGATTTCTCAACTCCAAGCTGATTTTAATCACATGATGGATGATCTTGTGCAAGCCCGTAGTGAATTAGAGCGAGAGCGTGATGCAGTGCGTCAATTGCTAGAGGCAAGGCAACAACTCTTCGCGAATGTGTCACATGAGTTGCGTACCCCTGTTGCCATTATTCGCAGTTATTTAGAAACACTTACCTCATCTGATAACGCAGATAAAATCGACATTATTGAGCGCGAAACGTTACGCTTGCAACATCTCATAGATGATGTTTTCACCTTAGCGCGTGCCGATGTCAATCAGTTACCGTATCAGCTAGAACCAACTGAAATCAGCCCGATTTTAGAGAGTTGTGTACAAGCTCTCAAACAGCAAGCATGGCAATCCAAAAAAGTTGATGTTGTCCTAGCGTATCAACCGCAGATACCACTCGTGATCGTGGATGCTAAGCGTGTTGAGCAGATTATCATGAACTTACTACGCAATGCCGTTCGCCATACCTCACCTGGTGGACTTATTCGTGTGAGTGTGGCATCAGACACAAAATGGGTTTGTGTGGCAGTCCATGATACAGGCGAAGGCATCGCGTCCGATGACCTCCCGCATATCTGGGATCGTTTTTATCGCTCGGCAGAGAATCGCGCTAACGATAGTACAGGGTCAGGGTTAGGGTTGGCACTCGTGCAAGAGATGGTCACAGCCATGCTGGGTGATGTTTCTGTACAGAGTGAGGTCGGGCGTGGGAGTTGCTTCATGGTTAAACTCCCGCGTATATACTAATCTGCGACACTTTTGCGACACTTTTACGATACTTCTGCGACAACTTCCAGATAGCATCATGAGCGAAACTGATGATTTAATACAGGAATAGCTCACATGAAAATGATACAAGCAGAAAATCTTACACGAGTGCTATCGCTCAGTGACCAACAGCTAGAAATTCTAAAAGGTATCTCGTTTGAAGTCGCGCAAGGAGAATGGGTTGCCCTTACAGGTCCTTCAGGGTCGGGCAAATCAACGCTGTTAGGCTTACTCGCAGGGATTGATACACCCACTGATGGACAGTTACACCTCGATAGAACCGACATCACCCACATGAGCGAACATCAACTCGCACGCATTCGCAATCAAACAGTCGGAATCATCTTTCAGTCTTTTAACCTTATTCCAAGTCTAACAGCACTCGAAAATGTGGAACTGCCACTTTATGTCCACCCACAAGCTGATAAAGCAAAACACTTAGCCAAGCAAATGCTGGAAAAAGTTGGTTTATCAGATCGTATGCACCATCGTCCCTATCAGCTTTCTGGTGGGCAACAACAACGAGTGGCGATTGCGCGTGCTTTAGTCACACAACCGCGCATCCTACTAGCTGATGAGCCCACAGGTAACCTCGACACGGAAACAGGCACACAAATTTTAGATCTTTTTACTAATTTACGTAAGCAACTCGGCTTAACGATTGTCGTCGTCACGCATGACCCACAGGTGGCGACCTATGCAGACCGTCGCTTACACCTCGTGGATGGGCGACTCGTTCGCGCTGATGAAGCTATCATCGCCTCAGGAGAATAGATCCATGACACGTTACACGTTTTTCCTACGCTATGCGTTGAATGGTATCAAACGCGGTGGTCAGCGAATTATCATCGCGACGTTAGCTGTGGCTTTCGGTGTGATGTCGCTCATTTCGATGGCAGATATTGCTGACTCGATTGATCGTACACTAACGAGTGACCCACGTGTGTCGCTCGGTGGTGATTTACGGCTGAGCAATCCCACACAAGAAATATTCACAACCTTACAAAGTTTGCAAGATAAAGGCGATATATCCTCTTATAGTCATATTCAACAAGCACCCTTTTTACTGATGCGAACAGCGAATGATGGACGTGCTAATTTCGTACAATCAGGCATAGGCATAAACCCTGCTACATATCCGCTTGTCGGTGATTTTGTCATCAGCCAACCTGCACAGGTAACCCCAACCGACCTGTTACAAGAAATCGGTTCTGCCTTGATTACCCGCGACCTTGCCAGCAAACATCAAATTAGCATCGGTGATACGATTCGCATTGCACAAAATGATGGGACAATGGCGACTATTTCCTTGATAGTAATGGGTATTATTAGTGATACACCAGAGCATACAGGCAGCCGAATTTACTACAATCTGGAAACCTCTGTACAGTTACTTGGGAATCGTGGGTCTATTCAAGATTACGTTGTTATCAACACGGATAATCCCGAACATGTAAAACAACAACTCAATGGGCAAATCCAGCAGGTTGATTTATCGACCACAACACCAAGTCAATCCGGTGCATTCTTTGATTTCATGTTGCGCGGCGCAGGTGTTCTCGGCTTGATTGTCGGTGGTATCGGTATCGCCAACACAATGCAGGTCTTACTGACACAACGCCGTAACGAAGTTGGTATCCTCAAAGCATTGGGGTACTCACAGCGCGATATGATAGTCATCTTCGTGTTGGAGTCAATGCTCATCGGCTTGATTGGGAGCTTTCTTGGTGTGGTGATGGCGCTCTTACTCTCGCAGGGTCTCATCCAACTATTTGCAAATATCAGTACGTTACTTGTTACATGGCAATTGAACATGATACTGATTTTAACGAGTATGCTAACCGGGATTGCAACGACCATCATTTTCGCTTTTTATGCCATTTTACGCACTAGCCGTACGCGTCCGAATGTCATTTTTCGTCGCACGTTGGAGAATCAACGGACATGGCAGACACGTTTCCAATCACTAGGTTTTTACGGCTTGCTAGCCATTCCATTTGCAGGGGTGACAGGCTTGTTTCTAGGTTCAGTTATCGAAGGAATTGGTATTGTTCTATTTTCAATAGCTGGTTTCCTCTTTCTGAGTTTGATTATCTGGTTCATGATGTGGGCGATATTGCGTGTCCTTCCTACGTTACGCTCTAACTTGTTGCGGATAGCGCGTAACAACATGCGCAAACGTATTAGTTCCATGCTGTTTGCAATGATTGCGCTATTCGTTGGGATTTTCACACTAGGTTTTGCGCTGACCGTTGTGCAGGTCGGCATTGACCAATTCAATGAGCGTGATGCTAGCGCAGATGCAGGCTATAATATTCTCGTTTATGCAGATACCGACACTGTATCTCAGATTGTAGAATTGATGCCCATTACACAGGTTGATTATCGGTATGTGAC
Organism: Chloroflexota bacterium; assembly: GCA_038522085.1. GTDB lineage: Bacteria > Chloroflexota > Anaerolineae > Aggregatilineales > Phototrophicaceae > JAUZRW01. Next base: position 110,718 of record JBCBKJ010000012.1, read on the forward strand.
TTCATTACATCGTGATGGTACAGCCGTTCAAATTAGACAACACACATGGGATATTGAAATTGTTGGTGGAATAGAATTTGGTACACAGAATGGGCTTTATGTGGCTGATAGCTCACCGCTTGCCATCGGTGATGATGTCATACTTAATAATGACATACAACTACCTATCATAGGACGCTATCGCGTTATTGACGATACAATTATCAGTCCGATTGATTCGCTTATCATGCCAAGTCAAACGGCTGATAGTCTCGACATTGCTATCTCCGATATCACAATCTATGCGATGGTTTCAGCTGATGAAGAAGCAACACTCGCCAAAAGTATCGGCGCTCAATTCCCAAATAGCATGACCTTAACACGATCCGATGTCATGGCAGAGATAAACGGTATGTTCTTGAATTTGCTGGGTTTTGCGCTGGCAATGTCTGGGTTGGCATTACTCGCAGGTGTCATGCTCATTGCCAACGTTGTTAGCCTTGCGATGCTCGAACGCTATTTTGAACTTGGTCTGATGAAAGCACTCGGATACACACAAAAACACATTCTGGTCATGCTAGCAATGGAGTATAGCCTCATTGGTCTGATTGCTAGTTTGATGGGCTTAATTGGGGTTCAAGCTGTGATTAGTTTTATCATCCTCACACAAGAGGCATCGCAGGGTATTCTTTTCATTCGTCCAACAACAGCGATTGTGATGATATTGTTTGGCATGGCACTGACGATGCTCACTGCGCTCATCACGGCTTGGAAACCGTTGCGAGTACGTCCATCCGTCGTCCTCAAAGAGCGCGTATCTTAGAAACAGAAATAGGGAATCGTCTGGATGATTCCTTGAAGCACATTCCTTTTACAGCAGCGATGCTCTCTTTCCATTGGGGTGGATTCCTGCTCAGCAAGCTAGAAACGGAACATACAAGGTAGTGATGATCGCTCGTGGTACTGAATGTTTGTCATCTCAGGCGACTATCTCCTTGTTGGAATACCCTTCCCATGCTGAGGCAGGGCACTTCATTGGATAAGTGAATACGCTCACACACTCAGTGTTGTCGCCATTCCGCACTTGGCTACCTCATCAGAGCAGTTTGAGCAACTGACCGCTTAGGCAAATTTAGTATCTAACGAAACGGGGCAAGTTCAATATCCAACATTTATTAACTTTACTGATCCTAGACAAAGCAAATCTCGGATATGTCATTCGGTAAATTGACTATATCACAAATGACAGCTTTCGTGGATTAGAAGTCAAACTCGAATTACTTTTTGATAAGTCCCCTTTGTGTTTTTGAGTTCGTAAAGAGGATGATTTAGGGGTAGAATATAGATGAAATAAATGCAATTATTTCATTTAACGAGGGTTTTCACCATGTCTGATCATGAGCTTTTACCACCACAAAAAACAGAAATCGACAATTTGAAACCACGCATCAGCAGTGCTGATTTGCAAGCACTGGCAGATGAAACGGCTTTCCAGAAATTCAATGCGACCAAAAGTGACAACACGCTCAAAGCCTATCGCCGCGATTTACAACGCTTCGCGCATCTCATCTATGGTGACGATGTACCGGATGATTATGGGTATCGACTTTCTACAGAAAAAGATCTCTGGCAAAACCTGACACATGGTGAAGCCAATGCGTATCAATTGTGGATGATGCAAGCAGGCTATGCGCTGACGAGTATCAATCGAGCCGTGTATGCGGTGCGCACCTACGCACGTCAAGCCATGCTTGCTGGGGTGATGTCAGCGGATGTTTATCAACGTATTGCCGCTATCCAATCGGTCTCCGGTAAAGCGGCTGCCAATCTAGATGAAAAACG